>JAIQFI010000058.1 GCA_020073345.1 Terriglobia bacterium
CCTCCGTTACATCTCGGTCGCGGGTCGCACAGACCGCCTCACGCCCTCCCCGCCACCCTTTCCATCCATGCTTCCTCTCCAGTCCACACCGCCTAAATCGGATTCAAAACGCATAGCCTGCTTCGGCTCAGTTCAATGCCGCCTTATCTGAAGTGCTCGGGCACGGCCTACCCGTCTTCGCCCCAGTATTCCCGCCGCCCGAGCACTCCAGATCAAAGCTACCGGATTATCGGAAGGCTCTCCCCAAGGCCCTGGAGGCAGAGCCCGGCGGCACTTGGCCCGTTTGCGCGTTATACGTCCAAGTGGCTGCAGGTAGGTCTACACTACGCGACAACGCGAGACCGAGCCCTATCTTAACCCTCGGCTCGAGATCTGAACGGAGTTTCCTGCGGGGTCTTTCGCGTTTGCGAATTCAAAATTCGCAAATGCGTGGATCGGCCCAAACTTCAGACCATCGGATTCTCTTTCGCTCTTGAACTTGGCTACGTCGGCTACTCCGAAGACGAGTTTAATCGCCGCGCCGCTCTTCTGCGCCGCGCTCGCTTGGTGCAGGGCAATTGTGCAACCGCCGGAGTTACTTGTCATCTCCAGCCACCCTTTTTCTCCAGATGGGAGGGGGCTCATACCGAAATGTCGCCGATAGAAGTCAGCCACCGTGGGGATGTTCTTGACGTAGAGAATGACCCGCACGATTGGTATCGCCATGGATTGTTCCCCTATTGTAGCGGCCGATCAATTACTCGCGCCTAACTAACCGCATCGTTCTAGTAACCGTTAAACCACTGCCTGGGTAGTCTGCAGCTAGTTCGTGCGACTAATGGGATCGACAACGGGCAATATCGGTATGTATGGTCCGCCGCAGAATTGCAAGCGAAAAGCGAGGATGACAGTCTGGTCTGCGCCAATGTATTCGGCATTTGTTGGAGTCAGTGACTCCTGGCCATGATGGACTCCGCCCGCCCTCTTCCCTATTAGCTAGACGGTCTTGAAGGACCTCTACCGATATCAGGTTTAGAAAGCGCCGGTTCGACCGTTGTGCCATCTCCGTAATCCGCCAGCAGACCTGGCAGGAAGTCATCCACTCCGTTTTGAGCTCAGGGCGCTGTGGATAGCACCGGAATCCGATACATCTGAATAGGCGGGGCCATCGGACGTCGCCGCCCGCGAAGTGCCCCTAGTAGCTTAAATCTGTGTCCAGGGATTAATGACGTTCGCGCTATAGCCTCAACGCTATTTGAGCCAGGATCCAAGGTCACGGTCAAGCAGCGAAGATAATTTCGCAACATCATCACGGTAAAAGTCGCACAGATAGCTTCGATCAGCCGAATCCATCCGTAGCGAGCCAGGTGATCTAAAGAGAAGTGTCCGAATGCCGTTCCAGATAGTCCTCGGAGCCAAGGCTTTGAGCCGCGGCGCTATGCCGGATTTACGGAGCACGTAATGACTAGTGAGCGATCTCGGCGCCCGACGTTGAAGAGTTCGTCGGGAAACATCGGCTCTAAATTCCGAATCCACGTTCAGATACTCGAATATCGCCTTGAGAAACGCCAGTGGATCCTTCCAGGCTTCTTCGTACAAGTAAACCCGAATGTGGGCGCGGGGGAAAACCTCCAGATACGCTCTAACTTGTCGGCAGTACAGACCGTATTCCAAGAATGGATACAGTGTGTTAAATTCACGGCGCGTGTTGCGTGCGCTTTGTTTAATGTGTTCTCGAAACGAACGCCTCACCAGTCCATTCGCCGCATAGTGCAGATATTGCGAATAGGCCCGCTCGGCCGGATCTCTCAGGATGATGACAATTTTCGCTTCAGGAATCCGTGAACGTATATTGGATGCCGCCGTAGGCGACCACAAGTAGCACACGCTTGCTTCGCCAACCGCAATCTCGCCGTCAACGTTCTTGAATAATCTGAGGTAATCCTCCCAGTTCGTAACGATTCCTCCGGGATCGCCGTCGGTCATGGGTCCATCGAGATATGTGCGAAGTTGTCGGCCACTTCTTTGGGCGGTGGATTCAAACTCTCGGCTGAAATGTTCCGAACGAACCTCGGAAGCGAAGTAGCAGGGCTCCTTGACCGGGCTTAAGTAGATTTGGGGATGTTGGCTCAAATAATGGTAAAGCGATGTCGTGCCGGCCTTGGGGGCGCCGGCAATGAAGAAATTCGGCCACGGATGGGTTGTTTCTTGCACGAAGGGCCTGGGCGACTACATTCGATACTACAACGAGTATTTATGCACAACAACACTTTTCCCTCGCACAAATAGTGTTCCCGACGGAACGTGATGCCTGTCAAAGCTGAAAGACGGCTCTGTGCGACAGATCGATCATCTGAGTCGGGCCGGATCAGCCAGTCCGGTCACACAGGTTGTCACGCTTAAACGGGGGACCGGTCGTCCGCAAGTAATGTTCTCTTAGGCTCTGATCCCATGTCAAAACCATAGGGAGCACTCAGGTGGAAGTTATCCGCCTTTGGTAACTCAATGCGTAACGCATCAGAAGGACTGGAATTCGCGGGCTATTTGTGGCGCCGCCGGGCTCTGGTGGCGATTACCTGCGCGACCGCACTCGCCGTCGCCGGAGCTGTCAGCTTGCTTCTGCCCGCGCGTTATACGGCGACCGCCAGCATTCTGATCGAACCTCCGGGGGGCAACGATCCTCGAGCCGCTACCGCCGTCAGCACCGTCTATCTGGAGTCCCTTAAGACGTACGAACGCTTTGCGTCCAGCGATACCCTGTTTGAGCGCGCGCTCGACGACCTTCATTTGCGCGAGAGATATCCAGGCGTCAGCACCGAAGCACTCAAGCGGCGGATTCTCGAGGTGACCAAGCCCGCCAGCACTACGATTATCGATATCAGCGCCACGGTGAGCGATCCCAAGGACGCCCAGGCCTTGGCGCAATACATCGCAGAACGCACCGTTGCCCTGAATGTATCTCTCGATCGGCAGACAGATGAGGATCTCTCAAGGGAACCGCAGCGACTCTTCGAGGCGGCCAAGGCGCGGCGGATAGCGGCGGAACAAGTGAAGGACCAGTTCACCAGAGCCACGCCCGTCGAAGCTCTCGACAAAGAGGTCCTAGTCGCCGCTGAGCTGAGATCGGAGGTTGGAAAGGACTTGGCCAGGGCACGAGCCGAATTGGCGAATTATCTTGGCCAACAACAGGCGCCTCAACCCAGTGGAGCCGGTGAACCGCAGACGGGTTGGACCCAATTCGAAATCGTAGCCACGCGCGCCAAGATTCAAGATCTAGAAGGCCAGGACCGCCAGCTGCTTCAATTCTTGAACGTTAAGAGCCCCTTACTGGAGGACTTAAGAAGGAGACGGGATTCAATTGATGCAGAACTAAAATCGGCGCGGGCCGAGGAGGAAGCACAAAACACGAAACTCAGCGACGTGAAAGCCTCTTCTGCGGCTCGCGGAGTCCGGCTCAAGGTCCTCGACCCCGGCATTGTTCCGCAGCGTCCCAGCTTCCCGAATCCGCCCTTAAATCTGGCAGTTGCCTTTGTACTGTCGCTCATGGCGTCCATCGGATACCTTGCAATTCAATTCGCTTACCACCGCGCCCGTGATACACAGCGCGACCCGGTCTTTAGTAGACACTCGGACGCTCTCCGGTGACGATTCGAGGCTTCGAAATCCGTCGTCCGAATGCGCCGGGACTCGGAGCGATTGCGATGGGAGTGTGGTGCGCCACGGTTGCGCTGATGCCCAGCACAACCGCCAGGCTCCTGCTGGTGATCCCACTGGTGTTGGCCCCGCTGTTCTACTGGGTAATCCTGCTTCCCTCGCGTTGGCTGTTGGCATTTTTCTTTTGCCTGCTGCTATTGCCGCCCTTACCGCTCCCGCTCGGCAACTCTGGAGTTCACGTTGCTCCTTTGTTGGCGTTGCTGGGAGTAGTGACCGGTGTGGTGTGGATGCGCGAGTGGCGTTCCTTGAGCCATCCGCTCACGCTGGCGCTAGTGATCTTCACGGGAGTCCTTCTAGAATCCCTGGCGTTCGCGGCGCTCTATTCGGGCTGGGAAATCGCCATCGGAAGCTTGGCGCGCGTGGTTTTATTCGCCATCAGCGTTTTCGTATTTCTTTATTCGTATGCCGGCCCCGGTAGCGATTCCTCAGGGCCTTTTCGCATCACCAAGGTTCTTTTTGGGCTGGCGGTAGCGGGGGCGCTCTTCGCGTGCGCTGACTTTTACTACCAGTTTCCCGTGCCCGGGGGTTACGGCGATCAATTCGTATACCTGGAGGAGGGTGTGTTCCGGCGCGCCCAGGGGCTGTTCTACGAAGCCAGCACACTCGGGAACTTCTGCGCTTTTTTCCTGGTCATGGCGATGGTCTGCCTATTCAGGCAGCGCCAGGAGACTCCGTTCTCACGCGCTTGGTTGCAGTTGGGGGGGGTGGTGCTTGCAGCAGCCCTGCTTTTTTCCTACTCGCGGGCATCCGTTTTGAATGTGGTTGTGGCCGCGGCGGTCCTTGCTTCGATTCATGCAGGACGGGTTCGCCGGTCGCTCCTGGTGTTGCTGGCGGCGTTGGTGGCAGCAGGGGTCGCGATTCAACTTGCTGCCCCCAGGCTCTCTGCCAACTACTGGGGCCGGCTCTTAGGATCATTTAGTTTCTTCGACCAGTCGCCCGATCAGGTGCTCTCCGGACGCTTGAGCCACTGGCAGGTTCTGTACGACTTCCTGGCTCGCGAACCGTGGTACGCCGTGTTCGGCATCGGCTACAAGACCTTGCCCTATTCAAATTTCGTCGGAAGCAAGGTCATCGCCGACAACACCTACCTAGGACTGCTGGTGGAAACCGGAGTGGCCGGTCTGGCGGTCTTCATCGCCCTAAATATTGTCATCCTGCGCACAGGAT
Organism: Terriglobia bacterium; assembly: GCA_020073345.1. Taxonomy (GTDB): domain Bacteria; phylum Acidobacteriota; class Terriglobia; order Bryobacterales; family Bryobacteraceae; genus Palsa-187. The sequence goes on from JAIQFI010000058.1 coordinate 4,861, forward strand.
GGATCGCTCGGAGTTCGCCCCGGCCCCAAGCGCAGTTTTTCGGGGAGTGGATCTTCTGCTTCTGGTGCGGCCAACTGGTTCAAATGCTATCCGGTGACCTCATCACTTATTGGCGGGTTCTGCCTGTGTATTTCTGGGTGCTGGGCACCGCTGCACGGCTAGCCCGGGAGGATGCGTGAGAGTCCTGTTTCTTGACCAGTTCAGCGACCTTGGAGGCGCACAACTCTGCTTGCGGGATGTGCTGCTAGAAGTGAGCAGGCTGGGCTGGCAAGCGGAGGTGATGGCTCCCGGCGCGGGGCCGCTGCTCGATTTCGCACGAAAACGTGGTTTTGACGTACAACGCCTTCCGCTCGCCCCCTATGCCAACGGCCGCAAGACCGCTACTGATGTTTTGCGCTTTGGCGTTGACATGGTGCGAAGTCTGCGAATTCTGCGCCGCGCTTTGCGGGAACGCCCCGCTGATCTCATCTATGTCAACGGACCTCGAATACTGCCCGCGGTTTCCGGGACCCACGTACCGGTCGTTTTTCACTCGCATAGTTTTCTCGACAAGCAATATGCGCGAACCATCGCCGGCCGGGTTCTGCTTAGCCTCCCGGCGCGCGTGCTGGCGTGTTCGGAATTCACAGCGCAGCCGTTTAAGATGTTGCTCCGCCCAGACACGGTCCGGGTGATCTACAACGGCGTTTCGGATCATGGGTTTTGTCCGCGAAACTCAAGCGGAGATCCGGTTCGAGTCGGGATCTTGGGGCGTATTGCCCCGGAAAAAGGCCACCTGGATTTTCTCCGTGTCGCTGCCGCGATTCCGGACCGGAAGAAGGTCCAGTTCTGCATAGTCGGCGCTTCCCTGTTCTCCGATGCGGAATACCAGCAGAGGGTTCGCTCGACTAGCGCGGCCGCCGGTGTGGAACTCCGAGGGTGGACAGACGACGTGTCGCGAGCGCTCCACGATTTGGACATTCTGGTGGTCCCTTCGGCCAGCCATGACGCAAGCCCGAGAGTCATCCTGGAAGCGTTGTCCGCGGGAACTTGCGTTCTTTCGTATCCTTCAGGCGGAATTCCCGAACTCATTCGCGATGGATATAGCGGATTGCTCTCGAGATCTTCCTCGCCACAGGAGCTGGCGATGCTGGTCCGGACCCTGGCCGCAAATCCAGAGTTGAGAGACCGGCTCGCCGTGAACGGACGGCGGGAGTGGGAAGCGCGCTTCCGAGTGGAACGTTTCCGCTCCGGAGTGTGCGCTGCGATTTCCGAAGCGGTTACTTCACGAGCGCTCGGTGCCAGCGGACGCTATTCCACATCACCGGAGCGAGTGTCCGCGCATGATGGAAGGCTCTCCGCGCCATAAACCCGGCTCCGAAAACCCGTCGCTTAAGCCGCAGGCGCCAATCCGGCGCTGGCACGTGCGCGTCCACGATCACGGGGTTAAAACGAACCGGAAACAGCCGCTCCTTGGCGACCTGCAGGCGGTCGCGCCATCCATTCACCAGGCACCAGTGCAGAAACAGCTCGTCCTTGTTGGGATGCTCCAAAGCTCTCAACGGAGAGAACGCGAACAGGTCAAACCAGCGCCTTACGGACACCGGCAGCGATTGGCACAACTCTTGGACGTCCGAATGCACGCGGCAATCGAACCACTCGATCGCAAGGCGGAATGCGATGGCCTCGACGACCCCGGAGGCCTTTCGGTCCCGCCAATCCCGCCAGAATGCATGGTCTTCCGAGCTTCGCTGTAAGAAGTGAGCCAACTCATATACGTGATACGCGCGAACGTCGCCGCGAACCAGGTGGCGGACCAGATGCCATGTCGCATACGAAAGTCCGTCAACGGCATCCAGCGTCGGTATGGGGATACCTTGGATCTTGCGGCTGACTCGCCGCTCCCAGAAACGGTCATCGCTGTCGACGGCAAAACGCTCGGTTGCCTCATCCCAGAACCGGAAATGAAGTTCGATGGTCACCGGCATGTCCGGATCGTAATAGTCACCGTTAGGACGCCAGCCGGTCATCCGGATCATCGGCGGCAGGTGATCGATGGCGATTCTTCCCTTCTGACCGAACGGCTCATAACCGAGAGACCGGATCGCCTCGAAGGCACGCTGGATCGCATGCGGAGGGCAATAGAGGTCCAGATCGTACTGCGGACGCTGGCGCAAATCGTCACAGTAACCGGGCCACTGCGAGAGTCCCTTGAGGACCATGAAGTCGATGCCTTGGGAAGAGAAAGCGCGGGCCACCTGCTGGTAAGCGTCGAGGACGCGACCGTGCCGGATTGCATTGTTTCGCAAATTCCCCGCGAGCCGCTCTTGAACCCATTCCGGAAGTTGCTGTGGGCAGCGGATTCCTAGTGGAAGAGTGAGCTGGGACCGGTCTGTGAGTGCCAACAGCCTGCCCCACTCCGCGGCAGGGATGCCGCGAAGATCGCTTTCCCGATCGTGGCCGAAGCTGAGACTGCGCACGACGGTCAGAAGCCTGGATGACATTCAGCGCTGCTCCGTGACGAGTGATCGCAGAACACGCTCGGCGGAATTCAGGTCGTAAAAGCGCAAGCAAAGCGTGGGAAGCGTCAAGAACTCCACCAGGGACCGCAGTTGCTCCGTGCGGCTCGATTCGTCACCAAAGCAGATAGCCTGCTCGAGGTGGCGGAGCGCTGCATCCCGCGGGAAAACTTCGACGACGGCGGGTATCGGGTGGCGGGAGCGTTCCAGAATCACGATGTGGCTCGCCGTTCCTTCGAGCGCGCACTTCACCCCCAGATCCCGAGGATCGATCTCGATATCGTTCTTGCCGTTCGGCCGTATGACCTGCGGGCATATTTCAAGCTCGGGAAACAGTTGGCGTGCCGTTTCCCGGAAACGGATTTCGAACGGCCTTCCGAGGATCCGATAATCAGTCCGGCCCCGCACGACCGCGGTTGCGTCCCCAGAAAGGAAAGTCCATCCTTTGCGTGCACAAGCGAAAGCGAGACACGTCTTTCCAGCTCCGGAGTCGCCGCAAAGAAGCACCCCACGTCCACCGAACGCCACGCAGGCGGCATGGGTGAAGGTTAAGTAGCGCGCGGCGATCAGCACATACGCCAGGGGCTCGAGAAATTGGTAGCGTAGGTACTCGCCGGAGATGTTCTCCGTGAAGCACGCAAATCCGGCTCCCGTCCGGAGGTCGGCGGTCGCGAAATGGTTACTGTCGGCCACAACCGAAAACAGGTGGTCGCGTCCACGGAACAAAGGGGCAGGCGGAGGAAGCGCCGCATCGTCCGCGGTGACTGCGATGTTCAGACGAACGGCCGGCTCGTTCGAAAGGCACGGGTAGCGCGACCAAATTCGGGCCGCTGTCAAGTGAACCAACTCCGAATTGGTAGCGATGCGGAGCCGGTAGCCCATTGGAAAGTACTCGGCCTGGAGCGGAAGGGGAGTGGCCGATTGCAGGGGATCGTAGTGCACAGCCGCAGCCATCGAATCAGGTTCACTAACGGGCAGCGGCGTAGGCGTCACAATCTTTTAGAAAGCTGCGCGGCCCGCGGCGGAACACGAGAATTGCGAGGGCGGCAAACAGCAGAATCTGCACCGAGGAGGCTGCCAGCGCAATTCCCGCAACTCCGTAGTGAGTCATCAGAACATAAGTCAAGCCCGTGCTGACGACTAACGCCACGCTTGAAAATGGGAGCAGTATACGATTTGCCTTCAGCGCAGAGAGGACGCGCATCAGAATGGTCATTCCGACGATAAACGGCAATTGAAGCAGGGAGCAGGCTTGCACCGATGCCACTATGCGGGTGTCCGCGGCAGTGAACGCTCCCTGCTGCAGCGTGAGCCGCACGATGGGAACTGAAAACACGATCAGGAGGGCGGCGGCTATTCCTGCAATGACCAGCGATCCGAAAAGAATGCGCACAAGCGATTGTTTCAGTCGTTCCCAATCATGCGCGGCTACCATGTAGGAAAATCGCGGGAGGATCGTAACACTGAGCGCCCCCGGACCAATCGCCATGAGCACGCCGGCCAGCCGCGTCCCATAATTGAGAAGCGACACACTACCTGCTCCAAGTGCCGCTGCCATCCACTGCGCTATGAAGGCAGTACCGGCGCTCAAGGCCGTAGTCGCAGCCAGATAGCTGTACTCGCTGCGGACCTCGAGCAAAGAGAAATCGCGCTCCCGGACGTGGGGGAGAATCGGAAATCCGACCCGTCGAAGCCCCCAGCCAAGAACCCCGACTTCGGCAAGAGAAGCCAGGCTCGTTCCGGCCGCTAGAATCGAGACGCCATGGCTCCTTCCAGCGAGCAGAATGCACAGAATAATCACGGCTGGCGTCAGCGTGACTGTAAGGGCCGGGATCACAAAGCTGCTCTGGGAATTCAACACGGCGCGCCAGACGTTCGCCACCGCGGACAGCGGAAGGATCGGCATCATGAGAAGGGTCAAACCCCCTAGGAGTTTCAGGTTGATGCCACCTTCCGCGCCAAGCATCGCCACTACGGCGGCAACGCTCGCCAGAGCCGCGGCGGCGCCGCAGGAAAACCATAGGCTCCGTCGCAAGACGTGCGCATATAAGGCGACTGTCTTCGCCTGCCCTTCCCGAAATTCCAACTCCACGAGCTTGGGAACCAGCACGGGAACCAGGGGTCCGCAGAAAATGTCGGCCAAAAAAGACGGCAACAGAAAGGCAAGCAGGTAGCTGTCGAGAGCGGCGCTCGATCCGAAAACGCGCGCCAGGACCAACGCCTTGGCAGCCCCCATCAACTTGGCCAAAGTCGTGAAAGCGCTTACGGTCAGGGTATCGAACAGCATCCCGCGCCGAGGAGGAAGCGCCTGACCCCGATCAGGAAGCTGCGCGAGCCTGATTTGCTGAGCGATTCCCGTAAGACACTACTCCTGTTCTGGACTCACTGGCCAATACTGCTTTGAGTTTTCTTCGTGCATTCACGATGTGGGCTTTAGCGCCGCTTGGGTTCGAAAGCATCAACTGACGGGTGATCAGCGCAAGAGGCAGTCCATGACCGTAATGAAGGGCCATGACGCGGACTTCCGTGGGCGTTAGTGTCGCCTGGATCAGTCGCCACATTCTTCGGAAGGACTGATCCTGTTCCATTGCCAAATGCACTTCGCGCCCATCCGTACCAGGGAAGTCGGCCGACATTCTTTTACCGTTTCCAACCGGTTCGGTATGACGTTTTTTTAAAGCATTTAGGCAATGGTTCCGCGTAATGACATATAGCCAGGTCGAGAACTGGGAATCCCCGCGGTAGGTGCATAGCCGCCGGAATGCGCGTAAGAATACTTCTTGAACCAGATCCGGAACGCACTCTCGTTCTCTGATGATCCGAGAACACCATTGAGTAACTCGCAGTTGATATCGTCGAAACAGTTCGCTAAACAGATCGTCGACTGTCTCCCGGTCTACGGCGCTGCGGAGCAGAAAAACCAGCGCTTCATCGCTGTGGACGTCGATATTGCGGGATCCCACGGCACAGACCGCGGCGCGGAAATCCCAAGTGTGCATGGGTTTGTCCTCCAACGCGTCTGCCGAACAGCCGGCCGCTCCATCCATGACTTCATAAATCGCCACGTTCGCTTAGACCGGTATTCTAGGCGCACGGGTGTAAAAATATTGTGAACAGTTTGTAAATACCTAATCCGTTGGTTCCACGACAGTCGGAAATCCGCGCCGGCCGTCATGAGCGATCGAGGGCCGAACCTTCCCTGAAACCACCTGTGGCAGAGTTACAAAGGGCGCTGCACTCGCATGTTCCGGCACATCTTCTGATCGGCACCGGTTCAGAACAGCCCGAAAACGGCGCTCAAATACTGCTTCGGAAAACGCAGACGCGCGAAGTTTGAGGTGAGCCGGATCCATCAGACTTTCTACTCGATCGAAGGCGCGCAGGGCATCTTCCAAGTACGTTTCCATGGGCTCTGCATACAGCACGCCGCACCCGTTTTCGACGATGTCCAGCGCACCGCCGCGGCTGAGCGCGATCACCGGCTTGCCGCTTGCGAGCGACTCGACCATGGTCATCCCAAAGTCCTCCTCTCCGGGCATGAGAAGCGCGGTGGACTTGGCGTAGAGTTCTCTCAACTCGTGGTCCGGAATGCGACCGCAGAACTCGACATTTTTCGCCGCCATTTTCCGCAGGTGGGGGTACTCCGGCCCGTCTCCGACGATTTTGAGCTTCCTCCCATTTCGAGCGAAGGTCTGCACCGCATAGTTGAGGCGTTTGTAAGCCACCATTTCCGAGACGATCAAGAAATAGTCGCTGGTGGTGGAGTGGTGAAAGGACTCGACTGGAACGGGCGGATAAACCACCCGCGACTTGCGCCGGTAGGTTTTCCATATTCGATGCTTGACGTTGCGGCTGTTCGCCATGAACGTATCCACCCGTGCGGCCGTCGCGTAATCCCAAGTTCGCAAGTAACTTGCAATGGGAGCCATAAGTGCGCGCGCCATCAGGCTTTGGTGGAACTCGTTGCGATAGGCGGGATAGAGTTCCCACAGATAGCGCATGGGTGTGTGGCAGTAGCAAAGGTGCCTGGTAGTGGAGGAAGTGAGCACCCCCTTCGCCGGTCCTGATTCACTGCTGATGATCAGATCGTAAGGCCGCAGGTCGAACGCTTCGAGCGCCATCGGCATCAGGGGCAGCAGCGAACGGTAGAAACTCTGGAAAGGATTCAGGAAAGAGGCTTTGACGTTTTTCGACCGGATCAGCGCGGGCACAGACTCCGGGTCATAGAAAAGAGTGAAGATATCGGCATCGGGGAAAATACGGCAGATCGCTTCGAGCACTTTTTCGCCGCCGCGCGATCCTAGCAGCCAGTAGTGGACCAGCGCGACCTTCATCCCGCCGTCACGCCTTCCTCTCGCAACCAATCGCGATGTAGCCGCACGTCATCGTGGCCAGAAACATCGTGAGCACTTCACTGTCGCCCAGGTTGTATTCGAAGAAGCCTTCGGCGAGAACGGCGGCGATAACCGCCAAAGCGCCCAGCCAGATAAAGCGCGCGTCCCCCTGGTTAGGCCATGCCCTTAGAGCCCCGCGAAAATCGCGAGCCATTCTTCCGATGATCCACAGAATGCACGCCAGCGCCGGAAGCCCTCGTTCCGCGGCATATTGGAGATAGACGTTGTGCAAGTGCCCGTACCAGCCCTTCGGGAGCGGCAGGGGAACATCCGCCGGCAGATATTTGAGGAACTGCGGCTGAATTTGCTCCGGTCCGATCCCAAATGCGGGATGCGCTTCAATCATTCGCAACCCCGTCCGGGCCATGATGGCCCGGCGATAGTTCGAGTCGACGTCGCCGTGAGGGCGGAAAACCGAAAACACCCGGTCCTGAATCTGCGGCGGGGCCGCAAGGAACATCACGAGCGCCGCGGCCGGGGCCGCCCAGACCAGCCAGCGTCTGTAGTTCCAAACCAGAAGAAGAACTCCCGCTGGAACGGCCACCAGGAAGATGCTGCGCGTAAGGCCGAGCACGATCGCGATCCAGATAATCGCCACAGCCGCCCAACCGCAGATTTTCCAGGCGCCACGCGGGGTAAAAAGCAACAGCGCGAGGAGCAACAGTAGAACGATCATCTGCTGGCCTCCGTACGTCATCCAATGGCTCGCAAAACCCGTAATGCGGCCATCGAGAACGTAGTCGTACACTGCGGCGTGAAGTTTTACAGCATCGTTCCAACGCTGGACAAATTGACCAAGCGCCAGACCGGCGGAAACGGTGGCGATACCGGCCCATGCCAGAACCAGCCCTCGAATTTGCGAAACGCTACGGAACGTATTGAACAAAACCAGGATGATACCGAACACGAAGAATTTCCGGATTTGAGGGACGCCCCTCAACGGATCGCCAGAGAGCAAGTCGGCGATTACCGTCGCGGCGAAGAACAGAGCCAGGGGCAGCACAATTGGTGGGAAGCGCAACCGTTTCCGCGAGACCAGTAGCGCCACAATGCTGATGCCCAGCAGGATTTGAGAAACGGCGATGGACAATAAAATCGAAGCCGCGGCGCCGAAAGCCAGCCAATACAGTATTCGACCGGCGCGCACATCTGGTCCTGCTACGGCTGAACCTGTCCGGGATGCCAAGGAGTACTCAGTGAGCGTCATGACCTCGCAGAACCCTCGGGACAGAACGAAAGAATATCCGGAAATATAGACCCGGCGAAGCACACCTGACCAGCCGGAGATCCAACCGCTTACGTTTGGAATAAGTGAGGCGACTACGGCCCATCACCTGCCAGAGCCCGGTAAGGCCGGGGCGCAGCGACAGGACCATTTTCGCGTACGGTCCATAGTGTTGCTCCAATTCCCCGCGTGTAATGGGACGAGGACCTACGAAGGACATTTCGCCCCGCACGACGTGGTAAAGCTGGGGAAGTTCGTCAATCGAATGTTTCCGGCACCACGCGGCGAAACGGCTGGTGATGCGATCATCCTCGCCATTCTTGGTAGCAGGAATGGCGTTTGACACGTCCTCAATCGCGAACACGGGCGCCCAATTCTGGTTTGGCTCCCACATCGTGCGGAGCTTCAACACGGGCAATTCCGTCCCTCGCCAACCCACCCGCCTGTGGCGTACAAGAGGCGTCCGCCGGGCGAGTATGGCGATGATCGCCGCGACAATAAGCAGGGCCGGAGCCAAAGCAACCAGCGCCAGGGCCGCAACCCATGGCTCGACACGATAGATTACGCGGAGCGAGTTGACTGGAGTTGTCGTATCCAGCGAAAGGACTTGTTCGATTGCAGGCGTCAAGTTGAAACCTTCAGGTGCAGTTCGACGATTTAGACAGACGGGAATGCTAACGGAGAACGAGGATTGGAAATGTTCCCAATGCTCGGCCGGGTTTGTCTCAATGGAAGAGCGGATCATCCAAGAACATGGCTTTTAAGAGGCGCCGTTAGGAAACCAAGCATGCCGTCCAAGAAAGTTGTCTTCTTCTTTCCAGCGTTCTCGAGCCAGGAGGCCACGGCGCCTCTGGGAATTCTCGCGGTATCCACGCCGTTGCTGCGCGCCGGGTATCAGGTCCGCATTATCGATTCCACGATTACTCCGAATTTCCGCAGGCGCGTACTCGAAGAACTGGAAGACGCGGTATGCCTCGCGGTCTCGCTGGTCACCGGACCGATGATCATGGAGACCGTGCAAATCGCGCGTGACGCCAAACGGCTCTACCCGAATAAGCCCGTCATTCTGGGCGGCTGGCATCCGTCTCTGCTCCCCGACCAGACCCTCGCCGCCCCGTACATCGACATCGTTGTTAAGGGGCAAGGGGAGGACGCCTTACTCGAAGTGGTAGAACGCATCGCCGCGGGAGAGTCTCTTAAGGGCGTTCTAGGGGTGGGCTATAAAGCCGAGGGTGGCCTGGTCTTCAATCCCAGCCGCCCTCTCAGGCCCATTGCCGAGCTGCCACCGAAAGCGTATCAACTCGCCGATTTTGATGCCTATGAGCGAGTGTGTGGACGCCGGTGGGGAATGTACACCTCGAGCCTTGCGTGTCCGTACAATTGCGGCTACTGCACCAACGACGGCGTGTATGGACGCAAGTGGAACGCCATCGAGGCGGAACGAGTAGTCGACGAGACCGCCGATCTGGTGTCGCGTTATGGTCTGCGGCTTTTATGGATCGTGGATGATAACTTTCTGGTCGACCGGGAGCGCGCGGTTCTGATCGCTGAGGGCTTGGTCCGAAAGGGCGTCAAATTTGACTGGAGCATTCAGTCGTCAACCAACCTCGTATGCCGGCTTACGGTGGACGAACTGAAGCTGCTAAAACGCGCCGGTTTATCGCAGGTGTCCCAAGGCGCGGACACCGGATCGCCGAAGGTGATGGAGCTCATGGGAAAGACGTTCCAGAAACTGGAAACCATCCATCAAGCGGCCCAAAAACTTACGGAAGCGGGTATTCGTCCTTCGTTCAACATGATTTTTGGATATCCCGGCGAAGGCGACAAAGAGCGGCGTGAATCGATCAAGCTCATCATGGACGTCTGCCGCCGTTATCCGGGCGCCGAGTTCTGGACCAACATCTTCACGCCGTACCCGGGTGCTCCCATCATGAACCGGGCCTTCGAGCTGGGAATCGAAGTCCCGAAAACTCTCGAAGGTTGGGCGGAGTTTTTCCCGCGCTATACCGTTCTTCCGTGGTTGAAAGGCCCTGCCCATCGCGAAGTTCAAACCATGCGCGAGTACTTGCGGGTCGCGTTCAACCGCGTACCGATCGGCATCCGCAGCAAGAATATCAGGCAGCGTATCGTCCACGGGATGATTAGCGGACCGGCCCGCTGGCGTCTGGATCATAACTACTATTCGTTCCCGTTAGAGCTGTGGCTGAAAGATAAAGTGAACCAATGGCTGGAGCCACCTAAGCCCAAAGTTGACGCTCATCGTCTGGAGGCTGAGGCAGTCACATGCTGACCGCGGGTTCGCGCAAAGTCGTGCTGTTCCTGCCTCCGTACTCGGGCAAGCTTCTGGGGCCTCCACTGGGTCTGCTCAGTCTGGCGGGATCCTTGCGCGCGGCTGGCTACATTCCCCAGATTATCGATGGCGCGCTCGATCGCGACTATATGAAAACGATTGCCGCGCACGCACACGATAGCGCGTGCCTGGGCGTATCTCTGCTGACCGGCCCGATGATCCTGGATGCCATCGAGGCGAGCAAGTTGTTTCGCAAGCTTCGGCCCAATGCTCCGATCATCTACGGCGGATGGCACCCGAGCTTGTTGACCGGCGAAACGCTGCGGGAAGACTTCGTCGATGTAGTGGTGCGCCACCAGGGCGAGGCCACTCTGGTGGAGATTCTCCGGCGAATTGACGCCGGGCAGCCGCTCGATCTGGTGCCGGGCTGCTGGTTCAAAAAATACGGACAGATTCGGATGAACGCGGACCGGCCCGCCATTCCGCTCTCGAGCCTGCCTGTGCCCGCTTACGACTTAATCGATTTCGACGCCTACGCACGGTCGAGCGGGGAACGAAAACTGCCCTATGCTACCAGCACGGGTTGTCCTTACGCCTGTAACTATTGCACGGATATGGTTTTTTACAACCGGCGGTTCAATGCTATCGACGTCGACCGTGTGGTGATGGAAATCACCGATCTGGTGAAGCGCTACGCTCTTTCCGAAGTCGCGTTGGTCGATTCCAATTTCCTGGTGGACGTTCACCGGGCGGTAGCGATCGCGGAGGGCTTTGTGCGTTCCAGAGTACGGTTCCGCTGGACATTTCAGGCGTCCACGGACCTGCTGTGCCGGATGACGGATGAGGAAGTGGAGCGGCTTGCGGCGGGCGGCGTGAGCCATATCGGGTTTGGCACGGAGTCAGCGTCTCCCGAAGTTCTCGAGCTTATGAACAAACGCCACCAGCATATCGAGGACATCCGCGAAGCGGTCCGCAAATGTTCGCGCGCGGGCATCCGCGTCACTCTCAATCTGATCTTCGCCTATCCCGGCGAAGAGGAGCGTCACCGCCGGGAAACGCTGCGGACGATGGGCGAGATCGCCGCCAGGTACGATAATGTAACCTTTTCTCCCAATTTGTTTACGCCCTATCCGGGCATTCCGATCTGGCCGGAGCTGCGCGCGCGGGGGCTCAGCGAACCAACTTCGCTGGCGGAATGGGCTGACGTCGATCTCGGTGTAGACCATCTGCCCTGGCTCGGCGGCCGGGCATTCGCTCAGCTACGCCGGGGCATTTCCTACTTTCTGCTCGCTAATCAGGTGACCAAGGCGCGCCGGCAGTCGCGATCTGGAATTGTCCGCTTCTTGCTCGCGCTTCTACGCCGGCCCTTGCACTGGCGCCTGCAGAATTACTTTTTCGCGTGGCCCTGGGAGTTGTCCCTGGCGGTTCCACACAAATGGCTGACGGTTCGGCGATCGCTTCTTACCGGTCAGCCCCTGAGTCATGAACTCAGCAGGAGCGCGTGACTTGCTATGGCTGACGTTCTCCTGACGCACAGCAATCATCTTTATTCGGACCCGAAGCAGGTTTCGAAAATGCAGCCATACCCGCCTTTGCAAACGATTCTGGCGGCGGCGGTCCTGGAACAGCACGGCATTGAGACCGCGCTTTACGATCCTACTCTCGATTCTCCCCACGAGGGTTTTCGCGATGCACTGGAACGTCATCGCCCGCGATTGGTAGTCGTGTGCGAGGACGATTTCAATTTTCTTTCGAAGATGTGCCTGGCTCGCAATCGAGAGCTTGCATTTTGGATGGCGCAGACCGCGACGAGCCAGGGCATCGAAGTACTGGCCCATGGTTCGGATGCCTCCGATCATACCGGAGCTTATCTCGCAGCCGGATGTAGCTCCGTCATCATTGGCGAAGTGGAAGAGACCATGCTTGCATTCGCGCAGCGGCAAACTCCTGACACGATTGCCGGCTTGGCGTTTGGCTGCGATCGCGGCGTCCACTACAATGCACCACGCTGCGTAAGATCCGATCTGGATGCTTTACCGGCGCCTGCGTGGCACCTCGTGGATATCGAGCGTTACCGGCAAGTGTGGCTCGGTGCACACGGCTATTTTTCTTTGAATATGGCGTCCAGCCGGGGCTGCCCCTATCGTTGCAATTGGTGTGCCAAGCCAATCTATGGCAACAGCTATCATGCGCGCTCCCCTCAACGGGTCGCCGGGGAAATGCTCGACCTGAAGCAAAGGTTCCGGCCGGACCATATCTGGTTTGCCGATGATATCTTCGCCCTCTCGGCGCGGTGGACCTTTGAATTTGCCGCAGCAGTGGAAACCCTTCACGCTCAGATTCCATTCAAGATGCAGTCCCGGTGCGATCTGATGACGCGCGATGCCGTAGGCGCGTTGCGTCGCGCGGGATGCGAAGAGGTATGGATGGGGGCTGAGTCCGGATCCCAGCGCGTGCTGGACGCAATGGACAAAGACATTCGCGTCGAGGAGATCTATGCTGCTCGCGAGAATCTTCGCGCGCACGGCATTCGCGCCTGCTTCTTTCTCCAATTCGGCTATCCGGGCGAAACCTGGAGCGATATCGAATCGACCATCCGGATGGTACGCGAGACGGCGCCGGACAATGTCGGCATCTCCGTCTCTTATCCGCTTCCCGGAACCACGTTTTACCAAATTGTGGCAGCTGAAGTGGGGTCAAAAGCTAACTGGGACGATAGTTCCGATCTTTCGATGATATTCCGGGGTACATTTTCGACCGAGTTGTACCGCGCCCTTGCGGAAGCCCTCCATGCTGAAGTGCGTGGCGGAAAGGATCTAGGCCACGCCTGGCGGTTGGTCCACGAACTGCGTGGGGTGGAGCGGAGTCAGATGGCGGCTGTATGACGCGTCTTCTCCTAACTCACGGCTATTTCCTTGAGGAGGATCTCAAGGAGCAGCAGACCATGAAGCCGTATCCTCCCCTAGGTTTGCTGTATCTTTCTTCCTATCTTCGGAACCGCGGCTTCGAGACGGAAATCTACGACTCTACATTCGGTTCGAGGCAGGAACTATTCCGTCTGCTGGATCAGGGCCCGGCGGGCGTTCTCGGAATCTACGGCAACTTGATGACGCGCGCCAACGTACTGGCGATCGCCGAGCATGCGCGTGCCGCTGGGTGGCTGGTGATGTTGGGCGGCCCGGAGCCGTCGAATTACGCGCGCGAATACCTCAGCGCCGGAGCGGATCTAATCGTCGCTGGCGAAGGCGAGATTGCCGTGGAGCGTCTGGGACGTTCTGGATTCGATCCCACGGCATGGCCCGCAATTCCTGGCTTGATCTTTCGCGGCGAGGACGGAACCCCCCATCACACCGGGCCGGCGGAAGTTCTCACCAGTCTCGATGCGCAACCGTGGCCTGATCGCGAACTCATCGATATCGGGCAATATCTGAAAACCTGGCGTTGTCTTCACGGCATGGGTTCGATTTCGGTGATTACAGCGCGCGGTTGTCCTTACCGGTGTAACTGGTGCAGTCATTCGGTGTACGGGCACACCCACCGGCGCCGTTCGCCGAAAGCAGTCGTAGATGAAATTGAGTGGGTGATCGAGCGATACAGCCCGGAAATGCTCTGGATCGCGGATGACGTGTTCACGATCCACCATGGATGGCTCGCGGAATACGCGGCCGAAATGAAACGGCGCGGCATTCGCATTCCGTTCGAGTGCATCACGCGCGCCGATCGCATGAACGACAAAACGGCGGCACTGCTGGCGGATCTCGCCTGCATGCGCGTTTGGATTGGTTCGGAAAGCGGCTCTCAAAGGATCCTCGACGCCATGGAGCGTGGAGTCACGGTCGAACAGGTCCAGGAAGCTGTCGCGCTGGCAAAGCATAACGGCATCCAGACCGGCATGTTTTTGATGTGGGGATACGAGGGCGAAGATATTTCCGACATCGAAGCGACCGTCGAGCACGTCAAGAAGTGCCGGCCGGACGTGTTCTTCACCACCGTCTCTTATCCCATCAAAGGCACTCCGTATTTCGAGAAGGTGAGCCAGCGATTGGTGAACATCCGGCCGTGGGGCCAATCCACGGATCGCGATTTCGTCGTTACCGGCAGGCATTCGCGAATGTTCTACCGCCGCGCGGACGAACTTCTGCGCATCGAAATGGCTATGACGCCCGACGCGGCGGCGATTCACGCGGCGCGCCAGGCTCTTCAGCTCACTAGACATGAGGTGGAGGCATGAGCTCGGTTCCGCTCTCTTCACCCGACCATCCAGCGGCATACTTCGACCGGCTCGCGGCGCGCTATGACGAAGTGTGGACCAACTCAGAGGCCGGTAGATTGCAGCGAGATGCCGTGTGGCGCCATCTCGATCCTCTGATCGCACGGGGAGATCGCATTCTCGATATCGGATGTGGAACCGGGGAAGACGCTGTTCACTTCGCGGGACTCGCAGGGCAAGTACTCGCGTTGGACGTCTCGCCCGAAATGGTTCGAGTCGCGCGTGGAAGAGGCGTGAACGCCCGCGTACTCCCCATCGAAGGAATCCATATGTTCGCCATTGCCTTCGATATGGTGTTATCCAACTTCGGCGGACTCAATTGCATTCGCGACCTATCGACCCTGCGTGAAACGCTCGCGCGCCTGGTCCGTCCGCGGGGATTTCTTGCCATCTGTCTTATGAACCGGTTCTGTCTTTGGGAGTCCATGTACTATTCCGTTCGTGGACAGTTCAAGAAGGCCGTGCGCCGTTGGGGTGGAGAAGCAACGACCTCCGAAGGCCTCAGCCTCTTTTACCCGTCTTCGAAGCAAGTTCGACATGCCCTGTTGCCGGGTTTCGATCTAGTTACCGATGTGGGCGTTGGGATCTTGGTTCCGCCCTCCTTCGTGGGGGTTATTCCCTCCGAGCTGCTCCGCAGCATGGCTTCGATGGATGCACGCATCGACGCGTCGAGAATAGGCCGGATGATCGGCGACCATCGCCTCCTTATATTTCGCCGAAGTTAATATGGATTCCGCCGCGCGCCAGCAATTTCTGGAAGACTATGCCAGGATTCGCCATGCGGAAGGGCGCGGCTCGGCAAATTCCGCCTATTACCGCGAGCTGCCGGATCGTGACCTCAGCGGCAGAAATCCCGAACAGTGGCGAATCCGCGCCCGCAGTTTCCACACTTTTGAACGCACCATTCTTGCGGACGCCGAGCGGCGAGCCGGGCGCCAGCTTGACGTCCTGGATCTGGGCGCGGGCAACGGATGGATGTCATACCGTCTGGCATCTCGCGGGCATCGGGCCGTCGCACTGGACATTTTCCGTGATGAACTGGACGGGCTGGGAGCGCTGGCACACTATCCGCTGCGGTTCCCGGCGGCGGCCGCGGACTTCGATTTCCTGCCCTTTCGGGAAGCGGCATTCGATCTGGCGATCTTCAATTCGTCGTTCCACTACTCGTCCGATTATCGCCGCACGCTCACTGAAGTTCGCCGTTGCCTGCGCGCTGGCGGGAGTCTGGTCATCATGGACTCGCCTGTCTACCGGCGCAGCGAGCATGGAGAAATGATGCGGGCCGAGCGCCAGGCATATTTCGAACAGGTCTACGGATTTCGCTCGGATGCCCTCAAAAGCATCGAATATCTGGATCGCCGGATGCTCCAGGAACTCTCGGATGAATTGAATATCGAATGGCAGTATAGCCAACCCTGGTATGGCTTGCGCTGGGCGTTGCGCCCTTGGAAGGCAATGCTGCGGGGCCAGCGGCCGCCGTCGCGATTTCTGATACTCGTGGCGAGATTTCGGGATCGATGATCCTCTTGCTCCATCCGAAGGCCGTCAAGCCCAAGAACCGCCGGTTCCCTCTGGCGATTCTTTCGATCGCAGCCGTTTTGGAAGGCGTCGAGGACTACGCCATCGTTGACGGGAATCTCGACCCGCAGCCGGGAGTCACAATGGACCGTATCGCGTCGGAGCACAAGGTCGAGCTGCTGGCCGTTTCCGTAATGCCCGGCCCGCAGATGGTGTCCGCCATCGCACTTTGCCGCGCGTTCCGGCAAAAGCATCCCGCTGTCCCCATCGTGTGGGGCGGCTATTTCCCCTCGCTCTACACCGACGCCGCCCTGAACGCCGGTTATGTCGATTTCGCGGTTCGCGGGCAAGGGGAAGATACCATTGTCGAGCTCCTGTCCGCGCTTCGCGGCTCACGGAAGTTCTCCGCGATCAAAGGTCTTTCCTTCAAGGATGACTTCGGCCTCCACGTTCACAATTCGGGACGGCCTCTGCGCTCGCCCAACGATTTTCCGACGCTTCCCTATCACCGGCTGGTGCCAATGGAGCGCTACTTGCTGCCTACCTTCCTGGGCCGCCGCACAGCGGTGCATCATGCGAGCATCGGGTGTCCGTTTCGATGCCAGTTTTGCGGCGTGGTGCCGATTTTCGATGGACGGCAGAAAACCGAGGCGCCGGAGCGTACGGCCGAGGTTCTGGGCGCTCTCCAGCGGGATCACGGGATCGATGCCGTCCAGTTCTACGACAACAACTTCTTCCTGAGCGAGAGCCACGCGCGCAAACAGGCCGAGCTGTTGACGCCCCTCAAACTGTGCTGGTGGGCGGAAGGCCGGATTGACACATTCCTTCGTTATTCCGACGCCGCGTTGCGCGACATCCGGCGAGCTGGGGCGACCATGATCTTTTTCGGGGCCGAGTCCGGTTCTAACAAGGTCCTCGCCGAGATGAATAAACGCATCACGGCCGAGCAGACGCTCGAGTTAGCAGCCCGCATCCGTAAATTCGGCATTGTTCCTGAGTTCTCATTCGTTGTCGGAAGCCCCACCGCGCCCGCGGAGGACACGCGCGACACGATTCGATTCATCCGGCGGATCAAGCGTCTCAATCCGGAGGCCGAAATCATCGTTCAACATTACATACCGACACCTCACCCCGACGGCATGTACGGCGAAATAGACGGCAAAATCGAGTTTCCTCGGACACCAGACGAGTGGGCCAGCGAACGCTGGCTCAACTTTACGATTCGCCAGGATCCGCGCCTTCCCTGGCTGCCGTCCCGCGTCAAACGCCGCATCGACAACTTTGAGCTGGTGATTAATTCGCGCTGGCCAACCGTACAGGATATTCACCTTCCGCAATGGAGCCGGATGCTGTTGAAGTCCCTGAGCAGTTGGCGCTATGCGTTGGGTTTTTACGAGTTTCCACTGGAGCTTTCGTGGGCGCAACGATTCGTATCGCTTCGCAAACCACGCTGGGAGAGCTTGTGACTGCGATTTCCGCCGCCGCGGCCTATCGGCTGTGGGCCACCACCTACGATCAGGATCCCAATCCGTTGATGGCCCTGGAACACCGCATCTTAAGCGAACACCTGGATCTGGTTCCGGGCGACCGGCTGATGGATCTGGCGACTGGGACCGGCCGCTGGCTGACGCACGCATTTTCGCGCGGCGTGTGGGCCATCGGCACCGACCCCTGCGCCGAAATGCTGGCAGTGGCATCCGCCAAACCTGGAGTGAAAGGCCGCCTGGCATGCGCCGACGTCTGCGCTTTGCCGTTCGCGTCTCGTTCCATCGATGTGGCCGTGTGCTCTTTCGCGCTGGGATACATCGATCGTCTCGACTTGGCCTTCCGCGAAATGGCGCGCGTTGCGCGGCGTGTCATCACGAGCGACTTGCACCCTGACGCTGTCCGCTCCGGCTGGGTCCGATCTTTCCGTACCGGCAGCGAACGCTACGAAATCAAACATTACGACCATTCGTGGCCACGGGTCGAGGCGTGCGCGCTGGCGGCGGGTCTGCGTCCGGTCTGGAGAATTGACGCGCCCTTTGGCGAGCAGGAACGCGTCATCTTCGAAAGGGCTGGAAAAGCGAACGCGTTCATCACTGCGCGACGAGTGCCGGCCGTTCTTATTTCCGCTTGGGTGCGCGAATGATTCTAAGGGGCGCCAGAATCGCACTCGATGCGAAGGCAACGGGAACCGTCGATCTCATGGTCCGCGGCGGGCGCATTGCATTCGCCGGTCGCCACTCGCGAGATACGGATTCACGCTCACCCGTCTTGGACTTCACGGGTTTTTTGGTGTTGCCCGGCTTGATCAATGCCCACGATCATCTGGAATTCAATTTGTTTCCGAGTTTGGGGCACGGAACTTATCAGAATGCGAAGAGTTGGGCAGCGGACATATATCGACCTTCCGTGTCGCCGGTAAAGGAGCACCTGGCCCTATCCAAGCACGCACGCATCATTTGGGGCGGACTCAAGAATCTGCTGAGCGGCGTAACCACGGTATCGCATCACAACCCATTCGACGCCACTGTGTTCGATGCGGCGTTTCCGGTGAATGTGGTGCGACACTTCGGCTGGGCCCACTCGCTGGATTTCAGCCCGGACTTGGTCGAGCGCTTCCGCAGGACCCCTCAGGATTGGCCCTTCATCCTGCACGCCGCCGAGGGAGTCGATGAACATGCGCGCTCTGAAATAGGCCGGCTAGCCGCACTCGGCGTGCTGAGCGAGCGCACCGTGCTGGTGCATGCCATTGGCCTGGACCAACCCGATCTCAACCTGCTTCGTAAACGGCGGAGCGCACTCGTCTGGTGCCCGAGTTCAAATATTTCTACGTACGGCAGGACCGTTGCCGCCGCCGTTCTTCAATCGGGGTTGCGGGTCGTGCTCGGAACAGACTCCGCGCTCACCGCGCAAGTCGATCTTGTCGATGAAATCGAAGTTGCACAGCAGACGCACCAACTCACCCCTGAAGATCTTTTCGAAATGGTGACGACTCGATCCGCCTGCGTCCTTCGGCTCACCGATGGGGAAGGCAGGATACGGGAGGGTGGAGCGGCGGATCTCGTGGTCGTCGAGGACCGGGGGCAGACGCCGGCGGAAGCGTTGCAGCGGATGCGTCCGGAAATGATGATCGTCCGCGGTAAAGTCCGGCTCGTCTCTCCGCGCTTGCGTGATCGGGTCTCGGTCTTCGACGACGGCAAGTGGACCCCCATCAGCGTCGAAGGAAAGGGCACATGGTTCACCGACGTGGACGTGCCGGCTCTTCACGAGGAGACCGTCCGCGTCATCGGCCCCGAGTATCGTCTGGCGGGAAGGAGGGTCTCGCCATGATGCTCGATTCTCTTCCCGTGCTCGTCTTGAACCCGCACAGCCGCTGCAACTGTCGCTGCAAGATGTGCGACATCTGGAAGACCACCAACGCGCAGGAAATTAGCGTCCAGGATCTCGAGCGGCAGTTAGAAAGCCTCGAACGCCTGCGAGTTCGCTGGGTGGTTCTGTCTGGCGGCGAACCCCTCATGCACTCCAACCTGTGGCGTCTTATCGAGTCGCTTCGAGATCGCCAGATCCGAATCACACTACTCAGTTCTGGGCTGCTGCTCGGACGGCATGCTGCGTCCGTAGCGAAGTGTGTCGACGACGTGATCATCTCGCTCGATGGCCCCGCGAAGGTTCACGACTCGATCCGTGGAGTTCCGGGCGCCTTCGACATCACTGCCGCGGGGATCGCATCCATTCTTGAACACGACCCAGGTTTCCGGATATCCGCCCGCTGTACCGTCCAACGTTCGAATTTCCGTCAGCTGCGCGATACCGTGGATGCCGCGAGACGGCTGCGCTTGAACTCAATTTCGTTTCTGGCGGCAGACGTGGATTCCCCAGCTTTCGCCCGGCCCAATGGCTGGCCCGCGGAGAAGAAGGCGGCGATCGGCCTCGATTCCGCGGAAGTCGCCGCCCTGGAGTCCGAGATTGAGGCGTTGATATCGCGCGCTGACTGCGGACACTTTGTTTGTGAGTCACCGGCGAAGCTAAGGCGAATTGTTCGCCATTTCCGTGCTGTTCTGGGGGAAACGCCACCGGTGGCTCCGGTCTGCAACGCTCCCTGGAAGTCGGCGGTGGTCGAGGCCGATGGCACCGTGCGCCCGTGTTTTTTTCACCCCTCCATCGGGCATTTGAACTCAGGGAAGCCCCTGCATCAGATCCTGAACGGCCCGGAGGCGGTTGCTTTTCGCGACTCCCTGGATGTCGCTACAAACACGATCTGCAAAAAATGTGTTTGCTCGCTGCATTGGAGACAGTCTTAGTGTTTGTGGGTTTTCGTTTCGGACTACTTTTCGCCCTCATCTGCGGGAGCGGGTGCATCGCGCATGCGCAGACCAGCCGCTTTGTAAGCAATGACCTCTGCAAGACGTGTCATTCCGCCATTTGGAATGCTTTCTATAAGAATCCGCACTTCAAGAGCGTGGCTTCAGGCAAAGAACCGCCGGAAAGTACGGGCTGCCAGGGGTGCCACGGGCCTGCCGGGAATCACATCGACAATGGGGGCGGAAAGGACACGATTCGTGCCTTCTCGGTGCTCCCGGCTGCGCAAGTCCTGGACGCTTGCCTCCGCTGCCACAGCCAGACTCTCTCGCGGGCCAATATCCGGGCTTCTCAACACACTCTCAATGGGATGGCTTGCACCAGTTGCCATTCGATTCATCGCGCTCGTTCTGTTGCCGGGCTACTCAAGAAACCCCAGACCGCGCTTTGTGAAGAATGCCATACCGATGTGCGCGCCCAGTTCGCGATGCCCTTCAAACACCGCGTCGAGGAAGGAGTGATCTCGTGCACGGACTGCCACAATCCGCACGGCTCCTTTGCTCCCACCTGGAAAATGGCCTCGCGCCCACACCAGGTTGACCAAGCGATGGCGAACGAGGAGCCTTGTCTCAAATGCCATGCGGACAAGCGGGGACCCTTCGTTTTCGAGCACCTGGGCGTTCGGGTGGATGGATGTGAGACCTGCCATGCGCCTCACGGTTCGACCAACTCGCGGCTGCTTCTGCGCCCGGTGGTATTCACCCTGTGCCTGGAATGTCACAACGGCGCGGGAAACTTCGGACGCCAGGGGAAGGGGATCCCTACTCAAACCTCGGCCCATAACATGGCCGATCCGCGCTACCAGAACTGCACGGCCTGCCATGTGCGCATTCACGGATCCAATGCCGATTCAAATCTTCTGCGCTGATGCTTTATGAGAATCATAGCTCTCTTGCTTCTCGTCCTATGCGCCCTCGACGCGCAGGTTCCGGTAGCCCCGAGCCCCGACTTGGCTGGGGAACCGAGAGGAGAAAACGTCCAAAACTACAACATCGTCAATAGCTTTGAGACCGGGTATCGCTACGGCACCGTGGGCGGAAACATTGAGCAGTACCGCAGCAGCGTCAATTACGGCGATGGTATTCGGCTCTTGGGAAGTTCGCTGCTTGTGAATTCCAAGGACGGACATGGCCGGCTGTTCGACCACATCAGTTTGTCCACACAGGGACTCGGCAATGATCCCTACGAATCTGTGGCGCTGAGTATACAGAAAAATCGGATGTATCGCTACGACATGGGCTGGAGGCAGAACGACTATTTCAATCCCGGCTTGGTGACGGCGGGCGGCGGTGGACAGCATCTTCTGGACACGCAGAATCGGATGCAGGATCACAATCTGACGCTTTTCCCGCAATCCAACCTCAAGTTCTTTGCGGGATTCAGTGCCAACTCGCAATCGGGTCCGGGCTATTCCTCCATTCAGTTGTTCGACGGTACCGGCAATATCTTCCCCCTGTTTTCGAATGTGCGCCGAGTATGGCGGGAGTACCGCCTCGGCAATGAATTTCGCGTTTTCGGAATCCGCGTCAACTGGACGCACGGCTGGGAGGACTTCAAGGACGACACCGGCGCTACCCTGGCAACCGGGGGCGTACCCGGGGCCACCCCCTCGGAGCCAGTACCGGCGGGTCTCAATAGCTTTCACGCGAGTGATCCGAATCACGGAACCAATCCGTACTGGCGAGCCGCCATCTTCGCGGACCGGGAGCTGTTTCATTTGAACGGCCGGTTCACTTATTCCGGAGGGCGGAACGCATTTGTCGTTGATGAGAGCGCGCAGGCATCCTCGCCGGCACGCATCCAAAACGTGGTTACGCTTGGCAACGCCGATCGCCCGGTTGCGACCGGCAACTTGAATCTCAGCTTTACGCCCACCTCCAAACTAACGATTGCCAACAGCACGTCTGTCCATAACGTCCGCACTCTTGGCGATTCCTTTTTCGCCCAATTTGACAGTCAGACGCAGACCACTACGGCGCTGTTCTACAACTATCTCGGCATTCGAACCGTCGCCAATGACACCAATCTGAACTATCAAGTATCGCCTCTGTGGGGCTTTATGGCGGGCTACCATTATTCCAACCGACTCATCATCTTTCAGAAGCAGTTCACATTCGCCGGAGCGACTTCGAGCGACCCTGCGGAGCAATCCAATCAACTTCGCGCCGGCGAGGTCGGGGTGCGGTTCGCGCCCTGGAAACCTCTCAGCGTGCTGCTCGGGGCAGAGATCGGGGCCAACAGCCACCCCTTCACGCCGATTGCGGGCGCCGACTATCATGCCTTGAGCGGCCGCGTGCAATATCGTGTGAAGACGTTTCGCCTTGCAGCGGCCGTAAATGCAGATTACAATTCGAATTCCGTCTCGCTGACTTCTTACGCTGCGCAGTCGAGAACGTATTCCGCAAGCGGCAGTTGGACGCCTCGTGACGGGTTCACGCTCGACGCTGGTTTTTCCCGGGCGCATACCTACACGATTGGAGGGATCGCGTATTTCCTGGACCAGCAGCTTCTCCAAAACCAAAGCTCGATTTACCTGAGTAATATCAATTCACTCTATGTGAGTGTGCGGTACGAGATCAGACGGCGAATCGACGTCTATGCGGGTTACACGGGCGTGCAGGATTTAGGGGATGGCCGCGGGACCGCAACTGCTGGAGTCGGATCTGCGCCTGCTCTGTTTCAGGCGGTGCAGACGTTTCCTGTAGCGTTCCAGTCTCCGATGGCCAGAGTGTCGGTGAAAATCAACGGCAAACTCCGCTGGAACGCGGGGTACCAATACTACGCGTATCGGCAGGATTTTACGTCTTTGCTCGGATATCGCGCGAACACCGGATACACGAGCCTGTCGTTTTCGTTTTGAGGTGACTTACGGAATCGAAATCGAGCCAGCCGCGGCGATTCCCGGAGGACGCAGCCTCCTTATCCCCGCCAACGCCTGCTCCGGCGTTTTTCGACTCGGCGCAGAATGCGTGGGTACTGAGCCGCTATCAGGACGTCTTAGACGCCTTGCGCGAACCGGCGCTCCGTCAAGCGGGTCCTGAAAAGGCGCCGGCTCAGGTTCGCAAGGACGTGTCGGGCGCGCTTCCCCAGTCAAAGATTTCAGCGTGGCAGGAACAGATTGAGCCCCTTGCGGACCGCATCGTCGCGGCGCTGCCGCCGGGCCGCCCGGTTGAACTGGTGAGCGAAGTACTCCAGCCCTGGTCCCTTGCCGTCACGACTGTGGTGCTCGGTCTTGATGCGGCGAGGGCGCGACAATTGGCCGCTCTGGCACCGTATCTCTCCGCCAGCAATGCCAGCTTGCTGGTGCCGCGCCGATTCCCCAAGGAACTGCTGCTAGCCATCCAGCGCAGGGTTGCGAGTGCCCGTTTGAAGAGATTATTGCGCAGCGTACGCGTACCCGGAGTGCAATCGCTGTTCCTGGGCCTTTCACAGACCCTGCCCGAGTTTTTGGCGAGTGCGTGGCTCGGCTTGCTGGAGAATCCCTCTCAGCTCGAGCGTCTTCGTGCCGAACCACATCTGATGCCAAAGGCCATCGAGGAGTTGCTTCGTTATAGTGGCCCGGTGCATACGCTCGAGCGGGCAGCGGAGCAAACCGTGGAACTCGCGGGTGTCACAATTGCTGAAGGCGAACGCGTGATTCTGAAAGTGGCCTTGGCGAATCGCGACCCGGAGCACTTCCCCGATCCCAACTCCCTCGACGTCGCGCGCCGGGATGCTGGCCACCTGGCCCTGGGCGGAGGTCCGCATTCCTGTGTGGGAGCGCTGCTGGTCCGCATGGCGGCGATTTCGGCAACACGTGCGTTCGCGGAGAAGCTGCCTAAGGCGGAACTCATCGAGCCCGTCGTCTGGCGGCATGGGTCGACGCTCGGATCGCCACATTCGTTGCGGGTGCGTTACGGTCAGCTAGAAACTTCTCAGAACGAGAAGATTATCCCTTCTTCGTGAGCATCACAAAAAACACGTGCCGCACGCATAAATTGCTGACGCGGCCCAGAACCGGCTGATGCGAGAATATCGCCCCATCCTAGCCCAGTCTTACTTCCTAGCCACTCTGATTATGTCTTTCACAAATGTCCTCATGACGAAGCATCCGATAAGGCCCATGTCTGAACGCGCTGCGATAATCAAGCTCTTTTTTCGTTCCACCGTTGCGCAAAACTGCTGTTGCGGATACACTACAAGCTGGGAAGCAAGTTGAGCGCCGACTCCGGGGCCAAGACCAGGCCGGGGTTCGGTTAAAACTGAGCCCCAGCGGCAAAAGTGATTCACTGGGATTGGCATCCAAGCGATAAATCCCAGGGGTCTGGGGACTGAGTCCCCAGAGAAACATCCCTCCTTTGCTATCGAATCGCTTCGTCCGTTCCGCTCACTCTCAGATTCCGTTCTTTCGTCGGA
>JAIQFI010000012.1 GCA_020073345.1 Terriglobia bacterium
GGCGCGAGCGTCGAGACCGAGCCGTCCATCAGGCCCGCCAGACCCGGCTGCACGATCTGCAACACGAATAAGCGGCGCTCCGTCGCGTCTTCGCCCTTCATGGCCTCGTCAGTCAGGATCCTCTGTTCCAGAGCATGAGCTGCCGCCGAATGCTTCTGCTCTGCTTCGGCCAGATCGCCCAGCAGCTTGCGCACCCCCGCGTCGCTGACTTGTTGCATGGCACGCTCATAGAAACGCCGCGTCTCCAGCTCCATGATCTCGACCTGTTTGCGCACCGCATGAATCCCCAGAGGCCGTACCAGCCACATAGGACGCCTCTGGACGAAGCCCTTCACGTCCTGGCGCCGGATCAAGGGGATGTGGTCGCCAAAGCGCTGGCGATAGATCTCGATCAAACTGGCCCGGTGTTGGGATTCCTCCGCCTGCATTTCCTCGAACATCTTGGCGGAGGCAGGGTAGGTGTCGCGCAGCCCGTCGATGAAGTCCCCGTAAATCCGGCCGTCCTCCTCTTCGAGCGCGATGGCCAGCGCCACGATCTCGCGCTCGGTGAGATCTTTGAAGTTTTTGGCCATGTGTCTAGGCTACCGTCAGTACCAATCGGTGCGCTTGCCCGTAACACTCTGACGAGCAATAGGAAATCGTGCCGATTCAAAATTTCGATATAGGCCGCTCCTGGCTTTGGTTAGAATAGATCGGAGTAGAAACAAAGCCAAGGATGTCCCCTACGAACGGTAAGTTGCCGGCCGCGACATCGAAAGTTGTTGTCGCGACGACAGTTGCCCTTTCCTTCATTAGTTTTTGGCGCGGAGCCTCTATCGTCCTGAGCGATCTTGCCTCGTCGGCCTTCTATGCCGGTGGCGCGGCCGAGCAGGCCATCGGCAAGGCGGCCCCGTGGTTCGTGCTGGGCGTCATGCTGTTCAGCTTCGCGGTGCGCAGCATTTACCTGGAAAGCTGCAGCATGTACGTGCGCGGCGGCGTGTACGTGGTGGTGCGCGACAGCATGGGCCCGGTGATGGCCAAGCTGTCGGTATCCGCGCTGGTGTTCGATTACATCCTTACCGGCCCCATCAGCGGCGTCAGCGCGGGGCAATATTTGGGCGCTCTGATCAACGAGCTCAGTGCGATGACGCACCAGAGCTATCACGTTGACGTCAACCTGTTCGCGGCCGGGCTAGCTGTGCTTGTCACTGTCTATTTCTGGTGGATGAACATCAAGGGCGTACATGAATCCAGCGGCAAGGCGCTGCGGATCATGCAAATCACCAGCGTGATGGTGGCGATCCTGCTGGTCTGGTGTGTGATCAGCATGGCGCTCCAGAACAAGTGGAGGCTTCCGCCGGCCCCGGTTCCCTCCAACCTGATGTTCTCCGACGACGCCCAGGGCTGGCTCAAGGGCACGTTCTGGCTGCAGTTTCCAGTGGTGGTGATCATCATCGCCTTCGGGCACTCCCTGCTCTCCATGAGCGGGTTCGAGACGCTGGCGCAGGTATACCGTGAAATCGCGTCACCCAAGCTGAAGAACCTCAAGATCGCCGCCAATATCGTCTGCGTTTATGCCTTGGTCGGGACCGGAGTCGTCACACTGTTCGCCGCCATGATCATTCCCGACGGCGAGCGGCCCAAATACTTCGCCAACCTGATCGGCGGCTTGGCGATGAATTTGAGCGGCCCCTATCCCTTACGGCTGGCGTTCCACATCTTCGTGGTCTTCGTAGGCGGACTGATTCTTTCGGGTGCGATCAACACGTCCATCATCGGAGCCAACGGCGTGCTCAACCGGGTGGCCGAGGACGGCGTTCTGGTGCCCTGGTTTCGCCACCCGCAGCGAAGATACGGCACCACCCATAACATCATCAACCTGATTACGATTCTCCAGCTCGCCACCATCTTCTACAGCCGCGGCGATATGACGATCCTGGCGGAGGCCTACGCGTTTGGCGTAGTGTGGAGCTTCTTCTTCAAAGCCCTGGGCGTGACGGCACTGCGCTTCCAGCGGCACGATCAGGAGTACAAGACACCCCTCAACCTTCGCGTAGGAGGTTGGGAGATTCCCGTCGGCCTGATCATCACTACCGGGATCCTGGGGGCCGTGGCGGTCGCCAACTTGTTCACCAAACAGGTGGCCACGAAGTACGGCATCGCCTTCACTTTGGGATTGTTCCTGACCTTCACGATTTCCGAGAAGATCAACCACCGGCGTGCGAAGCAGGAAAAGAAGGGCCTGGAACAATTCAACCTGGATCACCAACAGGAGGTCAC
This sequence comes from Terriglobia bacterium, assembly GCA_020073345.1. GTDB lineage: Bacteria > Acidobacteriota > Terriglobia > Bryobacterales > Bryobacteraceae > Palsa-187. The sequence continues at coordinate 2,260 of JAIQFI010000012.1, forward strand.
CTCCTCGCATCTGGAAGCGCGGCCCGGTTGCGTGCTGGTCGCGGTGCGCGATTACCGGCGGATGGAACATCTGCGCCAGGTGCTGGGCAAGACGAACCTGCGGCGGCACGACATCGTGGTGATGAGCGTTCGCACGCTTTCCACCGGCGCGGGCGAGTACGAACTCACCGAAAGCCAGATCTTCAGCGACTACGAAAAAGAACTATTCAGCCACGTGGTGGAGCTGGCCGAAAAAGAAGGTAAGCACGTGGAGCTGCTGGTGGTTCCGGCCGTCGATCCGTTCGAGGCCCTGGTCCAGACAGCCAGCAGCCTGCAGGCTTCGCGGCTGGTGACTGGCGTCAGCGCGCGCATGACTTCCGAGGAGCTGGCCCATCGGATCGGCCGGGCATGGGAGCAACTGCCCCCGCCCCGCCATCCGTTTTCACTCGAAGTGATCAGCCCGGATCGCGAATCCGCTTTCGTCAACCTTGGCCCGCATCCGCCACGCCTCTGGCCGGAGGATCTAGACCGGCTGCACGACCTGTGGTTGGAACTGAGCGCGTCGGATCATATCGGCGCGAAGCTGCACCATCGCGATGTGATCGGCGTGGCGCTGCGCCGTCTGCAGCAGGATCTGTGCGGGGAAGAGCGCGCGAAGGTCCTGAGGGATCTGGAAAAAGAGCTGCGGAAAAACTAGGCCTTGCCGGGCTTCTTGGCGGCCTTCTTCGGTTCCACGGCCTCAGGATCCTCCGCCGCCGCGGCTGGAGCCACGCCCGACAGGACTGCGTTAAACAGCTCGGCTTTCTTCAGATCCTTCTTGGAAGGCGGAGCCTGTTCGTTGCGGTAATCGTGATCGCTGTAACAGGTGCGGCAGCGCACCTTGGCAGCCGCGCCGTTCAGGAGCGAAACGACGGAATGGTTAGTCAGGCGCCGGCATTTGACACAAAAATCGTCGATGACGTCGCCCAAACGCGCATCCATGGTAGCTGCCGATGAGTATATAACAGCGGCAAGGGGCCACGCCCGGCGAAGCTCATTGTTTGTGGGGCAGGTTTCCAACCTGCCCCACATTACGAGTTCATTGTGCTTGCCGCCGGCGCCACTCAAATAGCACCACGCCCGCGGCTACGCTCACGTTCAAGGACGCAACTCCGCCCGTGGGACCTGCCGCCATGGGAATCGAAACCAGAGCATCGCAGTGACGCGCCACGGTCTGGTGCAATCCCCGTCCCTCGCCCCCCAGGACGATCGCCGTCGGCGCAAGGAAGTCGATGCGATCGTAGGCCTGGTCGCCGCTCTCATCGAGACCGTAGATCCAGTAGGCGCGCTCTTTCAGTTCTTCGAGGGCGCGGCTGATGTTGGTGACCCGCACGACCGGAAGATAAGCCAGGGCTCCGGCGGCGGTTCGGGCAACGGTCTCCGTCAGGCCTGCGGCGCGGCGTTCCGGGATCACGATGGCTGCGGCCCCGGCCGCGTGCGCCGTGCGCACGATAGCTCCCAGGTTATGCGGATCTTCGACGCCGTCCAAGACCACGTGGAGCCCGCGGCCAGCAGTGGTTTGTTCGAGCGATGCGTAACGCTCCGCCGCGCCGAACGCCACTACTCCTTGATGCGCGGCGCTGCCCGCAGCGCGGTCTAATTGCACGCGCGGCTCGAAGCGCACCGGGATCTTACGCTCGCGGCACAGCTCGATCAGCTCCTGAAGGCGCGGCCCCGCAGCGCCTTTGGCGACCAATACGCGGTCCAGTGGAAGTCCGGCCCGAAGTGCCTCCCGGACGGGATGGATTCCTGCGAGCGGGAACATTAGAATAAGGGTACTCTCATGAGCGAGCCAAAGATCGCGCCGATCACCATCACTCCGGAAGAGATTCCCGACAAATTATATTTTCGTATCGGGGAGGTGGCGCGTCTTGCCGGCATCAAACCGTATGTGCTGCGCTTCTGGGAAACTGAGTTCCCGGCGCTCGATCCGAAAAAATCGGGAACCGGGCACCGTCTTTACCGCCGTAAAGAAGTGCAGCTGGTGCTCGAGATCAAGCGCCTGCTGTATGAAAAGCGCTACACGATCGAGGGTGCTCGAAAGTTTCTGGATGGCCGGTCTAAGAGTGGCGACGCCGCCGCGCCGGTGCCGGCGGGCGTGCCGAAGAGATCTTCCGGCAAGCGAGCCTTGCCGGTCAAGCAGACCCAAACGGGGTTTTTCGACGTTCCGTCACCCTTGCTCGATACCGTACGCAACGAGCTGCGCGAAATCGCCGATCTACTCAAGTAAAGCGCACAGCGCAGGGTGCGTCCAATTGGTTTATAAGAAGCCGCCCCGCTGCATTGTGCGCGATCCGGTCTAGCGTGACGCGCTGCCGAATCCGGCGGTGAAGTGGAACGCGCTGCCCCGTCCCTGCTGGCTCTCGACCCAAAGCCGGCCACCCATCAGCTTGACCAGATTGGTGCAAATAGCCAGTCCAAGGCCGGTGCCGCCGTGACGTCGCGTGCTCGATCCGTCGGCCTGGACGAACGCATCAAAGACGCTAGACAGTTTCTCCGAGGGGATTCCGATTCCGGTGTCAGCGACGCAAACATGCAGCAACACCTGCGACCCTTCCGCTGATTCCGGCCGAACGCTGACGGTCACTCCGCCCTGATCCGTGAATTTGATCGCGTTGCCGATCAAGTTGATCAGCACCTGGCTGAATGCCCGGGGATCCCCTAGAAGCATGGCCGGCACGTTCGACTCGATCTCGTAGCGCAGCTCGAGACCTTTTTTTTTGGCTCGCCAGGAACGACAGGGACTTGGCCGTCTCCCGCAAGACCTGCTCGGGATTAAATTCGATCCGGTTAAGGGTGACTTTGAGGGCGTCCAGTTTGGAGAAGTCCAGCACGTCATTGATGATTTTGAGCAGCTCATTGGCGGAGGCCTTGGCAATGCTCAGGAATTCTCGCTGCTCGGAGTTCAGCTCCGTGTCCAGGACCGCCTCGGTCATGCCGATGATGCCGTTGAGGGGCGTCCGGAGCTCGTGACTCATGTTCGCGAGGAACTCGCCTTTCAGCCGCGCTACCTCCTCCGCTTTTTCCTTGGCGGCCCGCAATGCTTCGTTGGCCGCCTGCAGCTCGGCAGTCCTTCTGTCCACTTCGGCTTCCAAGTGCGCCCGTTGCCGCACCGACTCCTGATCACGCTCCGCCAAACGGGCGTTTTCGTCTTCCAGCAGGATCTTCCCCAGCGCGCTGGCGGTCTGCTCGCCAATAAACACTACGGCGGCGATCTCGTCAGCGCTGTGCTCATGTGGATCCCGGTGGTGCACGTTGATGACGCCGATGGCCTTGCCCCGGGTCACCACGGGAACCGAGAGGAACGCCTCGTAAGTGTCCTCCGCCAGACCGGAAACGGGTTTGAATCGCGAATCTCCAGACGCCTTCGAGGCCAGCGCGACGGGCGATTGGTGCTGGGCCACCCATCCGGTGACTCCTTCTCCTAACTGCATCCTCAGGTTGCCCAGGCGCGGGTGCGGCACTTGGGAGGCGCGCAGCACGAAATCGCCCGTCGCCGATTCCAGCAGGTATACGATGCAGGCATCGCAGGCGCACACTTGCGCGGTCAGCATCACGATCTGACCCAGCATTTCGTCCACGGACAGATCGGAGTTGACGATCCGGCTAACCCGACGCAGTAGAGAGACATCAGTGCTGCCGGGCTGCGTGTCCTCCGAGCGCATAATACGAGCGTAAGACCGGGGATGCCCGTGATCCAATCAAAACTTTCTATAAAGTCAATTCATCGCCGTGCCGAACACTAAGCGGCAACCGGTAGAATAAGTAGCTGATGAACGCTAAGGTTCGCAAAGCCGTCTTCCCGGCCGCTGGGCTGGGTACCCGGTTTCTTCCAGCCACCAAAGCCCAGCCTAAAGAAATGCTTCCCCTGGTGGATAAGCCCCTGATCCAATACGGAGTCGAGGAAGCCATTCATTCCGGAATCCAGAACATCATCATCGTCACCGGCCGGGGGAAAACCGCGATCGAAGACCACTTCGATGTCAGTTTCGAGCTGGAGCACTTACTGGAGACCCGGAACAAGAAGGATCTGCTGGCCACCGTGCGAGCCGTCTCGGACATCAATGTCTCCTACGTGCGGCAAAAAGAAGCGCTCGGCCTCGGGCATGCAGTTCTGAGAGCGCGCGAGCTGGTGGGCGACGAACCGTTCGCCGTGATCCTTTCCGACGACGTGATCGACGCTGAGGTTCCCGCCTTACGACAGTTACTGGATGTGTACGAGTTCTACGGTGCTCCCGTGCTCGCCCTCATGGAAGTTCCCCGCGAGAATATCTCGGCCTACGGCGTGGTGGACGCCGAACCGGTGGGCCACAACGGCGGCCGTGACCGCCTCTACCGGATTCGCAACCTGGTGGAGAAGCCCAAGCCCCAGGACGCTCCTTCGAATCTGGCCATCATCGGGCGCTACGTGCTCACGCCGGAAGTATTTCATTCTCTAGAGACCATCGAGCCGGGCAGCGGCGGAGAGATCCAACTCACCGACGGCCTGAAGCACGCTCTCCGTAGCCGCCCGATCTACGGCTATCGTTTCGAGGGCACGCGCTATGACGCGGGCGACAAGCTCGGCTTCCTCAAGGCGACCGTGGAATTCGCGCTGAAGCGTCACGATCTGGGAGAGCAGTTCCGCGCCTACCTGAAATCGCTGCAGCTATAGCGGGTGCTCCGAAGTGCGGAAGAGCCCGGTTAAACGGTGTCGCAGAGCAGTTAAACGGTCTCCAAAAAACAGCCCGCCAAAAACAAAACCGGCCCCGATTTCTCGGGGCCGATTGGTTGAACTCGAACTAACGAGCAGCTTTTGGCTACTTCTTTTTCTTCGGAGCAGCCTTCTTCTTCGCAGCCGCTTTCTTCTTCGTTGCGTTCTTCATCGAGTGATTCTCCCTTTACATCAGATTACGCGCTACTCTTCCAAGAGAGCGCGGTAGTGTCCCCTTTATAAGGTGGAATCCATGGAAAGTCAAGAAAAAAATGAACCGCACGGGAAGGGCGCGGACGGATACCGACTCGCTGTTCAGGGGACTGGAATCGATAAAACGAGGTCGAGTAGAATTGTTTCAGTGCTCCGAAGGCCTATTTTTGCGGCTCGCGCGCGCATAGCGCTCCCAAGGTTCGCGAGCGCGCTCACGCTGATGCTGATCGCAGCTGGCTGCGCCCGGCACAGCACTGCGCGGCTGCCCGCTCCGCCAGCGCGAATCGGTTCCACCGAGACCGGAATCGCCAGTTGGTACGGCGTGCCCTATCACGGCCGCCCCAGCGCCTCCGGCGAAATCTTCGATATGGAAAAGCTGACCGCCGCGCATCGCGCCCTGCCTTTCCAGACCTGGGTCGAAGTCACCAACCTTACGAATGGGAAGCAGGTGGATGTCCGCATCACGGACCGTGGACCCTTCGTCCGTGGACGCATCCTCGATGTATCCATGGCGGCCGCCCGCCAGCTCGATATGGTGCGAACGGGAACCGCTCGAGTCCGATTGAAGGTCATCATGTCTCCTGTGAACCAGCCTCCTGTGAGGCCGGCTTCAGCGAATGCCCCTCCGGTGAATCCCTTAGTCAATCCGCAAACTGTGGCCAAGAGCTATGCGGTGCAGGCGGGCGCCTTCTCCGATCCCTCGCACGCCGAAGCCTTGCGCGAGACGCTTCCCTTCTCCGATGTGAGAGTGGTTGGACCACAGGGAGAACGACAGGGAGACCCCTCCCTCTGGCGGGTGCTGGTCGGAAGTGCGCTCAATATTGAAGCAGCCAGCGCTCTAGCCGCCGAGGTAGAGAAGGTGACCGGTCAGGCAATCGTCGTTAAACAATAGGATAGGTTTAGCATTCCCCTCTACCCCCCGCTGGGGGTCCGACCTACCCCCCACATACCTACCCCGTTCCTCTTTATGGGGGTCTAGAGAACCGTTCAAATCGCATGTAGAGTTTATCTGTGGATCGCGCACTACAGATTGAACGGCCGCCGTTCAGGAGTCAAATGGCAACGATGCAAGCTCCGTCAGATGAAACTCGTCACGTACTGGTAGGACAATCGCCGCGCACCCGCCAGGTTCTCCGGCTGATCGACAAACTCGGCAAATGCCGCTGGCCGGCGCTGCTACTGGGCGAAACCGGAACGGGGAAGGAAGTTGTGGCGCGCGCGATTCATGCCTTGACGGCCACCAAGGAAGCCTTCGTCACCATCGACTGCTCCTCGATGGTCGGCCCGCTAATGGAAAGCGAACTGTTCGGGCACGTCAAGGGCGCCTTTACCGGCGCCGCCGCTGCCAAGGTAGGACTGATCGAAGCAGCCAACGGGGGCACGGCGTTCTTCGACGAAATCGGTGAGCTGCCCATGGACCTGCAGGCCAAGCTGCTCAGGGTTTTGCAGGAGAAGGAATTCCGGCCGGTGGGGTCGCTGATCACGCGGCGTTCGGATTTCCGCATCATCGCGGCTACCAACCGCGATCTGGCCAAGGAGGTGGAAAAGGGCAATTTTCGCCGGGACCTGTATTTCCGCCTGAACGTCATTAATATTCGTTTGGCCCCGCTGCGCGAGCGCAAAGAAGACATCCCCGCTCTGATCAACCATTTTCTGACCCGCGTCGGCGGGAACCACAACCTGACGGCCGAGGCGATGGAAGTCCTGCTTTCCTACGACTGGCCGGGCAACGTTCGCGAGCTCGAAAACTGTGTCCAGCACATGGCGGCCATCAATTCCGGCCCCTTACTGCATCTGGGAGATCTGCCCTCGAACCTGCGCAACTTCCTAACCGAGAAGAAAGCCCAATACCTCATGGCGGCGGCCGGGACTCCCTTCACCGTGCCCCCTGGATCCGATGGTTCCCCGGCCAATTCCGATGGTAAGCAAGACGCTTCCCCGGCCATTCCGTCCGCGGTTCAAAATGCCCCGGTCGTAGTACCGCTGCTGGAGCTGGAACGCAGAGCCATTGTGAACGCGCTCGAATACACCAAGGGAGACCGGTCCGTGGCCGCGCACCTGCTCGGCATCGGCCGCACCACCCTTTACCGGAAGCTCAAAGAGTATCAACTGGAAAATTAGGGCGGAGCCGTTTCCGAGCCGGCAGTTTTCGGACGCTGCAGTTCGTTGAGACTCTCGGGCTTCTCAGCCCACTATCTGTTCAAGTGACCCTGCGCGTCCTGCTGGCCGAATCCGGAACCGAAGACACTCTGTTCCTGAGGGATGTTCTGACCGACCTGGACGGCGCGCGGTGCTGGAGCGACTGGGTTCACCTGGAGACGTCCCACGCGGCCAGCTGGGCCGATACCGCCGCTATCCTGGCAAATGAGGCCGTGGATGTCCTGCTGCTCAATCCGGATCTCCGGGATAGCCAGGGTGCCGAAACATTCCGCCGGGTCCAGACGGCTGCCCCGGATGTTCCTGTGATTCTCTTGGTAGAACCTTCCGCGACTTCCCTGGCCGAACGGATGGTTCGGGACGGCGCGCAGGATTTCCTGCTCAAGAAAGAGGTGGACTGCGTGCCGCTGGCCCGAGCCATCCGCAACGCTCTGGAGCGGCATCGTCTGCTGGCAGCCGCGCGAGCGACGTCCATGACGGATCAGCTCACGGGCCTGCTCACGCGTCCTGCATTCCTGACGCTGGCGGAGCGCGATCGCCTGCTCGCCGAGCGACTCAGCCGGAAAATGATGGTCGTGATGGCCGAACACGTTGAGCCAGCCGCTCTGGACGGCGGCGCACAACCTCATGGCGCTCAACGGCAGGATTTGGCTCTGGTTGGGGCCGCCGACGATCTCCGCCGCCTGGCAGGCCCCGCTGCTCTGTTGGCGCGGCTAGGTCCCTCGCGGTTCGGCTTGGTGGTGCTCGACACCTTGGCTGAGTCGGTCGAAGAAATCGGCGCGCGCCTGAACACTGCGGTTACCGATGGCAGTCTCGCGTTCGGGGCCGCCGTGTTCGACCCCCATCGACCGGTGTCGCTGGACGCTCTGCTCGAGCAGGCTGACCATGATCTGCATCAAGAGCGCCTCCGCCCCAAAGCCAATAACGTGGTTATGTAGAGGCGAGGTCGACTTGCGGGCAAGCCTGTCTCGCCCAATGCGATCATGACGGACAGTGCACGTCGCCCTCGACGCTACCTACAGCCTGGACCGGAATCTGTCCGGCGTGGGAGTATACTCGCGCGAAGTGCTCTTCGGTCTGGCGCGTTCCCATCCCCAGGACCGTTTCCTATTCTGCTACCGCCCTCATCGCTTCTTGCGCTCCTTCCGCGATCCCTTACCCAGGAATGCCGTTCGCCGGCTCCTGCGCGGTGCGCCCAAGGCCGACCTGTTTCACGCCTTGAACCAGCGCGTGGACGCACCCGGCCGCAGGACCGTCACAACATTTCACGATCTGTTTGTCATCACCGGCGAGTATTCGACACCCGAGTTTCGCGCACGGTTCGCTGGACAAGCTCGGGAAGCCGCGCGCCGTAGTGACCTGATCATCGCTGTCTCGCGCTTCACCGCCGGCCAGGTGGAGGAATTCCTGGGGGTGGAGCCTTCCCGCATCCGGGTGATCCCGCACGGCGTTCACGTCCCTCCTGAACGATCCTCGCCGCGCCAGAACCTGGTGTTATGCGTCGGCGCCATACAGCGGCGAAAGAACGTTGCGCGTTTGGTCCGGGCCTTCGAGCGCATGCCCGCGACATGGCGCTTGGCGCTGGCTGGAGCAGCGGACGGCTTCGGCGCCGCTGAAGAGCTCCACGCGGTGGAGACCAGCTCGCGCAAGAGCGACATCGACGTTCTTGGCTACGTCACGCAGACGGAGCTCGAGGCCCTCTATCGCCGGGCGCGCATCTTCGCCTTCCCATCGCTCGATGAAGGCTTTGGGATGCCGGTGCTGGAGGCGATGGCGAACTCCGTTCCGGTGATCACCTCGCTCCGTTCGGCTCTGCCGGAGGTAGCTGGAGATGCAGCTCTGCTGGTGAATCCGCAGGATCCGGAGGAGCTCACCGCCGCGCTGGTGCGCTTAGCGTCGGACGATGCCTTGCGGGCCGATCTAGCCGCGCGCGGGCGCGAGCGCGCTTTGCAGTTTTCCTGGGAATCCGCGCTCGGCCAAACCTGGGAGGTTTATCGGGAACTTACCGGCTCAACGGCTCCGCCGGATTGACCTTCCGCCGCAGCGCCTTTTCTCAATTCCCCGAGTTTGGCGCCAGTAATCGCCAACGCGATGAATCCTGCGATTAACGGCATGACCTTGACCACGCCCCACAAGACCAGGGAGAAACGAGCCGCCTCCGAAGAATCGACGTTGTAAGCCCGCTCCAGGAACTCCTTGGTCACAATCTGAAAAAACCCCAGGCTGGCCGGAGCCTGGGGAACAATGCTCGCCAGCCGCAGGATCAACATCAAGGCGGCGGCCGCACCGAGTCCGAGATCGAAGCCATACGCCTGGAATGCAGCCCAGATGGGGATTACCTGTAATAACAAATACGGAACGCTTTGCAGCAGCGCGAGGTAGAGATAGCGGGAATGGCCGATCCGGGCCAGATCGTCCATCAACACGGCCAAGTGATGCCGCCAGCCCCGCCGGCGCAGTGCGGATCGCGGGGGGCGGGGCCGAAATAGCGCCAAACCGAGGATCACGGCTCCCCCGAGCACAAACAAGCCGAGCCCGTCGTTCACGTATCCCAGCTGCTTTGGCAACTCCACATACTTCAACGAAAGCCACAGTCCGAGCCATAACCAGCCGCCATCGAACACACGCTCAATGAGCACGCTCGCTACGGAGACGGAAAAAGGCAATTGAGTCCAGCGGGTCACCAGGAAGCAGCGCACGGCTTCGCCCCCGCGGAAAGGCAGAACCTCGCTCGCGAAGAGCCCGACATAGATGGCTCGAACCGCCTGCCGGAAGCTGAGCGCCACCACGGGGCGCAGCACCAGGCGCCAGCGTACTGCCTGAGACAGGTAGACGATCAGCTCCAAGGCGCCGGCCAGTGCCACCCACCCGTAGTCGATGGTGGCAAGATCGTCCTTGAGGTCGCCAAAACCTACGTCGCGAAGAGCCCAAACCAGGCATCCGAGCGACGCCAAGTTGATCAGGATAAGAACGACCCAGCGGGTCCTTTGAGACTGCGGCTCTGCCAAACACCCATCATACAGCGGTGATACTGTGCGGCCTGTGACGTTCTCGCTAACGTACAATAACGCCATGGCTACATCGGATCTCAAGAGCCTTCTGCCAGATGTTCTCCCGGAAAACCGCCGCGATTTTCTGGTGAGCAAGCTGGCCGTGGGTTTTGCCCTGGCAGTTCGCCCGATCGGCGCGCAGACGATCGTCACGGACACCAAGGGCCTCACCGCCGGCGAGGTTCAAATTCTCATGGCCGACGGGAAAATGGTTCCTGCTTACCGCGCTCGACCGACCGGCGGCGGCCGGTTCCCCACGGTTCTGGTGGTGCAGGAGATCTTCGGAGTTCACGAACATATCAAGGACCTGTGCCGTCGTTTGGCCAAGTCCGGCTACATGGCGGTTGCCCCGGAGTTGTTCGCGCGCCAGGGCGACGTGTCGAAGATCGAGAATATTCAGGAGATCATCGACAAAGTGGTTTCCAAGGTACCGGACAGCCAGGTGATGAGCGATCTGGACTCCACCGCCGCATGGGCCACTAAGAACGGTGGAAGCACCACGCGGCTGGCGATCACCGGCTTCTGCTGGGGCGGCCGCATCGTGTGGATGTACGCTGCACACAATCCCAAGCTCGACGCCGGCGCGGCTTGGTACGGCCGTCTGGAAGGGGACAAGAACGCCATGACGCCCAAGAATCCGCTGGATTACGCCGGCGGATTCAAAGCTCCGGTGATCGGCTTCTACGGGGGCAAAGATACTGGCATCCCCCTGGAATCCATCGAGCGCATGCGAGGGGCTCTGAAGGTGGTCGGCGACGAGTCGGAAATCAACGTGTATCCCCAAGCGCAGCACGGCTTCAACGCCGACTATCGGCCCAGCTACAAGAAAGACGACGCGGAGGACGCCTGGAAGAAGATGCTGGCCTGGTTCAAAAAATACGGCGTGTGAATGTCCACCCCGTTACGCTGCCAGGCCGTCACGTCCGGCTGGAACCCTTGGCGCAGACGCATCATGCGGCCTTGTGCGCCATCGGGCTCGACCCCGAGCTTTGGGAGTTGATCCCGTATCGGGTAACCACGCCGGAGGAAATGGCCGCCTACATCCAATCCGCCTTGGACGCACAAGCCGCGGGTAGCGTATTGCCGTTCGCTACAGTGCACGCCCCTTCGGGGCTGGTGATCGGAAGCACGCGCTACATGAACATCGACCCAGCGAACCGCCGGTTGGAAATCGGCGCGACGTGGATCGCCGGACCCTGGCGGCGCACTCCTGTCAATACCGAAGCCAAATACCTGATGCTTCGGCACGCGTTCGAGACCCTCGGCTGTATTCGCGTCGAACTGAAGACCGACTCGCTGAACCAGCGTTCCCGCAATGCGATCCGACGGATCGGCGCGTCGGAAGAAGGCACGCTGCGGCAGCACATGATCACGTGGAGCGGCCGCCTGCGCGACTCGGTCTATTTCAGCATTCTCGATTCGGAATGGCCTCGCGTGAAGCAGGATCTGGAACACAAACTCGCTAGCGACTGATGTGTTCTTTCCAGATCCGCAAGAAATGCCCCGGCGCCAGCACCTGGCGATGGCCTACAAGCATGCGCAGCATCTCTACGCCGGCCCATACGAAATACAGGACCGTGACCGGCTTCGCCCATGAGGAATGGACGAACGGGATCCAGAAGAACACAAACATGATGGCCGCCTCATACCAGGCGAGCTGCATATTCATCAGGAAAATCATGCCGACCACCGCCTGGCCCAGGGTCAACAGCAGCTCGACCCGCTGCTCCGGGTCGAACACGATCGGCGTCACGCCGCCCACGCTGATCGAGAGTACGATCGGCAGCATGGCCGTGAGGAGCGTCCACTGGTTGATATTGCTCGAAACCATGTTCATCAGCGCCATCGGCGCGCGGTCCACTGAACGAGCCCAGTAAAATGTCGACGCCATTTCCGGAAACTCGGAAACCACCGGCGCTACCCACTGGATAAATACGAACGCGGGAATGCCGACAGCCGCCGAAAGCGCCAGCAGACTGGCCAGAAATGGCTCCGCGGCGACGTAAATCAGGATTCCGCCGAACAGAAACAGGCCGCTGATGATCGCGATCCGCATCATGCGCGGCGAAGTGACGATCTTGCGCGGAATCGCTTCCAGATCTTCGATGGTCTCCGGATCCTCCGGCGGCATCCGGCTCAGGATCAGCAGGTACGCTGCGTACAGCAGGATCAGCCCCGCGCCGTCATAGACGGTGAGCGATCCTTTCCAGGCAATCACGCCGACGTAGACCAGCGGCGCGGCCAGCCCCAACACTTCCACGGCGTGATGCTCCTCGAGCCGGATCACCTTGAGCGGTGCGCCCCCGCGCCGGCGTTGGAACATCGCGGCAGTGAAGTAGATCACCGGCCAACCAAAGCCCGTGAGCAACCGCAACGCACCGGTAAGATTCGCCAGCAGGAACTGGACCTGCTGGTGCCAGGCCAGCACGGCTTCCACGGCGAACTCCGGCAGCGTTTGCAGCCACGCGAGAATAGCCAGCGCGAACCCCTGCGCGATGAAGAACTGCGCCGACTCGGCCGCCCAGGCGATGGCGATCGCGGACACCAGAATCGCGGGCCCCGCCCAGAGCACCGTGGAGGGATGCGCCTCCGCCAGAGGCACAACCAACAGGAGTAAGAGGAAAAACGAAGGGGTTTTCCGTGGGGTCAACAGGCCCATGGTACAACGAACGTATATGCCCAGCTTTCGCGTGGAAACGCCGCAGCGAGCCTATGACGCCGTCGTCGAACGCGGCTCGCTGGCGCGCGTTGCGGAATTCCTGCCGCCGCGCTCCGGCATGGTGTTTGTCGTTACCACCCCGGACGTGTTCAAGCTGCATGGCAAAAGCCTCCATCAAGCGATCGCCGATCACAAGCACAAGGTTCTTTTTTTTCCCGGCGGCGAGCCGAACAAACGGCTTTCCCGACTCGAAGCGCTGGCGGAGCAGATGATGGAAGCCGGCGGCGACCGCTCAAGCGTCGTAGTGGCCTTCGGCGGCGGCATCGTCGGCGACTTGGCCGGATTCCTCGCGGCTGTTTTCATGCGCGGAATTCCGGTGATTCAGGTCCCCACCACGCTTCTCGCCCAAGTGGACGCCGCCGTGGGCGGCAAAACCGGCGTGAATCTGGTCGCGGGGAAAAACCTGCTGGGCAGCTTTCATCAGCCTCTGGCGGTGCTCATCGATCCGGAGGTTCTCCGGACCTTGCCCGCACGCGAATATCGGGCCGGCCTCTACGAAATCATCAAGTGCGGCGTGATCCGCGACGCCGAACTGTTCGGAGTGATGGATCAGTGCGCGCCCGCCATACTGGCCCAGGAGCCCGCAACGCTCGAGCGCATCATCGCCGCGGCCGTGCGCATCAAAGCAGAAGTCGTCACGGCCGACGAGCGTGAGGGCGATCTCCGCCGCATCCTCAACTTTGGCCACACCTTCGGCCATGCGCTTGAGGCCGAAACACGCTACGAACGTTTCCTGCACGGTGAAGCGATCGCCTGGGGGATGCGCGCCGCGACCATCCTCGCGGAAAAAACCGGCCCGCTCGGCGCTCCCGAGGCCGCCGCGATCCACAGCGTGATCGCCAAGTACGGGTCGATTCCTTCAGTCGACGGAGTCGACGCCGGAAATCTGGCGGCGAGACTTCGCAGCGATAAGAAAACGGTCCAAGGCCAGATTCACTTTGTTCTCCCGGTGAAGATCGGCAAGGTCACCATCGTTTCCGGACTCGATGATCGCCTGGTACTGGAATCGATGCAAGCGGCGTTGCGATGACCGGTACGACTCCTCAAGGAGCTGCCAATGAACAAGCGGCCGCCCAATGGGTCCGCGGGATGTTCGGCCGCATCGCCCCGCGTTATGACCTGCTGAACCACCTGCTGTCGTTCAATCTCGACAAGCGCTGGCGCGCCCGTATGGTGGCGCGAGTGACGGAGATTCTGGATCGTCCGGATGCGCGCGTACTCGATCTATGCTGCGGTACGGGCGACGTACTCCTGGCGCTCGAGGGTCGCGCGTGGAGACCCCTGCTGGCCAGCGATTTCTGCCACCCGATGTTGGTGGAAGCGAGACGCAAAATCAGCTCCCGCGGCTTCCGCTCTCCCGTATTCGAAGCCGATGCGCTGACGCTTCCCTTGGCGGGCGATTCGCTCGACCTGATCACGGTGGCTTTCGGGTTTCGCAACCTGGCGAATTACGAACGCGGCCTGCAAGAGATGTTGCGCGTGCTGAAGCCTGGCGGAGTGGCCGCGATTCTCGAATTCTCGCAGCCCTCCAACCCCGCGTTCCGCGCACTGTACGGATTCTTTTCAACCCGTGTACTTCCTCGAATTGGAGGAATCGTCTCTGGCTCGCCGGATGCGTATACCTACCTGCCAGAATCGATCCGTAAGTTTCCTGGCGCCGAACAGCTCGCTGAGAAGATGCGCCGCTCGGGTTTCTCGCGGGTCGAATTCGAGCGCCTGACGGGCGGCGCCGTAGCCCTACACCTGGGCTACAAATAGCCGCCTACTTGAATCTCTTCCGATACTGAACATCGATCCCGAACAACCCGTTCGGATCCCGCAAGAGAATCGCCGACCAGTTCTTGTCCAGATCCCACTGCACCTGTATCAGCTGCTCCTGCGTGCGGTTCAGGTTCGTAATGTAGGTCAGCGTGACATCTTTCGAGACGGACTGCTCCCACGTCAGGCGCGCTTGCGGAAGGTTGTCGACGCCGATCAGCGTCGGATCGATCTTGACGCGGGTAGCGCCGAAGAATCGCGTAAACCGGCTGCTAATTTGCGAGTTGAGCGCCTGCCCTACCAGACCCGAACCGGCTGCCGCGAAGTTGTTCGTACCGCCGCCGGAGACGCCGGGAGCCGCCTGGTTCCCTATCAGCGTGGGGTCCCGCCCGGTGGCCAGCAAGCCGATGATCTCAGACTCCTGGAGGGGCGGATCCGAACTCCAGCCCACCTTGGGATTGCTGGGGGTGCCCGACAAGCTTACATCCACGGTTACGCCTCTTGCCTTGGTTTCTAAATCCAAATCGAAAGTCGGCTCGATCTTCACCGGATTCAGGAATCGAATATCGCCGCGATTGATGGTGTACTTGGTCCCGAAAACCTGCACCTCGCCCTGGTTGATCGAAACCGTACCCTGC
The DNA here is from genome assembly GCA_020073345.1 of Terriglobia bacterium. Taxonomy (GTDB): domain Bacteria; phylum Acidobacteriota; class Terriglobia; order Bryobacterales; family Bryobacteraceae; genus Palsa-187. The sequence continues at coordinate 17,506 of JAIQFI010000012.1, forward strand.
AGCACGGGCCGAACCGGCGAGCCACGCAGCCGCATATCCACTTCCGCTTCCACATCGCGCGTCAGCGAGGTCTCCACCTGGAAGTTCGAAGCGCTTTGGATACGCACATCGAACCGCATGCCCTGCAAGTACTCGTTGGGCGCGGTGGGCACGGGCGTCGGCCCGGAGGCCTGGGCGAGTAACTGACCCAGGTCGCTGCGCGGGTTGAACGAAGCGCGGTTAAGAGTCACCGACCCTGAAAGCGTGCTCGCGTCCGAGGCCCCCGTGAGCCGCAGGCTCGCGTCGAAAGTGGCGCTCAGATCCTGCGGTAATCGCACGCGCACCCGGCGCGCCTCGGCCTGCAAGCGGTATACCAGCGCAGTTCCGGATTCGAGCGCCGCGCCGAAATCCAGGCTGCCCGTGAACGTGATCGTTCCGCCGCTGGTCTCCGCGGTCAGCTTCTCGATGGTGGCGCGGTTCCGGTCAAATGCGATCGACCCCGCGGCATTGTCGACCACATATGGCAGATCGCTGTAGGAGAGCGACGCCTTGCTCAACTGCAAGCGGCCATTCATATTGGGGTTCTGCAAGTTCCCACGGATCGACACTTGCAGGTTCGCGACTCCTTTGGCGGCCAGCTCAGGATTGATCAACTGAAGAATCACCAAGTCGATGTCTCCGCGCACGGAGAAATCGGCGCCGGCGGTTCCCTTGAACGGAATCGCGCCTTCCACCGAGACGTTCGTATTTCGCCCGGTAAATTGGGCCGGAGCGAGCTGGGCGCGGTCGCTTGTGATGTCCATCACTAGCGGTTGGCTGTTCTTCAGAATCACGTCCTGTTGCTGCACGCCCAGCCGTAAAACCTGGTTGGGCCGCGGATTGACCTGGACCGTGTCCAGGGTCACCTTGGCGCGAAAGGCTTCGGGTTTTTGCAGCGCCAGCGCGATCGTGGCCCCGCCCTGCACAAACCCTTCGAACGGCGGTGCGTCCGGACGATCCTCCCTGCGCCCGAGCATCACCAGGTCGTGCACCGAATCGATGCTCATGCGCGAAAACTTCACGGTCGCTTCGCCCGGAGCATCCCCTTCGAGCCTCCACTTGCCACTCGCCTCCACCGTCGATTCCCGGACTTTGCTGGTCGCCCGCACGCTCATCTCGTTCCCTTTGGTCTCGGCCGTAAGGGCGAGATCGCCAATGGGCTCCTCATCCACCGTGACGCCCTTCGCAGTGAGATCCACGGTCGCGCCTGTCAGTTCGAAACTTCCGTTCGCGATCCGGCCGGTTCCGCTCAAACGCCCAGCCAATTGACCGTCAACCGGCGGAGAAAGTTTGGCGACGTGCTCGATCCGCGACGCTGTCACCTTCTGAGCGGTCATGTCGAAGCTCACCTCGCCCGACTTCAGATCGTTCTCCGGATGCCGGTAATTTCCGCTGAATCGCAACTCGGACGTCCCATCATTAGCGATCCCATTGGCGATATCCAGCTCTCCAATCCGGTACCGCGCGTCGGCGCGAATCCGGTCGACTTGCTCCCCGAAGGCCGCCGGCCGCTGAATATCCAGGGTTAGCTCCGCCTCGGGCCGCCGGACCGATCCGGCCACGTGAACAACTGCCGAGCCCGTCCCAGTGATCTCCACTGTGCTGCCTGCTTCCCGAGCTAGTTCGGCAACCGAAGCATTCGTCAGATCGAGCTGCGCTTCCACGCCTGCGTCTTCGAAACTACCCTGGCGAGCTGTCAGGTGGGCCGATCCGGTTACGGTCGTCCCGCCGCGTGACAGCGCCAGACGCGTCCCGCTGATTTCCATTCGTGTCGCGTCGAGTTCGCCGGTGAACCGGTCGAATCCGTATCCCTGGACCTCGCCGTTGCTGACCGTCACCTGGCCCGCAAACCGTGGATTATCCAAAGGCCCCGTCACCGATCCGTCGGCGGTTACGCTGCCGTTGTGCAGCTTTAGCGGAATCTCGGACGGCGGATTGTCCTCGGCCAGGGCCAGCGCCGGCAGCAGGTCGTTCAGATCGGTCGACCGCAGCCGCACCTGCAACATCTTACCCAGCGTGCCGGAGACTTCGACGCGCGTGGCGGGCGTGGCGAAGGAGGACGATCCCAGCGCCACCGTCCCGGCCGCCTGATCGTAAGCGGCATCCAGGTGACCCTCGACCGGAGCGCCGCCGGGGGCGGGGACAATGCTCAGATTAGCGCGCGCCATAGTATCCTTCTGGCCCACCGTCGTGTCCGCAGAGAAGGTGCCGGCCATGGTGCCGCTCCAGGCTACGGGCCGGTCGGTGAGAATGGCCGCGGCCCCGCGCAGGTCCAAACTGTCGATCATTCCTTCCACGTGAAATTGCCGCCCCAGCTCCAAATCAGCCCGGCCGGCGACGTTTGCCCCCAGCGCCTTGGCCGTCATCTGCTCTAACGTCAGCCGATCGCGGTTAAGCTGCAGGTTGCCTCGCACCTCCGCGTCCCGGATCTTCAGACGATCTTGCGTGTAGCCCAAGCCTCGCGCGCTCACCCGGCCGCGCAGACTGGACGTGAACGGATCGGCAAAATCAACAGTAGCCTGGCCGTCGAAGGATGCGGATCCGGTGGGTTCCATCGGCAGACGAAAGATTCTCACTGCCTCTCGCACGGACACGTTGCCTTTCATCGAAAACGTTCCATGCGGGTCGCGTGGATCGTCCAGCGTCCCGCTCAGATCAGCCGAGGACTCTCGCGTCGCCAGGTGCACGCGCGGCAATAAGATGCGCGATTTTTCAATCGCGAACGTGGCGCTCATGCTGGTCGGGATGGGCCCATATCCCTCCGCCGTCACCTGCAGGCTATCGGTCGATACCTCCCCGCGATAAGAGAGTGTCTGCGCTTCGTAAGTCATTTTGACCCGCAAATGCTCGCCCTTCAAATGCAGTGGGATCCGCCGGCCGTCATACTCCACTAGACCGTCGACGATGTCATAAGCACCGACCTTTAGGTTCAGTAATTCCTCCGACCAGAGCTTATCGGAGCGTGCGGGCGGTCCGGGGAAATTGGTGGAACCATCGGGATAGACCACAAAATACGCCTGCGGCCTCTCGATGCGCAGAGAGGCTAGATCGACCTTCGTTTCGAGCACCGAAATGATCCGCAGACCCAAAGTCGCCGAGCCGATTTGCACCAGTGGCGGTTCCGCCGGCGATTCCTTGCCGTGGAGTACGAACCTTTCCACATGCACTGTCAGATTGTGCCAGTCAAACGAGAAGCCGCCCAGTTCCACCCGGCCGCCCGTAGCACGTTCCGTCTGTTCCACTATGGTCCGTTGGATGTATTGGTGAAAACGGTCGCTGCGGACGATCAGCACTCCCGCAATGCTGGCAAGAAGCAGCAGGGCGGCCAGCACGCCCAGTGTCCAAAGCGCGATGCGTTTGATTCGCCTCATTCGAACGCCTTTTCCCGATAACGAACGTTCGCGGCCTTGCGGGCCATCTCGAGCCACTTGTCGAGCGCGTCCAGCGTCCCTTGTTCTACCAGCAGCTTCTCAATCTGTTCGCGACTGTCTTCAAACGAAGGAAGTGGCGCCGCCGTGGAAGCGGGCCGCGGCAGCTTGTCGTAGTAGCTTCGGATATCTTCAGGGGAAACCTGGACGTCGGGCCGGAACCGCCGGTCGGTGAAGCTCAGTGTGCGAAGTCCTGCCAGCAGGTGTTCCCCCAGGTCGCGTTCCGAAATGCCATAGCGTTTCAACTCCGCTTGGTAGTCGCTCTCGGCAGCGTATGGCGCCACCAATCCGATGGTCGCCTCGGTCGATGGCAGCGTCAGGTGGCTATCCACGGCTTCCCGCAGGATCAGGAGTTGGTCCACCAGTCGTTCCGCCGATTGGCGCTTGGCCGCCCCGCTCAAATCCATCGGCTTCCGATCCAGAAACGCCGCCACGCGCAGATCCAGAATGACCTGGCTTTCCGTGATCACCTCTTGACCCACGCTGACCGCGATACGATCCAGCGTTTCGGCCTTGACGGAGGCCGCGAAAACAAACTCCAACCCGGGCAGCCCCAGTATCAGTCCCGCCGCAACCAAAGTGTGCCCGAACATAAGTCAGAACGTCTGCCCCAGGGAAATATGAAACTGAAACCAGCTGATGCGCTGTTTTGAACACATCGGCGACGGTGTCCCTGACGAGCACAGAGGCTGATCGGGGGGCACTTTCAGCAGATCGTCCAGGGTGCCGTTGAATCCGAAAAACCGCGGTGGGTTCGGGCTGTAGCTGAAATCCGCCCGAATGGGACCCACCGGCGTCCGGACGCGGATTCCGAAGCCGATGCTGTGCACCATATAGTCAAAGTCTTGCAGGTTTTGCTGATGGAAGCGGAAGCTGATCGTGTTTACTCCCGTATAGACGTTGCCCATGTCATGGAAGAGTACGCCGCCGATGTTGTCTCCGATCAGCGGGAACCGCAGCTCGGTGGAATGAAAAAAGAGAGCGCTGCCGCCGATGGGGAATCCGGTCAGCGTATCGCGCGGACCGGCCTGATTGTCTGGAAACGCACGATTGGTCGAGGCGCCACCGGAATAGAACCGCTCCGCAAGCGGAATCGCAGGCAACCCGCCCCAGCGCTGGATATAACCCAGCTGCAGAGAGCGCGCCAAAACTATCTCGCGTCCGATCGGATGGTAGGTTGAGTTTCGGAGCAACAGCCGGGTGAAATCGGTCTCCGAGCCGAACCCTTTGTAGGCATAGGCCAGATCGACGGTATTCAGAATTCCCCGGCGCGAGTTCACCGGATCGTCCCTGCGGTCCTGAATGAAAGAACCGCCGATCAGCCCCACGCGAACCGGCTGGTTTAACAAACCGACCGCCTGGGGCGCGATCTTGAGCGAGCCGAGCGTGACCCGCCGGAACGTGTAGCGATATTGGAAGGAGTTGGCGCGAGAGAGCTTTTGAGCGAGTTGCACGGTCCCCTCCCATCTCCGCGCCGAAAAGGTTCGTACGTCGCGTGAGTCGTCAAACAACGGTGAAAAAGTCAGTGCCAGGTTCTCATGCCCTTCGAATTGAGGTGCGACGTAACTGGCCAGCGCACGCCGGCGCAGCGTGGATACCTGGGTTTGCAAGCTAACGATATGGCCTAGTCCCAAGAAGTTGATCCGGCTGACGCCGACCGACACGCGCGGGCTGAAGCCGGTGGTTCCGGCCGGGTAATCGAGAGAGTTGATGCCGCCCCCGATGCGCCCAAAATCAGCTCCGACACCGAAGTTGAACGAGTACTTGCGGGCTTCGTCCAGATGGAACAAGACGTACTTTTGTTCTTCCTTGCCCTCTGGATTCTGGAGCGCCGTCTCGACTTTGGAGAAGATCCCTAAGTCGTACAACTTCTGCTGGCTTTGGGCAATGCGGCTTTGGGAAATCGGGTCGCCCGGCCCCACCAAAATCCGGCTGGCCACCAGCGACGGCCTGGTCGTTTCCAGCCCGCGCACCAGAGTGCCTCGGACGAACTGGCGTTCTCCCGGAGTCACCCGGTAGTGAAGGCTCACCCGGTTGGGGGCCGGCGCCGGATCCTGGCTGCTCTCAAATTGCGCGTCGGGATAGCCGTTGTTGTAGTAGTAGCCCAGAATCGAGTCGCGATCAGCGGCGATGTTGGCCGGGCTGTAAGGCTGCCCTTCGGTGGATCGCACAATCGAGCGCAAATACGTTTCGTCGTCCGCCGGGACTCCCTCGATCGTCATCTGGTTCACCCGCCATTGCGGGCCCTCGTTTACTTGAATCTCGACCGCCAGGTTGCCGTGCTCGCCGCCGTAGGCGTCTTGGACCCGCGGATGCGTCACCATCACGTCCGGAAATCCGTTAGCCCGGTACAGATCGGCTATATTTTCCTCATCCTGCTGCAGCAGCCGTTCCGAATACAGCCCATACCGCCGCCTCAGCAAACTGGCCGTTTGAAGGTTCATCCGCTCGCGCAACGTCGCGAAGTCGAAGTAACGATTACCGGTGATCGCGATGTGTTTCAGCTTGTGCCGGTCGCCGGACGTGATGTTGTACTCGATCAGCGTGCGGTTCGGCTCCGGATCGTATTGCATGAAATCGACCTGTGCATCGAAATAGCCCTTCGACCGGAAGTATTCGGCCAGGTTGTTTTGTCCCTCCACCAGCAGGCTCCGGTCTACCGTGCGCTCCTGATAGACCGGCACCAGTTCCCGCAGACGGCCTCCGGAAACCTTGGTTCCCGTGGTGCGCACCTCCACAATCGGGCCGCTGTCAATCGTGAGATAGGGTGTGGCCGTATTCGTGGCGGGGTGATAATCCAGTTTGTCCAGCGTGACCTTCGCTTCCAGCCGGTCTCCCTTTTGGAAATCCTTCCTCAGGCGTTCCAGGCCGGTCTGGACGCGGTTTTCGGTCACCTCCCGCCATCCCGGAACAGGGATGAAGGCAAAACCGCGATGCCAGCCCGTGGCCTTCACGGCGGATTCCTTGGGGCGGTTGATCTGCCCCGTCATCTCGATGCCGTCGAAGTGGGCCCGGTACCCCGTGTCGAGATCGAAATACACATTCGCCTCTTCCGTCTCCGCGCGCCGATCAACCCGGCGTTGAATCGTCGCGTTGTAGAAGCCGTTCAGGCGCAGCTTTTCCTGCATGTTCTCGACGGCCTGATCCAGGGCCGATTCCACAAACAGCGTTCCCAGCTCGAGTTTCCCCGACGTAATCAGCTGGCTTCGGTTGGGAGGTTCGCTTTCGCCAGCGATGTTCACGCCGCTGATGAAGTAGTTCAGTTCCGTGGAGATCCGCAGCGCCACGCCCTGCCCATCCTGGCCGGCATCGTTTTGATTGGCATCGATCGATACATCCGCGAACCGGCCGGTGGAGTAGAGTTTCTGAATCGCGCCGTGCACATCTTCCATGTGGAGCGGGGTCCCCTCTTTCAGCGGCAGGAGACGGCTCAATTCCTCTGGCGGCAGAGGCTGCTGCGGCGGGTCGAATTCGATGCGCGAGATAAGCCGCCCTTCCCAGCGGGCCGCGGGGGTGTCCTGGCCGAACGCGGGAGACAAGCCGGCGAGCAGCGCGACAAGCATCCGCAATCGCACGTTTCCCAATGATAACGCATGCACCGTTGTTATCATGATGGTCAATAAGGAAATAGGCGCTGGGGGAACGAGACCGGCGGCCTGTATTTCATATGACGCATCCCCTGGAGTCCCGTTACTCGCGCCAGAGCCGCTTTGCGCCTTTAGGTCCCGACGGCCAGAAGCGGATCCGCGCGGCTTCGGTGGCCGTCATCGGTTGCGGCGCCCTGGGCACCGTGGAGGCGGAGATCCTGGTGCGGGCGGGCGTGGGCAAGCTCCGCATCATCGACCGCGATTTCGTTGAGTGGAGCAACCTTCAGCGCCAGTTTCTGTTCGAGGAATCCGACGCCAGCGAGGGCCTTCCCAAAGCCGTCGCCGCTGCACGCCGTCTAGCCCGCGTGAACTCCGAGGTCGCCCTGGAGCCCTTCGTCGCCGATCTCACACCCGCCAATATCGAGGAGCTCTTTGAAGGTGTTGGATTGATCCTGGACGGAACCGACAACTTCGAGGCGCGCTTCCTGGTGAACGATTACGCCATCAGCTCTGGAACCCCCTGGATTTACGCCGCCGCCGTGGGCAGCTATGGGTTGAAGCTGGCAATCGTGCCCGGGCGCACGGCTTGCCTGCGCTGCGTTTACCCCGACCCTCCCGCCGGATCGCAGCCGACGTGCGAGACCGAGGGCGTGCTGGGGCCTATAACGGCGGCGATCGCCGCCCTCGCCACTGGGGATGCGCTGAAGCTGCTCGCGCTTGGCCCGGAGTCAGTCGCGGCGCGACTGACGACCATCGACATCTGGTCTGGCGAAATCCGCCAAACCTCGCCGCCGGCCCACGATTCAGAATGCCCCTGCTGCGCCCACCGCGAATTCGTCCACCTGACGGGCCAGCGACGCGCTCCCATCAGCTTGTGCGGGCGCAACGCTGTCCAGATTCACGAGCGCTTTCGTCCCGTGGACCTGACCGAACTGGCCCGCCGCCTGGCGCCGCTCGCGACGATCCGCGCCAATGACTTCGCCGTGCGTGCCAGCATCGATCCCTACGAGCTCACTGTGTTCCCCGATGGCCGCGCCATCATCAAAGGCACCACTGATCCCGCGGTCGCGCGCAGCCTCTACGCCCGCTACGTCGGGATGTGACGTACCTCTGCCGAAATCGCGGGATATGCAAGATCGAGGCTCTTTCGCCGAACATTCCTGTGAATGCGGCTCACCATCACATTGTTACTCCTGGGCGTCGCGCCAGGTTTTATAACGTTCGCGGCGAACCAGGAACGCTCGCTACCCACATTCTTCATCCCCAATGCCGGCCAGACCGAGCCTTCGATTCGCTATGCGGCGCAAACACCGGAGTTACACGCCGGATTCGCCCTTGACTCCGCGATCTTTCAGATTCACGGGACCCGGCTGCGGGTTCGCTTCGCCGGCGCGAATGAGGACGTCACCATTCAGGGCCTGGACACGATGGCGGGGCGCGTCAATTTTCTGATTGGCGACGATCCGGCCGCCTGGCACACCAGCCTTCCCGCGTATAGCAGCATCGTCTACCGCAACCTGTATCCCGGGATCGACATGAAGTACACAGGAAGCGACCCTAAACTTAAATCGGAATTCCTGATTGCGCCCCGCGCCAATCCTGCCCGGATTCTCATGGAGTACACAGGAACCGATCGCATATCCATCGATGTCGATGGCGACCTAGTGGTCCGGGCTGGCGCCGCCAAGCTGCGCGAGCAAGCGCCCACGGCGTATCAGGAATCGGAGGGCGTCCGGCATCCGGTCAGGGCCGGCTACCGCATCCTTGGCGGCAACACCGTTGGGTTCGACCTGGGCGACTACGACGTCACCCGGCCACTGATCATCGATCCTGTGATTTCCTACTCCACTTACATGGGCGGAACCGCACAAAGCGCCGTCACCGCTCTGGCCGTGGACGCGGCCGGCGACTTGTATGCGGCCGGTTGGACCGAGGCCATCGATTTTCCGGTGTCGAATGCCATTCAGGCGGTGAACCGCGGAGGTGTGGATGCGTTCGTATTCAAGCTGAACCCCACCGGCAGCACGCTCCTCTACGCCACCTACATTGGCGGCCGCGGCGACGATCGCGCCGCCGGCGTTGCAGTCGATTCATCGGGGCAGATCTACCTGGCTGGCTCCACCGCCTCCAGCGACTTTCCGCTGGCGTCGCCCGTTCGCTCGACGCTCGGCGGCTCCCGCGATGCGTTCGCGGTAAAACTGAACGCTATCGGGAATCTGCTGGCTTACAGCACGTATCTGGGCGGCTCCGGCTATGATGCGGCCACCGCCATCCGTGTGGATGCCGCTGGAAATGCCTTTCTCGCGGGCGACACACAGTCCTCCGATTTCCCGCTGTTGACCCCCGTGCAATCCGTGTTCGGCGGTAAGACCGATGTGTTCGTCACCAGGCTCACCTCCGCGGGCGCGATTTCCTTCAGCACCTACCTGGGTGGCAACAACGACGAGCACGCCGGCGGCATCGCGGTGGATTCCGCGGGAATGATTTATGTCGCGGGGGGCACCACCTCGACGAATTTCCCGCTGGCCGCGCCACTCCAGGCCGTCAACGGCGGCAGCCAGGACGCCTTCGTCACGAAGATCTCCACCAGCCCGGCGGCGCTGCTCTACAGCACGTATTTAGGCGGCAATGGCGGACAAATTGGCTCTCCCGAGCAAGCCAACGCCATCGCCGTCGATTCCGCTGGCTCAGCTTATATCGCCGGAGTCACCAACTCGACCAATTTTCCGGTAACCGCCGGAGCGTTCCAAAGTGCTTTCAATGGAGCTCAGGATGCCTTCGTCACGAAGCTGAACGCAGCGGGAAACGCCAAAGTGTATAGCACCTACCTCGGAAGCGCAAGCTTCGACTGGGCCAGCGGCATCGCCATCGATTCGGCCGGCAACGCTTATGTGGCCGGCTATACTTCTTCGGCCGGATTCCCGGTGGTCGGCGGCGTTCAAACCGGATTCAAGGGATTTTACGACGCCTTCGTCTCCAAGCTCAGCCCCCTGGGGAACGGTCTCGCGTTTTCCACCCTGTACGGGGGCACGGGCGCCGATCAGGCCAATGCCATCGCCCTCGATACCTCCGGAAACATGTTCGTCGGCGGGCAGACCAGTTCGTTCGATCTGCCCTTGCAGAGCGCCATTCAGTCGTTCAACGTCGGCGGCAGCACGGGATGGGTCGCGCGGCTAGGCGTGACGGCCCCGCCACCGCAGCTTCCCGCCGCGAACTCGGTCGCGCCGTCCTCCGGGAGCGGCAATACAGTGACGTTCACGGCCCAATACTCGCATCCGGACGGTGCGGCCAGCCTGACCACGGTCGCCCTGTTGCTGAACACCACTGCCTCACTCAACTTCGCCTGCTACGTAACCTATTTTCCGGCTACCAACCTGTTTAGCTTGGCGAACGACGACGCCTCCACCGGCAGCATTTCTGTCACCCCAGGAGGCGGAAGCGGGGCGAACGACCAGTGCACACTCAACGGAGCGGGCAGTTCCGCCAGCATCGTTGGCGGCTCGAGTCTGATACTCAGCGTCTCGCTCATCTTCCAGCCGAGTTTTGCAGGCGCCAAGACAGTGTATCTATACGCTGCCGATGCCGTCACCAGCACCGGCTTTCTGGCGAAAGGGACTTGGAGCGTGACCATTCCACCGCGTTTTCCCTCCGTCGATTCGGTGTCGCCCAACGCCAGCACGGGCGCCAGCCAGGCCTTTACGTTCGTCTTCTCCGACACACAAAACGCCTCGAACCTGACGAACACGGCCATGTTGTTCAGCGCCTCAGGGAGTCTTGCCAATTCCTGTTACATCGTTTACGATCCGGTTGCAGGATCGATCCGGCTTTTTACCGACGATGCGCAAGGGTCCGGGTCCAAGCCGGTGGGTTCCACCACTGTTCTGCAAAACAGCCAGTGCGCTCTCGGCGCGGTTTCCGTGAGTACGGCTGGGCTGTCGCAGATCGTGACTTTGAACATAACGTTCAAAGCGGCCTTTGGCGGGCTGAAGAACATTTACGGGTTTGCGTCGGAGGGGGCCGTGAATACCGGCTATGTCCTGCGTGGCACCTACCTGGTGGCCGCGGGGGGAATTCCCATAGCAGACTCAGTCATCCCCTCGGCCGGCTCCGGGCCCGGCCAACGCTTCAGCTTTACGGTCTCCGATCAAGGCGGTAACGGATACATTGTCGCGGTCGCGATGCTATTTTCTGCGACCTTGGATACCAACAATGCGTGCAGCCTGGTTTACGACCGGGGCCGCAACACCGTTTCGCTCGCGTTCGACAATCCCGCTAACGGCGCATCCACGCTGGTTCCAGGATCGTCCACCGTGGTTTCGAACCATCAATGCACGCTGAGGGGCGCCAACTCGACCGTCGTCGCGGGGACCACTTCTCTGGTGATCACCGTGGACCTCTTCTTCAATGCGAACTTCTTCGGCGCCAAGAACGCTTATCTCTATGCTGCAGAGAGCGCAACCAATTCCGGCTGGGTCACCGTGGGAGGCTGGACTGTAACCGGCGGAGCGCCCACGGCCGACTCCGTTATTCCCGACTCGGGCTCGGACTTGTCGCCGAACTTCACCTTTACCGTGTCCGATTCCTCGTCCCAGGAAAACATCGCCGGCATGACCATGCTCATCACCAACGGCGCCCCCACCAATCTGGCGAACGCGTGCTACCTGTTCTACAACCGGGTTGCGTCGACGATCGGACTTTATGACGACAGCGGCACGGTGTTGAGCACCAAAGGCATCGGATCCGCGGCCAACTTGCAAAACAGCCAGTGCGCGGTCGGTTTTACGGTCATGATCACGTCCGGGAACTCCGTTTCTTTCACCATCAACGTGGTCCTCAAATCGCCGGCCTTCAGTGGCGCCAAAACCGTCTACCTGCAGGCCCTCGAACCGAACACGACCTCCGGCTGGGTTGCGCGCGGGACATGGACAGTGCCCTAGGGCTGTTCGCCGCGCTCCAGCAAAAAGAGCGCGATACTGGCCCCGGCGGGCGGAGTCCCATGGACGATCCATCGATATCCGGACGATTCGAGGCATGCGAACAGCTCCTCAACCGAAAGAAACTCGGTGTGCAGCTCCAGAACGATGTAGCGGATCAGATGCTCCCAGTCGCGGATGTGCAGGAATAGCTGCCGCTCGCCGCCTTCAATGTCACACTTGAGCACCAGGGTCGCATTGGTCTTGGCCGAACACGTTTTAGCCGCACCTGCGATCTCGGCCAGCGGGAGAACTGGAATTCCCGCGTTCGAAAGCGCGCCCATGCGCATTCCCCAGGCTCCGTTTCCCGAGTCGCACTGTTCCGCAAAGCTCCGTTCCGCCCCCACGAACGCAGGAATCGCAGTAGTCAGCGCCGCTAACCCGCTTCTTCGCAAATTCTCCGAGAGCAGCCGGAAATTGTCCGGGTCGGGTTCCACCGCGATGATCTGGCCGATTTCCAGCGCTCGTGCCTCTAGCTCCTTAGCAATGTACAGAGCGCTTAACCCAATATTTGCTCCCAGATCGATCAGCGTGACGCGACCTAGATGATCGGGCAGCACGGCGATGAACCGGGCGTACGCCCTCTCGATAAAAATCTCGTCGAATACTTTGGAATCCGTAGTGCCAATGCGTAGTGCGATGGAAACGCCGCCTCGCAGCTGGTACGTGCAAAGGCCTGGCCCCGATCTGGCCGCATTCAGCACGTACCGGAGCTTGTCGATGGTCACCAGATCCGATACAGCGATCAGGCACAGCTTTCGCACGACGCTGTACAGTCGATTCACCCTGCTTTGCTAGTGCGTTTTGCCCCGAAGAATCTCCGGAAAACCAGTACCATGAAGCGCGTACTATAAAGCATGTCCGTCTTCGACGACCGCAAGGACGCTCTCGAACAGCACGAATTCCAGATGGGTCTGGAGCGCGGGCGTTTGGCGGTCACGCTCGATCTGCTCACCGATGCGCTGGTGTTGGTAGGCCAACACGGCGTCTATTGCCAGAGCGCGCGGCAGCCGGGCAAGCCCGCCATGGACGTTCAGTTGATCGATAAATGCATCACTGACGCCAAGGACCTGGTTTCGAGCGTCATGATGGAACTCAAGAAGAAATGAAGGCTGCGGTTCTAGCCCGCCCCGCCGGCATCGCTTCCCGGCCGCTGGAAATCCGCGACATGCCGATTCCCACACCCGCGCCCGGCCAGGTCCTGCTGCGTGTCCGCGCCTGCGGGGTGTGCCGCACGGATCTGCACATTGTCGAAGGCGAGCTGAAGCCGCTGCGCGATCATGTCATCCCGGGCCACCAGATCGTCGGGGAAGCGGTGGATTCCACCGGTGCACGTTTGGGAGTTACCCGTTATGGTGTGACATGGATGGCTGGTATCGATGGAACCTGCGAGTTCTGCCGCCGCGGCGAGGAGAACTTGTGTGATTCGCCCGCTTTCACCGGATACACCATGGATGGCGGCTTCGCCGAGTTCGCGGTGGCGCGTTCGGACTTCGCGATTCCCCTGCCCGCGGGACTCGATGATTTGCAAGCCGCGCCCCTGCTGTGCGCCGGCGTCATCGGATTCCGCAGCCTCCGCGTTGCCGGCGTCCAGCGCGGCGAGCGTGTGGGACTATTCGGCTTCGGTGCATCGGCGCATCTTGCTCTTCCCGTGCTCCGGGCATGGGGATGCCACGTGTCCGTTTCGACGCGCGGCGCGACCCACCGCAAGCTGGCCGAGTCCATGGGAGCCGATTGGGTGGGATCCGAGCGCGACCGCCCACCGATCCCGCTCGACCGCGCGATCACCTTCGCCCCCAGCGGCGATGTGGTCGTAGCGGCGCTGGCGAGTCTGCGTAAGGGCGGTGTGGTGGCCATCAACGCCATCCACCTGGATCGCATCCCTGAATTCGACTACGACAGTCTGTTGTGGGGCGAGCGGCAGATCCGCAGTGTCGCCAACGTGACTCGCGCGGACGCGCGCGATTTCCTGCAGCTGGCGAGCGAGATCGGACTCCGGCCCAAGGTCACCGTGTTCCGGCTGGAGCAGGCCAACGAAGCGTTGCTGGCCCTTAAGAACGACGCCATCGATGGAGCCGCGGTTGTGGTTCCCTGATGCGTTACTCGGCTAGCTCGCGGCGCATCGCTTCGAGCGACTGCTGCATGCCCTCTTCGTTCGGCTCGTTCTCCTCATGCCGCGTGACGACTTCGGCGAACAGGGGCACCAGCTCCGGATCGCGCCATCCCCGGCGCACTTCCTCGAGCATGATCGCCACAGCGCGATCGTGCGAAAAAGCCGGCTTATAGGGCCGCGCGGTGGTGAGCGCGTCGTAGATGTCGGCGACTTGCAGGATCCGCGCCAGCAGCGGAATGTCTTCGCCCGCCATACCGTCCGGATAACCGCTTCCATCCCAGCGCTCGTGATGGCTGCGAATAATGGGCAGCACGGGCGCCAGCGTCTTCATCGGGCGGCAGATTTGTTCGCCGCGAATGGTATGCTGCCGCATCGTCTCCCATTCTTCTTCCGTGAGCAATCCGCGCTTGAACAGGATCGCGTCGGGGATGCTGATTTTTCCGATGTCGTGCAGGTACCCGCCGCGGAACAGTGCCAGTTGCTCCTGTTTGGGCAGTCCCAGGGCGTTCGCCAGCGTAATGCTGTAACTGGCCAGCCGCTCGCAGTGCAACCCGGTGTAGCGGTCGCGGTGCTCCACCGACTGCGCTAGCGCGAACAGAATGGTCTCGGCTTCTTCCAGCGAATCCACCAGCGCTTTGTGGCGCAGCATGGTGCCCACACGTGTGCGCACCAGGGCGGGCCGCAGGGGCTTGAGCAGAAAATCGTCGGCGCCCGATTCCAGGCCCGCCACCTCATTCTCGATGCCTTGGATGCTGGTCAGCATCAGGATCGGGATTAACTGGGTACGCCGGTCGGACTTGACCATCTGGCAGAATTCCATCCCGCTCATCTCCGGCAGAACCAGGTCGACCACGATCAGATCCACCTTTTCCGTGTCCAGCAGGGAGAAGGCTACGGACGGGCGCTTGGCCTCCAGAATCCGGTAAGGGGCGACTTTCAAAATTCCGCGCAGCAGGCGCCTGTTGAGATCCAGGTCGTCCACGATCAGGACGGTGGGAACGTAAGAGGGGTCCGGCGGCGCGCTTTCAAAACGCGGAAGCCGCGGTTCGGGGCGTAGCGGCAACGTGCTGACTTCAATTTTCGTGTGCGCCGACACGAGTTTCCTTTTACTTCTTGGTCCATCGGCGGGCCGCTATCAAACAATTAGGGGAAAGAATGGAGTTGGTCTAAGGCCCATCCCCAAGCATTTGAAGCCATAGCGGCGGGCGCGGGCGGGTTTCCGCCATCTACACTGGTACTTCATGCGCGAAATCGTCTCCCCGGCGCGAGCCATCCAAGGAATTATCACGCTGCCCGGCGATAAGTCCATTTCCCACCGCTATGGAATGCTGGCGGCCATTGCTCCAGGCCGCAGCACCATCGCCAATTACTCCACCGGCGCCGACTGCCAATCCACGCTGGCCTGCATGGCTGCGCTGGGGGCGAAGATCGAGCGGCATAACGGGTCAGTTGTCATCGAAGGCGGACAGCTCCAGGAGCCTGCTGGGCCGCTCGATGCGGGTAACTCGGGTTCGACCATCCGCATGCTCTCCGGGATTTTGGCGGCGCAGGAGTTTACCTCCCGGATCGGCGGCGACGAATCGCTCTCGCGCCGCCCCATGGGCCGCATTATCGGCCCCCTCACGGAGATGGGCGCGCGGATCGAAGCCCGCGACGGAAAGTTTCCGCCACTCGTCATTCATGGCCGCGAGCATGGCCGCCCGCTGCATGGCATCGATTACCAGCTCCCCATGCCCAGTGCGCAGGTCAAGAGCTGTATCCTGCTGGCCGGCCTGTTCGCGCAGGGCGATACCATCGTCCGCGAGCCGGTCCGCACGCGCGATCATACCGAAATCGCGCTCAAGGAATTCGGCGCCGAGATCGAAATCGAGAAGCGGACCATTCACTTGCGCGCTGGGGCACAGCTTAGCGGGCGAGAATTAGTCGCGCCGGGCGATCTCTCTTCGGCCTGCTTCTTCCTGGTCGCCGCGCTGCTGGTTAAGGAATCGAGCCTGGTGATCCATGGCGTTGGTCTGAACCCCACGCGCTCCGCGCTGCTCGATTTTCTCGTGTCAATGGGCGCTCAGATCAAAGTGCTCGAAGTTCACCAGGTGGGAGGCGAACTGATCGGCGATCTGCGGGTGCAGGCCTCGGCGGTGACGGGCGGCCTGATCGAGGGTGGGGTGATCGAAGGAACGCTGACCGCAGCCCTGATCGACGAGATTCCGGCCCTGGCGGTGCTCGGGGCCGTCAGCCAACACGGGCTGACGGTGCGCGACGCCGGCGAACTGCGGGTCAAGGAAACCGACCGCATCGCCACCATCGAGGCCGGTTTCCGCCAGATGGGCGTGAAAATCGAGTCCAATCCGGAAGGATTCCACGTTCCCGGCCGCCAGAGTTTTCACGCCGCTGAGATCGATTCGGCCGGCGACCATCGCATCGCCATGGCGTTCGCAGTGGCGGCGCTGGCGGCCGACGGGCCGTGTGCCATCGAAGGCGCGGAATCGGCGAGCGTGTCTTTTCCCGAGTTTTTCGCTACACTGCTACAAATCGTCCAAACATGAAGACTCGCGAAGACCTGACGCTGTCCGGCCTGGTGCACGACCTCAACAACGTGTTCCAGACGCTGGTGGACGCGGCTGACCTTATTTCGGGTGATCCACGCTACGTCAAGCTCTCCGCCGCGATTCTGCGCAGCGTCGAGCGGGGCAAGAACATCGCCATCGGCATTCAGGCCGGCAACAGCGCGGCCACGCCCCTGGAACAGATCCTGGCTAACGCCGTCGCGTTCGTCGAGGATTCCATGGCCGCCGGACGCGGGCCGGAGATCAGCTTCGCGTGCGAGGTGGAGCCTGGAATCCAGCTCGGAGGACACTGGGCTTGGGAGCGGGTGCTGATCAACCTTTTCCTGAACGCCATGCACGCCATGCCCGCCGGAGGAACCATTCAGGTCCGCGCCCGCCGTACCGCCGGGCAGGTCGAAATCGTAGTGCGCGACGAAGGTTCAGGCATCGCGCCAGAAGTGCTGGATCATCTGTTTCTGCCGCACGTCTCCACCGGTTCGAGCGGCCTGGGGCTGCACATCGTCGAGACCATCGTGAAGCAGGAAGGTGGCTGCGTGCGCGCCGCCAACCGAAGTGACGCCCAGGGCGCGGAATTCACCATTACGCTTCCGTCCAGAGTTCAGGCCATTCCCGCACGCGCGTCATAATTGAAGCGTGAAGCAGGTTGTACTGCTCGCTATCAGCGCCGTTTTCGGAATTCCCACCGAAGTTCGCGCGCAAGACGCAACGGATATCATCCGGCGCTCGGTGGAGCGCGATGCAAACAACTTCGAGCGCTTCAAGAACTATACGTTCCTGGAACGCGTCGAGGAGCGCCGCTACGGCCGCAGCGGCAACCTGTCTTCCAAGGAGATCCAGACGTACGAGTTTATGGTCCTGGGCGGCCGTCCTTATGGAAAGCTGGTGGAGCGCGACGACAAGCCTCTGCCCGCCAAGGAAGCCCGCAAGGAGCAGGAAAAAGTGGACAAGGAATCGGTCAAGCGCCAGCGCGAGTCTGCATCCGACAAAGCCAAAGAAGACAAGGACCGGGCCGAAGAGCGCCGCTATCTGCGCGAAATTCCCGAAGCGTTCAACCTGACGGTGCAGGGTACGGAACAGATCGGCAGCCGGCCGATGTGGATCATTGGAGCGCAACCCAAGCCCGGCTATAGGCCGAAACTGAAGCGCGCCGAAATTCTCACTCACCTGCGCGGCAAGATCTGGGTGGACCAGGCCGACTATCAATGGGTGAAAACCGAGGCGGAAGTGATCGATCCGATTTCGTTCGGCCTGGGGCTGGTCCGGCTCGCGCCGGGAAGTGTATTGAACTTCGATCAAGTCCGCGTGAACGACGAAGTCTGGCTTCCGGCGCACATCAGCGTGCGGGCCGACGCCCGTCTGGCGTACCTGCGCAAGCTGCGCGAGGAGCTGGATGTAACCTATCGCGACTACCGGAAGTTCCAGGCTGATTCGAAAATCGTCGAGTAGCCCTATTCCCAGGAACGCACCAGCAACCATAAGCTCATGATCCAGGCGAACACCAGCACCGCCCGCCGCGCGGTCTCCGGGGTTAGCCGTTGCACGGCGTGGGCGCCCCAGTAACCGCCGATGAGTGTACAGATCAACATCGGAATCGCCAGGCGCCAGACCACGATGCCTTTCACAACAAACGCGGCTACAGCCAGCGTGTTCACGCCGGTGGCGCACCACATCCGCAGGCCGGCCGATTCCTGCACGCCGATGTGCGCGGCGATCAGGAATAGCACGATCATCAACACGCCCATCCCCGCGCCGAAGTAGCCGCCGTAGATGGAAATCGCCAGCGTGCCGGCGTAGAGTAGTTCAGTGTGAACCCGGCCCGAAGTATGCGCACTGGCGAAGCCGCGGAGCTGGTTGGACAACGTGAATACCAGCGACGCACCGATCATCAGGTACGGGACGATCTTGGCGAATCGTTCGCTGGAAGTGTGCAGCAGCAACTGGCTGCCCGCCACGCCCCCTGCCACGCTGATCAGGACCAGCGTCCAAAACAGTTTACCGGTGACTGGACGCCGGTACACCAAGGCGGAGGCGATTCCGCCCGGCAGCGTGATGACCGAAGACGTAGCATTCGCCATGATGGGATCGACTCCCGCGAACACCAGCGCTGGAAAAATGATGAACGTTCCACCGCCCGCCAGCGCGTTGGCGATACCGGCCGCAGTGGCGGCGGCCCGCAGAATGATCCAGGAGAGCGGCGAGATGGGGTTCAAGAACTCCCCATCCTAACGCAGGTAACACACAGGTTAACCAGGGGGTAAGATGGTGGCGTGCCGGAACCAACCTTCAATGACCCCCGCGTTGCGCTCAACCGGATTTATACCAGAGGTGGCGATCAGGGCGAAACCGGACTGGCGGGCGGCCAGCGAGTCCCCAAGGATTCCCCGCGCATCGAGACCTATGGCACCGTGGACGAGCTGAACGCCTTCGTCGGGCTGGCTGCGGTGACTTGCGGCGAGGAAACGGCGCGCTCCCTGCGGCTCGGCAGGCTGCTGGATATCCTCCGCAGGGTACAACATGAGCTATTTAACCTGGGTTCCCAGCTTTCGACGTTACCGAAGGACCTCCATCCGAAACAGGCACGCATCACATCCGCCGAGATCGAACAACTGGAACGCGAAATCGATGCGATGAACGAGGAGTTGCCGGCGCTCCGCAGCTTTGTGCTGCCGGGAGGAACCAGACTGAACGCCGAGTTGCACGCCGCGCGAACCATCTGCCGGCGCGCGGAACGATTGACCGTGGCGCTCGCGCGGGTAGAAGAGACGTCGCCCGACGCGGTTCGATACCTGAACCGCTTGAGCGATGCCCTGTTCGTATGGAGCCGCTGGGCGAGTCACGTGATGGGCGTGCCGGAAGTGCTGTGGGAGCCCAATCGCGCCGCGTCGGGCCAGAAAGACTGAATCAGCGCGGCTTGCGGAAAAAGGAGTAGCCGCTGGGATTCGATCCGCCGCAGCAGCCGCTCGCGACCAGCTCTCCTGCTTCGCTCACGTCGATCGAATGGGGGCCCGGTGACTCGATCTGGCCCAGAATTTTCCCGGTCGCCAGGTCGACTTTGAGGATGGCAGGTTTCGTCTGGCTTTCTTTGGTTAACATGGTCGAGACCCACAGCGCGCCGCCGACAACTTTTAGCGCAAACGGGCGGCCGAGGTTAGTCCACTCGCCCAGATAATGTCCGTCCAGATCGAAGCGCTGCACGCGGGTGTTTCCCCGGTCGGCTACGTAAAGAGTTCTTCCCTCGTAGGCGATCCCATGGGGAATTTGAAACTGCCCCGGCCCGGTTCCGGCGCTGCCCCATACCTTCACGCGCTTGCCGTCGGCTGTATATTCCAGAATGCGCGCGTTGCCGTAGCCATCGGAGATGAACAGCCGCCCGTTGGGGCCGAAGGCGATATCGGTGGTGCCGCACAAAGTCGGGAATGCGCATTTGTCGCCGGTGGCGATTTCGCCCACCGAAATCTCCTGCAGTTTTTTCCCTTCCGATGTGAACTTCAGGATCACGGAGCTCCCCGCGTCCACGGTCCAGACGTTGCCGTCCGCATCCACGCGCACGCTGTGCGGCACGGTGAACATGCCCTTGCCCCAGGAACGCAGCGTCTTGCCTGCCTTGTCGACGGCGATTACCGGATCGGCTTTATCGCCGCGCTGCAGGACATAAATGACCCCGCTCCGGGCTGTGCTCTGATCGAGCGCAACCGACGAAACCGTTCCGACTGAATTCAGCGGGACTTGTTCCAGAGGCAGCCGGGGCGCGTCTTGCGCCCTCGCAACGCCACACGCGGTAAAGGCTAGAGCAAAAGCGAGAGCCTTGCTACCGGATGTGCTCTCGAACATGAGTAGACTCTATCACGCTCCGCGGACAAGTTGAGCCAGTACGGCGAAGATGTCCGGATGCTGGAAGACGAAGCCCGCGCGCTGCGCGGCGTCGGGAAGGACCCGCTGGCTGGCCAACAGTACCTCGGACATCTCGCCAAACATCCATCGCAGGGCGAACGCGGGGACCGAAAAGATCGCCGGGCGATGCACGGCCTCGGCTAAAGCCCGGGTGAATTCGCGATTCGTCACCGGAAAGGGCGAAGTGGCGTTGAATGCTCCACGCACGGTGGATTCCTTGATCAAGAAAGCGATCAGCGCGACGAGGTCATCCACGTGGATCCACGACATCCACTGGTATCCGCTGCCGAGCCGCCCGCCTACACCCAGCCGGAATGGAGGAAGCATCCGCGCCAGCGCGCCTCCGTTTGGCCCCAGCACCATGCCGATGCGCAGCCGCGCCACACGAACACCCAAGGGCTCGGCTGCTTGCGCTTCTTCTTCCCAGGCCACGGCGACCCGGCCCAGGAAATCATCGGCGGACGGCGCTGATTCAGTCAGGATTTCATCACCGCGCGAGCCGTAGTATCCCACGGCCGACGCGCTGATCAGGACCTGTGGGGGCTGTTCGCGCATGGCTGCCACCAGGGCCCGCGTGCCCTCGACGCGGCTCCGCTTGATTTTGTCGCGTGCGGTTGCGGTCCAGCGCTGCGCTACGGGCTCTCCCGCCAGATGGACGACGGCATTGACGCCCGCGAGCGCGCCGGGCTCGATCCCGCCACGCAAAGAAACGGAGCGTACGATATGACCGGAGCTCCGAAGGTGTTCGGCAACCGCGCGTCCGATAAATCCCGAGGCTCCGGTAATGGCGACGTTCATTCCGGTAATTTATATAGAGTCGCACGGCTTACCGGACGGAAAGGAGCCTCATGTTCATCGGTCACATGGCAGTCGGTTTTGCCTCGAAACGTTTGGCTCCGCAGGCATCGCTGGGCGTACTGATGGCGGCGCCCATGGCGCTCGATCTGCTGTGGCCGCTGTTCCTGCTGGCCGGCTGGGAGCAGGTCCGCATCGATCCCGGGAACACTGCGTTCACCCCGCTGAATTTCGTTTCGTATCCGTATTCGCACAGTTTGGCAATGTCGGCAGTATGGGGAGCCTTGTTCGCCCTGCTGTATTGGCTCGTCACGCGCTACGCAGCCGGGGCCGTGGTGATCGGTTTCGGCGTGGTCAGCCACTGGATTCTGGACTTTGTCACGCACCGGCCGGATCTGCCCCTGTACCCGGGAGGAACGGCGCGTCTCGGGCTGGGACTTTGGAATTCCGTGGCGGGCACCATCGCGGTGGAGAGCGTGATGTTCGCGGCCGGCGTATGGATCTATGCCTCGATTACCCGGGCGCACGACCGCGCGGGCACCTACGGCTTCAGGGCGTTCGTGGCGTTCGCGGTTGTGGGTTACTTTGCCAATGCTTTCGGTGCGCCACCGCCCAGCGCGGAGTTTCTGGCGAGGTTCAGCCTGGGAATCGGGCTTATTCCGCTGTGGGCGTGGTGGTTTGACCGCCATCAGGAGCCCATTTCGCCTGCATGAGAAGATAGTGTCCGACACGTAGATGTAAGACATGCGCTGGACCAATCGCGCCCAAATCCTGTGGAGCTTCTTGCGAGGCGCTGAACGTGTGCCCGCGCTCCCGGTAGAGTACATCGTCGAAACGACGGCGAAGTGCAACCTCTACTGCCCCATGTGCCCCCGCGAGACCCATAAGCAGCCCAAAGAAGACATGACCGACCAGATCTTCGAGCGTCTGGTGGAGGGCGCGGCCCGCACCGGCGAGCATATGATGCTGATCGGCCTGGGCGAACCCTTCATGGACCGCAAGATCTTCGAGCGCATCGAATTCTGCCAGCGGCACGGTGTCGCCACGCTGCTTTCGACCAACGGCACGTTTCTGGATGAAGCCATGGCGGCCCGGCTGCTCGATTCGCGCTTGCAGCACATTACGCTGAGCTTCGACGGAGCGTCGAAAGAAACCTTTGAACACTTTCGCAAGGGCGCGCGCTTTGAAAAAGTCCGCGACAATTTCGTGCGGTTCTGCCGCATGAAACACGCCCGCGGCGCGAAGCTGCAGATCGTGGTGCAAATGGTTCGCATGCCGGGGAACGCGGATGAAGTAGGCGAGTTCCGGCGTTTCTGGAGCCAGATTGAGGGCGTCGACCAAGTGAGGGTCAAGGAAGACGAAACAAACCTGGTGCAGCCGGAAAACTCGAAACGCGCGACCAGCATCAAGCGGCGCTGCCACTACTTGTGGCGCGGGGCGATGTATGTCAAGCACGACGGCCGCGTGTTTCCCTGCTGCCAGAGTTATGCTCTCGACGGCGCTCCCGTGGGCGACCTGCGGGAGCAGCCGCTGGAGGACATTTTCAATTCCGACGAAATGCTGCGGCTGCGCCGGGCGCACGTGCAAGGGCGCGCGGCCGAGATCGACATGTGCGCGCGCTGCTCCACGCCCCTTCCGCATCCGCTGCTGGTAGCGGCCAGCCTGCTGGTCCATGGGAAGTGGGTCCGGCGCGCGATGCCCGTGGTGGAGCGTCTGATCTACAGCCGGAAACTACCCCGAACTTTGCTCTCGCAAGCAGGCGGGGAGCTGGTCCAGATTCAGGCTCGGGAGGGCGCGGCCCGCGATTCCGCGTTATGATGGAGACGAACCGATGCACCTTCGCCCGCGCGGGGAGGCTTGAGCGGGGCCCCGTAAAGGCCTTTTTTGGGATACAAGGAGCAGCTCCCAATGGAAAAACAGGCGCAAAACATACAAGAAGCATTCTTAAATAACGCGCGCAAAGACAAAACCTTCCTCACCATCTATCTGATGAGCGGTGTGAAACTCTCGGGCAAAATCAAAAGCTTCGATAAGTACTCGGTCGTCTTGGAGACCAACAACCAGGAGCAACTCATCTTCAAGCACGCGATCTCTACGGTCGTAGTTTCGCGGCCGTTCCACGCGGGAGCGCATTCAAGCGCCGCGGCCGGATCGCACGCCGCTCCCGGAACGCCGGTCGAGCCGGCCACCTAGCCGGAAAGCAGGCGTTTGGCCACGGAAATCGCGCTATTAGTGGGCCTGAAACTGAGCGGGCAAAAAGCGCGTTCAGCGGCCGCGTTAATCAGCGCGGAAGAATCCCTGGAGGAACTGGCAGTCCTGGCCGCCACGGCGGGCGCGACAGTCGCCGATCGCTCCATCCAGACGAGGCCGCGCGCCGCTGCGGCCACGCTGATCGGTTCGGGCAAAGTCGACGAACTCAAGACGCAGGTCCACTTTCACGACGCGTCCGTGGTGATCTTCGACCAGGAGCTCTCTCCGACGCAGCAACGCAATTTAGAGAAGGCGCTCGACGTCAAGGTCCTCGACCGGACCCAGCTTATTTTGGACATCTTCGCCCGGCGTGCGCGGACCCGCGAAGGCCAGTTGCAAGTAGAGCTGGCGCAGTTGAATTATCTGCTGCCCCGGCTTACGGGACACGGCGCGGCGATGTCCCGGCTGGGCGGCGGCATCGGCACGCGCGGACCGGGTGAAACCAAACTCGAAACCGACCGGCGGCGCATTCACCAGCGCATTCAGGCCATCGAGCGCGGCCTGGAGCGCGTGCGCGGCGGGCGCACCACACAGCGGCAGCAGAGGCAGGCGGTCCCGCTGGCGACGCTGGCTCTAGTGGGCTACACCAATGCTGGGAAATCGACCCTGTTCAACCGGCTGACCGGAGCCGGCGTTCTAGCGGACGCCAAAATGTTCGCTACCCTGGATCCAACCGTCCGGCACATCGTGCTGCCCTCCAAACGCCACGTGCTGGTGAGCGATACGGTCGGGTTCATTCGCAACCTGCCGACAACGCTGATCCGGGCTTTCCGCGCCACGCTCGAAGAAGTGGTCGAGTCCGAGCTGCTGCTGCACGTAGTGGACGCGAGTTCTGCGTCGGCCGAAGAGCAGACCGCGCATGTTCTCGCCACTCTGAACGAGATCGGCCCGGGCGAGACGCCGCAGATTCTGGTGCTCAACAAAATCGACCTGGTTCCCGTTGAACTTGTCAGGGGGCAACCGGACACGGCGGCCCTGGCACGGCGGATCCTGGGCGATCCGGAGCATCAGCCGGCAGGGGCGGTGGCCATCTCGGCTGCCACCGGTCAAGGATTCGAGGAGCTGCTCCAGAAAATCGACCAGACACTGGCGGTGGATCCGCTGGCTGAGTGTGCCTTCCGCTTTCCAGTGGGTGAGGGCGGGCCGTTGCACTTGCTCCATGAGCACGCCCGCGTAATCGCCACGCGCTACGACGAGCGATATTGTTACGTCGACGCGGTGGCGCCGGCGTCCCTCCGGCGCAAACTGAAGAGGTATGCGCTGGCCCATCGCTAGAGGGTATTATCGTTATCATCGGATGAACTTGCCGAATTTACTGACGCTGCTGCGGATCTTCTTTGTGCCGCTGCTGGTAGGCGCATTGCTTGCCGACGGCACCGGAGTAGTCTGGCTGCGGCTGGTCCCCACATCACGGGAACTGTTCGCGCTGGGGATTTTTTTGACGGCGGCGGCCACGGATCTGATCGACGGGTATCTCGCGCGGCGCTGGAAACAGGTGACCACCGTCGGCACGCTGCTCGATCCGATTGCCGACAAGCTGCTGATCTCGGCCGCTCTGATATCGCTGGTGGAGATCCAGCGCGTTCCGGCATGGATGGTGATACTCATCATCGGCCGGGAATTCGCGGTGACCGGGCTGCGGTCCATCGCGGCTTCCTCCGGCTACACCATCCGCGCCAGCGACCTTGGAAAAACCAAGATGGTGACGCAGGTGGCCGCAATCGGGTTGGTGATCGGGGGCATTCGCTGGCCGCAACTGGCAGCCTATGGGCAGTTGGCAATGTGGGCCGTGGTGGTATTCGGCTTCGTTTCCGCGGCTGCTTACTTTGGGAAATTCTGGCGCAAGGTGGACGAAGGAGTCAAATTGCGGCGACGCCGGGAACTGCTGCGGTTCGAACGGCAGCAGAAACGGGCGCAAGCGGCCATGGCTCGCAGCGGCGCGCCGGCGCAGCAATAATTTCTGACGGGCGCGCCCGCGCCCCTGTGGGCTAGCTGGGAAGGTACTCGAGCAGAGTCGAATAAAACGATTTCACAAAGGCAGTGGCGGTCGCCTGAGCTTGTGCCTCGTCCCGATTCACCACTGGAACGATCACCCGCACCAGCGCCGTGTCGGTGCGATTTAGGCGAATGGCATCCGCCATCACCCAGAATTTGGCCTTGTATTCATTGGCCACGACACGGTCGCGGGACTGGTACCAATACAGGACCAATTGCCGCTCGCTTCCGTACGCGATCAGGTATCGATTGACGGAAATAGGGGCCGGGCGGCCGACATCGATCGCGATCTCATCCGAGGCAAGCGGAACCCATCCGGAACCCGGCAAGCAGTTCTTGGGTGAGTGGGGCGTTTTGCCATTACGCTGCGTGCGAAACGCCGCCACGAACAAGTTCGCGGCGCCCCGGCCGGTCTTCGGGCAATCCGGGGAAGCGGAATTGCAGTACATGCCGTTCAGAATATCGTCTGCCTTGAGAACATCCAGGACTTCCTGCTCGATTACGCCGGTCTGAACCAGCGTCCAGGATCCCAGCGTGCCCGGCATTCCTTCCAGCGGGCGGCTGGGAGGCACCACTTCTGGTCGGATGGCGCTATAAAGCAGCGCGGCCTGGACCAGCAGGAGAGCTGTGACGATTCGGGCGGCGCGGGAATTCAGGAATTTAAGCAAGACCTTGCTCCTTAGGCCCTCTTGGTTCAATCGGCAAGTGGGGTTGTGGGCGCCACCAGCGGTACACCCAGTTCAGCGACTGATGCACCACCACCAGAATCACGAGAGCCACTACGAAGATGACCCATCCTTCCGCCTCGTGAAAAAATCCCTCCGCCAGCGACGGATCGATTTCGCTGAACACGCCCGTGAGCGTCACACGGGCCGAGTTGGCGATGATGGCGATGGGGACGGTGGCGATCAGCAACACCCAGCGCATCCAGACCTTACGATCGAAAAAGTACGCATAAACCAGAGAAAGGAACGAGAGCGACAGCAAGCTGCGAATGCCGCTGCATGCCTCGGCTACAGAAAGTTTCTGACTCGCCAGTTCCAGAATGTTGCCGTCGCGCAAAACCGGAATATTCAGTACTTCCAGGGACCTTTCCGCCACAGCGCTGGCGAATAGCTGCAGGGGAAAAGTGATCTGATTGTAGACCACGGTCGGAAGCGGAATCATGAACGGCAGCAGAAGCAGCGGGAACGACAGCTGGCGGACCAGTCCGGTCCCGCCCAGGACCAGCAGCATCCCTAGAAGCGACAGCAAGAAGGCCGTGCGCTGCAGGAACAGTTCCGCGCCCAGCATTCCCAGGTAGGCCTGCAAGCCGGCCCAGACCAGAAGACCGATGCCCCACCAGGCCGGCTTCCATTCTATGCTGAGGAGCTTCTCGCGCCTTTGCCAAGCGATATAGCCCGCGACCAGAGGGACAAAAAACCCGTGACTGACATCGTCATCCGTGCTCCACTGTGCGACCAGCTTGCTCAGAATTGGATAGTAAACGGCGATCAGCAGGATGCCGAACCAACCAACGGCAGGCCAGGATATGGTCCGAACTCTTGCAGGAGCCTGTCCAGGCAGTTTATCGGCTAGGGTGGCCATTTCAGCTCAGTTACAGCATAGCGCGCGAGATGGACTCTGGAAACCTCCCCCATGGTTCCAGTACTGATATGAACCCGGGGGTACGTCCGTTTAGTGAATGGAAGGAGGCGGGATTTCGGTTTCGGTCTTGATCCGATTCACGCTTCGGGTCACCAGGCGGCGCGGATCCAGCAGATGCTGCGGACGGAAGCTGCGCTGGGACCAGCGGCAACCATCGTTGAATTCGACGCCCAGAAAATAGCCGATTTCGCGAAAAACACAATATTTTACTTTTCCTGTCAATTCGCCGTTGGGATAGCTGATATGGAGAGCGGTGCCAAGCGGGACCGGCCGGTCTACCTGAAGACAGGCGCCGGACAGCGAAATATCTTCCAGATTTGCAACGCCGCGGCGGCTGCGTCCATTCGGATCTTTCCACTGAATGTCAACCAGATCCGCGCACAGCATCCGTGGCTCAACTCGGCGATCCAACATAGTCTACTGTTGCTATCGGACAGGTGATGGCCGTCGATTAGCGCTCCGGCATAGGGAAAATCGCCCTAACAGGCCTTAAGGCGACCCCTAACAGTTCTTGTCGATTGGTACCATGTCTGGACGGGATTTGGCAAATGAAGGCAGATTTGGCGGAAGAAGCATCCAAGCTGCGCCAACGGCTGGGATTCCAAAAAGCAAGCTGGATTCGGGCCCTGCCGGTCTACCTGCTGGTGATCGGCATATTTGGGGTGTTCCTGCCATGGCAAAAGGGTAGGGATTTTCTGGACTCGGTGATACTGGGCGCATATGCCTGCCTCGGCATCGTATTCGCCGCCCCGGCGGCTGCAGCCGAGTTCGAAAAGGACCCCACAATCCAGGTAGCTCTGGCGCGCGTGGCGATATCGGTTCTCTATGGCGAATTAGTAGCGGGCGTGATGTTACTCCTGGGGATCATCACTGTTTATGTGTCTGGCGGGGGCCGGATTGTGGTCGGGCCGGATTTGCGCTCCCTCGCCGAGTGTGGGGCACTGGGCATAACGCTGTCCTGGGCGGTAAGCACAGGGGCGGTATGCGTTTCGGTCAGGTTTTCTCCTCGCACTGCGAAAGGTGCGGTCCGGCTGGTGTTCCTGGGCTTGCTGGCGGCCTTCTACCTGCGTTCCGGCTGGCTTCCCACCGTAGCGTTACGCGGAGCGGGAATCGCGCTACTGGCTTCTTTCCTGCTTTTCGTGGCGCTGCAGATAACCATGGTTCCAAGGACCGGGAGTCGAAAGCCATGAACAGCGTGGCTGTACCCGACAAGCAGGGACTCATCCTGCGCGTGGGCTTGTATATCCTGTTCGCCTGGATAGGTCTGCTACTGTTTCCAGCCATGATGCTCCCCCTGGGCGGAATCGTAGTGACCTCCACTCTTTCGACCTTCGCAGCCGCCGCGGTGGCCAATGCAGTGGTCGTCCGCATCTATGAACGCGGACGGTTGGCGGACGTCGGACTGGGTGGAACCCCGTCCTCCGGACGTGAATTTCTGACCGGTGCGGCCGCGGGCGTTACCGCAGTGGTGTGCGTGGTTGTCGTTCCCTTGGCACTGAGAATGGCCAATTTCCAGCGAACGCCCGCCGTGGTCGAGCATCCGTGGGCGGCGTTTGCCTTTAGCGGCGCAGCGATTTTCTTCGGAGCGATGGGCGAAGAGCTCCTGTTCCGCGGATATGCGTTCCAGCTACTCATCCGCTCGCTGGGTCCGTTTGCGACCATCCTTCCCACCAGCGTGATCTTCGGACTGATGCATTCCTGGAATCCGAACGCGACCGCCCTGGGAATCTTCAATACTGTGGCGTGGGGGATCCTGCTAGGGTACGCGGTTTGGCGCACGAAAGCGCTGTGGCTTCCGATCGGGCTGCACTTCGGGTGGAATGTGGCTCTTCCCCTGCTCGGAAGCAACTTGAGCGGGTTTACAATGGGGGTGACCGGGTATACCCTGCAGTGGAATGTGGGCGTGCTCTGGAGCGGCGGCGGCTACGGCATAGAGGGCAGCCTGCTCACCACGGGGATCGTGGTGGCGCTGTTTTTCGTGCTGCGAAGGCTGATCCCGCAGACAGAAGTGACGGAGTGAGGATATGGTTTTCCGCATACCTCTGCGAGCGTTAGCGGCCTTCCTGGCCGTGGCTTTCTTGGGTGACGCCAGCCTGCAGGGCGATACCAAGAAACTGAGCCAGGACCAACACGTGGAGCTGATACGCGGACTCTCTTCGGAATACGCTACCGCCAAGATTATGCTGCCCAATTCCCGTAAAGCCTTGCCGTTCGAAGAGAACGGAACCTGGGACAAGAAAAAGTGGGAAGAAGCGTTTCGCAAAGATGGTCAGGCTGCACGCGCCGGGGACATGGTGCAAGTCACCAAGGTCGACGTCGACGATGACGCCATCACTCTCCAGCTGAACGACGGCATGAAGAAGAAAGGGTCGTGGCGGGATAAGGTTCAGATCAGTATGGGGGGCGTGACCACCGGACAGACCAATCCACAGGGCGTGAATCAGCCCCGCACCGGCACGGCGATCGTCCTCAAGTTCAAGGACACCATCGGCGACGTTACTTCGGCGCAGGTGAAGAAAATGCTGGCCCCCGTGCTGGACTTCGAGAAGCACAGCGCGTCTGAGAACTACACCGACACGCTGCCCCCGGAGACCCAGCAGGCCATCAAAGAGAAAAAAGCAATCGAAGGGATGGATCAGGAGGCCGTCATCCTGGCTTTAGGCCGGCCCCTGCGCAAGACTCGCGAAACTAAGGATGACGTCGAGCAGGAGACCTGGCAGTTCGGCGAGCCCCCGGGGCGAGTCATATTCGTGACGTTCGCCGGCTCCAAGGTGGTTCACGTGCGCGACACCTATGCCCAGATGGGCGGAAGTGTGGCTCAAATCCCCAGTCCCGATCACTGAAACCCAAATACCTTCGCCCGATCACTTTGCTACTATGGGCACCGCCACCTTATGAGCGCTCCCACCGTTGCCGCCACCACGCTCAGCATCGAACGCGACCTTTTAGGCGATTTTGTCCACGTGGTGGAGGAGGCGGCCATCGCTTCCACCCGCACCATGGGCCAGGGCGACGCCAAGGCCTCCGACCAGGCCGCTGTACACGCCATGCGGCAAGCCTTCGAGGGCATCCACATGGCGGGCAACATCGTCATTGGCGAAGGCGAGCGCGACAAGGCTCCCATGCTGTACATCGGCGAGCCGGTGGGCGCGAAGGCCCCCGACGGCGTGCAGTTTCCCCGCGTGGACATCGCCGTGGACCCTCTCGAAGGCACCAGTCTGTGCGCCCAAGGCACGCCCAACTCGATTTGCGTGCTGGCTGCGTCCGAGCCGGGCGGCCTGCTGCATGCGCCCGATTGCTACATGCAGAAGATCATCGCCGGTCCGGCGTGCCGCGACGCGCTGGATCTCGACGCCCCGGTGAAGTACAACCTGAAAGCCATCGCACATTGCCTGGACCGCAACGTCAAGGACCTGGTGATCATGGTGCTCGACCGTCCGCGGCACGAAGAGCTGATCGCACAGATCCGCTCGGCCGGTGCACGGATTCGCCTGATTCCGGATGGCGACCTTTCAGCGGGTATCGCGGCTGCGGTGCGAGGCGCGGGAGTCCATGCCGTCATGGGTACGGGCGGTGCTCCGGAGGGCGTGCTGACTGCGGCGGCGCTGCGCTGCCTTTCCGGAGAGATGGTGGCCCGGCTGGTGATCAACACCAAGGAACTCGAAGAGCGCGTGGAGCGGATGGGAATCCGCGATTCCAAGCGCGTATACACGGCCCGGGACCTGGCCCCCGGCGATCAGATCATCTTCGCCGCGTGTGGTGTCACCGACGGGGCGCTGCTGCATGGCGTGCGTTTCTTCGGCGACGGCTGCCGGACCCACACCCTGGCCATGACCTACGCATCACGGCAGGTGCGGTTCATCGATACCGTGCATATGTTCCGGGAGCCCGGAAACCGCGGCGTGAGATTGTACTAGCACTCGCGGCCCAAGGCTCAGACACCGGTACTATGACCGGACAGTCGCCCGTACACTGTAACTTTCCTGATTGATTTCCCAAACTTAAGATGTGATGGAGCGCGCGGACATCGGCCACTGGTCTGCCAAGGATGTCGCACGCCTGCTGGCGTTACTGGAGGCCCAACTCCGCTACTACCGGGAAATTGCCGCCGCGCTACCCATTCCCCTGGCGGTAGTTTCGAAAGACCGGTCCGTCGTCTGGACCAACCGGGCTTTCCGGAAGCGCTTCGGAACGCGTGCCGAAAACCTGCCGGTCCGTG
Source organism: Terriglobia bacterium (assembly GCA_020073345.1). Classification (GTDB taxonomy): domain Bacteria; phylum Acidobacteriota; class Terriglobia; order Bryobacterales; family Bryobacteraceae; genus Palsa-187. The sequence continues at coordinate 48,986 of JAIQFI010000012.1, forward strand.
GAGTCACCGAAATTCCCCTGCGCGCCTGGCACGATGAAGACGAGACCGAGACGTTGCTTCTTCTTGACGAATCGAGGCAGGTTCCAGCGGCGTCCGCCGGAAATATCCTCAGCGAACTTCCCGCGATGGTCTGGCAGGCAGATGCGGCGTCGCTTGAGTTCCGCTCGGTCGAAGGCCGCGTTGAAGAGATGCTGGGCTACCCCGCTTCGCACTGGCTCGGTCAGAGGAATTTCTTCGAGGAGCGCATACACGCCGAGGACCGCGCAGCGACGATGGCGCTGTATCGCGGCGTGATTGACGGCGGCGGTGAAGGCAGCGCCGAGTACCGCGCCACGTCGGCAGCCGGCCAGACAGTGTGGTGCCGCGAGACCATCCGCGCGTCCGGCGGCTCCATCACTGGAGTGATCACTAATATCACTGCCCGCAAGCAACTGGAGCGGCAGCTGCTCTCGGCCGGTCGCTTCGAGGCGCTGTACGGGTTCGCCGGGCGGCTGGCGCACGATCTGAACAACCCGCTGATGATCGTCACCGGCTACGCCGAGGAACTGATGCAGGCGCTGAAGCCCAGCGATCCCCTGCGCCAGGAAGCGGGCGAGATTCTGGGGGCCGCGCGCCGCATCGCTGGCATTGCCGCGCAACTGACGGACTTCGCCCGGCGGCAGGGCAGGCCGGCATCGCGGGTGAATATCGGCGACGTGATCTTGAATCTGCGATCGAAAATCACGGCGGCTGCCGGAGCGCGCGTCGCGGTCGAACTCACGGAGAACCGCACGCCCGTGCTGGCCATGGCGGACCCCGTGCAGCTAGGCGACGTGCTGACCGCGGTGATCGCCGGAGCGCGCAAGAGCACCCCGCGGGAACGGACCCGGATCACCATCGGATGGGACCTCGAGACAGTGGCAGAGCGTTTGTCGCCTACTGCTCTGGCCGCCGGCAAATACGCTCGCATCACAGTTCGCGATGACGGGCATGGATTGGACGCGGAGCAGGCCGCGGGCATCTTCGATCCAGAGCTCAGCAAGACCGGAGACCCGGCGTCGGCGGCCGCAGCCTTGGCTCTGGCGCGCGCCTATAGCGTGGTGCATGAGTGGGGAGGTGACATCGCCTTCTCGAGCGAGCCCGGCCAGGGTTCGACGTTCGCGATTTATCTGCCCTATGTCGAGCCCGAAGGCGCGCCGGTGGTGCGTCCCGCCGCATCGAAGGAGGCGGGTCGCGGGGAGCCGGCCACCATCTTGGTCGTCGAGGACGAAACCGGGATTCGCGACCTGATCCGAAAAATTCTGCAGCGCGAGCGTTACCGTGTGCTCGAAGCCGGAACTGCCGAGGAGGCTCTGACCCTCGCGCAAGGGCAGTCGATTGATCTGCTGATCACCGATGTCATGCTGCCCGGAATTCACGGGCCGGAGCTGGCGCGACGGATGCAGCAAGCCGCGCCCCGGATCAAGACGTTGTTCATTTCCGGCTATACCGGAGAAGAGCAGGTTCCAGCAGGTGCGCGATTCCTGGCGAAACCGTTTACGCTCGGAGTATTGCTCGAAAAGGTGCGGGAATCGCTGGCGTAAACCACGCCCTTACGGGCGCGGCTGGGGAACGGGCAGATAGACTTCGATCCACTGGCCACCCCGGGTCCAGCGCAGCGCGGGGACAAAACCGACCGTGGCGCGGATCTCCTCGGTGGTCGCATTGACGTTCGGATCCAGGAATGCGTGCACCAGAGACCGGATCGGATGGATATCCAAGACCCGCCCTTTCACCGACCACTCCGCTGAGTACAGCACCAGCACGTCAAAATCCCGGGGATTCAATTTCGCCAAGTTTGCCAGGCGCACTCCTCCCGTGACGACCGTCAGGTTGAGGGGCCGGCGCACATATCCGAACTCGGGATGGAGGAGGGCATCGCTGAGCGGCCAGGCAGTGGCGATTCGCTGATCCGCCGCGTGGTCCTCCAAGTAAGTTGCCGCTGCCTGCTGCAGGCGAACGAAGTCCACCATGGCGAGATTGTTCTCGTAGGGGAACGGGACGGGCGGGTTCCAGAACCATCCCACGATGAAGAGCGTCACCATGGCGCCCTGCACGCACAAGCGCGCCGGCCGCGGCCAAGCCGAGGCTGCCACCGCGAACGCCGCGTACAGGATCGGCAACACCGGCAGCATGTATCGATCGAGCACGGCGCCGCCTAGCAGGGTGACCACCGCCGTCTGCGCCACCGCCACCAGACCCGCGACGGTCCATTCCTTGCTCCGCAGCAGGCGCCATCCGGCAATCAGGGCCGCGGCGCCTAGAAAATGGCCGTCACTCAGAAAGAGCATGTAGATGCGTCGGCCGATGGCGTACACGATGTGGCTGAACCCGAGCGACTGGCTCACGTTGAATCGCGCGAATTCGTCGTTGCCGAGCCAGTGGCCGGTCACATGATGCAACTCCACCAGCCATAGGCCTAACGCGGCGGCCGGCGCCAGAAAATAGAATGCCTCGCCGCGGCGCTTTTCGCGGAACCAGAGCCAGGCGGCGAAGACCACGGGAGTGCTGATGGCAGTTTCCTTCACCAGCACCAATGCCGTAGCCGCGAGGGCGCAAGCGGCGTAACGTTGGTCGAAAAACAGCAGCAGCGCCAGGACCGTCAGCGTCATGGCGGGCATGTCGAGAAGCACCATCATCGACTGCGTGTAGAAAAGCGGCGCAGCAAGCAAGAAAGCCACCGCCGCGATAGCCGGGGCGTCCGGCGACTTGCGCGATAGCCGGATCGCCAGCAGGAACGAGAGATACACTCCCACCGCGGCGATCGCCAACATAGTCAGGCGCGCGGAGAGGATCGAAAACCCGAAGATTTTCCAGACGACGGCAAGCAGCAACATTATGCCAGGCGGATGAACGTTGGGAAGCGTGGAATGCGGGACCCATGCCCCGTCGCGATACAGATCGAGCGCCGCCGGGACGAATTGCCCCAGCTCGTCCCAATGGAAAGGCAGCGTCAGTAACGGCCAGTGCATCGCAAGCAGAATGGCAGCGAACGCGAAAAAGCAGATCAGATGGGACGCGCGACGCGAAAACAAACCTCGGCCTACTGTATGGAGGCGGGCGGCTTCGGCTCCAGCCGGATTTCGCCGAAGGTGGATTCGTACTGGCTGATGTTCTGATTGAGAACGTTCGCCAGCGCCTTGGCCTGCTGAGGACTCAAGAAAATCCCCTGGTGATTGTGAATGGTTACGCTATCCGGCGTGTTCTGATTGATGGTGCCGAACAACAGGAAGAAATCCCACAGGCTCACGCGCACCTGGACACTGTTGGCGTAAGCTTCCCGATAGTCGGGCGTGTTGGACAGATGAATTTTCGCAGGCGCGGGTTGTGGGTTCATGCGTTCTCAGCATACTATCCCCGGACACCTGCGAGGGCTGAAGCCGATTTATTACTGGCGCGGCTCGGGCTTAATCTCCCGGGTGCCCTCATCCAGACCATAGATGCGGATGGTCTCCCGCTTCGGTTTGGCCGGCGCTTCAGGCTCGGGCGCCGTGGATTTGAACGCCACTTGCGACTGTCCCAGAAGAGCGGCCAGGGGAGACTGCGCCCCTCCGCTGGCCAGGCCCTGCTGCACGGCCTGGATCAGCTGATCTCCCGGCATCTCGACCCGGAAGCGCGCCGTGGATCCTTCCACCTCGCTCTGCAGCGCAGCACCGAGGCCCGGCTGCTTCATCTGCGACCGGCGGGCCGAGCTGACCAGGTCTTCCGCCATTTTCGGGCTGGCCATCTCCAGGGCGACCTCGACACGAAGATCGCTCTGCATGCTGATCCCCAGTGCAATTCCCCGCAGGGAATCCAGCACGGGAAAGGTCATGGGCATCTCGGGAAGCGTACCGGCGAACCACAAATCGTGCTTCGCCAACGCCCTGCTGTGATCGAGCGCACGAGCCTGGAGCCCGGTCGCGGGTTTGTTCATGCGGACCAGGGCGTCTTCCAGCGATTGGCCCTCTCCTACCAATAGCGTGTTGGCATTGATGCGGCGGACGCCAGTTTTACCCTGGGTCAGTGCGCCGGCCGCGGCTTCGTCCAACGCGCCGGTCACCAGTGCCAGAACGTCGGGATTCTTGCCCTTCCCCATATCTCGGACCGAGAAGCGTACTTCCGACACTCCCCCCAGCATCCCCTTCGCCATCCCGACCATGGCCCCGGTGGAGGGATCCTTGACACTCGCCTCCGCGATCAAAGTGTTCACCAGCGGGGAGTCCAACACCGCCTTTACGCGAAAACCTCCGACCAGCGTAGCTCCGGGGTGGGCGAACCGCCAATCCTGGTTTGGCTGAACGGTGGTGGGAACCTGGGCGAAGACAGCGGAGACGGTAAGACAAGAAACGAGTGTGATGGTGCTGAGCGAGCGCATGAATCCTCCTTCGCAATAGGATCGGCAGCGTTTCCAATCGGCTTTACCTTAGGGCCCGGATTCGAGACCTAGGGCATGAAGGATGAAAGCATAGTTAAAAGCAGTTTCCTTCCAGCGCTCATACCGGCCGGACGCTCCGAAATGCCCGCTGCCCATCTCGGTCTTTAGCAGCAGCAGGTGATCGTCTCTTTTGAGCGCCCGCAACTTAGCCACCCACTTCGCCGGTTCCCAGTAGGACACTCGTGGATCGTTTAAACCGGCGGTGACCAGAATCTTCGGGTACTGCTTGGCCTCGACATTCTCATAAGGCGCGTAGGACTTGATGTAGTCGTAGTACTGCTTCTCACTCGGGTTCCCCCACTCCTCCCATTCGCCGACCGTCAGCGGAAGCGTGGCGTCGAGCTCGGTGTTCAGGGCGTCGACGAACGGAACGTTGGCCACCACCAATGCGAATAAATCCGGCCGCAGATTCGTAACCGCGCCCATGAGCAAACCGCCGGCGCTGCCTCCCATGATGGCCAGTCGATCCGGCATCGTGTACCTATTGGTAATAAGATGCTCCGCCGCGGCGATGAAATCGGTGAACGTATTCTTCTTGACCAGCATGCGCCCGGCTTCATGCCACGGCTTGCCTAGATCGCCGCCCCCGCGAATGTGCGCGATAGCGTACACCATGCCGCGATCGAGCAGGCTGAGGCGGTCCGAGCTGAACGTCGGATCGATGCTGATGCCGTAAGCTCCGTAGCCGTAGAGCAACATCGGCGCGGTGCCGTCGCGGCGGAAGCCTTTCTTGTACACGATCGAAATAGGGACTTCGGTACCATCCGGAGCCTTGGCGTACACGCGCTCGGATTGATATTGAGAAGCATCGTATCCGCCCAGAACTTCCTGCTGCTTCTTGAGCTCCCTCTGGCGGGTTGCCATGTCGTAGTCGAACACGCATACCGGCGTGACCAGCGACGTGTAGTGGAACCGCAGCAGCTTGGTATCGAATTCGGCGTTCGGTCCAAGATCCGCCGAATAGACGGGTTCGGGGAACTCAATGTTATGTGCCTCGCCGGTGGGGAAATGGTGAATCCGGATCTGGCTGAGGCCGCGGTCGCGCTCCTCGATCGCCAGGTAGTCGCGGAACGCGTTCAGGCTTTCCACCGTGACGCGGTCGCGCTTCGGCAAAAAGTCCTGCCAGTTCGGCCGCGATGAATCGCCGACCGGTGCACGCACTACGCGAAAGGTCTTGGCGTGGTCATTGGTGCGGATGTAGAACGAATCGCCGTGATGCGTGAGATCGTATTCCACCTCCTGCACGCGCGGCAGAACAGTTTGGAAGGGCTCATACGGGCGATCGGCGCTGACGTAGCGGACTTCAGAGGTAAGCGAGCTGCCCACGTTTATCAGGATAAATTTCCGGCTGGACGTTTTCTCCAATTGCAGCGTGAACCGCTGGTCTTCTTCGTGGTAAATCAGGGGATTTTCTTTTTCACCGAGCGTGTGGCGGTACACCTGGTGTGGACGTTTGGCCGCATCGAGCGTGGTGTAGAAAAACGTGCGGTTGTCGTTGGCCCATTCAAGCGTGTAGTACGTATTCGGGATCTCATCGGCCAGCAGCGCGCGCGTTTCCAGGTCCATCACGCGGATGGTGTACATCTCATCGCCTTCGAAATCGACCGAGTAAGCCAGCAGCCGGTGGTTCGGGCTCACGGCGAAATTGCCAACGCGGAAGTATTTCTGGCCTTCGCCCAGGATGTTTCCGTCCAGCAGGATTTCCTCCGCCGATTCGACAGACCCCTTCTTGCGGCAGTAAATCGCGTACTGTTTTCCTTCCTCGGTGCGCGTGTAGTAGAAATACTCTTCGCGTTTGACAGGCACGCTGAGGTCGGTCTGCTTAATCCGCCCGAGCATCTCCGTGTAAAGCTTCGACTGCAGCTCTTCGGTCGATTTCATCATCGCCTTGGTGTAGGCGTTCTCGGCTTCCAAGTACTTGATGGCGTCGGGATCGGTGCGGTTTCGCAGCCACGCGTAGGGATCGGTGCGGGTATCGCCGAACAAAGTGGTCGAAACCGGCACGGTCTTCGCTATCGGAGGAGCGACCGGAGGGCTGTCCATCCCTCTAGTGTTGACTACAATGATGGTCGTGTGGAGACTATTTTTCGCAATCGCCTTGTCGGCTGCCGCGCAGTCGTGGACGCCGGTCACCAGCGGAACCACGGCCAATCTGCGGGCCGTCAGCGCGAAGGGGCAAACCGTCTGGGTCAGCGGCGACAAAGGCACAGTGCTCAAGACCAGCGACGCCGGGAAAACGTGGCGTTCCGTGAGCCCGCGCGGCGTCGCGGATGTCGATTTCCGCGACATCGAAGCCATCGATGAGCGCACGGCCTTTCTGATGAGCTCGGGGGAGGGTCCGCAATCGCGGATTTATAAGACCACTGACGGCGGAGCGACCTGGTTGCTGCTCACCACAAACCTCGAGCCGAAAGGTTTCTGGGACTGCATGAGTCTCTGGGATTCCACACACGGGATCATCGTCGGCGATCCCGTGGATGGAAGATTCACCATCCTAACCACCGGCGACGGCGCCACGTGGCAGAAAATCAAAGGTCCGTCCGCGAACAAGGAGGAGGGTGCATTTGCCGCGAGCGGCACCTGCGTGTTCACGCGTGGGACTCGGGAAGCATGGTTCGGAACGGGCGGCGTCGGCGGTGGCCGCGTGTTTCATACCGAAGACGGCGGGCAGACGTGGTCGGTTGCGAAGACGCCGATACGCCACGATTCCGTGAGTTCCGGGATCTTCTCCCTGTTCTTTGCCGATGCTCAACATGGGATCGCGGTCGGCGGCGACTACATGAAACCTACGGAATCTATGGGCACGATCGCGATCACGGCGGATGGCGGCAAGACGTGGGTTGCACCGCGCGGTCCTTCGCCTGGCGGCTACCGATCGGCGGTATCAGACGAAACGGCCACAGGCAACTCTGGAACGGATGTATCGAAGGATCTTGGCCAGACGTGGACCAAGTCTGCCGACGAAGGTTATAACGCGATCAGTGGCAAGTGGATGGTGGGTCCAAACGGCCGCATCGCTACTTCAACGCTTCCCGCGCAGCATTAGAAATCTCCGGATCGGCATCCGACGCGAGACGAGACAACGCCGCCTGCGCCGAAGCGTTCTTGTTGGCGCGCAGGTCGTACACCAGCGTCAGCTTTTCCCCACCCGAAAGTTCCGGCAACGCCCGCTGCGGTGCCTGGGACCAATGAGTGCGGTAATACCCCGTGCCGCCCGAATTGAGATAAAACCACGCCGGACAGGCCGTTCCCGTGGGCAGCGCGATCTCGGTGGAAGACCCTTCCAGCACGGTACACGACGGAGCCACACGATCGGCTCGCCAGCACACTGGAACTGAGCCGGGACTCGATTTAGTAACTCGCAAGCGAGGGGCGGACGGGCGGTCGCATAACAATTCACCGCGCAGCTCAGGAACGCCAGTGGTGTTCAGAAAAGTATTCAGCACACGGGACGGATCATTGCCGGAAGCTGCGCGCAGGGCAGCCGCCAAGTCACTGGTTGTGGCGTTGCCGAATCGATGTTCGCTCAGGTACTCACGCAGCCCGTCCCGAAAGCGATCCTCACCCAGCCACCCTTCGAGCATCAGCAAAATCGCCGCGCCTTTCTCATAGACCACTCGGTTGTACACATCGCGCGCCGTCTCCCGGCTGTTCACCGCAATCCGAACTGGACGCGATCGTGTTGGGTTGTCGACCGCCATCATGCGCTCACGCGCGGCGATTGCCGCAAGATGCACGCGCTCGGGCGGCATTTCCTGGTCCATCATCTTGGCGGAAATCCAGGTGGCGAAGCCCTCGCTCAGCCAAACATCATCCCAGGAGGCCTGGGTAACCAGGTTGCCGAACCACTGATGACCGATCTCATGAGCCTGGAGCGTGCGAACTGTCCGCGTGAAGGTGGCCGTCTCCTGATTCGGGGGCACCAGCAGATTACGCACGCGGTAGGTGATCAATCCAGGATTCTCCACGGCGCCGAAAGCACCGGCGGGCAACGCAAGATGATCGAGTTTCCCGAAAGCATACGGGATTCCCGTATACGCCTCGAGACGGGGCAGGATCGCGGCAGTCGCTTGTGCGGCGGCGTGGCCTTCCGCCGCATGACCCTTGGCAGTGATCACGCGCACCGGAGTTCCCTGGCCTGCGACGCCACCATCGTACACATCGAACGGCCCGACAGCGAAGGCGACTAACTCGGCGGGCAGGGGCTCCGTGGTTGCAAACTTCACCAGTTTCCAGCCGAGGGGTTCTTCTGTTTCCGAGATTTCCCGGCCGTTGGAAAATGCCTTGCTCTCGCGCTTCACCCGTATAGAGATGTCCCAGGGTGCCTTAAAGGACGGCTCGTCGAAACACGGGAAGGCACGCCGCGCGTCGATGGGAGTGAAGGTGGTGTAGGCGTACCATTCGCCGTCCACTTTACGGCGATACGGACCGCTCAGGCCTTTGTCATCGAGCCTGCCCTGGTAGTTGATTCGGATGATGGCAGGACCGGTAAGGGGACGCCCGATGTCAATTCCGATACGCTCGCCGGAACTTGAGATGTTCCGGGCCGGAAACGTCACGGCACCTTGATAAATAATCGCCAATCCGATTACAAGGTTTTTCGCGTTAAGCCAGATGACAGAAACAGGCTCCCGCGCTTCAACTTCAATAGACACCGAACCTTCAAAGGTCTCGCGTGTTGGATCGATCGTGAGCTCGACGGTCTCTTTCCGCGGAACCACGTCGTTGGAAAGATAAAAAGACTGGCTATAGAGGCAACCTGCGAGCAGAGGCCAATACGCGAGCGCACACCGCACTACTGCTCCAGATAGGTGTATCCGTTCAGGCCGTCCTCATAGAAGCGCAACAGCGTGCCGGATTCCTCATAGGAAATTTTGCCGTCGCGGACGGCGGCTTCCACGGCGCGCCGGAACTGCTCGAGCAGCATCTTGGACTGAAACTGCACATAGTCCAGCACTTCCCTCACGGTATCGCCTTGAATCACGGCCTCCAGGACCACGTTGCCGTCCTGGTCGAGCCCGACGTGCACTGCGTTTGTGTCGCCGAAAAGGTTGTGCAGATCGCCCAGGATTTCCTGGTACGCACCCACCAGAAAGGCGCCCAGAATGTATGGCGCGCCGTTGAACGGATGCATCAGCAGTGTTTTCTTCACGTCCCGGCGATCGATGAACTGGTCCACTTTACCGTCGGAATCGCAGGAAATATCGCCCAGGATTCCAGGGCGGGACGGTTCCTCATCCAGGCGGTGAATCGGCATGATGGGGAATAACTGTTTCACCGCCCAGCTGTCGGGCATGCTCTGGAACAGCGAAAAATTGCAAAAGTAGGTATCCGAGAGCAGCCCGTCCAGGCCTTCCAGCTCTTCGGGAAAGTAAGCCAGCTCCTTGGCGAGCTTCTGGATGCGCCGGCAGATCAGCCAGTAGATGCTTTCGGCCCAGCTTCGCTGCTGCAGCGGCAGATACCCCAGGCTGAACAGGTTCAGCGCGGAATCCAAAGCCTGCTGCGCATCGTGAAAACTTTCGAGCATGTTCTTGTTCGAAAGCCCTCGCAGCGTTTCCCTGAGATCGATCAGCGGCTGCTCGACGTCCTCCGGAATTTCAGGCAGGTTGTCGCTATCGCTGAATCCGGTGACACCCAGGACATTGAAAACCAGCATGCTGTGATAAGCGACAATCGCGCGGCCGCTTTCCGAAACGATGACCGGGTGTGGCACCTCGGCTTCGTCACAGATGCTTTGGATGTGATACACCACGTCGTTGGCGTATTCCTGCAGTGTGTAGTTTACGCTCGATTCGAAGTCCGTCTGCGAGCCGTCGTAGTCGATGCCCAGACCCCCTCCGACGTCCATAAATTGCAGCCCTGCGCCGGCGCGATGCAGCTCCACGAATACGCGGGCCGCTTCCATCACCGCGCCCTTGATCTGGCGAATGTTGGTGATCTGGCTGCCCAGGTGGAAATGCAGCAGTTGCAAGCAGTCTTCCATATGGACGGCTTTGAGCTGTTCCAAAGCGCGGAGCGCTTCCGTGATGGTCAGGCCGAACTTGGAGCGATAGCCACCCGAGGACTTCCAGCGTCCCGAGCCGCGGCTGGCGAGCTTCACGCGCAGCCCGATCACCGGGCGGACGCCCACGCGCTGCGAATGCTTCAGGATCAGGTCGAGCTCGGTGTACTTTTCGACCACCGGGATGATGTTGCGGCCGATTTTCTTGGCCAGCATGACCATCTCGATGTATTCGTCGTCCTTGAAGCCGTTGCAGATGATCGGGGTCTGGTTGTCGGCGATCGCCAGCACCGCCAGCAGTTCGGGTTTCGAACCGGCTTCGAGCCCGAACTTATAGGGCCGGCCGTATTCAAAGACCTCCTCCACCACCTGGCGCTGCTGGTTGACCTTGATCGGATAGACGCAGCAGTAGCTGTTCTTGTAGCCGTGCTCGGCGATGGCGTTCTGAAACGCCTGGTGCATCTCGCCCAAACGGTGCTTCAGGATTTCGCCGAAGCGGATCAGGATGGGCAGCGAAATGCCGCGGAGCTGGAGATTGTCCACCAGTTCCTTCAGGTCGATGGCGCGGCTGGTGTCCTTTTCGGGGTGGACCAGCAAGTTGCCGTTTTTGCCGACTGAGAAGTACCCCTTGCCCCAACTGGCCACGTCGTAGAGTTCTGCGGCCTCCGCAGTAGTCCATCGATCGGCGGGCTCGCGAACAGGGCTGTCCGTAAATCTGGGGGAGGAGGACATGAAACTTCAGTGTCTACCGATTTGGCCTCGGGGGCAAGGGAAAAGTGCGACGCGGCGGGCCGGGCTGCTTCCCAAAATTAAGATCGTGTTAATCCAGTACCGGACCACGGCCGAGGCCGCGTCCTGCGACAATCTAGGAGATGACAGTGATAGGTCGTAGTTTGCGCGGATTCGCGAGCATGTTCCTGATGGCTGTGTGTTTCGGTCAAGCCCCGAAATTCACCATCGGCACCGTGGCCGGCATCGGTCTGCCCGGCTTTGCGGGAGACGGGGGGCCGGCGACGGCGGCCAATCTCAAATTTCCCGCCGGGCTCGCTTTTGACAGCGCCGGCAACATGTATATTGCCGATTCTTTCAATAGCCGGATTCGCAAGGTAGATACCAACGGCGCCATTACTACCATCGCAGGAACGGGCGATTTCGGCTATTTCGGGGACACGAACGCGGCCACCAAGGCCGGAATGAACCGTCCTTATAGCATCGCCCTGGACAGCGCCGGAAACATTTATATCGCCGACGCTTACAACGACGCGGTGCGCAAAGTGACAGTCTCCAGCGGTATCATGAGCACCTTCGCCGGCACTGGACAAGAGGGCCTGGGTGGAGACGGGGGCGGCGCCACCGGTGCCTTGCTCGATACGCCCACCGCCCTGGTCTTCGACGCCGCGGGCAATCTCTATATCGCGGATACGAACAACAACCGCATCCGCAAGGTTGGTACGGACGGAAAGATAACCACGTTCGCCGGTACGGGGGACGCCGCTTCCTTCGGCGACGGCGGTCCTGCCAGCAGTGCGGCGTTGAACCGGCCGGAGGGGCTCGCCACAGACAGCAACGGCAACCTTTACGTCGCGGATACGGCTGGCCACCGGGTCCGGAAGATCTCTCCTGACGGGACGATGACCACGGTGGCCGGCAACGGTAGCGGCGGCCAACAAGGCGACGGGGGTCCGGCTACGCAGGCCAGTCTCTACTACCCCAAAGGCCTGGCGCTGGACCGTTCCGGGAATCTGTATATCGCGGACTGGCTCAACAGCCGCGTCCGCGTGGTTACGACCGATGGCACCATTTACACCGCGGCCGGAAATGGCCAGTTCGATTACCAGGGAGACGGAGGACCCGCCGCCAGCGCCGCTCTAAGATTCCCCTGGGGACTCGCGGTCGACGCCGCCGGCAACGTGTACGTCGCGGACGACGAAAACAGCGTGATCCGTTTGCTCAAGCCGGTGGTCGCACCGCTAGTTTCCACCGCAGCGCCCCAAATCGATGCCAACGGGGTTGTGAGTGCGGCGGAGTTCGGCGGTTTCTCTTCCGTCGCACCCGGATCATGGATTGAGATTCACGGCTCGCATCTGGGCAGTCACGCACGCGCCTGGACCGCGGCGGACTTCCACGGCGCCCAAGCCCCTACTTCGCTCGACGGTACGGCGGTCACTATCGGCAGCCAGGCGGCGTTTATCGCCTACATCAGCGAGAATCAAATCAACGCGCAGATCCCGTCGGGCGTGGGGCTGGGTCCCCAGGAAATCCGCGTGACCACTGCCGCCGGCACCAGCGATCCCCAGACGATTACCGTGAACGAAGTTCAGCCGGGCTTGCTCGCTCCCACCTCGTTCAAGTTGGGCGATAAGCAATATGCCGAAGCGCTTTTTCAGGACGGAGCCACCCTGGCTCTCCCGGCCGGAGCAATGTCGGGAGCAATGCAGGTGAGCGCCGCGCGGCCCGCCCGCCCCGGTGAGACGATGATCCTCTACGGCGTCGGCTTTGGTCCGGTGACTCCGGATGCCGGCCCCGGTGACGTGGTCCAGCACAATAACAGCCTGATTCTGCCCTTCGAGGTATTCCTCGGAGGCGTGCGCGCCATGGTGCACTATGCCGGATTGGCTCCGGGAATGATCGGGTTGTACCAGTTCCATGTGGTGGTGCCCGATACGGCTGCCGGAGATGCTGTGCCTGTGACCTTCTCCATAGGTGGCAGCACGGGACAGCAGGTCCTGTACACTGCGGTTCAGCAATAACGCCGTGTTATCCTGAACCGTAGATCCAGTGGGCGGCTAGCTCAGTTGGGAGAGCACCGCGTTCGCAATGCGGGGGTCGTGGGTTCAAGTCCCACGCCGTCCACCAGTCTTTCCAGATGCAACCCCAGCCGGCGCTGTCAAAATCGGGCTATAAGCTGGACGCGCTCAGCGCCGCGGAGCGCGATGTTCTCGCCAAGCGGTTGAGCCCCGAAGAGCGCCGGGTTCTGCTCGATCACGGGACGGAGCCGCCCTTTTGCGGCGGCCTACTCGACAACAAGATGGATGGTGTTTACGGCTGCCGGCTGTGCGGCTTGCCGTTGTTTCGATCCAGCGCCAAGTTCGAATCCGGCACCGGATGGCCCAGCTTTTTCGAGCCCTTCGACCCGGACCATATCCGCTACATCCAGGACGTGAGCTACGGGATGGTTCGCACCGAGATTCGTTGCAAGCGCTGCGATGGCCACCTGGGTCACGTTTTCCCCGACGGACCCCCGCCCAGCCACCAACGCTACTGCCTGAACTCCGCCTCGATGGAGTTCTTTCCCGTGGGATCCGAGCCGCCCCGCGATCGCATTTGAGGGGGCAAGGCCGTAATCTCCCCCGGCTTTCTCTACGAACCCGGAGAATGAGCCAGGTCCTTTTGGAATTGGCGACAGGATATCCCCGTCCGCAGCGCCAGGGAAGGTCTTGCCACATGCGTAGCGCTATGGAATATCCATGCGTAGCGGTACGATAAGAATCCCATGTTCCCCAAGAGGTTGCACGATGGTTCCGGACGGCCCGCCGTCCCGACAATCGCTAAACCCGGAACGTCCGGGGAATGAAGGGCCATCCGCACATTTCTGCGGACAAGTTTGGCACATTTCTGCGGACAAGTTTGGCGCAGACTGTCGTGGTAGACGCCCCTCACGGTCGCGACCTTGACAACTGGAAAGCGGTGATGAGCGGTTCTACTGGAGCGCTAGAGCTACAAGTCGAAGGTGATTGACCCAATCCGGGGGTTGCTTCACAATTCACGTCACAATGGCAGACTCAGAGGCTAACCGTTTGATGTATGTGATTGAAAGAAGTGGTCGGGGCGAGTGGATTCGAACCACCGGCCTCCTGGTCCCGAACCAGGCGCTCTACCAGGCTGAGCCACGCCCCGACGAATCAGCTATTTAGCGTTACGGACGATGGCTTTGCGCCGCGGCCATGGCAGCTACTGCTGACCGTTTTGTAGTATACCATCGTCCGCTCTTTGTGCTGAGAATACGCCTCCCGGCCCGCCCACTATCTTGTTAGTGAGTTCCGCACAGGTTGCAACGCGCATCCCCGACGCGCGCGTCAGCTTCTGTCGACCCGAGCTGGACATCCTCCGCTTCGGGGCGTTTCTTCTCGTGTTTCTGCACCACGCGCTGCCACACTCTGGCTGGGTGCTCGCCGGCGCCGCCCGCGCCGGAGCCTTGGGAGTCGATCTGTTCTTCGCTCTCAGTGCCTATCTGATCACCGAGCTGCTCCTGCGCGAGCGCCGTTCCTTCGGCGCCGTCGACATTCGCGCATTCTACATCCGCCGGATCCTGCGCATCTGGCCGCTTTACTACTTCGCGCTTTTGATCCTGGCTCCCGCGATGTCCATCTTGCCTGGAGAACACATGCACTGGACCTACTTGGTGGCTTTCGCACTTTTTGGAGGCAATTGGGCGTGCGCCACCTGGGGCTATCCGCCGGGTTCATTCTCCTTGTTGTGGTCCGTATCGATCGAAGAGCAGTTCTATCTCACCTGGCCGTGGCTGGTTCGATTAGGAGTCCGCCGTCTGCGAATAATCGCCTACGGAATGCTGGCGGCCGCTACCGCGACCCGCGCCGTCCTGGTGATGCGCGACGTCCATCATCCCGGTATCTGGTGCAACACGCTCGCACGTCTCGATCCCATTGCGGGCGGAGCTCTACTCGCGTGTTTCCTGAATGGTTCGATGCCCGAGCAATCGCGCCGCGCGCGCGTCTTGTGGACCTGCGGCGGTGGAACGCTGCTCGTCGGCTCTGGAGCATTCGGCAACAACACAGGATGGCCGGTGCTGGTCACCTATCCTCTGGCGGCGGCCGCTTCGGTGGCGATCATCTTCGGAACGCTTGGTTCGCGTATGCGGACGGGAGGGTATTTGGGAAAGATCAGCTACGGACTGTATGTGTTCCACGTGGCGGTCATTCGTATCACTCCATCACCGATCTTGGCTCTGCCGCTTACGATCGGGATCGCCGCACTTTCGTATCGATACCTCGAATCCCCGTTCTTGCGCCTCAAGGACCGCTTCGCGCGTCTCTAGCGGAACAGAAACAAGCAGGAAATAGCGGTGAGCGCGATCACCAGCACCTCGAACACATGCTGCGGCGTGTGCCGGATCAGCCACCGCCCGGCTAGCGCGCCCGCGAGCACGGCCGGAACCATCAGCAGGTCGAACATCAGCGACGCCCGGCTGTAGAGGTGATACCACGCGTACACTGGAACCTTCAGCAGGTTCACCACGAAGAAGAACCACGCGCCCGTCGCCACGAATTTCTCTTTCGGCAGCTTCTTGGTCAGCAGATACAAATTCATCACCGGCCCGGACGCGTTGGCCAGCGTGGTCGCGAATCCTGCGAAGACTCCGTAAAACGCTGGATTGCCGGCCACCTGGGGCGCGGTACTAAATCGACGCCATAGGTACACCAGCAGCATCCCGACAATAATGAGGCCGATGATGCGGCGAATCACCAGCTCGTTCAGGCTGAGCGCCACCGCGCCGCCCCCAATCCCCACCAGCACCCACGGAATCAGCGAAAAGAGCTGACGCGCCTCGGCGTGCCTGCGCCAGTAGGCGACGGCAAAAACATCCGCGGTGGATAAGACCGGCAGCGTCCAGGCGGCCGCCAGACGCGCGTCGCCCACCGTTAATACCATCAGGGGGGAGATCATGGTGCCCACGCCCGGCGCGCCGGTCTTGGCGACGCCGATCATGAACGCGGAAAAGATCCCGAGCAGCCATTGCCACGGCGCCAGATGCGGCATGAGAACCGACTAGAATAGCAGGCTATCTAAAGAATTTAATCGCGCACAACACAGCGAGGCTCGATTCCTTAAGCGTTTTGGCCGTTCTCGCCTTGCGCTGTGCGCTCGACCGCAATTTTAAGGAAGGTTACGCGGCTTTCTGGACTTTTCCGCTCTTAATGCACGCCGTGCAGACGCGAATGCGCTTGGGTGCGCCCTTGACCACCGCGTGCACGGTTTGCAGATTCAGGTTCCAGCGCCGCTTGGTCAGATTGTGGGCGTGGCTGACACGGTTTCCGAACCGTGGGCCGCGCTGACAGACTTCACACACTTTCGCCATATACAAGGACTCCTGCTGGGATTGACTCCCATCAGCTTAGCACAGCAGCCTACTTCACTGGAACCAGCTTGAACTCACCGTCTTTAAACTCCACGTCGCGAATCACGCCGTGCGGGCCCAGCGGACCAATGGACTTCCCGTGCGCCCGAACCGTCAGACCGCCTGCATTGCCCGCGCGCAGAACCGCGGGCTCGCGAATATCCACGGTCTGGATATTGCCTGCTTCGATCAGGCGCGCCACCTGCGTGGTCCCGTCGCTGCTTCGAATCGACACCCAGGACGGCTCGGAGGCTTCCAGCTCGATGCGCGTGGCGCCTAAAACGGCGGGCTCGGAAGCTTTCGGAACGGGTTGCGAAGCGGCTGCCGCGGGTTTTTCGCTCACCGCAGGGGGCGCTGGCTTCGCGGGAGTCGTTTTGCCGGGCGTGGCGCTCGGCGAAGCCGGGCTCGATACCTGTGGATCCGTGGCTGGCGCGGACACCGAAGCCGCGGGAGCGGTTACCCGAGCATCGCGGACCGGTTCCTTGGCGGAGGTCACCTGGGTACTGACTGGAGTCGAGCCACTCGGCCAGAACAGTAGGCCCAGCAGAATCACCGCCGTGCCCAGACCCACCGAAATCACCATCGGGGAACGCCACCACTGTGATGGAGCCAGCGTCGCGGATGGGATCTCGTCGCGTATAGGGGAGTCGGGCGCGTCGGACGACGCCGGAGTGGGGACCGGTGCCTCCTCCACCGGCGGAGCTGCAAGCGGCGTACGTGCCGCGCCGGCGGCCAGAGCCGGAGTTGTCACTGTTTCCAGCCGGTTGGCGGCCTGCTCGCAGAATCCTTCCACGGCGGAAAGCAGGCGGCCCATGCTTTGTTCTGCTTCGACCGATTTCGAGCGCAGATCCTGAATGTGGCCGGAGTGCTCCGCCACTTCCCCTTCCAGGCGGTGGATGCGTTTGGAAAGGCTGGCCTCCATCTCCCGAACGGAGCCCGTCAACCTGGCCGCCTCCACGCTGCGGTCGCGCCGTCCGAACAGATACCGGGCGCTGGTGCTTGTGTCCCCAGCTGCCGGCAGATGCGACTCCTGTCCGGTCTGGCCCGCGCCCAGCAATACCTGGATTTCCTCCGCAATGCGCAGCGCGTCGCGCCGCGATAGACACCGCCACTCGGCGGGGTCGTCGCCCTCGCCGAGATATAGGCCGAACCCGATCACCTCGTCTTCCTCGATCGCGTCGGCGATATGGGCGAACTGCGCTATGGTCGCGCGCCGCAACGGCGTAGTGCCGTCGAACGCAGCGTGGAACGCGGCCACCTGTTCCGGGGTGACTGGACCCACGAATTCAGCGGTGAAGTTCAGCGACTCGTGGTCGAAGTCGAATCCCAGCCATTCGCCCTGGCGCTGGTCGATGTGGACATCGTCACCCAGCATGCGGAAGAAAGATTGGGCCTGCTGGACGACGCTGGCCAACTTGCTCAGCGGAACCCCTACTCCTCCGCGGTTCAACTCGATGCGAACACGCAATCGCGACATGTGAATCTCCTCAATAACGGCGCGCGGCCGGCCGTGCAGGCTGGCCGAGTATCAATTCTTTCATACGGTCAAGGGCTTTGCGGTTCACGCGATACTCAATGATTTCATCCGACGCGCCGATGTCATCCGGTGCGTCGAGGCCGTCGGAGGACCGCGTTGAACGAAGGACCTCGGGAGCCTGTTCCGCCAGTGTTGCAAAATGACGCGCAGCGGCGCCCATCTCGCCCCGTTCCACCGCCACCAGCGTGAGACCCTGTAAGCCGGGCACGGAGCGCGGATTGATCTCCAGCAGGCGGCGCGAATAGCGCTGCACCCGCTCCAGATCGAAGACCTCCAAGCTCATGGCGATCAGGTTGGCCAGCGCCTCCTCCGCCTTTCCGTCCAGCGCGAGCACGCGCTCGTACGCGATTTCAGCCTCGCCGAAGCGCCGCAATTGTTGCAGGGCGACGCCCTTTCCAAATATAGCTTGGCGCTGTGCCGCATCCGACCAGCATTGGTCCAAGCAGTTCAGAGCCTGTTCCGGCCGGTTCAGACGCAGGAGACAATCTCCCAGCTCGAGGCGGATCGCGTCGCGGTGCGGGTCGGCCTGTAACACCGCCTGAAACGCCTGTGAGGCGTCTTCCCAGCGCCCCAGAAGGCGCAAGCAGGAAGCCAGACGGCTCCGTACGGACAGGTTGCGTGGCGCCGAGACGGTGGCGGTGTAGTAGCTGCCGGCCGCATCCGCGTACCGCCCTAACTCCGTGAGAAGATCCCCACGCAAAGTGTAGACGTCGGCTGGAAAATCTCCCGGTCCGGATAAAAGGTCGAGCGCTTCCTCGAACCGGCCCTGGGAACGCAGCGTGAGCGCGGCCTGCAGCAAATCTCCGGTTGCGGGAGCCGCGGCCGCAGCGGCGCCAAATCCAGATGTTCGGAACCCATGGGGAGCAGTCATAGTTTAGAAACCGCCCCTTTCGAAAGGATCTTCGAAACGATCATTGCAGTGTTGTCACGACGGTCTGAAGACCGCTCTTTCTGAAAAATGTGAACCGGAGCGCCTGGAGAACCGGCCTTTCGCCACGCTCCCCATAGAACCCCAAACTGCCTGCCTCGAACCGCACGTCCGTCCAATAATCCGCCGGACTTCCTTGCAGATACAGCGTAAAAGCAGGGCCGTTCGCGTCCATGCGCACCAGAACCTGGCCACGGGTCCGGCCGAGGGTAATCACTTTGCGCGAGTGCGCGCCCTCCACGCCCTTCACAACGGCGAAATGCTCCGCCGAAATCGAGGGCGTTGCGCCGGCTTGAATCAGGCGAAGGTTGGCGGCGTAGTAGTTGGCCGAATCGGTTCCCCGAAAGATCCAGCCTACGCCGCTGGTATCCGGAACCCAGGAGAACTCGATGCGATAGTTCTTCACGTCCTCGGAGCCGCTGTAGACCAGAATGTCACGCGGAGTTTTGGCTCCCACTACGTACGCAGTCCGGCGGCTCCAGGTGCCGGCAGCGGTGGGAGCAGATCCGCTGGCCGACTCCGCCTCGCCGCCCGGACGCACCAACGCGATCACGCAACCTACAACCACCACTGCGACGCTGAGGCTGACCACCTTCAAGCGCCGCGGCACGAACGAAGCCTCGCTTCCGGTATAAAAGGAAACTTCCGTAGGGGTCATCACCGCGGCTTCGGTCCCTGCCGTGTCTGGCCGCGCTGACAGTTGCGTGACGCGTCGTGCGGGCTGCTCGAGAGCCCGTGGCGGGCGTGCCGCATTGGGCCGCGCCATTTTGGGGATCACCATTTCCCATGTCGCCTCGGGCCCGGACGCGCGCGGCTCCGAAGACTTCAGGGTCTGTGCCGGTTTCTGCGCCGGCATGAGGACCGGAACCGCACTCGCAGCCGGCGTCGGCTTAACCGATGTCGGTGGACTCGGCAGCGGCGTCGCCTGGTTTGAATTGACGTGGTCCGAGCCGGGAGTTGGGCGGGCTTGATGGGGCACCTCGGTGAGGTACGACCAGGTCACCGGGAACCGAAACGTCGCCCCACACTCCGGGCGGGGATCGAACGTGACTGAATTCTCCACGTCCATCTTGTAACACCCAATATATGGGGCTAGCTAGAATTGAACTACAGCATATCGTATCATAAGCGGCACTTAATCCAAAGGGTATAATGCCTTACGGGCCTCACACGTTGCCCATCAAATGAAATCCGAGTCCAAGCTGACCGAAGCAGCCGACAAGGCCACCGCCCTGCTTCAAGGACTCCAATCGCGGTTGAATCGCGATGCCGCGCCCAGCCCCAGCCGGAGCGAGGAAACACCTGAAGACTTGGATCGGCAGCTTCAGGAATATTTTGTGGCTTCCGACGCGGGCATGCTGGACCAAATCCGCGAACGTGTGATCGAGGCCGTGGCCGATCGTATTCTGCAAGGTTGGGAGCGCGGTGATCGCCGCGATCTCGGCGCGCTGGAGAAACAGGTGATCGACCGCGTTGCCGAACGCATTCTCGAACGAATGGCCAAGCGCTAACCCCTGACAATCCCACGATACTTAGGCTGCTCGTAACCCGGAAATACGCTCGCGACCTGCGCATTCCCCAGGTGGCGCACTGCCAGTTCCCCGAGAACATCGCGAAAATCGGTGGTGAGCTGGAGATCCCGTTGCTCGTAGAGCTGCTCCGGCTCGAGGCCCGGCCACTCGCCAAGCACCTTGCCTCCGCGGATGCCGCCGCCGAATGCGAACATGACGTTGGCATGGCCATGATCGGTGCCGCGTGAGCCATTTTCGCGCGCGGTGCGCCCGAACTCACTCATCGTCACAACGCTGACATCGGCCATCTTGTCACCTAGGTCCTGGTAGAAGGCTGCTAGCGCGCTTCCGAACTGCCCCAGCAGATTCGCGAGTTGTCCCTGAGTGGGCCGCGCACCCACTTCGTTGAAGTGCGTATCCCAGCCGCGCATTTCAGCAAACGCCACTTCCAGCCCGACATCGGACTTGATCAGCCGGGCGATTTGCATCAGGTCCTGGCCCAGGGCGGAATTTGGATATTGCACGTCCCCCGCAGGCGCGTACGGCTGCTTCTGGATCGACTGCATTAGCTTGACTGCCTCGAATGTCTCGCGCCCGGCGCCGTTCAGGACCTGGTCCAGAGTGTTTTCGTACATGCTCTCGAACGTGCCCGCGCCGCGTGTGTCGCGGATCTGGAAATCATTCAGGTTGGCGATGGCCACGGCTTCGTTCTGCCCACGCATCGCACGCGGCAGCGTCGTACCAAGGCTGACAGCGCGCACAGGGGATGAATCTTTCTGGGACGGCAGAGCGCGGTTCAGCCATCCGTCAGCCGTCGCTTTCCGGCCAGGCGTCCCGGATTCCATATAGTCCTGCGCGTCGAAGTGCGAGCGAGTGGGATCGGGCGAGCCGACCGCGTGCACAATGGCCAGGTGACCGGCATCGTAGATCGGCTTGAGCGGCGCCAGGGCCGGATGCAATCCGAAGAAGCCGTCGAGATCGACAGCGGAGTTCTCGGTCCGGTCCGGTTTGGGGATCGCTAGGTTCGGGCGCAAGGCGTAGTACTGCTTCTCGCCGAACGGGACCACCATGTTGAGCCCGTCGACAGCGCCGCGCTGGAAAATCGCGACCAGAATCTTCTTACGAGGGCTGGGTGCATCCGCCGCATACAACGCGCGCGACAACCAGGCCGGTGCGGTACCCACTCCAAACATCCCTAGCGCCGAACTCTTTAGAAACAATCGTCGGGACGTCATGACTATCTCCTCTGGAAATCTGGCGATCCAAGAACCAGGCCAGCGATGAGCGCGGGGGTGGGCTCGCGTTGCGCCAGCGCTTTCTCGATGGAATCGAGAGTTTGCCTGGCAGGCTCGTGAAATAGTAGCTGTCGAGCTACGTTTGTAACGCTGTTTTCGAATGTGTTGGCGTCCACTTTGGACCCGGGCACGCGATTGTCCGCCAGCGCCAGCGCGAAGTTCATGCGGGCGAGGAGCGCCGCGGAGTTGACCCACTCGGAATTCGCACTGGGATACCCGGTCGGCTCAATCTTGCGATACAGCGGCTCGCCCAGTTTCGCGATCTGCGTGGCGAGCGGGATCGCGAAGTCCACTTGCGCATCTGTCGCGCGGACAGCGCTCACAATCAGCTCGAGCGGCGTCTTGACCTTGGCTCGAAACGCGCCCTCGGAGAAGAACTCCTTCGAATCGAGCATGGCCGACATCACCGCGCGGATGTCGCCGTCGGTGTCGTGAAAGGTCTTCGCCATGCGATCGAGCAACATAGGCGGTGGATCGTCGGCCACGAACTTCTTCGCGAGCTTAGTGGAGATAAAACGCGCCGTCGAAGGATGCCGCGACAGTATATCGAGCACCTTTTCTGCGTCTTCCTTGCCGCCGCCCGCGGGGATCTTCACGCCCAGCACGATTTTCTCGCCCTTGTCGTGAACGCGGTCGTTGTAGATAAACTCGCCGCCGCGATTCGGCTGGCTGATGGTCCACCCGGTGAAACAGCGCGCCACTTCGACAATGTCCTTCTGCGTGTATCCGCCGTCGACGCCCAGCGTGTGTAGCTCCATCAGCTCGCGCGCGTAGTTTTCGTTCAAGCCGCGAGCCTGCTTGGCTTTTTGTTTCGCAAACCTACGCTCGGGGATTCGATCCGGCGAAACGCTTTGCCAATTGTCGAGATAGAACAGCATGGCCGGGCTTTCCGCCGTGGCTTCCAGCAAATCGCGGAATTTACTGAACACGTGCGGGCGGATCGCATCGCGCTCGTACGTGGCAATCAGGATCCGATCCGCGCCCTTGTCCATGTAGACGTTGAAGTGGTTGAACCAGAAGTCGGCCATCTGCTCTTCGAGCTGCCGGTTGCCGTAAATTGCACGATACAGCTTGGCTTCGTTCAGATCGTAGGGGAGCACCTGTTGGGGCGTCCGGTCGGCAACGAGTTTGCGGCGCTCAACGGGATCGCTCGTAGCCAGAACCTGCTGGCGCATGGCTTGCTGAAGCGGATCGCCCCCCTTGCCTTGTTTGTCCTTTACATCGCCCTTGGCTTCTTGTTTGGCTCGCAGACGTTGGGTCTGGAGTTCGACACGCGCGCGAGCCTCTGGATCTTTCGGAAGCGGCAGCAATCCTTGGCTCATGGCTCGGATTAGCTGCGGCGGGGGATACTCGGCCGCGATCTGCTCCGGGCTCATGCGTAGCGAGTCTAACGGCTTCAGCCGCTCGGCAAGCTCCGAGTTTTCGGCGATGCGCTCGGGATGAAGTTGCTGGTCGACCCACTTCTTTACGCCCATTTTCCGGACGGCTTCGACGTCGCCGGGGCGGGGGCCAAACGTCAACCGGTTTAGAGCGTGGAGGATCTCCTGGTCTTTGTTGAGCGGCTTCTCGAACTGGCTGTAGTCGGTGCTATAGGCGGCCAGAACAGCGACCGCTAAAAGCACGATCCCGTACTTCTTCATGATGCCTCTGCTACTAATAACGCCGGAAGCGGCCAAGAGTTGTACACCTGCGACGTGTACAATGGCCGCTGACTTCTCTAGTTCGGTTTGTATCTTGTTCGATATGCAGGTGTTTAGAAAACGGAGATGGGCATGAAGATCTTGACTGGGATCGCTGCTTTGGTGCTGATGACATGGCTCGGTTCGCTGGCGGTTGGAGCGGACAATGATGCGTTAAGGGTCCAGGACCGTATTCAGATCGAGGATCTAATGTGGCGGTATGCTCGAGCCTTGGACACGGAAAACGCCGAAGCCTACGCCGCCAGGTATACGCCCGATGGACAATTCGGCGCCGGCGAAAATGCGATCAAGGGGCGCGAGGCGCTGAAGAAGATGATCAATGATTTTAAGCAACGCACCGCTGAAAACGAAGCGAAAACCAAGGAGAAGAGGCCGGCCCTGTACCACATGCTGACCAACCACTCCATTGAGTTTGTCGATAAGGATCACGCGCGTGTTAACGCTTACTACATCACAGTATCCGCTTCTGGAGGTGCCAACGTGCCGGCTCGTGTCGCCGCTGCCGGACGCGAAGTGGACGAGCTCGTGCGCGTGAACGGGCAGTGGCTCATTAAGGTTCGCGACGTCGCACCGAAAGACTGCCTCTGCGACGGGTTACGGGGCTGCCCGACTGATCCTCAAGGTGCCATGATGTAGGCAGCGGAAAAAATGCGACAGCTTGCCCTCTTGTTTCTCCTGACGGCGGCCGCATTTTGCCAAACGTCTCAAGTCCCGTATGGCCTGGACACCGACGGGCCCGGGCCAACCTTCACAAACGACAATACAAGTCTTTCGTACGCGCGCTCTTACTCGTCGATTCGGAAGGTGGACTTCCGAAACATCAAAATCCCCTTCTTTGACAAGGCAAGCTTCTCTCTCAAGAACGGGCACTACAAGCATGACGAACCCGGTGAACATTGGTCGATCGACTTGGATTCGGTCTATTACCTCAGCACATCCTCGTCATCCAAGGGAAGTTCCGCACTCGTCCTGTACTCATGGTCCGCAGCAGGAGGCAGCTCTAGCCAGGGGGGGATCGCTGAGGTTCTCACCGTTTCGGACGGCCAGCTTCGATCCGTACAAAAGATCGACTGGGACACCCACTTCCAAGCAGGTGAACCCACGGATTCATTCGACCCTGGTACGAACACGCTTGTGATTCGCTCGGCTCACTACATCCCTGGAGACGCCCACTGTTGCGTCTCAGCGATGGATGTCGTCACCTTCCGATGGGACGGCACTCGCTTTGTCCAATCCAGCATTCAGACCGAACTTTCGGAATAGCAAGAGAGAAGGAAAGAAGCTTCCTCATTGACCATCTAGCTCAAGCGCGATGGTGTCCGATCGCGCCGGTTCAGGAAACGCCTAGCTGCGCGGCGGTACGCAGGAAGAACCCGTCCGTCATCCCGGCGATGTAGTCGCATACCTGACGGTGCAGGGGCTGCCCGGCCGACTCTTCGCGGTAAGCGGCCGGCATTTGGTCCGGATGTTCCAGCAGAAGCTCAAATAGAGCTGCGATCTTCGAAACAGAATCGCTTCGCGCCCGCACCAGTGCGGGAGACTCGTACACGCTCTCGCGCAGGAAACGCTTGAGCTGAGCACTCGTCTTGGCAGCCTCCGGCGTGAATCGAGCGACTCTTTCAGGATGCAGCCTGACGGCATCGACGTCGGTAAGACCGGCGCAAGCCTTAACGGTTCCCTCCATCAGTCCAGAAACCAGCCCGTCGATCAGCCCGCGCACCACTTCTTTCAGCCGCACCCTTTCCGACAGTCCCGGGAATTGAAACTCGGTGGTTTCATACAGCTCGCCGAATCGATCCACGGCAGCTCGGGCTTCCGCGATGTCTACCATGCCGGCGCTGTAGCCATCATCCAGGTCCGCGGTATTGTAAGCGATCTCATCGCACAAATCGATTAACTGGGCTTCCAGCGGCGGCCGCAAGCCGGGCACATATTCGTCCAGCTCCGGAATCTCGCCGGGCGCGAAATCCCGAGAGTGCTTCACGATTCCCTCGCGCACTTCGAAAGTCAGGTTCAGCCCCGCAAATCTCGGATAGGGATTCTCGAACGATTCGATAATCCGCAAGGCATGCAGGTTGTGATCGAACCGTTCACCGAAGCGGCGCATCATGGAATCGAGCTCGGCTTCGCCCGAATGCCCAAAGGGAGGATGACCGATATCGTGCGCGAGTGACAACGCTTCCGTAAGATCCTCGTTCAAACCCAGGATCGATGCGACCGTCCGCGCGATTTGCGAAACCTCGATGGTGTGGGTGAGGCGGTTGCGAAAGTGGTCGGAAAGCCCGGGCGTGAAGACCTGGGTCTTGTTTTCCAGCCTCCGGAATGCCCGCGCGTGAACTACGCGGTCACGATCCCGGCGAAATTCGTTGCGATAGGGATGCGCAAGTTCGGGATAGCGGCGGCCGCGGGAGCGCTCCACCGGAAAGTGCAACCGCGCAAGCTCACCGTCCGCAGGCATTTCTATGCGAGCCGGCCCGCCTGTCAGTTGGACTGTGCCGGAGCCTGGCTGGCCGAGATAGCGCCCAGTTCAGCCACCGCGGCGCGGCTTACCGCGGAGCGCGGGCTGGCGCTCAGCGGCTCCAGCAGCTTGCGCGCCTCGGCTGGATTCTTCTTGGCTACAGTTTGCGCGAGAGCCAGCGTAGCCTGCTCCTTGGAAACAAACACGCTGGGCTTGTCGATCAGTTGCCGGAGCAACTTTTCGGCCTCGTCGTTCTTGCCCTGAGAATTGTAGATCTGGGCCATCGACAATTTTGCCACCGAGTCATAGGGATCCGGTGCTTTGTCAAGGACGTCTTTGAAGGTCTTGAGCGCCTCGTCGATCTTGCCTGAATCCGCCTGTGCTGCGGCCACGGCGAGCTGGGCGATGGCACCTTCCTGGCTTCCCGGATACTTGACGGCCACGTCGGTGAAAGCCGCGATGCGGGCCTTTTCTTTGTCCTCAGCGGTCGGGAAATTCAGGCGTGGAGGCTGCGGGGCGCCTATGGTCGCATCGTCTATCTGCATGGCCTTGGCGAGCAGGTCCGCCCGCACGGTCGTCTGATGGCTGCGGTACAGCCAGGAGCCTCCGGCGATCACAACTACTGCCACTCCGATGAGACCCCAGCGCATGGCCTGGCCCCGATGTTCGGAAAGAAATTCGAATCCGGATCCGACTCCTTGTGCAAACTTGTCGGTTTTCAGTTCTTTGCGGGTATGACGATCCATTGGAAAACCCCTTGAACAAACGTGGGTAAGCCTCAGTGTATCAGCTTTTGAGGAAACGCCCTGTGCGCGCCGTACCTGCAGGTCCGGTCATGTAGTGGACGTTAAATCGCGGTTGATCGCGAACTTCACCAGGCCGGCTACATCGTGGATGTCCAGCTTGCGCATAAGACTCGCGCGGTACGTGTCGATCGTCTTCGGACTCAATTCCAGCCGCGCGGCAATCTCCTTGGCCCGCACGCCCTCGATCAACAGCGAAAACACTTGATACTCGCGGGCACTCAGCAGATCCAGAGGGTCATCCGGAGAGTTTTTCTGGTTGGTACTGAAGATCTTGGTGAGCTCCAGCTGCGGGGAAACGTAGATGCTACCTTCCAGAACCTGTTCCATCGCTTCCAGCAGCTCGGTGGAAGGAGCCGATTTCAGCAGAAACCCGCTCACGCCGCAGCGGAGAGCTTCCACCACCGTCTTCCGGTCCCGCCGCACGGATAGGACCACGATTTTGGTGGGCAGATCGGCTTCCCGGACCCGCCGCACAATCTCCATGGTGAACAAATCCGGCAGGTTCAGGTCCAGCACGGCCAGATCCGGCCGCTGGCTCTCGATCATGCGCAGCGCCGAGGCCCCATCGGCGCACTGGCCCACCACCTGGTATTGGGAATGCACGGCGCACAATGCCGCCAGCCCTTCCCTGACCAGCGTGAGGTCGTCGGCCAGCAGTACCGAATAGGTCTTGTGTTCGCGGATGGGGACCATAAGAGTGTTCCTGCGGCGACCATGCCGGGAATCTCACTACACAGTGAGTCGCTGCCGCTGGAATTCTCCCCGTTTCTTTGCGGTCCGAAGGGATTTAGCGCTGTCCCGGCTTAGGAATAGCTGCGAACCGCCGCCGCCTCGTCCTCAAATACCTCAAATACGGTGTATAGCTTGGTGATCTGGAGGAGATCCTTCACCCGCTTGGTCAGGTTCAACAGCTTCACCTGCCCGCCCTGATTGGTCACGGTGGTAAAGCCGGAGACCATTTCCCCGATCCCCGAGCTGTCGATATACGACACTTCGGCCAGGTTGAGCAAGAGCTTCTTCTTGCCCCCGGCGGCCAAATCCCGAATTGTATCGCGGAAGGTGCTGGCGCCATCGCCCAGCGTGATCCGGCCCACCGCGTCGACTACGGTCACGTCACCCACCTGTCGGGTGGTCATTTTCACACTCACGTCTTGCCTCCTTATTGGCTCGCGGATCACTACCCGGCTTTCGCCAGGTACTTCACCATTCTGACTTCAGTGCCCAGCGGCTCCCGCGGGCGCACCAAAAATTCGTCCATAAACGCGCGCATCATCAGCAATCCCCGGCCGGACTGCCGGAGCAGATTCTCCTCAGCCAGCGGATCGGGCAGCTTCGATAGGTCGAAGCTTCCGCCTTCGTCTCCCACGATGATCTCTAGCCGGTCCCCCACACGCGAAACCGTCAGGTGCACTTTCTTACGCGAGTGATAGCGGTTGCCATGCACCACGGCGTTGACCATGCATTCCCGAACAGCGATGCCGATTCTATGCCGGTCGTCTTCATCGAACCCCATCGCCGTTGCTAGCCGCAATACAGTTTCTTCCGCCTGATCCACGCTTTCCAGAGTGGATTCGAGCAGTTCCTCGACGGTTTGTGCCGCTACGCGGTCGTGTTCCGCCATAAAACGAGCGGCCGGATGAGCGGGCCACGTCGAATCGTTAAGTTAATCCAGTGACACCAGTAAAGTCAAGCAAGTTCCCGCCCGCTACGTTTTTGGCGCTCCGCGTTTCGTTTTCGGAATGATAGTCTAGCAGCCATGAGAAATCTGGCATCCCTGGCTCTCATTCTGGGCCTGATTCTGGCCCCCATGGCTCCCGCCCAAACGAAGGTCACCTCGGTGGAGGGTATCACCGAGTACCACCTGGATAACGGCCTCCAGGTGCTGCTGTTCCCCGATAACTCCAAGCCGACCGTCACTGTCAACGTGACCTATATGGTCGGATCGCGGCACGAGGGCGCCGGGGAAACCGGCATGGCCCACTTGCTCGAGCACATGCTGTTCAAGGGAACCCAGAAGCACAAGGAGATCATGGGCGAGCTGAGCGCCCACGGCAACAACTTTAACGGGAGCACTTCCTGGGATCGCACCAATTATTTCGAGACCGTTCCCGCCACCGACGCCGATCTGCGCTGGGCGCTGGAAATGGAGTCGGACCGCATGGTGAATTCGCGAGTTGCGAAAAGCGATCTAGATACCGAGATGACGGTGGTCCGCAACGAATTCGAACGGGGCGAGAATAGCCCCGACCAGGTTCTGGAAGAGCGCGTGCTCTCCACCGCCTATTTGTGGCACTCCTACGGACGCAGCCCCATCGGCACGCTCAGCGATATCGAAAAAGTTCCCATCGAGAAGCTGCAAGCCTTCTATCGCAATTACTACCAGCCCGACGACGCCATGTTGCTGGTGGCTGGAAAGTTCGATCCCGCGAAAACGCTGGGCTGGATCACGGAGTTGTTCGGCACTATTCCCAAGCCTACCCGCAAGCTTCAGCCCACCTACACCGAAGAACCCACCCAGGACGGCGAGCGCGAAGTGGTTCTGCGTCGCGTGGGCGATCACCAGTCGGTGATGATGGCGTATCACGTCCCGGCGGGGTCGCATCCGGATTCACCTGCGTTGGACGTGCTTTCTGGCATCTTGTCCGAAGCGCCTTCGGGTCGCCTCTACAAGGCCCTGGTCGAGAGCAAGAAGGCTGTCTCCGCCGGAGCGGAAAACTACTCGCTGCACGATCCGGGCGTCGAGATGTTCAGCGCAACCGTGGCCAAGGACAAGTCGCTCGAGGACGCCGAAAAAACCATGCTGGGTGTGATCGACGGCCTGATCAAGGAACCGCCCAACAAGGAAGAAGTGGATCGCGCCAAAACACGCATTCTGAAAAACATCGATCTCGAATTGAACAACTCGGGGCGAGTGGGACTAGTCCTCAGCGAATGGGGCTCCATGGGAGACTGGCGCCTTCTCTTCCTGAACCGTGACCAGGTTGAAAAAGTGACACCGGAAGACGTCGCGCGAGTGGCGAAACTCTACCTGAAACCCGACAATCGCACCGTGGGCCGATATCTTCCCGCCGACAAACCCGACCGCTCGGTAATTCCGCCCAGCCCGGATATCGTCGCCGAACTTAAGGACTACAAGGGCAAGGCGGCGATCGAAGAAGGCGAGGTGTTCGATCCATCCCCAGCCAATATCGAATCGCGAGTCACGCGTGTCACGCTTCCCAGCGGCCTGAAGCTGGTTCTGTTACCCAAGAAGACGCGCGGGGGGACCGTGATCGCGAATCTTCAGCTCCATTTCGGCGATGAGAGAAGTTTGGCGAATAAAGGCGCGGCGCCCCGCTTGGCCGGCAGCCTGCTGATGCGCGGAACCCAGAAGCACACTCGGCAGCAGTTGCAGGACGAGTTCGACAAAATCAAGGCGCGCGTGAACGTGACCGGTTCACTTCTCGGCGCCGGAGCTTCTGTCGATACGGTGCGGGCAGGACTGATCCCAGGGCTACGTTTAGCCGCGGAAATCCTGCGGGAACCCGCTTTCCCGGAGTCCGATTTTGAGCAGATTCGACAGGCAGCCATCGCGCAGCTCGAGTCGGGGCGTAGCGAGCCGCAAAACATGGCCAGTATCGCGATGAACCGCTACCTGAACGCGGCTTACCCGCCGGGCGATCCACGCTACACGCCTACCATCGACGAAAACATCGATCAGTTGAAGAAAGTCACGCTCGAAGAAGCCAAGAAGTTCTACGCGGATTTCTACGGCGCATCCAATGCCGAGCTCGCGGTGGTCGGCGATTTCGATATCGCCGAAGTCCGGAAGCTGGCCGAGGAACTGTTCAGCTCCTGGAAGAGTCCCAAACCGTATTCCGTGGTCAAAAGGGAGTGGAGGAAGCTGGCGCCAGTTAACACTTCGCTCGAAGCTCCCGACAAAGCCAACGCCTATTTATACGCAGTGGCCCCGGTCAGTATGGATCAGCAGGATCCAGACTACCCGGCCATGGTTCTGGCCGACCGCATCCTCGGCGGCGACGAAAAGAGCCGGCTGTGGGTTCGCATCCGCGAAAAGGACGGGTTAAGCTACGGCGTGAATAGCAACTTCCGCGCCGGTCCACAGGAAAAGTACGGCGTGTTTGCCGCCGTCGCCTCCGCCAAGAATGAAAACACCGCCAAGGTGGAAGCGGCGTTTAAAGACGAAATCACCAAGGCCACGAGCGCTGGATTCAACCCGGAGGAAGTCGCTGCGGCCAAGAACGCGCTCATGCAGGAACGGCAGCTAAGCCGCTCGCAGGATGGATCCCTGGCGGGGCTGTTCGTGAGCCAGGCCGAGCTCGGCCGAACGATGCAACGGGAGAGCGACCTGGAAAAGAAGATCAACGACGCAACCCCCGAGCAGCTTTCCGCGACCTTTAGGAAATGGATCGATCCTGCGTCGATTTCTTACTTCAAGGCGGGGGACTTCAAGAAAGCTGCAACAGCCGCGAAGTAATGGTTTAACCCCGAACCTTCTCGTCCTTTTCCACTTTTCCGTCGCGGATGTGGATCACGCGGTGCGCGTGCATGGCGATATCGTGCTCATGTGTCACCAGCACGATGGTGTTGCCTTCCGTGTGCAATTTCGCGAACAGCGCCATGATGTCGTTGCCGGTGGCGGTATCGAGAGCGCCGGTGGGCTCGTCGGCCAGCAGAATCGACGGATTGTTGACCAGCGCCCGGGCGATCGCCACACGCTGGCGCTGCCCACCCGATAGCTCGCTGGGCTTGTGCAGCATGCGGTCGGCCAGGTCCACTTCCTTCAGAGCCGCCTTAGCCTGTTCCGCGCGCTGGTGCGAGGAAACGCCCGCGTAAATCAGCGGAAGCTCCACGTTGTGCAACGCCGTGGCGCGCGCCAGCAGATTGAAAGTCTGGAACACGAATCCGATTTCCTTGTTACGGATGCGCGCCAGCTCGTCGTCATCCATGTCACTGACCAGGTTGCCGTTCAGGTAGTACAACCCGGAGGAGGGACTATCCAGGCAGCCGATCAGGTTCATCAAGGTCGATTTTCCGGAGCCGGAAGGACCCATGATGGCGACGTATTCGCCCTTCTTGATCTCGATATCGATGCCCGCCACGGCATGGATGGTCTGGTCGCCCATGACGTAGGTCTTCATCAGGTCCCAGGTGCGAATGATAATGCCGTCGCGCCGGAGCTGCTCTCCCCGTTCCGTCTTATCCATCACTGCGGCCTGCGTCATTGCTTCCTTGCCCCGGGGCCCGTTTAGCCGCCGGCCCCGATCACAGCGTTGCGGTTGTCAACCTGTACCCGGGATCCAGGCCGCATGGTGCGAATCGCCTGATAGCTGCCGACCACAATCTGCTCGCCCGGCTGGACGCCGCTCAGAACCTCGATATCCGTGGAGCCGGTGATTCCAGTCTCCACTTTCCGGAATTCGGCCTTCTGATTCACGATGACAAACAGTCCGGTGATTTCTTCCCGGCGCTCTTTCTGAGCCGCCAGATCGAGGGGCGCTTGCCCGCTGTCCTTTTGCTTCTTCTTGGACGCTGCTGCGGCATCGTCTAGCTCGCCTTTTTGCCGAACGGTGAGCGCCTGAATCGGGACGTTGAGCACATCTTTACGCGTCGCGGTCACAATCTTGGCCGTGCAGGAAAGTCCCGGGCGGATTGCATCGGGCGGATCATCGAGAGCCACGACGACTTTGAAGTCCTTGGCCTCGGTGGAAGACGTCGCGCTGCTCGAAGCCACTTGTCCCGTGGAACGCAGAATGGCCGTATTCCCGATCTCGGTCACGTGGCCTGAAAACTTGCGGTCGGGGATGGCGTCGATGGTCACTTCAGCCTTCTGGCCGATTTGCAGGTTGACGATGTCGGTCTCATCCACCTTCACTTCCGCCGTAATCAGCGACATATCCGCCACGGTCATCACGCTGGATGCGGCCGAGTTCTGGACTCCCGGCACCACGGTCTCGCCGATCTGCACAGGCAAATTTGTGACGATGCCGTCCAGGGGCGCGACTACGTCATGCTTCTCCAGGATGTCGCTTACACGGGTCAGTCCTGCTTGCGCCTGGGTCACTCGCCGTTGCGCGGATGTAATCTGGGCTAGAGACTGCGCCCGCTGCGATCTCAACTGGTCCAGCCTCAACTCAGCTTCCCGGAGCCCGGAAATCTGGGAATCGTAAGCGGATTTGCGCTGGTCGAAGTCCGATTTTGGGACGACACCTGCCTTGAAAAGCTGCTCATAGCGCTCAAAATTGATTTTGGCCAGCTCCAGATCCGACTTGGTCCGTTCAATGGTGGCCTGCTGGGTCTTGATGGTATCGTCCTGCACCTTCAGGCCGGCTTCGGAGGATGCCGAGTCGGCTTCGGCCGAGGCTACAGAGGCCCGCTGCGCCTGGACATCGGCCGTTGCCTGGATGCTTTCGATCCGGGCGACCACTTCGCCGCGGCGAACGCGGTCCCCTTCCTTGACTGTTAGCTCTACGATGCGGCCCTGGGCGTTAGCTCCTAAGTTAGTGTAGGTGCGAGGCTTAACCTCACCAGACGCGGTCACAATGGAGGTCAGGTCTCCGCGGGCCACGGTCGCGGTCTGCACCGTCACTTGAGAGCCCCGGCTCCACCGCACGCTGGCTACAGTCCCGCCCACGGCGGCCACCACCACTACCAACCCGATAATGACCTTCCACTTTGTTTTCACGATGTTGGGGTCTCCCGAAGCAGGCCTTACTTGCCTTAATTTGTAAAGACGAGTTCCTGGGAGAGAAAGTTCCTCGGCGACCCAGCTGCTCTATCTAGTTTAGACGAACGGAATGAGCAAATCTTTACCCGCAGGTGCGAAAAAACTTTTGGTTTCGCCCCTTTGGTTCACGAGGTACGATGGAAGTTTCCATGAAACTCCAGAGTTACACCATTACCCAAGGACGGGACCGCGCCCCCGCGCGCGCCATGCTCAAGGCCATCGGGTTCACCGATGAGGACCTGAAGAAGCCCATTATCGGCGTCGCCAACACCTGGATTGAGACCATGCCGTGCAACTACAACTTGCGCGAGCTCGCGACGCACGTCAAGGCCGGCATTCGCGCGGCCGGCGGCACGCCCATGGAATTCAACACGGTGGCGATCAGCGACGGCGTCACCATGGGCACGGAAGGCATGAAAGCATCGCTCGTGAGCCGCGAAGTGATTGCCGATTCCATTGAGCTGGTCGGCCGCGGACACATGTTCGATGGTGTGGTCGCGCTGGTGGCCTGCGACAAAACCATTCCGGGGGCGGCGATGGCCCTGCTGCGACTGAATGTGCCCGGCGTGGTGATGTATGGCGGCACGATCATGCCGGGGCCCAATAATTCCACGGTGCAGACGGTCTTTGAAGCCGTGGGTAAGCACGCCGCGCATTTGATCACCGATCAGCAGCTCCTCGATATCGAGAATACGGCGTGTCCCGGCGCCGGCGCGTGCGGCGGACAATACACCGCTAACACCATGGCGACCGTAATGGAGATGATCGGGCTTTCTCCCATGAGCACCGCCTCGGTGCCGCAGGTGGATCCGCGCAAGCAGCAGGTGGCGTTCCGCTGCGGCCAGGTGGTGATGGACGCGGTGCGCGCCGAGCGCCGCCCGCGCGATATTCTCACTCGAAAAGCCTTCGAGAATGCCATCGCGTCGGTGGCCACCACCGGTGGATCCACCAATGCGGTGTTGCACCTGCTGGCGATGGCCCACGAAGCGGGCGTTCCGCTGACCATGGACGATTTCCAAACCATCAGTGCGCGGACTCCCCTGCTGGTCGACTTGAAACCAGCCGGACGCTTTGTGGCGTACGACGTGGATCAGGCCGGCGGATGGGCGGTTGTGGCGAAACGTTTAAGCGACGGGGGCTACGCGCATAAGGAAACCCTCACCGTCACCGGACGGACCTTCGCAGAGGAAGCCGCCGACGCCAAGGAGACGCCGGGCCAGGAAGTGATTCGGCCCCTGAGCCAGCCCATCAAGGCGACGGGAGGCCTGGTGATCCTGAAAGGGAATCTCGCGCCGGAGGGCAGCGTGATCAAAGTGACCGGGATCGATAAGAAGTCGCATCGCGGACCGGCTCGCCTTTTCGCGCGCGAAGAAGATGCCATGCACGCCGTGACCGGCGGTCAGATCAAATCAGGCGACGTGGTGGTGGTGCGTTACGAAGGGCCGCGTGGGGGTCCGGGGATGCGCGAAATGCTGGGCGTGACCAGCGCGATCGTGGGAGCCGGCCTGGCCGATAGCACCGCCCTGCTGACCGACGGCCGCTTCAGTGGAGCCACGCGCGGTTTCATGGTGGGCCACATCGCACCCGAGGCTTTCGTGGGAGGTCCCATCGCCGCGGTGCGCGAAGGCGACATGATTACCATCGACCTGGAGAAACGAACGATTGACCTGGAAGTTTCGCCGGAGGAAATGAAGTCCCGGCTGAGCGCCTGGAAGGCTCCCGAGCTGAAGTACGCCACGGGCGTGTTTCGGAAGTATGTAAATTCAGTCGGGTCGGCCGCGCAGGGCGCGGTCACGAGCTAGGTCTTAACTACTTACTTTTTCCAGATGCGGCTGGAGCATCTTGAGAACTTCGGGCTTGGGCATCGCGCCCACACGCTGATCGACCACCTGGCCGCCCTTGAATAGCAGCAGCGTGGGGATGCCGCGGATTCCGTACCGCATGGCCGTCCCCGGATTGTCGTCCGTATTCAGCTTTCCCACCTTCACCTTGCCGGCGTACTCGGTGGCGAGGGCGTCAATCGTAGGGCCCATGGCCTTGCAGGGGCCACACCAGGGAGCCCAGAAATCCACCAACACGGGCGTGTCGGATTTCAGCACGTCCTGGTCAAAAGCGCCATCGGTAAAGGTTAGCGTGTTTTCAGCAGCCATGTTTTCTTTCTTGCCCCCACAGGGTCCGCTACTTATGATGCGGGATTAGGCCCGTAAGATGCAACTCCTGCACGAAACGGTCCGTTAGAAGCGGCTATCCTGTCACCGGCGCTATCCTATACAAAGCATGCCCGAAATCGAAATTAAGACGGAAGGCGGGGGATCGGACCCCCTCGGACAGAAGGTCGGCGTCCTGGCGGCGGTTCTGGCGGTGTGTCTGGCGGTGGTCTCCATTGAGTCGCACCGCGCACACACGACGGCCGTCGTCGAGCGCTCCGAGGCCAATGACCAATGGTCGCTGTATCAATCCAACCGCATCAAGTTTCATAGTCTGGAATTGGGCGTCGACTTGATGAACGTGCTGGGCCACGATAAACCGGATGCGGAGCAGACCATCACCCGCTACGAGACCCAACAGAAAAAGTACGAGAAGGAAAGCAAGGAAGTAAAAGACGAAGCTACAAAAAAAGAGCAGGAGACTCGCCATACCGAGGATCAAGCTTTGCGCTTCGATCTGGGCGAGGGGATGCTCGAAATCGGCGTGGTGCTGGCGTCCCTTTACTTCATTGCGCGTAAGAAGCTATTCCCGGTGATCAGCCTGATATTTGGCGTTCTGGGCATCGTGATTGCGGTATCGGGCGCGCTGTTATAGCGAGCGGAAAAGACGCTGATACTCCGCGGCGGACGAATCCCAGGAGAAGTCTTTCGCCATCCCCCGCTGCATCCGCACGATCCAGGATTCCCGCTGCGCGAAGGTCTGGAGAGCGCGCTCGATCGCCTCCAGCAAAGCCTCCGGAGCATACTCCACGAACTTGAATCCGGTATCCTCATCCACAGTATCGGCCAGGCCGCCCGTGGCACGGACAATCGGTACGGTTCCATACCGCAGGCTGTAGATCTGGCTGAGCCCGCACGGTTCATATTGCGACGGCATCAGGAACATGTCCGCCCCGGCCACGATGCGATGCGACAACGCGTCGTCATAGCCGATACGCACGGCGAACTTCTCGGGCCGCAAAGCCGCGAGCTGGCGGAACATGTCCTCGAACTTCTTTTGCCCCGAGCCGAGCGCCACCATCCCCACGTCCTGATCCGCCAGCCAGGCGGCGATGCCTTCCACCAGATCGAAGCCTTTTTGGTCGGCAAAGCGCGACACGACTCCGATGAGCGGCCGCTGGATATTAAGAGGCAAACCCAGCTCCGCGAGCAAAGCTTTTTTCGAGGCGAGCTTGCCGGAAAGATCGCGCGCGGAATAGTGGGCCACTTGATACGGGCCTGTTTCCGGATTCCATTCCTCGTAGTCCACACCATTGAGAATCCCGCTGAGCTTGCCGGAACGAACCCGCAACAGGTCATCCATGCCAGACCCGTAGGCGGGAGTCTGAATTTCACGGGCGTAGGTCGGGCTAACGGTATTGATCGCATCGGACCAGACAATCCCGGCTTTGAGATAACTCACATGATTCCAGAATTCCAGGCCGCCGGGATTATATAGCCCCGGATCCAGGCCCAGATCCGCAAACGCCGCGGCCGGAAAATTACCCTGGTAGCCCATATTGTGGATGGTCAGCAGCGTGTGCAGTCCGAAAAACGTGGGATCGCCCGCGAAGGTGGTCCGCAGGTACGGCGCGACCAAACCGGCCTGCCAATCGTGCGCGTGGAGCACCGCGGGCCGGAAGAGGTGGCGCGCGATGCCCAGCGCGGCCTGGCTCAACAGGGCAAACCGGATGTGATTGTCGGGATAGGTCCCGTAGATCTCCGGGCGATCGTAAAGCAGCGGGCAATCCACAAAAAAATAATGGGCGCCGCGATGGATGAGACGATGAATGTCCACGGTGTAACCGTGCGGCCCCACCCACAGCGGCATGGCGAGCCACACTGGCTCTGCGCCGGGTGCTTCCGTCACGCGATACTTCGGAAGGACCACGCCGACTTCGTCGCCCAGGCGGACCAACGCCGGCGGCAGCGATCCCAGTACGTCCGCTAGGCCGCCGGTTTTGGCGAAGGGAGTGGCCTCGGAAGCCACCATCAGTATCTTCACTGCGCGGCGGCTCCGAGGAGGTGTTTTTGTACTTTGCCAAGCGCGTTGCGGGGAAGCTTTTCGACCACGATAAAGCGCCGCGGGCATTTGAAGGACGCGAAGTTTTCGCGGCAGCGGGCTTCGAGAGCGGCTGTATCGCAGACTCCGCGCGGGACCACATAAGCCACGGGCACTTCGCCCCGCACACGATCGGGCTGGGCAGCCACTGCCGCTTCGGCGACCTCGGGCTGCTCCATGAGGAACTCCTCGATCTCGCGAGGATAGATGTTGAACCCGCCGGAAATGATCAAGTCGCTGCGGCGTCCGCACAGTGTGTAATAGCCGTCGGGC
Source organism: Terriglobia bacterium (assembly GCA_020073345.1). Lineage (GTDB taxonomy): Bacteria > Acidobacteriota > Terriglobia > Bryobacterales > Bryobacteraceae > Palsa-187. The sequence continues at coordinate 87,041 of JAIQFI010000012.1, forward strand.
GATCGCTGGGCCAGGTCGCCTGTCTTGAACCATCCGTCGACGAACGCGGCGCGAGTGGCGTCGTCGCGACGCCAGTATCCGGGGAACACATTGGGACCCTTCAGGTACAGCTCGCCGGTTTCACCATCGGGGACATCCTGGCCGTCTTGATTGAGAATGCGCGCCTGCACTCCCGGCAGCGGAAACCCGACGCTTCCCGGCCGCCGTTCGCCATCGTACGGATTGGAGATGTTCATGATCGTTTCGGTCATGCCATAGCGCTCAAGAATGGTGTGCCCGAACAATTTGCGGAAGTCCTCGAGCACCTGCGCCGGCAGGGGCGCCGAGCCGGACACGAACAGCCGCATTCCCTTTCCGATTTCGCGCGCGGTCTCCGGTGGCGTGTCGAGAAGCCGCACGTAAACCGTGGGCACTCCGAAAAACAGCGTCGGACGGAAATCCAGAAACTCCGCGGCCGCCTTTTCATGCTCGAAGCGCTCCAGCAGGCGCATCCGGCATCCCGAGAACAGCCAGCAATGCAGCCCGTTGCCGAGCGCGTGGACGTGAAACAGCGGCAAGGCCAGCAGGAAGCGATCGGTCGACGTGATGCGCCAGGCGTCCAGGAGATTGGCGGCGTTCACGGCGAAGTTGTTGTGCGTAAGGATTGCGCCTTTGGAAACACCGGTGGTCCCGGAGGTATAGACCAGCGCGGCAGGCGCGTCGCCGTCCAAGGTCGTTTCCGGCAGCTCGGCAGAACGCCCAGCAGCTTCCGCGCGCAACACCGGAAGCTCCTTTTCGGTGACGAACAGCTTCGGCTCGGCGTCGCTCAGGATGTGTGAAAGCTCGCGCTCGCGATACAGAATGTTGACCGGGACAAAGATGACACCGAGCTTGACGCAGGCGAGAAAAAGGTCGATGAAGTCGAGCGAGTTGGCGAGATAAACAGCGAGCCGGTCGCCGCGCTGAAGCCCGCGGGCCGCCAGGGCACGGGCCATGCGATTGCTGCGGGCGTCGATGTCGCGGAAAGTGTAGGTCTCGCCCTTCCATTCAAGCGCCGGTTCGTGCGGCCGCAGGCGAAAAGACGTGTCGAACCAGTTGCGAAGATTCATGGTGGCGCACAAACCAGAATACAGTCTGTCGCCGGTGTCGGGGCGCGCAGGCAGCGCTGGTCAGTCGTTGACGTCGATGTTGTCGGTGAAGCAACTGTCGAACGCGCGGTCCAGCACGTCCTCCGTCAGTTGCTTCGGCAGTGACTCGAAGTTGATGATGTCGATGGCGTGGCTGATGACGTCGCGGGGGTGGCAGCGGCGGTAGCGTTTGCCGCCGTCGACATAGTGTTTGTTGACGAAGGTCTCAATGACGCCCGGGGCGCAATCGAGCATGCGCGAATCGGTGAAACGCTCGAAAATCTCCACGAACTCGTTTTTCCCGGGGCTGCGCAGGAACATCTTGTACTGAATGCGGCGCAGGAAGGCTTCATCGCCCAGTTGGTCGGGCCGCAGGTTGGTGGAGAAAATCAGAAACGCCTCGAAGGGCACGGTCATCTTGCCGCCTGCCTGGAAGCTCAGATAATCCACGTGGCGCTCCATGGGAACGATCCAGCGGTTCAGGATCTCGGCAGGCGAAGCCTTCTGGCGGCCGAAGTCGTCAATCAGATAGATGCCGTTGTTGGCCTTAAGCTGGAAAGGTGCATCGTAGACTTTCGAGACCTTGTTGAAGCTCAGATCCAGCATATCGAGACTCAGTTCGCCGCCGGTGATGATGAAAGGGCGGCGGCATTTGAACCAGCGGCGGTCGTAGCCGTGATCGCGATCGATCGCGACGCTGTCGTAGGTGTCATCGTCCAGTTTCTGGTGATAAATCGGGTCGTAAAGCTGCACGATGTTGCCCTGGCACTCGATCGCGTAGGGCAGGTAAATGGGCGCCGTCTCCACCCGGAACAGCGATTCGGCCAAGGCGGTCTTGCCGTTGCCGGGCTGGCCGTAAATCAGGAACGACTTGTTGGAGTTCACCGCGGGTCCGATACGCGCCAGAATGTCCTGCTCGACCACCAGATGCTTGAAGGCGCGGTGGAGCGACGCCGGCGACAGCCAGTTCTCCGCCAGGCGCTGCCGCCGCACCACCTCCGCGTACTGGTGGAGAGGCACTGGAATCGTCCCGGTATATTGATTGCTCTCCAGGTATTCCCGCGTCAGATTCCGGCCGGACTCGGTCAGCGCAAAGATTCCCGAGCTGTTGCCCATGCCCAGCGACTTCCTGATCCCCACGTAATGCTGCCGCTTCAGGGTCTCCAGCAAGTCGTCAATGAGGCTGTACTGCAGTCCCAGGAGGCTGGCTAAATCTCGTCCCATCACCTCGCCGCGGAAATAGAGAAACTTCAGAATCAGCTGTTCGATCAAGGCCAGGGATATACCGGTGTCTTCCAGAGATTCCGGCATGGGCGGGACGACGCCCAGATCGTCCGGGACAACACCAGACTGAGCGGGCTCCGCTGCGATCGGCGCCGGCATGGGCGGTGGGACGACGGGGCGGGGAATATTGATTTGAATGCCGCTGCGCAAGGGCGCGCTCGAATCGGTTGTGGCGCTCACGAATGCATCCTCCAGGTGATCGAGGACCCCGCGAAAATGGGGAACTGAGTTACCTATCGGACATGGGTGAGCGAACCTGCACCTTAGATAAGGTTCTAGTACGTCGACGCACACGGTACGGGTGCGACCGAAGGAAGCGAGAGAAGATCAGGCCCGCTCTGCGTTTTCTTCCACGATGCGCCCGTCAAACAAGTGAATATTGCGGTCGGCGTAACGGGCGTAGCGCGGATCGTGGGTGACCATGCAGATGGTGGCGCCGCCGCGATGCAGATCCCGTAACAACTCCATTACAGCCTCGCCGTTAGTGCTGTCCAGGTTGCCGGTGGGCTCGTCGGCCAGCAGAATCGATGGATCGCCGGCCAGCGCGCGAGCTACGGCCACGCGCTGCTGCTGGCCTCCGGAGAGCTGCGACGGGTAATGCTTCACGCGATGGCTCATGCCGACGCGTTCCAGCGATTCGTGCACGCGCTTCTTGCGCTCCGCGCTGGGCATGCCGCGGTAGGTGAGCGGCAGTTCCACGTTCTCGTAGACCGTCAGATCGCCGATCAGGTTGAATGCCTGGAAAATGAAGCCGATTTCGCGGTTGCGGATGCGGGCCCGCTCGCTGAGCTTCAATCCTTGTACCGGACGGCCGTTGAGCTCATAGGTTCCGTCGGAAGAGGAATCGAGCAGGCCGAGAATCGCCAGCAGCGTCGATTTGCCGCAGCCGGAAGGACCGGCGATCGAGACATACTCGCCCTTCTTGATGTCGAGATGAATGCCTGCCAAAGCGTGCGTCTCAACTTCGTCGGTGACGAACACCTTCTTGACTCCATCCAGGTGAATCAGTACTTCGGCCATGTGTGCTCCTCTCTCGGTTCGCTTCGTGTCCCTTAGTCCAAACGGATTCTTGGATTCTGATCCTGCGCCGACATGTCGGACAGAATCACCTGATCGTCCACCTTCAACCCTTCCACCACCTCGATGGTATTCACTGAGCTGCGCCCCAGCTTGACTGTGACGCGCGCAGCTCCCTTACCGTCAGGCTCCAATTTGAACAAGCTCACGGAACTGTCGGGTTGGCCGAACACCGGCCGGCCGATGTAAACGACGTCCGCCAGTCGCTCGATTTCGACGGTCCCGTCCACACTGAGGTCGGGTACCGCGCCGCTGGGTAAAGGTCCATCCAGTTTGCAATCCACCGTGCGGGTTCCGTTGATCACGTTAGGATCTATTCGGACTACGTGCCCCGCGATGATTCCGTTCCGCGTATCGATGGACGCTTTCTGTCCCAGCAGGATATCCTTCGCCTGAGTTTCGGCGATCTGCAGCTCGGCCTGCAGCGTGGCCTGGGCCACCTTCGCGACAACCGTGCCGGAGGTGACGCGCGTGCCGACCTGCAAGGTCAGCTCCTGGACCACGCCGTCCGTTCCGGCGCGAATCGTAAGGTCGCCCAGTTGCTGTTTCTTGCGCTCCCAGGTCGCCCGCAACTTGTCGATTTGGACTTTTTGGGATTCCAATTGTGCGTCGATGGAATCCTTCATGATGTCGAGCTTTTGCTGCTCGGTATGAAAGCGGTTGGTGGCCTGTTCCCAATTGGCCTGGGTGAGTTTTACGTTCAGCTCGGTTTGAAGCTGCAGCTTGAACAGCTGCTCGTCCTTATCCTTGTTAAGCGAAGCCTGCTTCAAGGCGTTCTCGGCACTGGACACTGCGGCTTGCTGGTCGAATCTCTGGCTCTGCAGCCGGACCTTCAGGTCGGCATAGGTAGCTTCGGCCTGCTTCATCTGCCACTCCAGATCGTTGGCCGCGAGCTCCATGTCGGGATTGGTTAATACCATCAAGACGGTGTCGGGTTTCACTTTCTGGCCCGATTTTATCGGAACCTTGATCACCTGGCCGTCCTGCAGACTGGGGATCACAATGATCTCCTCCGGCGCCAGCTTGCCGAGACCCTTCCTTTCGATCACGATCGGGCCGCGCTTCACTGAATCGATCCACACAGTCGCACGCTCCACGGTTGGGGCAGCTGGCTCGAGTTTCGATACGCGCCAGCCCGCGGCTCCCAGGGCGGCGACCGTTACGATCCCGTAGATGGTGAACTTTATGCGCTTTTTTCGCGCGACGCCTTCTCGTTTAATATCCATGGTTTCCTATGTGACGTTCTGTGGAAGCCCGCACGCTTCGGGTCGGCCAGTGACTCATCAGGGCACGCCTTCTGCCATTCCACGGGCTACAAAAACGCCTGTAGTTACAAAGGTTTATAGCACCGTGAGCGATTGTATCATGCTACTGGCTGTCCGTTCCTGGGACGGCGCTGTGCGAATCGGAGTGGTTGAAATTGGAGCGGGAGACCGGATTCGAACCGGCGACATCGACCTTGGCAAGGTCGCACTCTACCAGCTGAGTTACTCCCGCGCCCGCGGAGGGAAGGACCTCAAAGGACAGCCCTTATTGTCGCGCCAGCTGCCAGGAAAGTCAAATAGGAGGGGCTAATGGTAGTGGCTCAATTTTGAGCGACTACCGGGCTAATGATGGCTCAATTCAGCCGCCTAGGCCCCTTGGCATATCCAGACAAACGGTCTGTCATCGAAATGTTTTACTACTTTTCCCCAGGTCGGGATGTGCTTGTAAGCCACTGAAACTAAACATGATAAACTACACAAAGTTTTTCTTGCCCGCAAAAGTTTTTGTGCTATGCTGAGATCCGTCGGTAAGCACGGTGGCCGTCGGAAGTCTTCCGTGCTTCACGAGCGAGCGTCGAGAATTTCCCCCGGATCAGCGTAAAGCCAAAGTGACGGATTTCCACAGTCTGTGGTAATCATGTGGGAAATTTGCGGCCGGGGATCGGATGGCGCCGGAAGGAGAACGACACAGTGGGTGGACATTGGGAGTCAGCTGGGGCGGTAGCGGAAGCGACAGAATTAAATACGTGGGATCTTATCAAAGCAAAACTCGCCGAGAGAATCGCTCCCCAGGAATTCCAGAACTGGGTGATGCGAACTGCACTTGAGAGCCTCGACCACGGCTCCCTGCGGGTTCAGGTACCCGATCAGGTGACCAAGGATTTTATCGAGCAGGAGTACACCGAACAGATCCGTTCCAGCATCCGGGAACTGAATCTTCCGGTGGAACAGATTGTGTACCTGCCGAACGCGGAAACGCGCACGGCCACAGTTGACGCTTCTTCTGTTTCGCCGGAGCCGGTGTTTGCATCGGCGGCAGGGCAAATGAACGCGCGGTTCCGGTTCGACAACTTCGTAGTTGGCAGCTGCAACCAGTTCGCTCACGCCGCAGCGCGCGCGGTTGCCGACAGCCCTTCACGCAGTTACAACCCGTTATTCATTTATGGCGGCACCGGAATGGGGAAGACTCACCTGATGCACGCCATCGGGCGGGAACTGCTGGAGAAGTATCCTTCCATCCGTGTGGTGTACACATCCAGCGAACGTTTCATGAATGAGATGATCCTGTGCTTGCGCACCAACCGTATGCCGTCGTTTCAACGGCACTACCGTTCCGCGGACGTGCTGCTGGTGGACGATGTGCAAATCCTGGGTGGCAAAGAGCGGATGCAAGAAGAGTTCTTTCACACGTTCAACGAACTCTACGATCATCAAAAGCAGATCGTGATCTCGAGCGATTCCGCGCCGAAAAGCACGCCAGGCCTGGTGGAACGTCTGCGCTCGCGCTTCGAATGGGGGCTCATGGTGGATGTTCAGCCCCCCGATCTCGAAACAAAGATGGCCATCCTCGACAAAAAGGCGGAGTCGGAGGGTGTTGAGCTTCCCGAGGAAGTCCGGATCTATATCGCCACGAAGACGAAATCAAATGTGCGCGAGCTGGAAGGTGCGCTGATCAAACTGATTGCCTACTCTTCGATTACCAGTTCACCGGTGACGCTGCAAATGGCGCAGCAGGTCCTCAAGTACCTGATCTCGGGCGGCGAGCGGCGGATCACCATGGATTCAATCCTTCGTGCGGTGGCGGAAAAGTTCAACATGCAACCTCAGCAGCTGAAGCAGAAGTCGAATTCTCGTCAGATTGCCTACCCGCGCCAAGTCGCAATGTATCTGATGAAGGATCTGACCCAAGCTTCTTTACCCGAGATCGGCAGGGTATTTGGCGGCAAGCACCACACCACTGTTCTCCACTCCGTCCAGAAGATTGAAAGGCTGCGCCAGACCGACACGGATCTCAATAGGTTGATCCACAGCCTAATCGACTCAGTCCATTAGTTGTTGTTGACGTCATCCACAACGCGGCTTCCGTATGCTCTGTGACAGCCTGTGAATACCTCCCGCCAGGCGGGTTTTACGCTTTCCCGACGCGCTCCTTTCCGCACAGCTTCTGATGGTTTTAACTCCTCGGTCTTGCTATAATTTAGAAAGAAATCAAGGTTTCCACAGGTACTACGACTACGATTACTCTTACTTGATAGAGATCTAGTCAGAAAAACAACCTCCGCTATGGAATTCACCGTCAGTAGGGCTGATCTGGTTCGAGAACTGAATCTCTCTCAGGGCGTAGTTGAGAAGAAGACCACAATTCCAATTTTGTCCAACATTCTGTTGGAAGCAGATGGTGATCGCTTACTGCTGACAGCGACGGATCTGGAGTTGGGAGTCCGGTCTTCGTGTGCCGCGAAGGTCAAGAAAAAGGGCGCGGGCACGATTCCGGCGCGGCGCTTATTGGACTACGTCCGGTTACTGCCGGAAGGCGATGTTCAGGTCAAGATTCTCGAAAACCAGTGGGCGAGCTTGGTATGCGGACGTTCCAAGACGCGCATTGCTGGCATGTCTCGCGAAAGTTTCCCGGAGCTGCCCGCGATGCCTGCCGTGCTCGCCGAGATACCGATCGGCGTTCTGGGCGGGATGATTGCGAAAACCATTTTTGCGATTTCGAGTGAAGAGTCCCGCTTCACGCTCAACGGTGCGCTTTTGGTTCTGAAAAAAGGCAGTATGGCAATGGTTGCTACCGATGGGCACCGCCTTGCGATGGTCGAAAGCTCAGGCGATCTTCCTGGAGTAACAGGAGCATACCGTGCGCTGTTGCCCCGCAAAGCCATGGCCGAACTCCAGAAGCTCGCCGCGGACGCGGCTCCGGATTCCGTGCTGCGCTTCGCGGGCGATGAGAATCATCTATTTTTCGAGCTGGGTGGCCGGATGCTGCTCAGCCGCAAGCTTACTGGAAACTTTCCGGACTTCGAGCGTGTGCTTCCCAAAGAGCATGCACACTCGGTTTCGGTGAATCGCGACGAGTTTCGCGGGGCCATCGAACGTGTGGCGCAATTCTCGGATGAAAGATCCCGGGGCATCCGCGTGGCGGCCGGCTCGGGCGAGCTCAAGGTTCATTCTTCCGTGTCTGAAACTGGCGAGAGCGAGGATAGCATCGCCGCCGCCTACGACGGACCAGCGGTCGAGATCGGGTTCAACGCGGAGTATCTCCTGGACTTCCTTCGTGCCGTAGCGACGGAAGAAGTCACGTTCCTGTTCAAGGACGCGCATAGCGCTGGCGAGCTTCGCCCAGGCGGCGAAAAAGCCGACAACTATCGCTACGTGATCATGCCGATGCGCATCTGAGGAGTTTCTTGAAGCGGGTTTTCCCAAGAAAGAAGTATGGCGACAAAAGATACCGGCGCAGTCTACGATTCCAGTAGCATCAAAGTTCTCGAAGGCCTGGAGGCGGTGCGTCTCCGCCCGGCGATGTACATCGGATCCACGGGTGAATCCGGGCTACACCACCTGGTTTATGAAGTTGTCGACAATTCCGTGGACGAAGCGCTGGCCGGGCATTGCACGGAGATCAGCGTCACCATTCACGAGGACGACTCCGTAACGGTAATCGATAATGGCCGTGGCATTCCCACCGGCATGCACGAAGAGGGCGTCACCGCGGCGGAAGTGGTGATGACGAAGTTGCACGCGGGTGGCAAGTTCGATTCGAATTCCTACAAAGTTTCGGGCGGATTGCACGGGGTGGGCGTAAGCTGCGTGAACGCGCTGTCGGAAGCATTGCATCTGGAGATCTGGCAGAAAGGCGGGACCTTCGAGCAAGAGTACGCCAAGGGGGTTCCCAAGGGACCGCTGACCCAAACCGGTAAGGCCGGCAAGAAGACCGGAACTAAAATCACCTTCAAGCCCGACACGTCCATCATGGACGCCTCGAAGTTTAACTTCGACACGCTCGCGCAACGGCTCCGCGAGCTGGCGTTTCTCAACAAGGGTCTTAAGATCACTCTGACGGACGAGCGCGAAGATCCGGCGCGTTTCTCTGGGTTTCAGTTCGTCGGCGGCATCGCCGAGTTCATCAAGCATCTGAATCGCGGCAAGGCCGTCCTGCACGATAAGCCCATCTACTTCGAGGGCGTGCGCGATCTTCCCAATGGCGGCCAGCTGACCATGGAAGTGGCGCTGCAGTATAACGACACCTACGGCGAATCGGTATTCAGCTTCGCCAACAACATCAACACCGTGGATGGCGGCTCGCACCTGAGCGGCTTCCGCAGCGCCCTGACCCGCACCATCAACGCCGCGGGCCAAAGTGGCGGCCTGTTCAAAGACGTGAAGGAAAACCTGACCGGCGACGACGTGCGCGAGGGCCTGACGGCCGTGGTCAGCGTCAAGCTGCCGCAGCCCCAATTCGAAGGCCAGACCAAGGGCAAGCTGAACTCAGATATTCAGGGCTATGTGGTCCAGCTCATCAATGAAAAGCTGGGCGAGTATTTCGACAAAAACCCCGCGGTGATGAAGAAGATCGTCGGCAAGGCGATCGACGCGGCGCGCGCTCGTGAGGCGGCCCGCAAAGCCCGCGACCTCACCCGGCGCAAAGGCGCGATGGATTCGGGAGGCCTGCCCGGCAAGCTGGCCGATTGCCAGGAGCGCGATCCGGAGCGCTGCGAACTGTTTTTAGTGGAGGGCGAATCGGCAGGCGGTACGGCCAAGGGCGGGCGCGACCGACGTTACCAGGCCATCCTGCCGCTCCGGGGCAAGATTCTCAACGTCGAAAAAGCCCGCTACGACAAGATGCTGGGGCACGAAGAAATCCGCGCCATGATCACAGCGCTCGGCACCGGCATCGGCAAGGACGATTTTGATGTCGCCCGTTTGCGTTACGGCAAGATCATCATCATGACTGACGCGGACGTGGACGGGTCGCACATCCGTACGCTGCTTTTGACTTTCTTCTACCGCCACATGCAGGAGCTGATTAAGCGCGGTCACGTCTTTGTGGCGCAGCCGCCGCTCTATCGCATCAAGAAGGGCAAGAGCGAGAAGTACATCAAGGACGACAAGGAATTCACGCGTGAGATTCTGCGCCGGGCTACTGAGAACTTAAAAGTCGAGAACGCCGATAAAGCCACGCTCGAAGGCACGGAGCTGCGGAATTTCCTGATGACGCTCGATGAGTTCCAGCTCACCTGGCGGCGCATGGAGCGGCGTCTGCGCGAGCCACGCGTGGTCGAAATCCTGGCGCGGCCCGAGCTGGGGATTGACACGAAGGCCGATTTTCAGACTGAAGCCAATCTTAAGCCGGTCCACGAAGCGCTGAAGGCTCTGAAGATTCAATCCGAGCTTAAGCGCGAAGAGGAACACTCCGCGTGGATGGTGACGTTCAAGGATCCCACCAATGCCGAGCGGGCGATCGATATCGAGCTGGCCGGGCAGCCTGAGTATCGCCGCTTGCGGACGCTCGCCAAGCAGGCGGCCAAATTGAATCGCCCGCCGTTTGTGGTGATCAAGGAAAACCAGCGCGAGACCTTGGCGACCTGGCGCGATCTGCTCTCGCACGTTAAGTCCGAGGGCACCCGCGAAGTCAGCGTCCAGCGCTACAAAGGCCTGGGCGAGATGAACGCCGAGCAGTTGTGGGAAACCACCATGAATATCGAGACGCGGACGCTGCTCAAGGTCCGGCTCGAAGACCTGGTGCTGACCGACGAAATCTTCACCACGCTCATGGGCGAGGACGTGGAGAGCCGGCGCAAGTTCATCGAAGAGAACGCGCTGGATGTGCGGAATCTGGACGTGTAAATTCGTCAGCGTCCGCAGTTCTATTTCGGATGCGGAATTATATCGAGAAACACATAAGTGTCGTCCTCGATCGCGAAGTACATCCGCCAGGAACCCGTCACGCGAGCCTGCCATATGTCAGCGGATTCGTAAAACTTCTTGGCCCGCAGCGACGGGTGCCTTAAGTCCGTCAGTACAAGGGCCGCCTGGTTGCCCTCAAGGACGCCATTAGTTCCTCATGGGTGCTGAAGGGACCGTAGACACGGCCCTGGCGCACATCTTCCGCGGCTTCGTCCAACCGCTTCTGGATCGTGCGACGCTGTGCGGGTGTGTATTCGTCATCCTCTAGTTGTCGACTCTTGCGAATCGTGATGACGCCGCGGGCGGCCTCAAACTCCAGACGGTCCCCAGCCTTGATGCCCGCGCGACGGCGCACACTGGGCGGGACGATGAGTTCTCTGGATGCCCCTGCTCTCACTGCCATGCTCCGACCTCAGGATAGCGCAGGCCCTGGTATGCTGTTTTAGACGAGGAGAAAACCAATCATGCTCAAGAAAATGTTTTATGCAGTTGCGGTGCTTGCGTTCACGGTGACCCTGGCGCTTCCCCAAGGTAAAGGCGGCGGCAAAGGCGCGCCCAAAGGCCCTGGAATGGCGTTGTCGTCGCCCGATTTCCAAGACGGTGGCATCATCCCCGATAAGTTCACCCAGGCCGATCCGATGCCGGTTTCGCCGCGCCTGGAATGGACCAATGTGCCAGCGAACACGGAGAGCTTCGTTCTGATCATGCACGATCCGGATAACGCGCTGAACGGCGGGACCGACGACGTGTTGCATTGGATGATGTTCAACATCCCGGGAACCGCGCGGAGCCTCGCCGGCGGGCTGGCGCTGGATGCGAAACTGCCCGATGGCACCATTCAGGCGAAGGGAATTCGCAATGTCGGCTACATGGGCCCCGGCAACGCGGCCATCAATCCCTACCATCACTACACCCTGGAGCTTTACGCCTTGAATGCGAAGCTCACGCTGGGCCCCGACGCCACGCGCGCGGACGTGATGAAAGCGATGGACACCCACACTGTGGGGAAGGCTGTTCTGGTCGGCCGCTTCAAGAGACCGCAGTAACGCAGTCAATTTTGCGCGCGGGTTACTTGTGTACAGATCAGTCGACGTACACTCGCTTGACCCGCGCGCTGATTCCGCACAGCACGCTGTAAGAGATCGTCCCCGCCAGGCGCGCCATCTGCTGCGCGTCAATCGATATTTCGCCCTCAGAGCCGAGCAGCGTTACCGCATCCCCCACACGCAAATCGGGGCTGGCAGTGACGTCGATGGTGGTCAAATCCATCGATACCGCTCCTATGATCGGCGCCGGTTTCCCCTTCGCGATCACGTGGCCTCGGTTCGAGAGCCGGTGCGGAATGCCGTCCGCGTACCCTGCCGCGAGCACCGCGATCCGCATGGGACGAGCTGCGCGATGAATTCCGCCGTATCCAATGAGCGATCCGGCGTCCAGATCCTTCACAGCGAGCACCGTGGCTTTCCAGGAGAGCGCGGGCTTGACCACCAACTGTCGTCTCGGCGCCGAGCCTCGCGCCGGCGAAACGTATCCGTAGATGGCATGTCCCGGTCGGACCAGGTTCCACCAGGCGGTCTTGCGACCATACGCGACGGGTATGGTTCCGGACGCATGAACGTAACGGGGCGTCAGGCCCGCGGCGCGCAGCCCCGACAGCACGCCCTCGAAGTGCAGTAGCTGGTCTTCCGTCTGCCGGCTTTCATAATTGCCTGAGGAGGCAAAGTGCGTCATGAGACCTTCCAGATTGGCCGGCACGGCTTGAACGGCTCGCGCGATATCCTCCGCGCAGGCGCGCGTGCCCAGGCGTCCCATGCCACTGTCGATCTTCAGGTGATAGGGAACGCGCGCGGCGGGCAGATCCTCCAGCGAATGAATCACTGGCGTCAGATCGAATTCTTCCAGCCCGGCTCGCTCCTCCGGGAGAAAATCGGCCATTACGAGGATCCGGGCGCGGATCCCCTGGCGGCGCAGGTAGACCCCCTCTTCGACGTTGGATACGGCCAGCCAGGCAGCGCCTTCGGCTTCGAGCGCCCGCGACACTTCCACAGCCCCGTGGCGATAGGCGTCGGCTTTGACCACAGCCATCACGTCGACCTCGGCGCCGACAACTTTCCGCACCGCGCGGTAATTTGCGCGAATCTGCCCCAGCGAGACTTCCACCCAACTTCTCATGACCTTCCAGTAGCCAGCCTTGTCAGCAGTTTCTCATACGCGTCGGTGACGGCGTCCCAACTGTAGCGCGCGCGCACGCGCTCCCTCGCTTGGGTGCGAAGAGTCTCACGCTCCGCCTCCGTCATCGCCAGCGTCCGCTCCAGCACCTGAGCTAACGTATCCCTCTGGAACGCAAGTCCGGCGCCGCCGGCGACCTCGGCATTTTCCGCAGTGTCGAGATACAAAGTCAGCGCGCCCCGCCCCATGGCCTCGATCAGCGCCGGATGCGTACCGCCCACCTCGGTGGCATGGATGTAGCCGAAACAATGTGAGCCGAGCTCGCGGTAGCCTTCGCCATAAATCGCTCCCGGGATCACGATGCGCGGATCGCTGGTGGCGCGTACGCGGCCGATGTAGTCCGCTGCGTACGGCGCGTCGCCGATCAGCGCCAGCTTAAACGGTGTCCGCAGCTGCTCGAACACTTGCCGCACCAGTAATGCGTTATTCTCCGGCTCCATGCGGCTTACGTAGAGAAAATAGCGGCGCCGCTCCAGGCCCAGCCGGTCGAGCACGGCGGACGTTTCGACCGGACCGACCTCCGCGCCGTAGGGAATCATTTCCGAGGACCGCCCGTACTTCTCGCGATAGTATTGGGCGATACTCTGCGCATCGGTGACCACCGCGTTCGGCATCCACGTGGCCAGGCGTTCCGAGATGCGGTACCAGGTTTTCGCCAGCGAATTCCATTTCTTGCGATGCCGCTCCAGGCCGTCGACGTTCAGCGCGACCGGCATGCCCAGTAGGCGCGGGATCCAGGTGAAGACCGCATTGGCCGCGTTGCAGTACAGCACCCCGTCGTATCCGCGTGTTGCCGCCAGATGCAGCGTCGAAAAAAAAGTGTGCGCGAGCGTATCGAAATATTTGTGACGGATGGTGGGCAGGTACTTCAGGCGTACGCCGCGGTAGGAAGATTCCGGATACTTTTCGCGACAGTAAACCGTGATGCTGTGGCCGCGTGCGGCGAGCCGCGTCGAAAGTTCCTCGGCGAAGGTCTCAAATCCGCCATAGCGCGCCGGGATGCCGCGGGTACCGAGGATCGCGAAACGCACTTCTTGGCTTTCTGAAGCCGGCCTTCTTCAGCCGCGGGCGGCGCGGCCCCGGGCCACGGCCCGAGCCGTCGGACGGGGTGCGGGCCGGCTCACGGGCTGGTAGGAAAACCAACTGGAGATATAGTCGTCCTTGGCCCTGCGGCGCTTCATGATCTCGTGGCGCTTTTCCAGCACCCGCCTCCAGTTGCGCGCGAGATACCAGAACGCTTTGAGCGAACCGTGCTCGTGGAGAATACACGCGCCTACCACCACGAAATCGCGTGCCGTGATGGACAACCAGTTGCGCCGGTAGAGATCCGGTGTCATGTTCTTCAGCCGCATCAGGAACCGGTTCTTCACCGAGTGCATATTGATGGCGGACGGAAGCGCGCGTCGATTCCCAGGCAGTACGTTGCGCACGTGGTACCCGCGCGCCAGCGGCGTATAGATGCACCGCCAGCCCATCAATTGGGCACGCCAGGCCACATCGGCGTCTTCGCGGTACACGAAGAAATCCGGGTCGAAAAACTCGCCGAGTATCGCGACGTCCTCGATCATCGAGCGGCGATAGAGCGCCGCTGCCGCGGTTGCGCCGAACACGTACTCGAAGTTCAGGTAGTGACCGTTATCGATCTCCTGGCTGCCGCGGTCCAGATGCCGCAGCATGGGCGTGAAATAGATGCCGGTGGAATCCACCAGTTGTTTGTCGGGCAGATCGAAGGTGGCCCGGATGGTGAGAAGCTTTCCGCACACCGTGCCGACCTTGGGATCCACTTGTCCCGCGTCCACCAGGGCCTGAATGAAGTTTGGCAGCAGCAGCACGTCGGGATTAAGCGTCAAAACCCATTCGCCTTGCGCCCTTCCGATCGCCTGATTCTGGGCCGCGGCGAATCCCACGTTTTCATCGTTGTAGTAAATGCGGCAGCGGTCGGCGAATTGTTCCAGGATGTCCACGGTGCCGTCGGTCGACGCATTGTCGATCACCACGACTTCCATGTTCAGGTACTTCTGTTCTAGAACCGATTCGAGGCAACGCTTGATAAATCTGCCGCTGTTATAAGTAACTAGTGTTACGGAAACCAAATCGTTGGAGGCCATCGCGTCTGTTTTTATGTTTTCCCGGTGCGTCTGGACCACTGTGCCGGCTGCGTGCGGGACACCAGCCGTTTTACTACTAATCCTATTATTTTGTAACAACTAACGACAGGGTTCAGGTTCCGCTCACGAACTATCCCCGCGACCGTCCGCGGAACCGTACTTAGCACCGCTGCGATACAAACGCCCCGGTATGGCCAAGAGCGGAAATGCTTCGAAGCATATGTTAGAAGGCTAGCATACCAGTACTGTTCCATGCGAGCCGTAGGAAGTTTCTTGACCGAATGGCCACCCGAATGCTCCGCGCGAACCTGCGGGACGTACTCGATTCGATACCCCGCATCCGACGCCCGGCGGCAAAAATCCACGTCTTCGAACCAGACCGGATGAAAGTCCTCGTCGAAACCGCCCAAATCTTCCCATACATCGCGCCGCGTCATGAGAAATGCGCCGGCGGGCTGCTCCACGGCGCCCTCGAGGTTCAGATCCCGATCCAAGTATCGATAGCGCCGGTTCACCGCATTCCCCGGCCACAAGCGGTTGATTCCCAGGAGCTCGAACGCCAGAGACACCGGCGTGGGAAACCGGCGGACAGTAAACCCGGCTTGCGCACGGCCATCCGGCCCGGTAAGTTGGCCGGCTGCGAGTCCGTGTTCCTGGCACGCCTCGATCATGGCGGATAGGGGAGTCCGCAGCCGCACATCGGGATTGAGAAGAAGAATCGAATCGGCGCGAGTCTCACGGAAGCCTTGATTCGCGGCCCCGGCGAATCCGCGATTATCCCGATTGGCGACCAGCGTCACTCGTGGATTCATGACAGGCCGCAGCCGGACCCGTTCTACAGTCCGATCGGTGGACGCATTGTCGACTACGATCACGTCCACACCCGGAGCCATTTCAGCCAGCGCATCGAGGCAGCTCAAGATCACCTCCTCCGAGTTGTAGGTGACAATTACAGCCCCAGCAGCCAGAAATAGGCCCTCCAGTAACGGTCGAACCCGCTCTGCCGCTGGATTTCAAGAATGGTTCGCTCGCTTTCCCTAACGAAAGCCCCGACTTTAACTAAAGCTTCGGTACTTCTGGACGCCAGCCTCTGCGCCGGGAGGGTTCGGGCGACGCGCATGCCCGCCACTTTACCCTGGAGATAAGCGCCTGCACACCCGTGGCAGAGAGCAACAAAACCCCAGAGCAATTGTCCGGCCAGGATGGGCCAGCGGGATAAACCGCGGAAGTACTTTGCTGTCAACAAAAGCTGATTGCGAGCGATCAGCCGCACTGAGTATTTATTCCACTGTCCCCATGTCGAACTTCCCTGGTGATACGCAATTGCAGCCGGGACGTATAGGCCCCACCGGTCGTGGATCGCGCAGCGTATCCCGAAATCGACATCCTCCAGATACGACTCGAAGACTTCATCCAGAGGACCTATTTCCTCGAACAGCCGCCGCCGGAAAAGGGCCGCAGTCATGGGAGCCATCCGGATACGGCGCGGTTGATTCCAGAACGGCCCGTCCGGCTTTCCCGAGCCGCATCGGTATGCGCAAGCGCCGCGCGAGATCGCGTCAAAAGTGCCATCAATGCGCGCGCCATCGATGCGGGAGGGATCGCTGGCCATGAGCGTTTTTCCGGTCGCAAACCAGGCCTCTTCCTTCTCGACTGCTGTCAGCAAGGTGGCCAGCCAATCGGGCGTCAAGGCCACGTCATTATTCAGAATCGCGATCCAATCTGCAGTGGCGGCCTGGATACCGCGGTTCACCGCGGCGGCGAATCCCAGATTGCGTTCCAGCCGGAGGACCTTCGCGCCGGCGCGCTCGGCCACGGCGATGGAGTCGTCGGCCGAGCCGTTATCCACGACAATGATCTCGTCGAACGGACGCGTCTGCTGGGCAAGATTCACCAGGAGCGCCTGAAGAAGATCCCTCCGGTTCCAGTGAGGAACTACGGCGGCCACCCTCATGAGAACCGCTTCTTGAGCAGGAACCAGAGATTATATAAGCCGTCGCGCCACGGATTGAGCTTGATCTCGCCCAGCCGCGAGCTGTACAGAATCGACAGCTCCGCGAAACGATGCCGGTTCAGCTTCAGTGCCTCAATCTTGATTTCTTCGGAGAAAGCCATCCCGTCCGATTCCAGCGTCATTTTGCTGAGAATCGACCGGTGAAACACCCACATCCCCGACTGCGAATCGCGAACCCAGGTTAGGTACAGAACCGACATCGCCAGTGACAGGATCAGATTCCCCACCCAATGCTTGAAGCTCATGGCCGACCCGTCCCTCACCGGGAAACGCGAAGCGTTCAGAAAATCGACTCGAAGATGGATAAAGGCTTCCAGCAGGTAGGAAATAGCATCTGGCGGATAGCTGTGGTCGCCATCGAGGGTGATGATAATGTCGCCGCAAGCCGCGGCGAAGCCGGTTTTGTAACTCCGACCGTAACCGCGCGCGTCTTCCCGGATCACCTGCGCGCCAAACCGGCGGGCCACCTCTGACGTCTGGTCCGTCGAGCCGTTATCGACCACCAGCACCTGGTCGACAAATTCCGGCATGCGGGTCAGTACCTGCTCGACTCCCTGTTCTTCGTTCAAGCACGGCATGATCACCGTGATTGTTTGTCCCTTATACATTCGACCGTTTCACCAGCATAGCCTGCTCAAGCTGGTTACGAGGCCAGTCTGGCTCATAGGGGTATGATGGGGGACATGAAGTGGCTTTCCAACATGGTATTGGGCGCGCTCGGCGCCCTGGTCTCGATTTCCGCCGCGCATGCGGAGGTCTTCGGAGTGAAGACCGTGTACGTGCTTCCCATGACCGGCGGACTCGATCAGTATCTTGCCCTGCAACTCACTTCGGCGGGAGTGCTCCAGGTGGTCACCGATCCGAAGAAGGCGGACGCGATTTTGACCGATGGGATCGGCGCGCGTCTGGAGGATAGTCTCAGCGCGCTGTACGGCGAGGTCCAGAAGGATAATGCCGACAAAGATAAGTCCGACAAGGCCGGTTCCTCCGATTTCACCCACCCTGCCATGCGGCCGCTTTCCAGCAGCCGAGGCGTCGTTTTCCTGGTGGATCGGACTAGCCGGGATGTTCTGTGGAGCACCTTCGAGCGGCCGAAAAACACTCAGCCCGGGGAGCTGAAGCATACCGCGCAGAAGATCGTCGAGCGGCTGGCGAAGACACAAAAGATCAAGCAGTAGTCTTACCCGGCGGTGGAGCGGGCCTCCAGGCCCGTCGTCGTTTCCGAGTCGCCCGCCACGTCCCTGCGCATCCTTCTAACCTCCGCGCGGTAACACTCCACCAGGCGTTCGGTCATGGCCCGCATATCTCGCGTGGCGACCACGTGGGCCCGGGCGCGCCGGGCTAATGCTTCAGCTTCCTCCGGAAGCCGCAGTAGGCGAACCACGTGCGCAGCGAATACTTCCGGGTCATCGGCCAGTGCGCAGATCTCACCATCCTTTTCCGCCAGCCCCTCCGCGCCCAAATGCGTCGAAACCACCGGAATTCCGGCCGCGAAAGCCTCCAGGAGTTTTACACGAACTCCTGATCCAGCCAGGATCGGGCAGACGAACAGGGAGTAGCGCATGAGCGGCTCGCGCACATCCTCTACGAAGCCGACCATCTCGATCGCCTCCGGATCCCGCAATGAATGCCGCGGGGGAGGATCGGATCCCACGATCACCAGCCTCGCCCGGGGCTCGGCTTTGCGAATGCGCGGGAAAACGTCCTGCAGGAACCACTGCAGCGCCTCCACGTTCGGTAAGTGCCGGAAACTGCCCAGAAACAGCAACGTGAACGGTTCACGCCCGGCAGGCCGGAATTCGTATCCGGAGGTGTCGATTCCGGCGCGATATCCATCGTCCAGGCGGCCGTTTAGCTGCGGGAGGAAAGACCGGAGGTATTCAGCGTTGTCGCGGCTGCACACCTGTACGCGGTCGAGCCGGGGCAGCAGCTGAAGTTCGTAGCGGATCGCGCGGAGATACTCCCAGCGCGAAACGGTCCTCTCCAGAACGTTGTTCATGTGCGGAAGACGCCGCGCAATGGACTGGAAATATAGGTCGTGCTCGAACAGGATGCTGGGAATGTGGCGGAACCGGCCGGCGTACTGCCCCATCACCAGATATTCGAGCTGTAAGACGTCGATCGATTGCGTGTAGATCTGGCGGTGTATCAGCCAAGCCAGATCGCGGTTGCGAAACTCACGGGACGCGTGCGGTTCAGCCGAACCCAGCGCCTTCTGGTGTCCTTGCAAACGCACGATGTACTTCGTAGACGCGCAAATCCTGTCCAGCTCGCCGTGCGCCTCGCGCTCGCGGTCGTGATCGAGCAAAACGATCAAGTGGAGGTCGCAGAGGCGTGCTAATTCACGCACGGTTTGGTACATGAACACCGCGCCGCCGTGCACCGGAGGACAGAGCGGGTACGGAGATACGAACAGAACAGCCAGGCGCACGGGATCGCTCCGCAGCGGGAGGAACGTATCGCGAAAGTGGCCTCCCAGCGGCCTTTTGAATGCTTCCTGGTCGGAGACGGTTGCAAGCTTACGGGCTCGGGCGCGCGAGGCCAGCCCGCGTGGCAGAGCCAGAAACGCTCGCAGGATTCCTGAAAAATTTGGGCGCTCGGGGGAATCGCCAGCCACCCAGCTCAGCGTTGCGGCCGCCCAGGTGAAGAAAAAGTGCGAACCCAGCCGGCGCCAGTCGTGGATATTTTTCCAGGTGAACAGCAGGAAGTTTTTCTTGAGCACCGATTGGATGTAGGCTTCCGAAAAACGCTTGCCGATGGTGCCGCGATGTTCGTGATAGACAACGCTGGCCGGCTGGTAGAGAACCTTCCAGCCGCGTTTCCAGGCGAGATAGCCCAGATCGGTATCTTCCAGGTAAAACGGCTTGAGCAGCTCGTCAAAGCCGCCCAGCTCCAGAAACTTGTTGCGGTCGAACGCGCACGACCCGCCGCCGCCATAGAAACAGGGATAGATTTGGCGGATTTCAGGCTCGATGCGATGCCGCACGCGCAGAGCGCCTTGCAGCCACCAGCCCTCCGTCAGGCCGCTTTCCTCGCGGGGCTTGTCCGGATCGGAAAAAAAGATCTGGCACGAGACGGCGAAGGTTTTATCATCGGTGAATCCAGCCAGAAGAGGCTGCAAAAAGTTCCGCTCCACGCGCATGTCGCTATTGAGCAACACGACGATGTCATTCCGCGCCGCCCGGAACCCGGCGTTGGAGCCGCCGCCGAATCCAAGGTTGTGTTCGAGTGCCAGCACTCGAACTTGAGGAAAGTGTTCGCGCACAAACTCAGCGCTACCGTCCTCGGAACCGTTGTCCACTACGATGATTTCGTTTTGTGAGGAATCGGATAGCGCCGCGATCACCGACGGCAGGTATTTTTCGAGCAGATCGCGTCCATTCCAGTTGGGAATCACCACGCTCGCTGCGCGCGTGTCTGGGGCCGTATCTTGCGGCAACTTCCTGCGGGGTGTGAGCGAAGATATTACGTCGGATAAGAACAGCGCCAGCGCGGCGAGAAGCAGCAGAACCGGAGATAGCAGCGCGAGAGGCAGGTACCGGAGCAATTTCCAGGCGCCCGCCAGAAAACGCTTCATTCCATTGCTTCCTTGGCAGGCGCTTCCTTGACCCGTGGTCCGAGCCCCAGCTGGCGGCCCAATTTCAACCATCGGGACTGTCGGACCAGGGCGAGCTGTGCCGCCGTCTCCTGTAGCTGGGTGTCGAGACTTCGCGCCCAGTCGCTGCGCTCGACGATGGTGGCCTCGGCGCGATCAAGCAGGCGGATGGCCTCCGCGAACTGGGCGGCCCGCTGTTCCAGATCTGCGGTTAGACGCTGCTCGGTTTCGAGCGCCCACTCGGTCTTGCGGCGGTTCTCTTCGTTCAGATCCGTGATGATTTGAGCGGCGCGCGTCTGCTCGGATTCGAACTGTTTTTGCAGATTGGAATGCGCCGATAGTAGCTCGTTACGGTCAACCGTAGTTTGATCAAGCCAAGTCCGGACTTGCGCGAGTTCATGCTCCAGCAGCCGGATGTGTTCCTCGCGCTCCCGCAGAAGATTAGCGGCGCGTGGGACGTAGAGAAAAGCCGGGAGCTGCGGAAGGGGAGCACAGGAACAAAAACCGATAAAGAAGTTCGCGGTTTCCGGATCACCTGCGGGTCGGGCGAGCTCGGCGGCGGGATCGTTGGACGAAAGGGCCCCGTTGTAGAAGGCAAAGGCTTCCACGCGGTCTTGAAACACGATCTGCACGTGCGGAAAGAACTCGCCCAGAGCGGTCCGGAATTCACTGAATTCGAACTCGTGCTCGTGAAAGGGATTCGGACCAGATTTGGCTCGGGCTTCCGCATAGTAGCGCTTGTTGGGCGTGGATACGATCAGAAGGCCGTCCGGTTCTAGAACCCGGTGCGCTTCGGCTAAAAGGGCCCGCCAGTCGCGAAGATGCTCGATGACTTCGAAGGCCGTCACCAGATCGAAGGAGGCCGGAGGAAACGGCACGGCGTTCGCCGAGCTTTCAAGAAACTGTGCGGCCGGGAAATGACCAACGGCATAGGTGATGGCTTCGGGCGCAAGATCCACGCCCACCGCGGAGGACGCGACTCCAGCGAGGTGCGCGGTCCCATAGCCCGTGCCGCAGCCCAGGTCCAGCACACGCCGTCCGTGTGCAAAGCGCGCAGCCAGTGCGTAGCGAGCCACGTGTTCCGACCATAGATCCTCATGGACCTGGCCGGGAATAACGCGCTCTCCGGTGAATTCGCTCACGGCGTGACCACGTTACCACCAACCCCACTACCCAGTTTCGTATTCACCTTGACTCGGCAATCCAGATGGAACTGCCCGTACATGGGCTGGCCCGATTTCTCCATCTGCAAGACCACCGCGTTGTCAATCCAGTCGCACATCGAGTAGCGTTCGAGCGATCCGTTGGCGATCGCGGGCGAGAAAGAGAACGACGACGCGTACAACGCCGGAAGATCCAGATAAAAATCGACGGTGCAGATATCGCCCGCCACCATCGGCGGCAGATCCTGACGCTCGCGGGCGGTGTTGGTGCCCGCGAAGTCGACACCCAGATGATTGCGGAACATGAACCCGACGATGGGCCTGTCAAGATTCTCTTTCGCCCGCACGCTGATTCTTACTACAATTGTAGAATCTGATTTGAGCATGGCGACTCGCCTGCCCTCGGCGTCCAACACTGCGATGCCGATGACTTCCGCTTTGCCGTCGCCAAAACGGTGATCGACATTGGGAATTTCCTCGATCACCTCTTCTGGCGCTGGCAGTTTTCGTGCGTCCTCCAGAGGAAACTCGTGCGCCTGATAGACACGATCCTTCTCCGACATTGCGGCGAGGTATTGGGCGACAACCAGGTCGGTCTGTCCGAGTGCTTTAACCACGCCCTTCTCCAGCCACATGGCTCGATCGCCGAGCGCCTTCACGTCACCGGTGGCGTGCGAAACGAACAGTATCGTGACGCCGCGCTGCCGCAACTCTTGCACTTTGCGCATGCACCGCTGCCGGAAATATACGTCGCCGACGGCGAGTGCCTCGTCGACTAATAGGATTTCCGGATCGACGTGGATCGAAACCGCGAAAGCCAGGCGGATCACCATGCCACTCGAATAGGTTTTTACCGGCTGATGAATAAAGTCTCCGATCTCGGCGAAGGCTTGGATTTCAGGAAAGCGGCGATCCATGTCCTTGGTCGAAAGGCCCAGGATCGCCCCATTCAAATACACGTTATCTTTGCCCGAGAACTCAGGATTGAAACCCGAGCCGAGCTCGAGCAGCGCTGCCACCCGGCCGTGCGCCACGGCCGTGCCACTGGTGGGTGCGAGGATTCCGGCGCAGATCTGAAGGACGGTGCTCTTGCCCGAACCGTTTTCGCCGATGACGCAGAATGTTTCTCCCCGGCGAACGTCGAAGGTCACATCTCGCAAAGCCCAAAACTCCGTGTGGAACCGGCGCGTCTGGAACGTGGCAAGCTCCTTCAATCGATCGCGCGGCGCCGCGTAGATCGAGTAACTCTTCGAAACGTTGGAGAACCGGACAGCCAGAGCAGACACTAGAGAAATTGTAGTCCAAACTTGACAGCTTCCAGCGGCGATCCTACGCTGGTAAGCAGCGCCGGCGTAGCTCAGTTGGTTAGAGCGACGGTCTCATAATCCGTAGGTAGCTGGTTCGAATCCAGCCGCCGGCACCACTTACTTCTGGCCTACGATCTGCTGATACAGCCGGTCTAAATCCGCCTGCGAGTAGTATTCGATTTCGATCCGCCCGCGTTGTTCGCTCAACTCGACGATTCGGACACGAGTTCCCAGGACGCGCTCGAGATCGTCCGCAGCGGCGCGTACGTTCGGATCCTGGGCTGAATCCTTGCGCGAACCTGGCGCCGGTTTGCCGCGGTCGGAGGTCATCTCTTGCACCTGGGCTTCGACCTGACGAACGGAAAGCCCTAATGCGACCGCCTTTTCCGCTATTTGAATTTGCTCCTCCGCTGTAGGTAGGCCAAGAATCGCCCGCGCATGCCCCATGGAAAGTCGTCTTTCCGCAACCAGGAGCTGAACCTCCTTGGGCAGCTTCAGGAGGCGGACGATATTGGCGATCGACGTGCGGTCCTTACCCGTCCGGCGGCCAATTTCTTCCTGCGAGAGCCCCAGATCGCGGCCAAGCCGCTCGAAGGCGTGGGCTGTTTCGATCGGGTTCAAGTCCTCGCGCTGGATATTCTCAATGAGCGCGATCTCGAGCATGGAGCGGTCCGCAACATCCTGAACTACCACGGGCACTTCCTCCAGCTCGGCGATTCTGGCGGCTCGCCAGCGGCGCTCTCCCGCGACGATCTGGTAGCCATCGCCCGCACGGCGGACGATCAGCGGCTGAATAATTCCGTTTGCCCGGATGGAGGCGGCCAGCTCCTCGAGCCCGTCTGAATTGAACGACGTGCGCGGCTGCATGGGATTGGGTTGGATCAGACCGAGGGGAAGGGTTCCAGGCTTCACGGCGCTGATGGTAGCCGGAGCAGGCGCTGTAGCCGCAGCTGTCGGTCCGGGTTGCCCACGTCCCGGGAGGAGAGCGGAAAGGCCCTTACCCAGCGCTTTGCGTGTTTTGTCGTTGGCGCTGTTCATTCGCCAGTATCTCCTTCGCGAGTTTGATGTAGCTCTCGGCTCCGCGTGAACGAGGGTCGTACATGAGGATCGGTTTGCCGTAGCTGGGAGCCTCTGCAAGCCGAATGCTGCGGGGGATTACCGTTGTAAGTACTTGATCGCTAAAGAATTCCTTCAGATCTTCGGCTACCTGCCGCGCGAGATTCGTCCGCTCGTCGTACATCGTCAGCAGAATTCCCTCGATCTTGAGCGGTCGGGAAAAGGACTCTCGCACGCGGTCCACGGTATCCATCAGCTGCGAGATTCCCTCCAGGGCGAAGAATTCGCATTGGATCGGGATGAGGACGGAATCGGCCGCCACCAAGGCGTTCAGCGTGAGCAAATCCAACGCAGGCGGGCAGTCCAGCAGGATGTAGTCATAGCGCGGCCGGATCTGCTGAATGATCTGCTGAAGCCGGTACTCGCGATTTGGAAGATCGACCAGGTCTAGATTCGCGGCCACCAAGTTCTTGTCGGCGGGGATGAGATCGAGACCGTCGCAGTCCGTCGGCCGAATTGTTTCTGAGATATCCACTCCACCCAATAGTGCATCGTAGAGCGTCTTCATCTCGGGCGTCTTCTCAACCCCCAATCCGCTGGTGGAGTTGCCCTGCGGATCGCAATCGAGCAAGAGGACCCGGAGATCGTTGGCAGCTAAAGATGCGGCCAAGTTCACGGCTGTAGTCGTCTTGCCGACGCCGCCCTTTTGATTCGAGATGGCGATTATCTTAGCCACATTGATTACCAGCGCCTCCAGAATCTTAGCACGGGTGTTTCACGTGGAACACGAGGTAGCGGCCAGTTCCCCAGGGCATCGGCTCTCTTCTCTCGAAACCCGGGATTTCTTCGCTCCCGATCAGGATTGCAAAGTTGTTTGCCAGCTTTAACTTACGGACCTCATGCGGGGAAACGGCCCTCGAAACCAACCAGTCATACTCGGCCCTAAGATTTTCTGCGCGGTCTGTGACCACCCTAACGTTCTTCAGATTTCGGCTCGCCTCGCGAAGAAAAACACCCTTTCGTTGATGGGACTCAACCACGGTAACCGTGCATTCTGGCCGCAGAATCGCAATCGGGATCCCCGGAAATCCCGCGCCCGAACCAACATCCACGATACGAAGAGGCTGGGGTGGGAGTTTGGCCCCCACAAACAACGATTCGCAGTAGTGCAGCCGGACCGCCTCCTCGACCGATTCGATTCGTGTGAGGTTGAGCCGGGCGTTCCACTGCGTGAGCAGATTGTAGTGAGCCTCTAAGGCATCGATCTGTTGGGCCGTAAGCGAACCATACGGCGCAAACTCGCGAACGAGAAGCTCACGGAACATTGCTACTATTGGAGGCTTAGGTACACGTCGAGAACCGCGATCGCCGCGGGCGTGATTCCCGGGATGCGGCTGGCCTGCCCCAATGTTTCCGGCCGAACCCGCCCCAGCTTCTCGGATGCTTCATTCGAGAGCCCAGGCACACCCCGATAGGTGAACTCCGCGGGAATCCGCCGCGATTCCGCGTCGCGAAGCCGAGCGACGAGTTTCTGTTGCTGCGCAATGTAGCCAGCGTACTTAAACTCCGTCTCTACGGTTTGCAGAACACCGTGGACCCAGTCGTTCGCCGGAAGGCCGGAAACATTGGCGATTCGGCTATCCGGCCGGCGCAACCAGTCTGCAAGTACGGGACGAGCCTCGAAAAGATCGCGCAACTGCTGCTTCTGAACTTGCTTCTTGTTGTAGAGATCCCAGCGCTCGTCAGTCACCAATCCCGCGCGGCGCCCGATCGGCGTCAACCGCTCGTCCGCGTTGTCGATTCGTAGATGCAACCGAAACTCCGCACGCGATGTGAACATGCGGTAAGGCTCGTCGGCCCCCTTGGTGATCAGGTCGCTGACGAGGATGCCCGTGTATCCCTCAGTTCGCTCTACGATCACCGGATCAGATGAACCGACATGCGCAGCAGCATTCAAACCCGCAATCAAGCCTTGACAGGCGGCCTCTTCGTAACCCGAAGTTCCATTGATCTGCCCGGCGAGAAAGAGGCCCTCGATATTCTTGAGCTCCAGACTGTGCTTCAATTCGCGCGGATCGATCGCGTCGTACTCGATCGCATACCCCGGCCGAATCATTTCGGCGTCTTCCAGTCCTGGCACGGAAGCAAGCATCCTGGTCTGAACGTCTATGGGCATGCTGGTCGACATACCGTTGACGTAGATTTCGTATGTGTCCAAGCCTTCGGGCTCGAGGAACAACTGGTGGCGAGTCTTATCCGGGAACTTGACAACTTTGTCCTCGATAGACGGGCAATAGCGTGGACCGATACCCTCGATCTGTCCGCTGTAGAGAGGTGATCTATGGATGCTATCTCTAAGAATCGAATGAGTTTCTTCTGTCGTAAAGGCAATATGACAAGGGACCTGTTCACATACTATTTTTGTAGTAAGAAATGAAAACGGGGTTGGCTCTGAATCGCCATGCTGCGGCTCGAACCGGGACCAATCGATGGTCCGGCCGTCCAAGCGCGGAGGAGTCCCCGTCTTCAATCGTTTCCACTCGAGCCCAAGACCGCGAAGCTGATCGCCCAGCAGGTTCGACGGAGCTTCGCCACTGCGCCCGCAACTGTACGTCTGCTCACCGACGTGCGCCAAGCCGTTGAGGAACGTTCCCGTCGTGATCACAACCGCTTCGGTAACGAGCACGCGGCCGTCGCGAAGTTCGACGCCCGTCACACGCCGTGGTGAACCATCGGTGATCACCAAGCAAGCCACCTCGGCCTGGATGATTCGCAGATTCGGCTCATTCTCCAGCACCGCGCGCATTTTGAGGCGATATTGCTTCTTGTCGCACTGAGCGCGCGGCGACCAGACCGCCGGCCCGCGGCTGGTGTTGAGCAGCCGAAACTGAATGCCGACTGCGTCGGTAACCTCGCCCATCACGCCGCCGAGCGCGTCGATCTCGCGCACTAAGTGTCCCTTGGCGATGCCGCCGACTGCCGGATTGCACGACATCTGCGCGATAAGGTCGAGATTCATCGTGATCATCGCGGTGCGCAGGCCCAGCCGTGCGCAGGCGCGTGCTGCCTCGCAGCCTGCGTGCCCGGCTCCCACTACGATCACCTGATACGGCTTGGACATGTTCGTTACAAACGTTAGCTACATTCTAACTTGCCGCGGTAAACTGGCACTTCTGGAAGTGTTCTCCCTGTGAAGATTCTCATCATCGGTAGCGGCGGCCGCGAGCACGCCATCGCTTGGCGCCTGGCGCAGGAAGGTCATCACATCTACGGCGCGCCGGGCAATCCTGGCATCGCCGAACTCGGCCAGATTCTGGCGACCACGGAATACCTGGCTGCGGCAGACTCCGTCAACCCCGACCTCACGGTTGTCGGACCCGAAGTGCCATTGGTTGCCGGCGTAGTCGACGAATTCCGCGCCGCAAAACGAAAGATCGTCGGGCCGGCGCGTGACGCCGCGCAACTCGAGGGCAGCAAGATCCACTCCAAAGAGTTCATGCGACACCTTGGAATCCCCACTGCTCGCTACACTCGCGTGGAGTCGGCGGAAGCGGGGATCCTCGCGCTCGCTGAGTTCGACACTCCTGTTGTGATCAAGGCCGACGGCCTCGCCGCCGGCAAAGGCGTGATCATCGCGCAAGATCGTGCGGAGGCGGAAGCAGCCGTTCGCTCGCTTGGTCCCCGCCTGGTGATCGAAGAGTTCCTGCGAGGTGAGGAAGTTAGTTTCATCGCTCTCTGCGACGGAAAAAACATCGTTCCGCTTGAGGCCACGCAAGATCACAAGGCGGTGGGCGATGGCGATACTGGTCCCAACACCGGCGGTATGGGGGCCTACTGCGACGGACGAATTCTTTCGGCGGCCGACGCGCGACACGTGCTTAACAGCGTGATCGGTCCCGTTGTGGAGGCGACGCGTTTCACCGGATTCCTCTACGCCGGCTTGATGATGACGGCGGACGGACCGAAAGTGCTCGAGTTCAACGTTCGCCTGGGCGATCCGGAAACACAACCCTTGATGCATCGTGTCGATTCTCCATTTGGAGAAGTTCTGATGGCCTCCGCCACTGGAAACCTGGCGGACGCTTCGCTGCGCTGGAAGCCGCAGCCTTCTGTATGCGTAGTGCTGGCCGCAGCAGGCTATCCCGGGCAGATCCGAACGGGCGATCTTATCACCGGAATCGACCGTTGCGGCACGCAAGTTTTCCAAGGGGGAACCAAACAGGGTCCGAAGGGGCTCGAAACCGCGGGAGGCCGCGTCTTGGGAGTCACCGCCTCCGGTCCCGACCTCGCTGCGGCCGCGGCCAATGCCTATGCCGCGATCGAGAAGATTCACTTCGACGGCATGCACTACCGGCACGACATTGCAGCGAAAGGACTAAAGCGATGGGGTCCTGCTACAATCAGAACGATTGCTCCTTGAAGTGCGGGGACGTAGCTCAGTTGGATAGAGCGGTCGCCTCCTAAGCGACAGGTCGGCAGTTCGAATCTGCCCGTCCCCACCAGAAAAATTGCACTGGCGCGGCGGGCTGTGGTATGAAGGTAGTTCCCTTTCACCAGGAAGTTTTGAGGTGATCTGACCCCTGTATGGCTTACGTAATCGCAGAACCCTGCATCGGCACCAAAGACGCGGCATGTGTGGACGCTTGTCCGGTGGATTGCATCCATCCGAAAAAAGACGATCCCAAGTTTGCCACGGAAGAGTTGATCTACATCGATCCAGTCGAATGTATCGACTGCGGTGCTTGCGTTCCGGTGTGTCCGGTGTCGGCGATCTTCGCCCTCGACGATCTTCCCGAAAAGTGGTCCGACTTCGCCGGCAAGAACGCCGCCTACTTTGGTAGGTAAAACCAGGCCGATAATGAAGCTTCGTTAACGCGCCCATTCGACCTCAAGCTTGCTTTGTGCAAGATCCTGAGTATAATAGCCCCATGCGCAAAATCCTCCTGATGGTCGCTGTTGCCTCTCTTGCTGCTCTCGTGATGTTCGCCCAGGATAAAGGTGGGGGCGGAAAGGGCGGCGGAAAAGGCAAGGCCCCTCGCGTGAACCTTAAGGTTCTGCCGGACGACGCTAACCTGATTCCTACAATGCAAAGTTTCGTCGCCGGACTGGGTGTTATGGACAAGGGCGGCTGCAACTTCTGCCACGAGATGGACCGGTCCTCCGATGCGAAGCAGGAAAAAGTGATGGCGCGGATGATGATCTCCATGGTGAAGGACATCAACTCCAAATTCCCGGACGGCAAGGAACACGTCACCTGTTTCACCTGCCATCGCGGCAGCACTGCTCCGGCCACGGCCCCGTAGTCTGGGCGTCACGCTCAACAAAAGGTAGCTCGCAATGCTGTTTGACGGGCTACGTGTCTTATCCCTCGAGAGCCGGCGCTCAGCCGAGATCGAGAAGCTCATTCGCGCGCGTGGTGGCGATCCCTTCGTGGCTCCTTCTATGCGCGAAATCCCACTTCAAGACAATCCCGAAGCATTCGCATTCGCTGCCCGCCTGTTCGCGGACGAATTCGATATGGTGATCCTGCTCACCGGTGTCGGGGCTCGTCTACTCAACCAAATCCTGGAAACGCGCTACGAGCCAGGATCCTTCGTTGACGCGCTGCGCAAGCTGGCGGTTGTCGTCCGTGGATCGAAGCCCGCCGCAGTGATGCGCGAGTGGAGCGTGCCCGTGGCGGTGACCGTGCCTGAGCCGAACACCTGGCGCGAGATCCTGGCCGCTACGGAAGCGCGGCCCGAGCGAAGGATCGCCGTCCAGGAATACGGGCGTTCCAGCCCCGAACTGCTCGAAGGCCTGCGAGCCCGCGGTGCGCAGGTGACCACTGTTCCGGTCTATCAGTGGGACCTTCCAGAGGACACCGGTCCCCTGCGCGAAGCCGTGAAGCGCCTCGCGGCCGGCCAGTTCGATGTCGCCCTGTTCACGACCTCCGTCCAGATTCCGCACCTGCTGCGTATCGCCGCCGAAGAGGGCGTTGAGGAACAGGTACGGGCGGCATTCCACCGCATGGTGGTGGCGTCCGTCGGGCCCAGCACCAGCGAAACGCTGCGCGAACACGACCTGCCCGTCGATTTCGAACCCTCGCACCCCAAGATGGGCTTCCTGGTTAACGAAGCCTCGCAGCACGCCCACGAGATTCTACAATCTAAGCAGTGAATCCGAAGCAGGAGAACGAATTCTTTCGCCTGATGGCGCGATACTCGCCCGTCATCATGTTGATGCCGGCCAGCGCCCTAGCCGGCTACTTCATCGGCTACGGTCTGGACTACCTGTTCTCGACCATGTTCCTGCGCTTTGTTTTCCTAATCCTCGGAGTGGTTTCGGGCATCGTGCAGCTGATCCGCATCCTGGGCCGCGATGCATGAGTGCCTTCGATTACGATCGCGCCCTGACCCGAATCAAGTACCTCACGCTGGTGGTCGGTTCTGTGGGTACGGTAGCTATGTTTTTTGCACGCGGCCGTGGAGCCGCGGCCGGATTCCTGGCAGGCGCCGGCCTCTCTTACGTGAACTTTGAACTACTCTCCGGTTTAGCTCACGTGCTGGGAGGATCTTCCCCGAAGGCGGCGGGTTGGGGCGTGTTGATCGCCCTGCGCTATGCCATCGTCGGGATCGCCGCCTATGTTATAGTGAGGGTTCTTGGAGTCACGCCAGTGGCCGTGTTAGCGGGTCTTTTGGCGGTTTTCGCGGCGGTGATCCTCGAGATTCTCTACGAGTTAATTTTGCATGCCAGAACATGAACTGTGGCTGACCGCCCTGTTTAACGATTACTTGGCCGGTGTGGCCACCGCGATCCTGGGGATCTTCAATATTCACGCCGAGAACCAGTCCCGGCCATGGGAAAACTGGCTCGTCATGGAGCTGCTAGTGGTGGCCATCCTGATGGTCCTGGCCGCCGTGGTCAAGTCGAGTCTTTCGCCCGACAAGCCCGGAAAGCTTCAACA
Source organism: Terriglobia bacterium (assembly GCA_020073345.1). Taxonomy (GTDB): domain Bacteria; phylum Acidobacteriota; class Terriglobia; order Bryobacterales; family Bryobacteraceae; genus Palsa-187. Next base: position 118,092 of record JAIQFI010000012.1, read on the forward strand.
CGTTTTCGAGTTGATATACGGCTTCATCAAGACACAGGCCTCCGAGGTGGGGATTCATCACCCCGAAAAGTACTCCGCATTCTTTGGGACGCTGTTTGTATTCGTCGCCGCCATGAACCTGATTGGAATTATCCCCATTTTCGAATCGCCTACGATGAGCGTGTATGTGCCCGTTGGTCTGGCGATCTCGACGTGGGTCTACTATCACGCACAAGGATTTCGCGAATTAGGTTTTGGGAAATACCTGGCGCATTTTGCCGGTCCAATGCTCGCGCTCGCTTGGTTGATGATTCCCATTGAAATCATCGGCCACTTCGCGCGCATGCTTTCGCTGACGGTTCGTCTGTATGCGAATATGTTCGCCGGCGAGCAAATCACGAACGTATTCATCAGTTTGACCTATTTGATCGCGCCTGTAGTTTTTATGGGCCTGCACGTGTTTGTTTCGATCTTGCAGGCTTACGTTTTTTCTTTGCTCACGATGATCTACGTGAGTATGGCAACTGCGCACGAGCACTAACTTTTCATACGGCATCATCGCGTTGAGTGTGAGCCACTGATCCCCCAGGACAGCCCGGAACCACCTCCTCGGCGCAATTTAATACGAAAGAGAAGGTACACACGAATGGTTAACAAGAAGACGCTGCTTCTGGCAGCATTATTTTTGCTGGTGGCTTGCCCGATGTTCGCGCAGGCTCCCGGCGGGTCGGGCATCGCGCCCGGAGAACTCAAGTTCCTCGGCGGCATGATGGGGCTGGGCATCGCCGGCGGCCTGTGCGGCATCGGACAGGGCAAGGCAGTCGCGGGAGCTGCGGAAGCCATGGCGCGCAACCCGGGAGCCGCTGCCAACATCCGGTTTGCACTGATTCTTGGTCTGGTGTTTATTGAAACCCTGACCATCTACGCGCTGTTCATCATCCTAAAGGGCTAGTCAATTAGAATCGCGAGTAGGCAGGCCCTCAAAGCCTGCCTACTTTGTTTTTGTATGAAGCTGCAAGGCATTTTCCCCGCCATCACGACTCCCTTCGATCACAACGGCGACCTCTACAAGGTCAAAGTCCAGCACAACATCGAGAAGTGGAATCGCACCGGTCTGGCGGGATACTTGGTCGCGGGATCAACGGGCGAAACCCCCTATCTCACAATGGAGGAGAAGCTCCAGGTGTGGGAGTGGTCGGCGCAGTACGCGGCGTCCGATAAAATCCTGATTGCGGGCTCCGGAGCAGAGAGCGTCCGCGAATCGGTTCGGCTCACGAATCGCGCCGCCGAGCTGGGCTATAAAGCCGGGCTGATACTGGCGCCGCACTATTACCGCTCCATGATGAGCCGCATGGAGACGCAGATCTTATTCTTTCGCACGGTGGCGGATCAGGCGAAGATCCCCATCCTGCTGTATCATTTCCCGCAGGTGACCGGCATCGATCTCACGCCCGAAGCCGTCGCCACACTTTCCGACCATCCCAATATCATCGGGATGAAAGACAGCTCGGGTAACCTCGAAGGGACCAAGCGATTCCTCGCGGCTGCGAAACCAGGGTTCCAGGTGCTCACAGGCTCGGCCAGCGTGCTGGCGGAGTCGCTTGCGGCCGGATGCCCGGGGGCCATCCTCGCGCTCGCCAACGCCGTCCCGTACGCCTGCATCAGTATCTACGAGGCTCATCGCACTCGCGAACCCGAGGCCGCCATGGACTGGCAGAATCGGATCGCCTGTGCTTCAAAGCTGTGCGCGACGGCCTACGGGATTCCCGGATTGAAGTACGCGATGGATCTGAAGGGCTACTACGGCGGCCCCACGCGCTTACCGCTGACCGTGATCACGCCGGACGCGAAACGCGAGCTGGAGCAGGCGTTTGACGGGATCAAGAGCTAGACCTTGATCAACAGCGAGTCTGGATCCAATACCCATTTCGGGCGGCCCCGAGCGCGCAACTTTCCGCCCCGGCAACGCTCCGGAGATTCGTTGATCACATCCGAGACGTAGTCCGCGGCGAAACCTGCCAAACCCGCTTCACACGCCTCGGTCCGCAGTATCACCATGACCGGCCGGCGGCCGTAGAAGACTGGTGGCAAGCCGAGTCTCTGTCTCAGATCGACTACCGGAACCGGGTGGTGATCAGGTCCCTCGAACGGAACGATGGCGTGCACGCGGGATGCATCCACGACGAAATCCCGGCCTGCGATGCGAAACGGCAGATACTCCACGCCTTTCTCATCGGTTCACCTTTTGCAAGTATGAGCGCGACGTATCTACGGCGATATACCCGCACGCTACTACGGCTAAGAACATCTCCAGCACCTGGCTATGGCCCAGAGTCAGCTCGGTCCAGCCCGAGATCATCACCGCGATGATCACGGCGATAGCGCCGTGCAGTACCCAGCGGGCTTCCGACTGTGCCGGCAGGCGGCGCAACGCGCTCCAAAAATCAAATAGCGCGCGGCCCAACAGCCACAGCAAGATGGCCAGCGCCGGCAGGCCTCGCTCCGCCGCATAGTGGATGTAGATGTTGTGCAGGTGTTCCTTGTACCATTCAGCGGGGAACGGATGAGGGAGGTCGGCGGGAAGATACTGCAGGAACTGCTTGCCCACCTGTTCCGGCCCGACTCCCACGATCGGGTGAGCCCGGATCATTTCCCAACCCACGCGGCGCAACGCGGCGCGGTGAGCGCGGGAGTCTAGAACACCAGTTTGCGCGCTGATCGCCGAATACGCCCGCTCGCGCACCTCCAGGGGATTCACCAGCAAGATGATCCCGATCAATAGGGGTACCGCCGCGACCAGCCACTTATTTTTCCACCACAGCAACCACAATGCGCCCGCCACGGTTCCCACCCACATGCTCCGGGTGAAGGCGAGCAGGATCCCGGCAGCGATGATCGCGAGCGCTGGGGTCACCCACGGGATGAGCCAGCCGGAGAGCCGCCGGTCGGCGGAGAACAGCAGCATTGCGCCCGCCATCAGCAGCGCCATCATGAGGAGTGCGCTGAACGTCATCCAGTGATCGACGAAGCCGGTGATGCGAGTGCCGTTGACGTAGGCGAAATAGAAATATGTCGGTGTGGAGCGATACATTTGCACGAACTGTCCGAACCCCCATAACGCGGACAGCGTCGCCCCGGCTGCCCATGCCAGCGTGACCACGCGAATCTGCGGTAGCGTGCGGAGAGCGGAATACACCACGAACAGCATCAGCCATACGTAGAATTTCTTCACCTGCGGAAGGCCGTCGCCCGGATGACCCGAAGCCGCGAGCGACACCAGCGTCCACGCCATCCAGGCGGCTACCGGCCATACAATCGGTGGCCATCGCCACTTATCACGGGCGATTAGAAGCGAGGCGATTGCCAATCCCAGCAGGATCTGGCTGGGCGCGATCTTGATAACCGACGCAACCGCCGCGGCGCCCGCCAGGTACAGCGGAGCTTGTTCCTGCCATGGCGAACGCATTTTAGTAGCGAGGTACGGAGGGATCGACCCGCAAGCTCCAGGCGTCGATGCCGCCGGCCATGCTCTGGCAGGCCTCGACACCTTGCTCGCGGAGCCAATTCACCACATTGAGGCTGCGGACGCCGTGATGGCAATAAACGATAAGGGGTCCCTCATCGGCGCGGGCGTCCAGATCCTGCAACTCGCCCGGCACGGAACGCATCGGAATCAGCGTAGCGCCCTCGATTTTCGCTTGTGCGAACTCGTGCGGCTCGCGTACGTCGATCAGATGAAGTTTTTCACCGGAGTCCAGACGCCGTTTGACGTCCTGGGGATCCACCTCTAGTGGTGCGGCCATCACACCCCATCATACGTGGGTGCAAAGCGGCGTGGCGCTAGAATTTCTTCAGCTCGTCGATCAGAGCCTGCAGGCCCTTCCTGGTATAGATCTGGGAAAGCCGCTGTTCTTCAGGCGACGGGGCGACCAGCTGGCGGAGTTGGGGCTGATCCAGCGCGCTTCGGCTGGGAATCCACTGTGAGCCGTCGGCGAATTCGACACTCGAAACAAAGCCCGACATGCTCTGGATCGAGATGGGCCGGTCGAAGCGCAAGGCCGCATCCTGAGCCACCTGGCCGCTCTGATTCGGCGCCAGCTTCATATCGGCGGGCATGGAAGCCGCCAGAAACTCACGGCCCTGCTGGTCTTTGACGATCCAACCGATCTCGAGATGCTGCACCGCCCGATTCGAGCGGTTCCGCACCTCAAAGCGTGGCGCACCGGCCAGGCTTGCCCCGATCCGCGCCATACCGCTGGAAGCCGCCACCGGAGATTCCGGGATGTCCAGGAAAGCGAACTGAGCCTCATGCTCCGCGTCTATGTTGGTCGCGCGGCCGCGCACCATCTGCACACCGCGCTGGGAACGGTCCGCTTGACGGGCCAGGCTCGAAAGCATCTCATTGCGGAGCCCTTCCGCGCCGGCGCTCGCGAGCAGGCTCTTGAAGTATTTGCGGTCGCGTTGCGCCTCTAGTTCCCACCGGGTCATGGTGCGCTGCGAATGCAGCAAATCGGGCCCGTAAAAACTCAAATCGTCGAACAGGACGCCGTCCAGCGTCACCTCGACCACGGGGCTTCCGGCGGCCAGCGGCCGGACCAGGCGCGTTCCGATGTGGACGGAAAATGTTTCGCCCGGACCCGCGTCAAGCGTTGGCACGGAGACCGATCCTTTTCCAGCCGCATCTTGAGTGCTCACCATCAGGGTTATGCTGCGGATCCGCTTCTGGCCGGAGTTGCGCAACGACAGCGCGGCGTTGACCTCGATAACATTGGCGCCGCGAGCAGTGGCGTTGGAATTGCCGAAATCTTCCGAAAGCAGGCTGACCGGAGAGTCCTTAGGAAAATCGATTTTGTGATTTAGCGCCTGCGCGTGTAGGGACAACCCACTTGCCACCGCGAGAGCTGCACAAGTCTTACTGAACATAGGTCGCCGTAATGGTCACTTGCCCGGTGTCTTCTATATAGCGCGCGCTGGCCGAGCCTTGCGTGCTCACCGAGAACATCACCGGCTCCAACCCGCTCTGCCCGATCCCCAGCCGCCCGCCGTTTTCGAGCAGCTCGACTCCGGATGAAGATGCTCCCACCACCGGATCACGTTCTTCCTGGGGTGAAGCGCTCCGTTCTCCAGTAGCCATGCTGCGGAGCGCGCGGCCAATGGTTTCCGTGTCCGTGCGCGGGACATTCAGCCACCAGGCTCCGCCTAGTAACACCACCACTCCCACCGCGATGGCCGCGGGATGCCAGGAAATCGCCGCGACTTTGCGTTCGCGAGGTGTGACGCATTCACCGGCAGCCAAGCCGACGCGAATATTCGCCGTCATTTCTGCTGCAAGCTGGTCCCAATCCAACCCCGCAGGCATGTCATCGGCCGACCCGCGGAGTTCTTCCCGATCCGCACGCAACGCTTCCACCAGCCCCCGGCATTCGTCGCATCGCCGCAGGTGCAGGCGAACTCGCAGGTGAACAAGTGCACTGCGCCAGAAAGGCAGATCACCCGCTGCGTACAGCGCGAGATCGGTTTCCATCACATGGCGGCTCATATTTTCTTCCGCTCCATGTAACGCCGCAGCTTCACTCGCGCATTGGCGATATGCGAACGCACGGTGGCTTTCGAGCACTTCAGCCGCAGGGCGACTTCCTCGGCCGGCAGATCCTCGACGTCGCGCAGCAACAGAGCCATTCTTTCGCGAGCGGTCAATACTTCCAGACCCGCTTCCAGGCGTTCCCGGTGTTCGGTCCGCAACACCGTCTGCTCGGGACTTTCCTGGTGCGATCGCAATACCGGCTCGGGCAGACTTTCCAGATCGGCGAAATTCACGCGCCCCGCACGGCGCAGGAAATCGATCGCGGTATTCGTCGCGATGCGCGAAAGCCAGTGCGCGGCTTTCTCCAAATCCTTGAGTTGATCCTGACGTTGCAGTGCTTTGATAAAAGCTTCCTGGGTGAGATCTTGCGCATCGGCGACGTTTCCCACCACGCGATAGATCAGCAGGAACACGCGGCGCATGTTCTCGGTCACAAATCGGTTCTGCTGCTCCGAAGAGAGCGGAGCCGCGTCATACCGGGTGGATCCGGGCGTTTCGCTCATCACGCGTTCAGTGGCCAATAACAGACTGGACATCGCCGTCATCGCATCCCCGGGGACAATTCACCCCGCATACGGTTGACGCGGAAGCACGCCCAAACGTGCAGTCTGGCCCGCCAGTCTATAGTCTATCGGCAGTCAAGATATCCTAATGATATATGAGGCCGGTTGCGATTGTGGGGATTGGCAAGACGGCGTTCGGCGCGTTCCCGGACCGCACGCTTCGCTCGCTGGCGGTGGAAGCGGGTGAGAAGTGTCTAGAAGACGCTGGCGTAAGTCCTTCACAAATCGAGGCTTTCTACCTCGGCAACTTCGCCGGCCCGTCGTTCGTGGGCCAGAATCACCTGGCCCCCTACATTGCGGGCAGCCTGGGGCTCACCGGCGTTCCCTGTACCCGATTTGAGGCTGCCTGCGCCTCCGGCGGCTCGGCCTTCTTCCACGCGGTTTCCAGCGTGGCCGCCGGGCTGAACGATATCGTCCTGGTGGCGGGCGTCGAGAAGATGACCTCGCAGACCACTCCTAAGGTCACCGAAATCCTGGCCGGGGCGGGGGACATGGCCGGCGAGGGGCGCGCGGGAGCGACGTTTCCGGCGCTTTTCGCGATGATCGCGAAGCGCCACATGTATCAGTACGGCACCACGCGCGAGCAGCTCGCCGCGGTGGCCGTGAAAAACCACGCCAATGGCGCGAAAAATCCGTTGGCGCATATGCGCAAAGTCATCACCATGGAACAGGCTCTGGCGGGCAAGATGATCTCGGAGCCGCTCACCGTGTTCGATTGCTCGCTGATCAGCGACGGCGCGGCGGCGGTGGTCATCGTACCCCTGGAACGCGCCTCCGAATTCACCGATCAGCCCGTGCGGATTCTGGGCATCGCACAGACCTCCGATTACGTCGCACTGGATGCGAAGGCCGACATCACCACGTTCTGGGCAGTACAAGAGGCGGCGGAGAAAGCCTACAAGATGGCGCACGTCAGTGCCCGCGACATCGAGTTCGCCGAAGTGCACGACTGCTTCACCATTGCCGAGATCGTGGCGACCGAAGACCTCGGGTTTATCAAGAAAGGCGAGGGCGGACCGTACGTGCTCGAAGGTCGCACCTGTTTGCGCGCCGAGCGCCCAATCAACGCCAGTGGAGGGCTGAAGGCCAAGGGTCACCCGGTCGGCGCGACCGGAGTCGGACAGATCTGCGACGTGGCGCTGCAGATCCGCGGCGAGGCAGGCGAGCTTCAACTAGATCGCCACTCCATCGGCTTGGCGCAGAACTTGGGCGGTTCGGGTGCGACGGCGGTTGTGACAGTGCTGGGTGGAATATGAGCACAGGCGTGATCTACACCGAGACCGTGGTGCACGCCGCGCCGGCGGAATTCGTGGCGGATGCGCCGTATCAACTGGCGATCGTCTCGCTCGATAGCGGAGGGCGCTTGACCGCGCGGATCACCGGGGAGCGCGTGAAGATCGGCGACAAGGTGGAGCTCGCCGAGACGCGCGGCGGCGTCGAGTTCTTCCGCAAACAGTGAAGATCTTCCTCTACTACGTCGGCAAGGCGCGCGATACGCACGCCAACGCCATGGCGGAAGAGTACATTAAGCGCTCGGGGCGATTCGCGACGTGCGAGATGCGTGAAATCCAGCCGGGGCGTTTTGATCCCTGGGCGAAGCATCCGTCGGCACGCAAGATTCTGCTGGATCCCGCGGGCAAGGCGCTCGACTCGAAGAAGCTGACTGCTCTGTTTGACCGCGATCTGGTATTCGCCATTGGAGGCGCCGACGGCCTGCCGGAAGCTTGGAGGCCGAAGGCGGATCTTCTCGTCTCTTTGTCGGCGCTAACCATGCCGCACGAACTGGCGCGGGTGGTGCTCGCCGAGCAGATCTACCGCGCGCTGACCGCGCTGCGGGGCCATCCCTACCCGCGATAGAATCAGACTCACTATGCCTCTCGCCGCAGGCACCCGTCTGGAGCACTACGAAATCGTAGGGCCGCTCGGCGCGGGCGGCATGGGCGAGGTCTACCGCGCCACCGACACTAAGCTCAAGCGGGAGGTAGCGCTCAAAATCCTGCCGCGGGAGTTCGCCAGCGACCCTTCCCGGCTGGCGCGCTTCGAGCGCGAAGCCCAAGTGCTGGCGTCTCTGAACCATCCCAATATCGCAGCGATTTATGGCCTGGAGCACACACAGGGGATTCACTTTCTGGTGCTCGAACTCGTCGACGGCCCTACGCTGGCGGAGCGGCTGGCCTCCGGACCGATGTCAGTAACGGAGAGCCTGGGAATCGCCGCCAAGATCGCGGAAGCGATCGAAGCCGCTCACGAAACCGGAGTGATTCATCGGGATCTCAAGCCCGCCAACGTCAAGCTGTCCAGCGGAGGCAAGGTCAAGGTACTGGATTTCGGCCTGGCGAAGGCGCTAGGCGATCCAGAGCCCCCGGCCGGTTCGGCGGATTCCCCGACCATCAGTTTGCATGAGACGCGCGCTGGAAGCGTCCTGGGGACGGCCGCCTACATGAGTCCCGAACAGACTCACGTGTACTAGCATAATCCATTGTAAATAAGTAACTTATAATATCGAATCTGGATGCGTGTGTGCATTGTGGGCCTCGTTCTGCTACACTGTCTGAGGGCTTTGACCCTCTGACCAGGAGACTAACCCGTGCTCACTATCTTCCGCCGCCACACCAAGGACTGCGTCGCACACCACGACGGACGGGACCCGGGTCGCACCTACCGCCGCTGCCAATGCCCCCTCCACGC
>JAIQFI010000059.1 GCA_020073345.1 Terriglobia bacterium
GCGAAGCCTCGCTCCTAGTCACCCGCTGGTTTACGGCGCCGATTTGCAGGAGCGGCGTCTGCTCCTGCCTAAACGCGCCGCCCTAACGGGCGCCGCAGGCCTCCGCTCCCGCCGCCCCCGCAAATCCCTCAAAGCAAAGCATCCACTGCCTACGAAGCGGTCTACTTTCTCTCCGCCCCAATGGTCTAGTTTTACTCCGCCCTTGACAAATGCACGTCTGCCCAAAACGCTTTCACGGTCTCGATGCCGACGACATCTTTGTAGCGCTTGCATTGGATCAGCATCAGCGGCGGCCCGGCCTTGGATTCCTTGTCGGTCCAGACGCGAACATCGACGCCGCCGTCTTTTGTGCCTTTGCCAAGATCCACTTCGTAACCCTGACGATGAAAGAACTCAGTGGTCAGGCGTTCGAAGTTCCGCCAGTGAATCTGCCCGAAGTCCTCACTGTTCCTTGCAAGGAAGTCGATGTATCGCTGGTCGAGGTACACATTCGGATCATCGGGTATATGCTCACCCTCGAAGAGCTGATCCAGCGCGACCGCTCCGTCCCATTCCTTCCGCTTCACTCGACCATAGAGGAAGTTCATCTTCCTCTGCTGCATCTCGGAGATCGCGACGAGAAACTCGTAAACATGTAACGGTTCTTCGCCCGATAGGGTTATGATTTGTTCCGTTGCCTCGCCTGTGAGAGAAGTGTACTTTCCCGACTCGCTCACCGCCATGTACGCTTCAGCAATCTTTAAAGGGTCAGCTCCCTTTTTCGATAGCGCCATCGCGGCATCCATCACCACGAACTGGCCCATCTTCGTATCCGGCAGATTGCCAATCGCCACGCGGAGGTTCAGCACGGCGTCCTCAAAGTCCTCGGGACGGATAACAGTTTCCAATTCGCCGCGTTGAAGTCCGTCCAGCCCATCGATCTCGTAGCGCTTTGAAAGCGTATGGATGTTGTGGTCACTGAGGAGCACACCGGCGCTGCAAGCAACCTCCTCGGATGCTAGGTCGATAAAGTATCCTTGCGGCGCGCGAATCTTGCCCAAGGCTCCATCAGACCACATCCGCTTTGGCTCGGTCGCGTCTACCTATGCCGAAACCGAATTGCAAAGGTTGGTGAAGGCTAGGGAGTTCAGCGCGGCTTGGCACATCTCGCTACCTGCCTAACTTGCGTAGTTACCCACGCTTCGGTCAGGACCAAGCCACTCCTTAGCGGCGAGGCCTCTAGGAACACGCCGACGGCCAGGTTTTTTGGATTGGTGCCTGAAAGGACTCGAACCCCGCGCCAGATAATTAGGAATTATCAGGACCGCTAAAATGGAAGCGATAGTCCCGTTACCCCCCAGATGTCGCGCGCATATTCTGCGACCGTATGGTCGCTCGAAAACTTCCCCATGCGCGCAACATTCAAGATCGACATGCGCGTCCAACGATCCCGTTCGCGGAACGTGCTACTTGCGGTTTCCTGAGCTTCGATGTAGGTCGTGAAATCTGCCAAGTGGAAGTGCTCATCGTTTGCGTCCAGGACGCTGGCAACAATCCATGCGAAGAGGTTCGGTTCGTTAGGACAGAACAGGTTCGACGAGAAGCTGTCGACGACCCGCTTCACCCGAGGATAGCGAGCGTAATATTCCCACGGCCGGTACGATCTCTGTTCGCGTAGGGTCCGCACTTCGGCGGCTTTCAGGCCGAAGATGAACATGTTTTCCTGCCCTACTTCCTCCAGGATCTCGATATTTGCGCCGTCGAGAGTGCCGATCGTAACGGCGCCATTCAGCGCTAGTTTCATGTTGCCGGTGCCGGATGCTTCTGTTCCGGCGGTCGAAATCTGCTCGCTGACATCGGCGGCGGGAATGATCTTTTCCGCCAGCGAAACACGATAGTCGGGTATGAAGGCCACTTTGATCCACTGGCTGGCCCGCGAATCGCTGTTGATCACCCGCCCGACATTGTGGATTAGCTTGATGATTTGCTTCGCGAGCCAATAGCCCGGTGCGGCCTTCCCGGCGAAGATATAGGTTCTCGGCACAGCAGGCTGACGGCCGTCTTCGATCAGCGATAAGTACTCGTCGATGATGTGCATCAGGTTGAGCAACTGCCGCTTATAGGCGTGGATTCGCTTCACTTGAATGTCGAAGAGGGAATCGGGGTCGACTCTTATGCGGCAGGCATCTTGGATGATTCCCGCCAGTTGCTCCTTATTCAAGCGTTTGACTCTTGCGAATTCCGTCTGGAAGCCAGCATCTACCGCATGGGATACGAGTTCGCGGAGCCGAGAAAGGTCCGTGATCCAGCCTTCTCCGATGGTCGAATTGATCAAGCTTGCCAATGCGGGGTTGGCCTTCAACAACCACCGCCTTTGCGTAATACCGTTGGTCTTGTTGTTAAACCGTTCCGGACAGAGCTGAAAGAAGTCGGGTGCCAGAGCTGTCTTGATCAGCTCAGTGTGAATTGAGGAGACTCCGTTTATTGAATGGCTTCCTTCCATGGCAAGATTGGCCATGCGCACCTGCTTAGGCGCGGACTCTTCAATGATGGACAATCGACTGACGCGTCCGGCATCCCCCGGGTGCGCGGCGGAAACCCGATCCAAGAAACGGCGGTTGATCTCATAGATAATCTGCAGGTGCCGGGGAAGGACGGACTCGAGCAGCGGAACCGGCCACTTCTCCAGTGCTTCCGGCGCGAGTGTGTGGTTGGTGTACCCGAGCGTGGCTTGGGTGATGGACCACGCCTCATCCCATTCCCGATTCTTCTCATCCACAAGAATGCGCATCAACTCGGCGACTGCCAGGGCGGGATGCGTGTCGTTCAGTTGAAGCGCAACTTTCGCGGGGAAGTCCTGGAAGTTGTCGTGATCCCGCTCGAACCGGCGAACGATATCTCGAATCGCGCAGGCGACGAGGAAATACTCCTGCACCAGCCGCAGTTCTTGTCCTGCAACCATAGCGTCTGACGGATAGAGAACCTTGGAAATCGTTTCCGAGGCGATCTTCTGCCCGACGGCCTTCAAATAATCGCCGTCGTTGAAAATCTTCATGTCGAAGTCATGCGAGGCGCGCGCCGAGTACAGCCGCAGATAATTTACGGTCTTACCGCCGTAGCCGACGATCGGCATGTCGTAGGGGATGCCGATGAGGATCCTCCAGTCCATCCACATGGGGTTGTAGGCGCCTTTGCGATCAACGCTGTGGTCGACACGTCCATAAACCGGGACCAGGCAAGCTTCATCCGGGCGGGCAATCTGCCAGGGAGTGCCCTCGGCGAGCCAGTTATCCGGCTTCTCCCGCTGATATCCGTTTTCGATCTCTTGCTTGAACAGGCCGTACTCGTAATTGATGCCGTAACCGTAGCCCGGCATCCCGAGGGTCGCCAGCGAGTCCAGAAAGCAAGCCGCCAACCGCCCGAGCCCGCCGTTGCCGAGGGCCGCGTCCGGCTCACTCGCCTCGATGTCGTCCAAGCCGGCTCCAAGATTTCTCAGCGCTTCCCGGCACGACTCGCGGATTCCGAGATTCAGCAGGTTGTTCCCGAGAGACTGCCCGATCAGAAACTCGATCGACAGATAGTACAGGCGCTTGGGGTCAGCGCGGCCATAACGCTCTTCGGTTTCGAGCATGCGATCCACGAGCTTGTCGCGTACCGCCAAGGCGACCGCGTCAAACCGGTCTCGCCCGGTCAGATCGCGCCAATGCTTGCCCAGCGAGTATCTAGCGTGGCGTTCGATGGATTCCTGAAGCGCGGATACGCTGTCCCTGATAAAATCTGCGGGGATGGAACTTGCCGGGATACCCATGTGCCGTTCCGCCGCCTAGGACGAGAATGCCCTGGCTGCCTCTTCTTTCGTGCCATAGATATCAAAGATGCGGTGCATGCGCACGAGTTCGAAAAGCGCCCGAACCTGTTTCGACATGCCGCTCAGTTTCAAGTCGCCGCTCTTGGCGCTTAACTGGCGGAGGCAGGAGAGCATTGCGCCTAAACCGGAGCTATCCACAAAACGCAGCCGACTGAGATCGAGTACCAACCTGGTATTGGCTTGCAACACGGGCGCGATATCGCGTTTGAACTCCTCGGCGTTGCTTGCGTCCAGTTCATCCACCGGCACGGCTGCTACGGCGATGCTGCCTATCTTGTCGACTGCGATTTCCATCGAGCCTCACTTTTCTTTCGCTTTGCGGACTTTTACCAGAGCAATGCAGTTTCTGCCGCGTTCATCGCGATAGTACCGTACTTCATCGACGCTCCCGGCGATGATGTAAGCGCCAAATCCAGAATCGCGCGAGCCATCCAAGGGCGGCGGTGACACGATGGAAGGGTCGAACGGATCTCCGAAGTGGTGCAACTGGATCGCGACACGATCTGGAAATGCTTCCCCTTCGAGATGAATCGATTGGTCAGAACGGCCGTGATAGGCGTGCTTCATGATGTTACTGGCCGCTTCATTAACCGCTAATTCGAGCGCCGCGGCGCTTTCTTCATCCAGCCATCCGCCTGGAAGATTTGAGCAAAACGTCCGCACGAATTCACGAGTCCGGTGTAGTTCCTTAAGATCGCTGCGGAGATCGATCTCTTGCCGCATCAGGGGCGCCTGTTTCTCTTCCACTTTGATCGCCACGCTGGTCAGATCATCCGATAGCCGTGTGGATTCCGAGAAGTTGAAGACAGCCTTTCGAATCCCTTCCACCAGAGCGGCTGGTTCCAGTTGGCCGTTGACCTTAATATACTCCTGCAGGCGAGTTTCTCCGAAGAAGTCGCCGGCCGGATTCCGGGCTTCGGTGATTCCATCGGAATAGAAGAACAAGGAGTCTCCAGGCTCGAACGGAATCGAGACCTGATCGTAGATTTCGCCTTCGCGCACTCCGAGGGGAAGATTGTCCCCGTGCAACACTTCGCATGCTCCGGTCTTGGCGTGCCAATGAACGATCCCGGTGTGCCCGCAATCGACGAGATCGAGGATTCGCCGGTTCACATCCAGCCGCGCGTAACACAGGGTGACAAAGCTGTCCAGGCCGATCAGGTGACGAACCAGCTGTGCATGGGCCAACATCACGATTTCGCGGGGCTCTGGGAGCTGGGCGTCCTTGGAAGTGCCCATCAAATCACTCAGGGCCTTGAGGAAATGGCTTTTGGTCGCAGCTCCCAAGAGCGCCGCAGGAATGCCCTTGCCCATGACGTCGCCGACAATCACGTCCAGCGATGAATCGTCGTGCCTGATAAAGATGTAGAAATCGCCGTCGATCCGCTGGGAGGGAATCGTCAGTGCGGCAACTCGCAATCCCGGCAGGTCGGCCGGCGGTGGGTCGAGCAGCAAGTTTTGCTGAATCTTGAAGCCTATTTCAGCTTCACGTTCGCGGGCCTGCGCTAGTTCCTTGTTCGCGCTCTGCAGCTCGGTAGTGCGTGCAACGACCCTCTGCTCCAACTCGGCATTCAGAATGTGGATTTCCGATTCAGCCTGTTTGCGCTCGGTGACGTCGAGGAAGGTAACCACGGCTCCGACCAGTTTCCCCTCGTGGTACATGGGGTGAGACCAATACTCCACCGGGAAGAAGGTTCCATCCTTTCGCCACATCACCTCTGCGTCCGTATGCGCGTAGTCGCCCTTCAGCAAGGCTCGATAAGCCTGGCATTCGTCCTGGGGTATACGTGTCCCGTCCGGCCGGCTGTGGTGGGCGAGGTTGTGAAAATTCGTGCTGAGCAACGCACTGGCATTGGGATAACCGAGCATCTGCGCGGATGCGTGATTGGCCCAGGTGCAGTTTCCCTCAAGATCCACGCCACAGATCGCCTCAGCGGTGGAGTCCAGAAGAAGCCGCACATGCTCTTCTTCGTGGCGCAGAGCGATCTCCCCCTGATCACGTTCGGCGCGGGTTCGCAAGGTTCCGATTCCAAAAGCCAAGTCGCTGGCGAGTTCGGTCAGTAGTGCGACTTCCCCAGCGTCGAACGCATCCGGCTCCGCGGCATAAATCATGATGGCTCCGAACGCTTCCGAGTCGACGATAAGCGGGATGGAAACGCTGGAAGCGTAGCCGCGTTTCAGTGCCTCTTCCCGCCAGGGGATCATCTTCGGATCCGAGGCAATCTGTTTCGTCACCACTGTTTCGCGCGTGCGGATGCATGTGCCCGTGGGTCCCCGGCCTCGCTCGGTATCCGCCCAAGTGATATTCGATGATGCCAGGTAACCCGCTTCGAATCCCGCCTGTGCGACGGGGCGTACCGACTTCGCTTCGTCGTTCTCGGCGCGGCCAACCCAACAGAGGCGATATCCAGCCTCTTCCACGATAAGGTCGCATATGCGCTGCAGAAGCCCGGACTCTTCGGTCGCCCGAATCAGAGTCTCATTGCATTTGCTGAGGACGCGCTGGGCTTGGTTGATTCTCCCCAGGCGCGCCTCCGAGCGCTGGCGTTCGATCATTGAGCCGAGCACGTTGGCGACGGACTGCAGAAAGTTGATCTCGTCAGCGCTAAAAAGCCGGCGGCGCCGAGTATGGGCAGCGAGCACCCCATACGGACCCTCGCTGGTGGAAATGACAACGCTCACGCCACTGGTCACTTCATGCTCGTGGAGCAGCGCTGTTCCAGCGAACCGCTTCTCGGTTTTCAGATCTTCGACGACCACCGGCTCGTCAGAAAGCAGCGTGTAGCCAGCCTGCGAGTCCTTACCGAGACCGACCGTAGCATGACCCACCGATCCAGGCTTCCAGCCCGCGCCGGAGATCATCAGCAGCGCGTCGCGATTCGGCAGCAGTTCCAGGATCTTGCAATAGTCGGCGCCGAGTGCTTGAGCAACCTGGTTGGCCGCATCGTCCAGCATCTGGGACAAGGGAACATCCCGAAGGCCACGCTCGCCGAGCTCGGCTACCACCGACTGCAAGCGTGCGAGCAATCGTGTTTCGTTTTCGGCCTGCTTAAGTTCTGTGACGTCCTGCACGGTACCGCGCACCAGCACGACTTGGCCCTCGGCATCGCGCTCGACTTCTCCTCTGCCGATGACTGACCGGATGATTCCGTCGCTACGGACCATCTCCAGGTCAAGTTCGTAAGGCGCTCCCGTCTGAATGGCGCTTTGTATGGCTGCGCCGAATCGAGCGGAAGATTGCGTCGTATAGAAACCAAGATGTTCTTTATATGCGGGCGGGGGCAGCATGGGACTGCGTCCCGTAATGTGAGAAAGTCCGGCAGACCAGGTAACGCTGTCGATCTTCGGATCCCACCACCAACTGCCCATGCGAGCCAGGCGCTCTGCGCCTCTCAGCTCCTCTTCCCTTCGGTGGAGAACGGCTTCGGCCCGGCGGCGTTCCAAGTTGCGGCGATCGACGATGTAGCCGTTCGCAATAGCCAAGCCGGCCAACAGGGTCATGGTCGTCACGATCATCAGGCTGATCACACTCCACTCGGAATATCTGCCCGTAGATAAAGCCTTCCAAGACAGAGCGCCGATCGCGATGGGAATGATGATGGACGCCGGTAGCAGCCGCCGGATCAGTGCTCCGCCGGTGGTCGAGCTCGCCAGCAACGCTGCCAGCCCGCGTTCGGTGCGTGCACAGAGCAAGGCCAAAGAAAGCAGTAGCAGCGTCAGCGCCGTTTGCAGAGCGATATGAGTGTAGGAGATGTGAGACCCGAGAATGAAGTCAAGGAGACCCACGATAGATAGAATCGCTGTGAGAGAGGCGAGATACTCGGCTGGCCAAAAACGCCGTGACCTCCACGATACGCCGCGGTCCAGCAGAACCAACGCAAGCCCTAGCAGAAGAAAATCCAAGGCCGTAATTGGGGCGATAAGACCTGGCCGGGCGCTGAAGAAACTGTCCGCGCTGGGTTCACGAAACAGCAGTTGGTCAACGCCGATGTCCCAGCCGGTTAGGTGCTCAGTGACTCCTAGCAGGCCCACCAGAGCCGTGATCGCTGCCAACCCTTGACTGCAAAGCCTTCGCGTCCTGGCGAAAGACCCGTTTCTGCGCAGCAACCACAGTGAGACACCGAGCAGGAGCAGACAGACGGCTGCATTGACTTTGATGACAGGTTGCCCCGGAAGGACGCTCTTTAGGACATCAAAGTGAAACGTCAATCCAACCAGCGACAAGAGTCCGACGGCGACCGCAAACCAGCTGGCGAAACCGACGAAGAGACTCAAGTGCCTGACGACCCGAGGATCCTGCCGCGGGCTTAACGGCTTGCCGGTATAGGTTGCGATGGGGCGGGTGGAAGCGACCACGCCGATAACGTTGCCGTCGGCGTCCCGATACAGCGATCCATCAAGCACAACGGATGTGCTGTGCCCGCCACGATGGCGAAGCTCCAGAGCGTAGCCGCGCACCACCTCACCGCGAAACACCTGCTCATAAGCCGCCCGCGCCTTTCCGGGCTCCCTGAAGTACTTCGAGAACTCTGTGCCGATAAGTTCCGCTCGCGAATAACCAGTCACCGTCTCTGCGGCGGCGTTCACGTCGCTGACCTTGCCGTCATGCCCAATGGTCAGAAGCGGGTCGAGACTGGCCTCGAGGAGGCTCCGGTTGTAAGTGCTGGCCAAGCGCGCCTGACTCCGGCTGGCCTCGGCCTCCGCGGCCCGCTGCTTTGCCCAGGTCGAAAGCTGCCCGGCGGTTAGCGCGGTGATGAAGAAGGCGCCGAGCGCAATCCAGTTCTTCGGGTCCTCAATCGTGAAGGTGTAAAACGGAGGCAGGAAGAAGTAGTTGAGGCACAGCATGCCCAGAACGGAGGCGACCAAGCCCGGCCAGCGCTCCCAAACGACCGCCACAAACAGTACGACCAGGAGCATCGCCAGTGCCACGGTCATTTCGTTGATGTGGCGGCGGAGAAGCGCACACATCGCCGTGACCGCGAAAATGCCCAGAATCGCCGCCAAGTAACCGACACGCCGGGTTTGGAGCGTTCTGATCATCTGTTCGGTCTGTGAACTGAAGGGCATCCGGAGTGCCATCCGGAATCCTGAAGTAAGGCCCTTGAATGCTTGAACTTGTGTGAGACACCCTGGCTTGATTCAACCCATCCTGGTGCGCGTTTTCACGCAGGACAGCCAACGAAGGGACATGCCGGCTTCTAAACAGCCCTATTTGCGTGCATTTGCCACGGCAGCTGACTTGCGAAGTCCCTCACGTGAGGCTGTTCCTATTGATCCTTGCTGCATTCGCACTCGTGCTGATGAATGGGTTGTTTGTTGCCTCGGAGTTTTCGATCGTCCGCGTGCGCAGGACCCGCCTTGAAGAGCTGGCAGGGGAGGGGAAAGAAGCGGCCAAACATGCGCTCCTTGTCGTCGACCATGTGAGCGAGTACCTCGCGGTGACTCAGATCGGCATAACGGCGGCTAGTCTGGGTCTCGGATGGATCGGCGAAGACTCTTTCGCCCGTTTGTTCAGCCTGCTGCTCCCCGCCAGCCTCCTCTCAAGCGTAATCCTGCATGGGACAGCCATCACGGCGGCATTCCTCTCCATCACGACGATGCACGTGGTCCTGGGAGAGCTGGTTCCGAAAAACCTCGCGCTAAGGAAGACCGAACATCTCCTGCTATTCCTTGCGCGTCCGCTACAAATCCTTCATATCGTTCTGCGGCCTGTCCTTCGCCTCTTCGAGAGACTATCGACTTCGGTCTTGCGATGCATGGGGCACGGGGAGACTCACGAGCAGCCGCTCACCGAAGACGAGCTCAAGCTGGTTCTCATGGATTCCCATGAGGAAGGCGTCCTCACCGCGGGCGAAGCGAAAATCATCATGCGGGCTTTCGAGTTCGCGGACAAGGAGGCAACGGAGATCATGATTGAGGCGGAGCAGGTCGATTTCATTTCCCTTGCGCGCAGTTTCGATCGCAATCTTGACGTCGCGCGGAGGCACATGCACGCCCGGCTGCCGCTCTGCCGCAACGGTCTAGATTCTGTCGTCGGAACCGTCAGCATGAAAGACGTGTGGCCGCTGCTTCTGCTGGATGAGTCGAACGCTTCTTTCGAGCGGGCGATGCGACCCGCGATTAAGATTCCGCCCGACCTCTCCCAAGATGGGATTCTCAAACGCCTTCAAGAATGTCGAGGCCAGATGGGCATAGTGCGCGATGCCGCCGATGACAGGACATTAGGCGTCGTCACCCTGGAGGATGTGCTCGAATCGCTGGTCGGCGATGTGCGAGAAGCGCCCACCGTCTAAGCTTCCGCCTTGGCCTTCAATGCTTTCTCCGCATTAAACCAGTCTTCATCGGGCATTCCATCCGGGCAACCCCTGGCCTGCCACAAGGAATACGCAAGGGCGGAAATATCCTCGGAGGTTGGGTAGTTTTCGATTGAGGCGGCCGGCGTTTTGGAAGCCGGGGCTGTTTTGGTTGCTTGCTCTGGCACAGTAGTCGCTCCTTTCTTTATTCATCACTAAGGCCTAAGTGCGGGCGCTTTTTGGTTCCTTGATTTCTATGCCTGCCTCGGTGAGGTCATTCGCCAAAAATTTGAGTGGACGGTCTTCCCAAAGCACCTCTACCAGCCGGCGGCCCTCACCGTGCGGACCAGATTTGACCTCGATGACGGCTCCGGCTGGAACCGTCACCCAACTGCCCTTGTCAACCGCGTCAAGGGCCATGATCGATTTCGAAAGCGTGAATCTTTTGCCGGTTAACATGACGCTCTCTCCCGGGCGTAGAAGTCTCCAGTGGCTTGCTGTTCGGGCCGCTCGGCTCTTAGATCGGTGCCCGCAGTATAACCGACGTACGGGCGAAATACTAGGGGTATCCCTAGCTCCTCCAGCCCTCGCATGACGAGTGGATCTCAACGCCAAATCTGGCTAACTCCACAGCACACAGATGGTTGGAGTCAGGCGTTACGATGTTCGCTAGCGTGTCGAGCGCACCACCTTTGAGCACCACCGCACACTACTTCGAGTCGCCAAACCGCTTGGTCGCCGATTACCAACGTCCCGAGATACAGCGATCAGGGAAAGCGAAGCCAGTGCTAGTAAGGTTGCGTCTTTCGCACGGCAGATAGACGTGTTTGCTTTGCCTCGAAATCAGTCAGTTTCGAGACGAGTGCGAACGCCGATTTTCGCGTAAGCGTCGAGGGGAGCTAATTCGGGTCACTAACAGGACTTAGAACCCGACGGCACCCGACTTGACTTAAACACGGCGAGTTTGCCACGTCAAGGCGTTTCTAGAACTTCTCAGGTTTCAGCAGCGCTACGAGTAAGTAGCCCAAAAGAAGTGTTGCGACCACCGCGCCTGCCCAATAGATTCCAGTCATCAATCCCTCCTTGCCTGGTCGTCAGTAGGCTGCAGTTTCTCGAACAAACGAATCATTCCAAAGGTCAGCGCCACAAGAAACAACGTCAATCCGGTATAAGCGATGTCGAGCATGAGTCCTCCTTACGGTTCTACTTTCAGTCCATCCAATTCCAAGTTCAACTCCAGTACATTGACAGCCGGTTCTCCCAGCAAACCGAAGAGCCGTGCTTGCGTGTGCCTTTCGATCATCTCTTTCAGGGCGCCTTCAGCCACACCCCGCGCACGTGCGACTCGCTGCACCTGGTAGAGGGCCGCGGCTGGGCTAATGTGCGGATCTAGCCCGCTTGCCGAGGCAGTCACAAGATCGACGGGAATCGCCTCCTTGTTGTCAGGATCGGCCTTACGCAGCGCGTCCACCCGATCGTGGACCGCCTTTAGCAGAGTTTCATTCGTAGGCCCCAGGTTCGAGCCCGACGAAGCGGCTGCATTGTAGGGGAATGGTCCCGTGGCTGAAGGACGGCTCCAGAAATATTTCGGATCGTCAAAGGGCTGACCGATCAAGTGCGAGCCGATCGGCTTCCCGTCCTTTCCATAAATCAAGCTACCGTTCGCCGTCTTGGGAAATAGCGTTTGCCCGATCGCCGTTATAGCAAGCGGATACAACAAGCCGGTCCCTAGGATTAGCATAAAGAGTGTCAGGATCGACGTCTTGAGTTGTCTCAACATAATGATCTTCCTTCTATTGCGCTTTTCAGGCCAAGTGCAGCGCGACGAGCACCATGTCGATCAGTTTGATTCCGACAAACGGTGCGAGCAAACCGCCGAAACCGTAAATCAGGAAATGATCCCTGAGCAGCCTACTGGCTCCCACTGCGCGGTATTTCACGCCTTTGAGGGCCAACGGGATCAACACCATGATGATCGCGGCATTGAAAATAACGGCCGACAATATAGCGCTGTTCGGCGTCGCCAGGTGCATGATATTCAGTACCTTC
Organism: Terriglobia bacterium; assembly: GCA_020073345.1. Lineage (GTDB taxonomy): Bacteria > Acidobacteriota > Terriglobia > Bryobacterales > Bryobacteraceae > Palsa-187. The sequence goes on from JAIQFI010000059.1 coordinate 12,190, forward strand.
AGAGCGGGATAGGTCGTCGCGAACGCAGCCGGAATGATCGCGAAATACTTCGAGACATCATTGGCGACGCTGAACGTCGTCAAGGCGCCGCGCGTGATAAGAAGCTGTTTGCCGATCTCCACGATCTCAATTAACTTCGTTGGATTGGAGTCCAGGTCCACCATATTGCCCGCCTCTTTAGCGGCCTGCGTGCCTGTGTTCATCGCGACAGCGACATCCGCTTGAGCCAGGGCTGGTGCATCGTTCGTGCCGTCCCCCGTCATTGCCACCAAACGTCCACCGGCTTGAGATTTGCGAATGAGGTTCAATTTGGTTTCCGGAGTCGCCTGCGCCAGAAAATCATCAACGCCGGCTTCGGCGGCGATGGCCGCCGCCGTCAAGGGATTATCTCCTGTGATCATAACGGTCTTGATCCCCATCTTCCGCAGCTCGGAAAACCGTTCTTTAATGCCGCCTTTCACGATGTCCTTCAGATGCACGACGCCGAGCACTTTATCGCGATCAGCCACAACGAGCGGTGTCCCGCCGCCCTTCGCAATGCGTTCGACCGTGTCGCGCACGATCAGAGGGAAGGAACCACCGTTAGACGTGACATAGGCTTCGACCGCCTCGGCGGCACCCTTGCGAATTCGTCGGCCGTCCGCAAGGTCTACTCCGCTCATGCGGGTCTGGGCCGTGAACGGAATGAAGCTGGCACCCAGCTTATGCACGTCCCTCTCGCGGATGTTGTATTTGTCCTTGGCGAGCACTACGATGCTGCGCCCCTCGGGCGTCTCGTCCGATAGGGAGGCAATTTGCGCTGCATCCGCCAAGCCCGCCGGGGGGATTCCGTCGGTCTGGCAGAAGTCGACAGCCTCCCGGTTGCCTAGCGTAATGGTGCCGGTCTTATCGAGCAAGAGCATATCCACGTCTCCCGCAGCTTCCACTGCGCGGCCGGACATCGCTATGACGTTGGCCTGGATCATGCGATCCATTCCGGCGATACCGATGGCGGGCAGCAGCCCTCCGATGGTGGTGGGAATCAGGCAAACGAGCAAAGCGACCAGCACCGTCACGGTTATCGGTATCCCATGCCCGGCCGCGTTCACGCTATATATCGAAAAGGGAAGCAATGTAACGGTGGCGAAGAGAAAGATGATCGTTAGCAATGCCAGGAGAATATTGAGCGCGATTTCATTTGGCGTCTTCTGACGCTTGGCTCCTTCCACCATCGCAATCATGCGATCCAGGAACGTCTCTCCGGGATTGCAAGTCACGCGCATGACCAACCAATCCGACAGCACAGTTGTGCCTCCCGTCACGGCGCTGCGGTCGCCGCCGCTTTCACGAATAACGGGTGCGGACTCGCCGGTAATAGCCGACTCATTCACCGAGGCCACTCCTTCGATCACTTCGCCATCCATCGGGACGTCGTCGCCGGCTTCCACTAGTAGCACGTCGTCCTTGCGGAGCTGCGAAGCCGAAACCTTCTCGTAGCTCCATCCCTTGCTGCCGTTTCCGCTAGATTGAGAGGCGGCCGCCGCGGATGTCAGCTTCTTCGCCGGGGTATCTTTCCGTGCCTTTCTCAAGTTGGCTGCTTGTGCCTTGCCGCGCCCTTCAGCCATCGCTTCGGAGAAGTTCGCGAATATCACCGTGAACCAAAGCCACAGTGAAACCGCGAGAATGAAGGCAGGCGAAGCCTCCCCGTGACCTCCCAAAGAATGAAGCCATAACGCGGTGGTGAGCACCGAGCCGACTTCGACGACAAACATCACGGGGTTCTTGAGCTGATGCCGAGGGTCCAGCTTCTTTAGCGAATCCCAGGCAGCCGGGACCACAATCGAGGGATCGAAGATCTTTCTCGTTTTCTTGTGCATGTCATGCTCCTATCATCAAGAAATGCTCAACGACCGGCCCGAGGGACCAGGCGGGAAAGAAGGTCAGCGCGCCCACGATGACGATCGTGCACGCCAGAAAAACCACGAATAGCGGAGTGTGTGTGGGCAGCGTTCCGGGACTCGCGGGATGGACCTTCTTTTGCGCCAGCGATCCGGCGATCGCTAGCACCGGAATGATCACCCAGAAGCGCCCGGCAAAGATGGTTAGGCCCATCATTGTGTCCCAGAAGGGCGTGGAAGCTGTTAGTCCAGCAAAGGCGCTTCCGTTGTTGCCGCCCGCTGAGGCAAAGGCGTAGAGCGCTTCGGAGAGACCATGGGCTCCCGAGTTGGCCAAGCCGGCTAGTCCGGGTTTGACAAGCAGGGAAATCGCAGTGCCGAAGAGGATAAAGAAGGACGGTATCAGAGCCGCGACTGACGCCATTTTGACTTCATACGCCTCGATCTTCTTCCCCATGTACTCCGGCGTGCGTCCGACCATTAACCCAGCCATGAAAACAGCGATGATCACAAACACCATCACCCCGTAGATTCCGCACCCGACGCCTCCATAAATCACTTCACCGAGCTTGATCAGAACCAAGGGAACTAGACCGCCCAGCGGCGTATAGGAATCGTGCATGGAAACCACAGACCCGTTGGACGTGGCTGTGACCGCCGTGCCCCAGAAGGCCGACGTCGCGATACCGGCACGGACGTCTTTGCCTTCCATGTTGCCGCCGGACTGCGTCGCCGAGTAGGTTTGATCGACGCCCATGTTCGTGAAGGCGGGATTCCCGGCTTGCTCCGAGTGAACGGCCAACCAAACGCACGGGATAAAGATGAGGGTCATGGCCGCCCACAGAACCCACCCTTGCCTGGTGTCCCCCAACATCTTCCCGAACGTATAACAGAGCGCCGAAGGGATCGCCAGAACCCAGAACAATTCAAGAAACATCGTGAGCGGCGAAGGATTCTCGTACGGGTGCGCCGAGTTCACATTGAAGTAACCGCCACCGTTCGTCCCGATTTGTTTAATAGAGAGCTGTGAGGCCACGGGCCCCGTCGCGATAACCTGTTCCGTGACCATTTTGCCGTTGGAGTCCTTGGTCGGCTGGACCAGAGTTACGGTTTGGCTGGTTTTGAACGTCTGAGGGATTCCCTGCGAGACGAACACCACCGCCAAAATCACAGATATAGGCAGGAGGATGTACAGGACGCCGCGGCAGAGGTCCACCCAGAAATTACCGATGGTCTTCCCTTTCACGGCTCGCATTCCCCGGATGAGGGCGACCATCACAGCCATCCCAACCGCGGCCGAGGCGAAATTCTGAACGACCATGCCGCACATCTGCGTTAGGTAGCTCATGGTTGTTTCGCCGCCGTAGCTCTGCCAGTCGGTGTTGGTTGTAAAGCTCATGGCAGTATTCCACGCCAGATCCGGCGCGACCGGAGTCATTGCCGTCGGATTCAGAGGAAGGAGGTTTTGAATGCGCTGCAGGAAATACAGGGCCAAGACGCTGACTGTGCTAAATACCATCACTGCCTTGGCGTAGATCTTCCAATTCATCTCTTCTTTGGAATCGACGCCACAGATCCGGTACAGAAACTTCTCAAAGCCGCCAAAGACGCGGCCTAGCCAGGGCGCTTCGCCTTCGTACACCTTGGCGATATACCAGCCCAGTGGTTTGGTGACCGCCAGCATGGCGAGCAAGTAAAACAGGCATTGAATCAGGTTGTTCGTATTCAACGAGAGGTCCTCCAAAGTGAATCGATCGTCGCTGCGAGCGCCGGGGCTGTTCCGCTGGGATCGTCTTGGATCTTGGAGGAAGCGACTTACTACTGGTCAGCATCGCGTCTCGAATAACTCGATGTCTGAATCCGAGTCGAGTTTATAGTCACTCTTTTCTTCGTTCAAATCAAAACTTTTGATCTGCACACAAATATCTGTCGATAGCTCGATGCGAGTGTGCGCGTGAGATTCGCATACATCTACCGCGTTCTCAAAGGCTAGGCGAGCCTTGACTCGACGCAGTGTCTGCTTCCAGTGCGGAGAGAAAAGCGCGATATCTTCATGAAATCTTCAGTCCTTGTTTATGATTCCTTCAGGACTTCTTCATGACTTCTTCAGGCCGTTCACGGTACGCTCAATCTGGTGGTCCTTGGCCGCGCCGGATGTGGAGAAAGGTTTAAATTTATCTCTCGCCTGACAGGTCAGAAATGAAATGGAACGACTAGCGCTTTCGGCAATCTGGCAATCTGCAGCGGCCTTTGTGATGACTGCGTCATTTGCGTGCTCTCTGCTGCTACTCACAAAACACAGGGCATATTCTCCCCGGATTCGCTGGATGCCACCCGTCCTTCTGTGCGTGACATTGCTGGCGGGTGGACTGCTCTTTATGTTCCCGAACCAATAGGCACGGACAGGCAGTGCAAGAAGGCGTTCTGAAGATGCAACCTGTATCCGCAGCGCATCGGGTTGCGCTTTCGCGCTCTAGTGAGTGGCTTGCCGCCCGAAAACCCACTCATGGATCAACGATCGCCTACAATGACATCCGGAGGTCATCGGTAACGTTGGGTCAACACGTATCGCGGCTGCTGCTATCACTCGCCGGCGTAATTTTCATTACGGTGACCGGTTACAGTCTGATCCCGGTCAATGCTACGACCATTGGGTTCGCGTACCTGCTGCTGGTATTGATCGTCGCCAGTTTGTGGGGATTCTTCGAGGCTTCGCTAGCCTCCATCGCCGCCACCCTCACCTTCAATTTCTTTTTCTTGCCGCCCGTTGGACGGTTCACTATCGCGGATCCACAAAACTGGGTGGCATTGTTCAGTTTTCTGACGACGGCACTCATCGCTAGCCGCCTGTCGGCGGAGGCCAAAGGCCGGGCCTTGGACGCTATAGCACGACAACAGGACTTGGAAAGGCTATATACATTCAGCCGTGCGATCCTGCTGATCGACAACACGGAACCGTTCCCGAAACAATTGGTTCGGAAACTCGCCGAACTCTTCGAGTTGAGCGCAGCCGTACTCTATGAGCGCCGCGCGGAGGAGTTCTATCGCGCCGGCCCCTCGGATTTTGACGGCCTTGAGGATCAACTCCGCGATGCGGCTTTACAAGGAACTTCGTTCACCGATGCCCCTCACAATCGGGTAATTACGGCCGTTCGTCTTGGCTCGGAACCGATTGCGGGACTAGCGCTCCAAGGGACTCAGATGCCAGATGCCGTTCTCCAGGGAATCGCCAACCTCGTTGCCATTGGTCTGGAACGGGCGCGGGCGCAAGACCTCGCGTCCCAGATCGAGGCTGCGCGGCAAAGTGAGAGACTTCGAACCACCCTACTGGATGCAATGGCGCATGAGTTCAAGACCCCGCTGACGTCGGTGATGGCCGCGACAACCGCACTCCTCGCCAATCCGGACCAAACGGCTGAAAGCAAGACGGAACTGGTTAAGATCGCCGATGAGGAAGCGAGACATCTGAAGGAACTTATCGACGACGCAGTGGAGATGGGGCGGCTAGACACCGCCAATATCCGGGTTCACACCGAACCCTCGAACATTGGTGAAATCGTTCGCGAGGTAGTCGACTCGATGCGCAATGTGATCGATGGCCGTCCCGTGAACATTGTCTGCGACGAACACCCGCCCTCAATCGCGATCGATCGACGGCTCCTTAAGTTGGCGATCAAGCAACTTTTGGATAACGCCTTGAAATACTCCCCTCCCGACACACCCGTAACCATCCGCGTGTACAACGGCAGTGGCGTCACAGTGGCCGTTACGGATTGTGGCAAGGGGATACCTGTCCCGGAGCAGGGTCGCGTTTTCGAACGCTTGTACCGGAGTCCTTCTGTGCAGAAACAGATTCCCGGCTCCGGTTTGGGCTTGAGTATCGCCCAGAATATCGTGCGCGCACATCATGGTGACCTGATCGTGACGAGCCGGCCGGGGGAGACAACCTTCCAACTGACCTTGCCCGCTGATCAGAAGGGAGGGCAGAGTTGAGCGCGGGCCGCATTCTCGTCGTTGACGATGAGCCTCAGATCCGGCGTATTATGCGCACGACGTTGACAGGCGCCGGATACGAGGTGGACGATGCCAAGACGGGTGAGGAAGGACTTACAAAAGTGCGGGAATTCCGCCCGGATTTAGTGCTGCTGGATATCAACATGCCCGGGATGGGTGGCTTGGCAGCGTGCAGGGAAATGCGTACGGACCCGAACGTAGCGATCATCATGCTGACGGTTCATAACACAGAGGCAGCCAAGGTTGAAGCGCTGGACGCGGGGGCGGACGACTTCGTGACGAAGCCGTTCAGCACTCCGGAACTTCTCGCCCGTATCCGTGCGGCCCTCCGCCGCGTTCCGGCTGCACAGTCCGCGCCCAGTCGCCTGCGCATCGGCGAGCTCACAATCGACTTTGCCGCGCGAACTGTGACGCGTGGGACATCCAGTGTCCATCTAACCCCAAAGGAACTAGAACTCCTCAGGTACCTCACACAGCACGCCAATGAAGCGGTACCTCACCGGGAATTGCTGCAGGCGATATGGGGACCAGACTATGGCGATCAGGTCGACTACCTTCGGGCGTTCATAAAGAGCCTGCGGAAGAAGGTTGAACCGGACGCGGACCATCCGCAGTACATTACGACCGAACCCTGGATCGGGTATCGTTTCAATGGGATGCCTGAGTCTTCATGAATCCTTCATGCTTTTTCCATGACTTTTTCAGGGAGTTCCGGCTAATCTGGAACCGTCATGATCCGGCAAAAGCCAGTTGATCCGATGCAGAGGCGGTTAGCGGGTCTGACAGAAAGGAGCTTGCGCTCTTCCCAGACGGCGGTGCGGAGCAATGTTGCCCCGCAGGCGACCGGGGATCGGGCGCGCTCTCAATGGACGTTCCTGAACAACCTGGGGCCATGTTTGCCCTGCTTGCAGTTTTTGTAGTCGTAGGTTTCCTGTTTCTCTTGGGTCTCGCGAAAGGACGGCTGTCGGAACGGCAGCAGACGTTAGTCTGGGTGGCCCTAACCGTCTTCTTCTTCTCTCTCTGCAGCGTGTTGGTACGCAGTACTGCCGAAGCCGCACCGGCTCTGGTTGACGCCAAGCAAGCGGAGGTCGTTAAGTGACCATACCTGACGACGCAATGCTAAGCGAGCGGTCCGCCTGGCTGGACGAGGCGTCTCGTATTGTCGCAACCGCATCGGCTGAGGGGCGGGAACTGACGGAGACTGAAGATTCACACGTTCTAAGACTCCTGAGACGAGCGCAAGTCGTCGAGGAGGTGTTTGCACGTTTGAAACGGCGCCAGGGCGAACATCGCCAGATCTGAACCGGAAAGATGCGGGAGCTTGTCTGACTGGCTATGATTTGCGATCGCGCGCCGGAATCTCTCCCAGCGCCCGCAGCAAGGGCGTAATCGTGAGGCCTTGGACAAAGATGGAAAAAGCAACCACGGCGAAACTCACGCTGATGATTTCCGCGCGCTGGGGCACTTCATCGGGAAGACCCAATACGAGTGCAAGGGCCAGAGCACCACGTAAACCGCCCCAGAACAGCACATGTTGATGCGTTGCGCTCACGCGAAAACGGGATCGGGAGAATATCTGACAGATCGGATAGACAGCAGCCGCCCGGCCAACTGTGACCAGTAGAACGGCGACGATTGCCGGGAGCAAGGCAACGGCGAAATTCCGGCTCGCTTCGTGCATTCCTATCAAAAGAAACACGATTGAGTTCGCCACGAAAGCTGCATACTCCCAGAAAGCTTGAACGATTTCCCTGCCGCGTTCTGATATGGGTCCGAGAGTTCCCAGATTGCCCAAAACGAGTCCGGCGGTGAGTGTAGCGAGCACACCAGACGCATGGAGACTATCCGCGAGTAGAAAAGAGCCATAAGCAGCAATGGTTGTACAGGTGGTCTCAACCAAGGGGTCCTGGGTGCGCCCGATGAGAAAAAGAACCAGATTCCCCACCAGAGCGCCGCAGAGAATTCCGCCACCGGCTGTCACCAGAACAGTACGGGTGATGTCGAGCGCGCCAAGGTGCTCTCCTGATGCCAGCACCACAACGATACCGAACGCAACAGCCGCAGTGCCGTCATTAAACAGACTCTCGGCCTCGACCAGCAGGCGAAGACGGCCAAGAACGCTCGCTTCGCGAAAAGCTGCGATCACGGAAACGGGGTCCGTGGCGGCAATCAGGACGCCAAATACCAGGGCGCTGACCCACTGCCAGCGTGCGAGAAAATGCATGCCAACCATCGTGATTCCTGCTGATACCAGCACGCCGACGGTTGCCAAGACGAGGATGACCGGCAGATCGCGGCGGAGCTCCTTCCAGCGAAGGTGGAAAGCGGCCTCGAAAATGAGTGGTGGCAAGAGCCCGGTGAAGAGCAGCTCTCTTGTCAGGCTCATCTTTGGTGAGAAGGGCAGCAGCGCTAGGCCCATTCCTGCTGCCACTAGGCCAACGCTGTAAGGAAGGCGGAGCCTTCGCGTAACCATGGCCACCACGGACGCGATGAGGAGCAGCAGTACTGCGCTATTTCCAAAGTTTAGTTCCATTGCTTCAGAACACGGCAACGAAGTGACGATTGCCAGGCTTCCGCGCCGTCCTTCATTACCGCACCCTGCAAGGCCTTCCTGCAAGGAAATTCGTCGGACGCCTGGTACTCCCCCGTGAAGAACAAGCAAGTAAGCAAGATTTCCGGGGTGCTTTTCACGAATTCTTCATTGTTTCTTCGGGACTTCTTCGGCGCTAGCCTGTCATGATCGAGGCGTATGAACTCTGCTGATGAAGCGTGGTTAAGCCTGCTACTACTGGCGCTGTTTGGGCTGCTTTTCTACTTGCGAATCAAGTTCCCGAACGCTTCTAGAGGGCGAGAGACGACAGTGCTCGTGGTGGCGACAATTATTTTCTTCTCGATCTGTAATCTATTCCTCAGTTCGTCGACTGCGACGATCGAAAAGCTCAGTGAGGCGCAAGCCAACATGTTGAAACCGTAGTTGCGGGTTGTTGTTTGCGAGAATCTTCATGAGTTCTTCATGGTTTTTCCATGACTTCTTCAGGCCTTCCAGCGTAATCTTTGGCTGAGAGTGCGAGATTGACGGACGTGGGTCGCTGCCGCTAGGCGTATGGACCCTGTGGTACTGATATGGAATTTTCGAGCATCCGCGGCTTGGTTTGCTTCGGCATCTTGTTCGTTGCCAGCTTCCTACTCTGGCCTGAGTTGTTCCTGCGGGCGTTCACACAACGGCAGCAGCTGTGGGTCGTGAGAAGACTCACGAAGTTTCACTGGACAGCAGTTACTGCGCTGGCCACGGCTCTGTTCTTCGTTCTCACCACCTGGCTTGTGCTCGCCAAACCGAGTAGCGCGAATGAACAAGCGCGGGTAGGCATGCGGCAGGATTTCCGAACCGGTCCTTCTCACATGTTGACAACGCCGGTCGCGTTGCGAGGCCGGCCGTGAACAGAACAATTTGGCAACCACGGTTGTCGATCTTCTTCCTGTGCGCAGGAATCGTGGTGTCGCTAGCCCAAGGGAGCTTTCCTCACGGCGCCGCCAGCCATGAGCGCAAAACGACACGCGGCATGGCAGGGAGCCCGGAACAGGTCCCCGCGCTAGAGACGCAACAGGTCTATTGCGCCAACGCCCGGCCCACCTTTCAGGAATCTGCGGCTCCTGTACGCATTTGCGCTACCGCCCCTCCAAGCGAGCCGTCAGAGCTCGTTATCTTCAATAAACCAGACCAGCCGCACACCGAACTACCCCGGGCGCATTCCGGCCGAGCTCCTCCCGCCGCGTTCTCTCGTTAGCAAATCCGTCGTGTACGCGGGCGGCGGGCGTATTCCTCCGCACGCGATGAATGGAAAAGGGAGAAGCACATGTCTAAGAATTTGCGTTGGAAATGGATCTTCATAGTTGCCGTCGTACTAAGTTGCGTATTCGGCGTCATCGGTCTTCCCAAGTCGACCAAAGAGCTCACAGAGAACTGGACCAAGAACATACGTCTAGGTTTGGACCTGAAGGGAGGCAGCCATATCGTCCTGCAGATTCAAGTGCAGGACGCGTTCAAAGCGGAAGCCGACCAGGTGATCGAGCGTCTCAAGGAGCCGCTTCGCAAAGAGAGTGTCGAATACGTTTCAATAGATCGGAACGAACCCGCCTCGATCGAGACCGCCGGGACGATTCAGATCAATGTCCGGGGAGTTCCGATTGCCAAGGCCAGCGACTTTCGGCGCATCGTGAACGACCTCGCCGGGCAACAATGGGTGCTTGCCTCGGAGAACTCCACAGACTACAAGCTGACTATGCGCGGAGATGCGGCGCTCAAGCTGCGTCAGGACACCCTGACGCAGAGCATGAGTACGATCGAGAAGAAGGTGAACGGCTTGGGTGTGGCGGAGGCAAGCGTTCAACAACGTGGCGGCAGCAGCGGCGAGTCCGAAATCCTCATTCAACTGCCCGGCGTCGACGATCCGGCTCGCGTAAAGGGAATTCTGCAAACTTCCGCGCTGCTGGAACTCTGTGAAGTGAAGAGTGGTCCCTTCGAGTCTCAGGACGCGGCGCGCAGCGCGAATGGCGGCGTCCTGCCTCTCGGCACCAAGCTGGTGCGTGGATCGTCCAAGACCGGCGATGGGAATGGAGACACCTGGTGGCTGTTGGGCCGGTCTCCGGTAGTCACCGGCCGCGATGTTCGTAACGCACGGGCGCAGCAGGATGCTACGAATCGGACCTGGGAGACGAGCTTCGTCTTGAGCCAGGAGGCAGCCTCTAGGTTCGGCCAGTTCACCGGATCGCATATAGGGCAGAGACTTGCCATCGTGCTCGACAACCGAGTTCTAACGGCGCCCACCGTCCAAAGCAAGATCAGCGATAGCGGGGTGATCAATAACATCGGCTCTCAGGAGGATGCTTCGGACCTGGCGCTAAATCTTCGCGCGGGATCTCTGCCGGCTGGAGCGAAAGTGATTGAAGAAAGGACCGTCGGGCCTTCTCTGGGTGCGGATTCGATCCGGCGCGGGGTCACCGCGGGTATTGTCGGTTTGGCTCTGCTGATAGCCGCGATGGTCCTGTACTATCGCGGTGCAGGGTTCAACGCTGTTCTGGCGCTGCTCTTGAATACGATCATGACAGTCGCGGCGCTCAGCTACATCGATGCAACATGGACTTTGCCCGGAATCGCCGGCCTCGTGCTCTCCATCGGCATGGCCGTGGATTCCAACGTCCTCATCTTCGAGCGGATCAAAGAGGAACTGCGATCCGGGAAAGCCATCCCGGCGGCGATTTCGTCCGGGTTTGCCCGCGCCTTCGCCACTATCATTGATACCCACGTGACCACGGTTGTGGCCAGCGCTTTCTTGTTTATCTTCGGAACCGGTCCGGTACGGGGTTTTGCCGTGACCCTGGTCATCGGCTTGATCGCCAACGTTTTGACCGCCGTCTTTGTGTCGCGGGCTATCTTCGATATCGAGCTTTGGAAGAGGCCAAAGATGACACACTTGAGCATCGGAACAGGGCGGACGGAATTATTCAAAGCCACCAGCATCGATTTTCTCTCCAAACGCAATCTGACCCTTGGCCTCTCGATGCTCGCAATCGTGATCAGTGTGGTCAGCCTGGCAGTAAAGGGAGGACCGAAATACGGTCTGGACTTCCGCGGTGGAACGAATATGTACGTGAGGTTCGATCCCAAGCCCCCGATCGAGGAGCTTCGCAGTACGCTGTCATCCAGATTAAAGGGCGACTTCAGCCTTCAGGAAACGCAGGGTACGGGCGAATTCATCATCGGAACCGAGCTGGCCAACGAGGAGAAGCTCGACGAGGTCCGGCAAACGGTTGAGCAGACGCTTCGCGAGAAGTATGCGAATCTCGGCGGCAAGCTGGACCTGAACAACGCAAACCAGGCGGCGCTCGAAGATCGCGTCCGGCGCGCGCTGCCTTCACTTGCGGAGCAGGACGTAAAAGACCTTGCGACGCGGGTACTAACCTATCGCGATAAGGAAAGAAACGGTCTCGTCGGCAACCTGGAGGAGCTCAGCAAGGTGCCGGGAGTGAATCCGCAAGTCCTTGCCGCCCTCAAGCAGGAACTCGGCGTAGGGACTTTCAACATCCGCTCGGTCGAAGTCGTGGGCCCGCGTGCAGGCCAAGAATTGAGGCAACAGGCTCTACTCGCTACGGTGTGCGCACTTGGGGGAATGCTGATCTATGTTGCCTTCAGGTTCAAGCTGATTTCAGGGGCTGCGGCGGTCATCGCGACGATTCACGACGTCGTCATCACGCTGGGCCTCTTCTCTCTCACTGGCCGGGAGATCGATCTGACCGTCATAGCGGCCCTGCTCACTCTAATCGGGTACTCGATGAACGACAAGATCGTAGTGCTCGACCGTGTGCGTGAGAATCTGCGCGCCAAGTACCGCGGCTCGTTCTTGGATTTGGTCAACCAGTCGATCAATCAGACCCTGAGCCGCACGATTCTCACAGCCGGTCTGACACTGCTTGCCTGCCTGTCGCTGTACTTCCTGGGCGGTAAGGTTCTTAATGGAATCGCGTTCGCGCTCTGCGCTGGCATTGTTGTGGGCACCTACTCGTCTATCTTTGTCGCAAGTGCCCTACTCGTGATGTGGCATCAATTTCAAGAAAGGAGAGAGGCGCCGGCTGCCGGAACTCGCCCGCAACCGAAGCAGGATGTTGCGTACGATGTTCCGAATAGCAACCTGGCCCGGGCTTTACGGTCAAAAGGGCGACCGCAGCCCAAGGCGCGCTAGAAACCATGCTGGACTTACTACAGCTACAAACGTTCCGTGTTGTGGCCGCTACCAATAGCTTCACTCGTGCAGCGGCTGAACTTGGATGTTGTCAATCGACTGTCACGGTGCATATCAAGGATCTGGAGCGCGAGCTCGGCGTCCAGCTTTTCGACCGAAGCCGTTTTTCAAAGAAAGTCTCGCTGACAGAAGCGGGCCGCCGTACGCTTGAGTATGCGGGCCGTCTTTTTGCACTCGCTGACGAGGCTAGAGCCGTTGCGGCGGAGGCGGATGCCGCGGTCTTACAGAGCACTTGATCCGACCACCAACTCGTGTGGGCGTAGAGATGAACTGGTCGAGTTTATGCGCGAGGCGCCAAAAGAATCCCGGAAGCCAAAAGGAATAGAAATGCGGCAACCGCGAATACAGCTGTTTTGGTACGGATTGATGCCTTAGGGAAGTGGACGTGCAACGACAATAACGCCGCGAAGAGGAGGAGCAATCCGACCAGCGTAATGAGCACGAGGCTGGAGAATGGATCCGGAGATTTCATACAGTTGCATGTTGACAGAGCAGAGCTGAAGAAGTCCCGAAGAAACAATGAAGAATTTGTGTGACTGCTTCGGCTGCACCACCAACGTCGGACGCCGGCCCCGAGTACCGTTCACTATCAGCACTCACGGTTACCAAGGTTCACGAATTCTTCATGCTTTTTCGATGACTTCTTCAGGCCTTTCATCATAGTCTCGGACTAGGAGTGCGTTTATTAGGACGGGGGAGATTACGATGAATGCGGTTCAATTCAATCAACTGCGCGCGCCTGCGGCTATCCGCCCTGCGGAGTCATCAAGGACTCCTGATCTGGAAGACTATGCCTTTTGGGCCTTTGACCCACGTTCTCCCCTCAGCTTCCTGGAACGCGTGGGCCTTATGTTGTGGCTGGGAGGATACGGCAGAGACGGATTCCTCTAGAACCCAGCGAGCGGCCCGCGAAGCGTGGTGGAATCGTAGTTCCCCAACATGGATCGTTTGACTCTCTTCGGGCTGTTTGCTGTAACAGCGATGCTGGTTTTCTACGGATTGGAAAAACGGAGCCACTGGTTCATCCTGGCGTTCGCTGGCTCGTGCGTCCTAGGTTCGACTTACGGTTTCCTTCAAGGAGCTTGGCCTTTTGGGCTCGTGGAGGCCGTCTGGTCCGGCGTCGCGATCCAACGCTGGTGGGTGGTCAGGCGCTCTTCGACGAAACTCTCGTTGAATAAGAATGATTAAGCCGGTGGAGCGAGAATCAGCCCTGAGCTGAATCTCTTGAAACAGGCATGGCGAATTTATAACCTACCCAAGGCTCGGTAAGCAAATACCGTGGATTCGATGGGTCCGGTTCGAGTTTCCTTCGAAGCTGGCGAACGAACACGCGAATGTAACCTGCTTCCGTACTATGTTGCGGCCCCCAAACCGCTTCCAAGAGCTCGGCATAAGAAATCGGGATGTTGGCGTTTGCAAAGAAGTACTGCAGGAGCTCGCATTCCTTGGGCGTGAGACGAATCTGACATCCGTTTGAGCTGATGCGGCGGGTGCCGAGGTCGATTTGACGATCTTCGAGCTGCACCACAGCCTTTTCGGTTGTCCCGGTGGATTTTGGTATCCGACGCAGGACTGCCGCAATTCTAGCAAGAAGGCGTGCGGCGCTGAAAGGTTTCTTAAGATAGTCATCCACTCCGGCATCCAGAGCGGCGATTTCTTCCTGCTCCGAGTTACGTGTTCCGAATGCAATGAGGGCGACCTGTGTCTTGGGAGCGATCTTCCGCCATGCTCTGGTTCTAACAGTTTTGGCCGCCAGGTTCGCTTCGAGGATGACAAGATCCGCACCGCCCCGGCTCAAGCATTTAAGGCCGTGATCCGGACTGTCGGCCTCTTGAACTTCGTACCCGCTGGCGGTAAGGATCGATCGCAGGCACTGCCTCGAATGGGTGTCTGCATCGACGACGAGAATCCGCCCCGATTTCACAGCGGTAACCTGCTAGGAAAGTGAAACTTCGATGCGGCGGCCATTGCGTATTCGAATCGCCTCCGCCACTTCGTAGACAAGGATGGTGCTATCGCTTGCGCCGTCGGCCGCGCTGGCTAGCATTTCGAGGACTTCGTCCACACGGTGGGCAGAGACCAGTGTCTCCACCTTCACTTTCGGCACGTCGGCGCGATACTCGCATCCACGATAGACCCTCTTCTGGATCTTTGATCCTCCATCATGCAGGACCTCGCTGATTGTAACTTCCTCGCAATCCAGGTCGTGCAGAGCGGCCTTGATCTCTGTGAGCTTGAACGGGTGTATCACGGCCTCGATTTTCATCATGACGTCTAACACGCCTCCGTCCGAGCATATCCCGAAGGGCCTGAAGAAGTCATAGAAATGCCATGAAGAAAGAATGAAGAATTCCAGACCCAGCAAACCGGGTTAACGCCATCCGACTGCTTTACCTAGACCGCGCCGTCCTGAAACCTGCGTGGTTTCACGCACATGGCGCAGCATTGCCCGATACGCCATTCGCCTTCCGCGTACAACGCCAAAACCGAGGTCGTCTCCATTGAATCAGGCACTTGAGGTGTTTGAGTCTCCGGAATTCTGCGGAAAATACAAGGTTGTCGATATTGGCGGGCAGCTTGCCTTGAGGAGTGTGTGACGATGCGCAAGGAGGGACGAGCGGGCATGGTGCGAAGGAGTGCCAGCCCGAGCGGCGGATTACCGGTCATCGCTTTGATTCCATTTGGTCTCACGCAGATCGATCATCTTCATAACTTCTTCATGGCTTTTCCATGACTTCTTCAGGCCTTAGGGAATATTCTCAGGACGTGGGAGGGCGGAATCACATGTCACTCGCGATTGAGAAGATCCTGGTACCCAAGACTGGTCACCCCTCGCGGCCCTTAGGGGACGAGGCGGATCAGAAGCTAAACATCGCCGTCGTCTTCACGTCGGTGGAATCCACGCTTGCGGCCTTGAAGGAAGCAGGCAACCTGGCGAACAGCCTGGGTGCGCGCATTAAGCTTGTGGTGCCTCAGGTGGTGCCATATCCGCTCCCACTCGAAACTCCGCCGGTTCTGGTGGAGTTCAACGAGAATCGCTTTCGGGTGATCGCGAGCGAGAGTCCCGTGGAGACGAGCGTACAAATTTATCTGTGCCGCGATCGCTTTGAAACGCTGACCTCGGTTTTACAACCTGGCTCCATCGTAGTCCTCGGCGGGAAGAAGAGATGGTGGCCAACGAAGGATGAACTCCTGGCCCGCCAGCTTCGGCGTGCGGGTCACGAAGTGGTTTTCAAGGAAACGGAGTAATTTCAGATGCTCGACTTATTTTACGTAGCTGTCGGCTGTGCATTTCTGCTTGTTTGCTGGGTCTTCACGAAGGCCTGCGACAAGCTGTAGAGGACAACAACATGGATTACATCATTGCCGGAATCGCGTCGTTGGGGTTATTCATTTACCTGATCTACGCGCTTCTCCGTCCGGAGAAGTTCTAAAGGGGAATTATGACTAGCATTGGAGTTCTGCAAATCGCGATTTTCTTGGGGCTGATACTTGTTTGCACCAAGCCTCTGGGCGCGTTCATGGCGAAGCTGTTCGAAGGTCAGCGCACCTTCCTGCATCCGGTTCTCCGGTGGCTCGAAGTCCTCACGTATAAGCTGATTGGCGTGAAGGAAGACGTGGAACAGCGCTGGACTCAATACACGGCCGCGCTCCTCAGCTTCAGCCTCTTTGGCTTCCTGCTGACGTATCTGTTGCAGCGGGCGCAGGGTTTCCTGCCACTGAATCCTCAGAATTTCAACGCTGGCAATGTTCCTCCGGACCTGGCGTTCAACACCGCGACGAGCTTCGTCACGAACACAAATTGGCAGGCCTACGGCGGCGAATCAACGATGAGCTATTTCGTGCAGATGGCTGCCCTTGCCGTGCAGAACTTTGCTTCGGCGGCAGCCGGTATCGCGATTGCGGTCGCTCTTATCCGCGGTTTCGCCCGGCAGGAAAAGAAGACCATTGGCAACTTCTGGGTCGACGTAACGCGCGCTACCGTATATGTGCTCTTGCCGATCTCCATCATCGCCGGCCTGCTGTACGTCTCGCAGGGCGCTGTTCAGAATTTCAAGCCGTACACCGAGGTAACGACCGTCGAGGGCGCGAAACAAGTGATCGCCCAAGGCCCGGTGGCATCGCAGGAAGCCATCAAACAGCTAGGCACCAACGGAGGAGGCTTTTTCAACGCCAACTCCGCGCATCCGTTTGAGAATCCGACGCCGCTCAGCAACCTGCTGGCGATGTCCCTGATCTTCGTCATCCCTGGGGCCTTGACCTACACCTTCGGCAAGATGGTCGGGGACACGCGGCAGGGCTGGGCTATCTTTGCTGCCTTCTCGGTGATGTTCCTGATCGGCGTGTTCGTCTGCTATCACTTCGAGCAGGCCGGTAATCCCATTGTGGGGAATATGGGGGTCCAAACAGCCGCGACCTCGGGGCAATCGGGCGGCAACATGGAAGGCAAGGAAACCCGTTTTGGGATTGCCAACTCCGCGCTGTTCGCCACGGTGACCACGGACGCCAGTTGCGGTGCCGTAAACAGCATGCACGATAGCTACACGCCCATAGGGGGC
>JAIQFI010000060.1 GCA_020073345.1 Terriglobia bacterium
TCCGCAGTGGTTTCCTGAAATACACTTTCCTTGCTCTCTGACGAATCGAACCTATTCTGAACCTCGCCTCCACCCAAGTCGCGAGCCTCTGCCTCGGTTCGCGTCATATCCGCCTCGGGGATCACCCAAATCCGGCCAATGAGGGTCACCTGAAAACCGGCCAACGGAGCTGAGCCCAGGACATAGACGATGACGGGAGGTTTACCCTCCGTCAGTGAATGTCTTGAGCGAAGAAAAGAAACAGCAAGTCATTGCGCTGGGGCGGCTGGGATGGTCGCTGCGGCACATTCAACGGGCCACCAGGATTCGCCGGGAGACCGCAGCCGGGTATCTGAAAGCCGCCGGCATCCCTGTGCGACCGCCGGGCGGGTGGGGACGTGCTCCGGCAAAACCGGCCAAAGAGGTGACCACCGACTTTGGCGCGGAGTCGGGGGGTGCAACCGTGTCAGGGTCCGGGCCGCAACCCGGCCGAAGCCCCTCGGCTAGCGCCTGCGAACCGTATCGCGAAGTGATCGAGCTGGGGCTGTCGCGTGGCCGCAACGCGATGGCGATCTGGCAGGACCTGGTGGATGGCCACGGCTTCGCCGCTGGTTATCAGAGCGTTAAGCGCTTCCTCCACAAGCTGCGCGGATCGCCCGTGCCGGAGGCGCGCGTGGTGATCGTCACCGCGCCTGGCGAAGAAGCCCAGGTGGATTATGGCTCTGGGCCCATGGTGCGCGACCCGCACTCGGGCAAGTACCGGCGCACGCGGTTGTTCGTGCTGACACTGGGCCACAGCCGGAAATCCGTCCGACTGCTGGTGTTCCGATCCAGTTCGCACGTCTGGGCCGAGCTGCACGAGAAAGCGTTTCGGCGGCTGGGCGGGACGACTCGCGTGGTTGTGCTGGATAATCTCCGCGAGGGCGTGCTCACGCCCGATATCTACGATCCCTCACTCAATCCGCTGTACCGCGACGTGCTGGCTCATTACGGCGCCGTGGCCCTGCCTTGTCGCGTGCAAGATCCCGACCGTAAGGGCAAAGTCGAATCCGGCGTCGGCCACGCGCAAAAGACACCGCTCAAAGGGCTCCGCTTCGAGAGTCTGGAAGAAGCGCAGTTGTACCTGGATCGCTGGGAAGAGCGTTGGGCCGACACGCGCATTCACGGCACGACCAAACGCCAGGTCGCAGCGATGTTCGCCGAAGAGCGCCCGGCTCTGCTGCCTTTGCCGCTCGAACCGTTCCGCTACTACCAATACGGCGAACGTACCGTGCACCTGGATGGCTGCGTCGAAGTGGAAGCGGCCTACTATGGCGCACCGCCGGGTTGGTTTGGGCGCCGCGTCCAGGTGCAGTGGAATACATCGCAGGTCCGCCTGCTGGACCCGCTCACCGGCCAACTGCTGCGGGAACACTTACGCCAGCAACGCGGCGGCCATCGGATCAAAGACGAAGACCGCCCCCGGCGGACGCCATTCTCCACCCAACAGTTGCTCAGCCGCGCGATCAAGGCCGGATCCCACATCGGCGCGCTGTGCCAGGCCCTGCACCAGCGCCAGGGGGAAGTGGCCGTTCGCCGCATCCTGGGTGTGCTCGCCCTGGCCAAGAAATATGGAGTGGCGGCCACTGATGACGCTTGCGGCATGGCGCTGGAAACTGGTGCGTCTGAATACCGCTTCGTACGCCGCTACCTGGAACGCAATCCGCAACTGCCGCTGAGCCTGCGGCAGGTCGATCCGCTCATCCGCCAGCTCACTCTGTATCGCGATCTCATTGAAAACCGTACCCGTCAGGAGAATCAACCATGAACCTTATCGAACTCGAACGCGCGCTCCGGCAACTGCGCCTCGGCGGCATAGCCCAAGTGCTCGAAACCCGTCTGCGCCAGGCCCAGACCGAAGCCATGGCTCCAATCGACCTGATCTCGTGCTTGATCTCAGACGAACTCACGCGCCGTGCCGACCGGTTGCTGGAGCGCCGCCGCAAACAGGCCGGCTTCCGCGATCCCGACCGGACGCTCGACAACTTCGACTTCACCTTCAATCCGAAAATGAATCGCAGTTTGGTCTTCGATCTGGCCACCGCCGCGTTCATCGGCAAGCGCGAAGACGCGCTGTTTCTTGGTCCCGGCGGTACAGGGAAAAGCCACCTGGCACAAGCCATCGGCCAGACTGCCATTCAGCAGGGCTACAAAGTGCTGTACCGAGAAACTCACGTTCTGTTGGATGAGCTGGCCGAGGCCGTCGCCGACGGCACACGCAGAGAGTACATGGAATCGGTGGCCACGGTCCCGCTGCTCATCATCGACGACTTCGGCATGCGCAAGCTGCCGCACACCGCCGCCGAAGATCTCCTGGAAATCATCATGCGCCGCTACGAGCGTGTCAGTACGCTGCTCACCTCTAACCGTCCGGTTGAGGACTGGGGCAAGCTGCTCGGGGATGTCGCCGCGGTCAGCGCGATGCTCGACCGGCTGCTCCATCACGGCCACGTGCTCAAATGCGGCCCGCGCAGTTGGCGCACGAAAACTGCGCCTGCCTCGTAAGGGAAAATCTCTTTAGGCTAGTTCTCCGTCGGTTCCTTTTCCATTCTATCGACCACCAACATCTCGACGGGGCCCTTCTGCTTTCTTAGTTCTAGGCCGAGATTCTCACGGAGCGCCGTGGCGAGGGACGGAGCATCGGCTTCGGGGTTGTCGTCCCGCGCGTAGCGAAATGCAAAGTAGTAATCTCCTGTAACCCCTGTCTGATCCCACACCATTTTGCCCCCCAGCACGCGCTGTAACGTCTCCACGAGCTTCAAAATGGAAACTCTGCGACCGGTCATTACTACAACACCTGCCTCCGGCATCGTAGCGGAGATGTTTCCCTCCCATCCGGCAACTGATTCGTTCCGTGCCCATTCCGGCAAAGGAGGCGGCGGATCTCCTGCCCTAGCTTCCTTGACTTTGAGCCCGTTCTTTCCGACCGAGAGAGCGTAGCCATCGGCTTCTTTCGTAACGCGATGAGCCACCATTTTGAATCTGTCCTTGAGCAAGGACTGAAACATCAGTCGGATCTGATCATCAGTGGCGGCTGGGTCGGTTGTGGCATCCATCCGAAAGACGGAAGCGCGAGGGATCGCCCCGGAGATAAACGGAAACTGCAGATTCCAGGCATAGCTGATGAAATAAGAGAGATCGGTGGTCCACGTGATTCTTCCACCAGCGCGCGTCGGCTTCGTTGCGATAACACTGTCGGCGACCGGCTTGACGGAGGCCACATCAAACACCGGCTCGGACTGGGCCTGAGCAACGGGGATTCCGCACAGCATCACGGCGACGCTTCCGGTACATGTGGCCGCTCGTGTGTTCCGCAACAGCCACGGAATGAACGCACCTGATAGAGCCATATGTCTAAAATGGGGACTCTGTCCCCAAACCCCTGGGATTTATCGCTTTCCTGCCAGAATGACCGAGTGGGGCGGACTGAGCCGCCCCCGCCATTCCGGCCCTGGGTCGGCGCTCTGGTCGCATCCCTGCGTTGCCGTACCCTCCGCCCAGACTCCTCCAATATATACCTCGTCGGGTTCGTTCCCGAAAAAATGTTTGCTCAAAGTGGCCTCACCACGGTATAAATACTCTTGTCCTAGCTCGGCTTCGTTGGCCGGTTTTCAACTGACCACCTATGGCCGGTTTTCAGGTGACCACCGAGGCATATCCGCCCAGAGCTCTTTCTCTTTTTCACGTAAGCGTCTTTCTAGTTCACTGATATTCATCGCTTGTCCTTCTCCTCCGAGAGGTCAGTTAGCGGGATGCCCAACCGGGATGACAACGATCACCTCTTCGCCACCGGTCAACTTCACGGCCTCCTTTACGAACGCGGGGTCAATGCCGCCCGTAACCACGGCCCCAAGTCCGAGCGCGACAGTCTCCAGCAGCAGGTTCTCGCTCGCGAGTCCGGCTTCGTAGTCGGTCCACGTACGGTTTTTCGCTCCCGATCCCATCCGTTCATACACCGCGGAAATCACAAACACTACCGGGGCGCTATGGACCTGAGCTTGCGGTGTCGAACCGGCCAGCAAGGGTACCCCGGGTGTCGCGGCGATGAGCAGTTCGAGCGAATGCTTTGCCGGCACATAGCGATAGGCTCCGTTGGCTAGACCATCCACATTCTGTGCCACCACGGCGATTTCGAGCGGGTACCGGTGCATTGCCGAAGGAGCCGTGCGCTTGCCGTCCGGAGACGTAACGCCCTGCGCCGCCCACAGTAGCTGGCCAATATCGGCCAAAGTCAGCGGCTGCTTGCTGTAATCGCGGACAGACCGCCGAGCAGCAACTGCCGCCTCCACGCTCGTGCTACCTGCCTTCTTCGGGCCAGGTAATGTGATTGCAACTAGTTCGGCTGGGAAACAGGCCGGAGCCAAGAAGACGGCCGAGACCGCGAGAACTAAGAATCGATGGGCCATAGTTCACTTCCTGAAAGGACTACATGCAATCCGACTTCCGATGGGTTGAGTTCGGTCGGACCAATTAGCTTCATAGCCGCAATGCGGCTTCCGCCATCGTGGAGAACTGTGCAACCTTAGGCTGAACCAGCTTCGCGAAGTCCTCGTAGGAAAGCCGGATCAATTCGTGGTGCGTGCCGGCGTTGAATGCGATCTCCTTGTCTCTTGTGAGGCTTTCGTCGACGAAGACTCGCATCCCATAGAGCTGCCCGAAGGGCGGCATCGCACCGGTTTCGCATTCTGGGAACCTATCCCGGAACTCCGTCTCGTTCGCGAGTGCGATCTTCTTTCCTTTGGCGGCTGCCTTGAGAAGCGGAAGATCTACGTGATAGGACGCGGGAAGTACAGCCATGACCATCGCACCGTCGATTTTGGCAATGACAGTCTTGGCGAACTCGTCTCCCGGGACATGTGCCAGAGACGCAGTCTCCTTGGCAGTATATCCGGTAGAGTGCGTCAGGGTCACATATTTGACCTTGTGGCTATCGAGAAACTCTTTCAACTGGTTTGCGGGCATATCGACCTCCTTGAGTAACGACTGACAGGTTATTGTTGACGTGACAGACGCCGGGAGTGGTCCAGGCTGCTCTTTCGATTTCAGCTCGTTCGGCCAGAGAGCTGACGGCCCCTCGCAACGTCACGTGATCACCGCTCGTGTCGATCACAATATGATTCTTTCGCGTCCCGACCCTTCTCCTGAGAGCAGCTTCGATATGGGCTTCGACGTTGCTAGAAATGGTCGTTGGCTTGATGACCACCCGATCACTTACACCCTTGACACCCTTCAAGTTGCAAACAGCGTTGTAGGCGGCGGTCTTTTGGTAACGCCAATCCACATCGCCTTCGAGGCTTATCCAGCCGTGCTCGACCCGCACCTTGATGCGATCTGCCGGGATCTGCGTGTTCCATGAAAGCGCTTCGACAGCCACGTTCGCGATCTCTTCATCCGCAGACTGGCTCGAATCAGGGAGTTTGACTTCGAGCTCGCTGACAATCGCTTTCACTCCGCGTACCCGAGCCGCGGCGTGCTCCGCGGCGAGCTTTTCTGCGTGACTGGCGACATGGCCGGAAAGCGTAACCAACCCATCTTCGACCGCCACTCCGATTGCCGCGGCGTCTATGCTCGGCTCGCAACCGACTTCCTGTTCGACGTCCTGACGCATTCGCGCCGTCGATTTCCCTTTTGCTGCTGTGATCACACTACAAGCCCTTTCTTAGGAGGTCGCCTTATAGTCCTGCACTCTGCTGGCCAAATCGCATGGGGCCGTCATAGCTCTGGAGCTCTGATTGCAGCTCCCGTTCCGAGGTGGACGCTAATGGAATTGATGGACACAATCAGGAACCGGCGCGCCGTTCGGGACTATACTGATACTCCGATTGACCGCACCACAATCGAGCGTGTGATCAACGCCGCGATCCTTGCGCCTAGCGCGATGAACCTTCAGCCGTGGGCTTTTGCGGCTGTGGCTAATCGCGGACGGATTGATGAATACGCTGGGCGTATTAAGAGCTGGCTTCTCAAGGACTTTTCACAGACCCCCTTCGACGCCTCGCTACGTACCCTGATCGAAGAAGAAAACTACAGCATCTTTCACCATGCGCCCGCAATCGTGCTTGTGTTGGCCAAATCGGTGCAGCCACAAGCCTTCGAAGATTGCTGCCTAGCGGCCGAAAACCTCATGCTGGCAGCACGCGACGAGGGCTTAGGGACTTGTTGCATCGGACTGGCGCGCCCGTGGTTCAACCTACGATCGACTAAGCATGAATTCAGCTTGCCGGAACAATACGAAGTGGTCGTGCCTATCGTGCTGGGCCATCCCAAGTCCTGGCCTGAATCACATGGGCGGCATCCCGCCGAGATTCATTGGCTCGGATAAGGCGAGACGCCATTATCAGGGATTGGTCAGGGCCGGAAGTTGCTTCCCGCGGAGACTCGCTCTATCTGTTCGTCCACATCCTGCAGCTCGAGATCGAGCAGTTCTCGCCAGACGATCCGCTCTTCGGCAGACTGTCCAAAATGTGGATCTTGCCGGTGGTTACGAACTAGCTGGATGTCTTGCAAGCGAGAGAACCCCCGGACGAGGCGTTGGCGAGTCGGGCAGCTGGCCGTTCGAACGTTCATTGGTGCTTGGTCTGCCGGGAGATTTCGTGTGCAGATCTGAATTGTTCGGTCCATGATGCGAAACCATAAGGCAATCGGCGTTCCAATCATCCAGGTATGGTGCCGACCCGTTTCCCGCAACTAGTTGCGCGATTTCGCGCTTGCGATGGGTAGCTTGGCCCAAAACTGAGGCCGCTCCCGCAGTACCCGACTCTGCGTCTTCGTCGGACTTTGGCCACAACAGTGCTCTTTCGTCGGAAGGAGAAACACCATGCCTGTTGGAGAGTTGTGCATTCGTCAAGTTGTTGTTGCGCCGCGTAATGCCTCGGTTTTAGACGCCGCTAAGCTGATGCGGCAGCATCACGTTGGCGATATTGTGGTCACCGATGAAATTGCCGGGCGACGGGTGCCTGTTGGTATCGTCACTGACCGGGATATCGTTTTGGAGGTGCTGGCCCAAGAACTTGATGCCACAAGCCTTTCGGCCGGTGACATCATGAGTAGCGACTTGATTACGGTCCGGGAGAATGAAGGCGTCTTCCAGACAATCCAGTTGATGCGCGCTAAAGGAGCACGCCGAGCTCCTGTTGTGAATAGCGAGGGTGCGCTGGTCGGCATTGTGTCCGTGGATGATCTTGTCGAATTGCTGGCCGAAGAGTTGAGTCAGTTGGCCAAGCTGATTGCGCGGGAGCAGAAGCTGGAAGCCCAACTACGACGGTAATGGTCGAAATCGATGGATCCCGTTTCTCGGGAAGCGGAACCATCGTCCGTCAAGCCATCGTTCTCGCGGCACTGACTAGACGGCCCGTTCACATCACAAATGCACGAGCCCACCGTTCGAAACCGGGCCTTCAGCCCCAGCATGTACGCGTGGTCGATGCAATTCGGGAGCTTGTTGATGGGTACACCGAGGGGGCTTTCCGAGACTCTCAAGAGCTTAAGTTCTGGCCGGGTGGGAAGCGAGGCGATTTCGCTCGTTATCTTTGGGACATCGGTTCTGCGGGTTCGACCACGCTGCTTGCATTGGCAGCCCTTCCCGTACTTGCCTTTGCGCGGAAGCCCGTTGAAGCGGAACTACGTGGAGGCATCTTCCAGGATTTTGCACCTTCCTTTTTTCATCTGCAGCAGGTTATCCTTCCCTTGCTCCGCCGGATGGGTCTTCAGGCGGAACTTGAAATGTGCCGCCCAGGCTATGTTCCAACAGGCGGTGGCATCCTCCGGCTCAGTACGAAGCCTGCACAAGGCTGCTTACGACCTCTCATCCAAGACTGCGTTGGCCATTTGGAAAACCTAAGCGGTATTGCTCTCGCCTCCCACCTCGAAAGCCGGGGAGTCGCGCGGCGCATGGCAGAGGCGGCAAAGAGCGCTCTCGAAGCTGAAGGCTACCAAGCCGATATTGCAATCCACGAAGAAGCCGAAGCTCTACAACGCGGCGCGGCTTTCGCGCTCTTCGCCAATCTTTCCGAAGGGCGGTGCTTAGGAGCGGACTGGGCAGGCGCCCCCGGACGCTCCGCGGAAGTCATCGGAGAGCGAGTCGCATTGTCACTATTCAGCGATCTCCGATCGGGCGCCACGCTGGACCATTTTGCCGCAGATCAGATCGTCACGTTCGCTGCGTTGGCAGATGGAGAAAGTCGGTTTCGAATTCCGAAGTTGACCGACCATATTCAGAGCAATGCCTGGCTGGCTGGTGAGTTTCTGGGAGCCAGAATGGAGATGACAGGGCAGATCATGGCTGTTCACGGTGTCGGATTCCGGGAGCCTCCCACTCCCCGGCATGGTTCGTGATCAGGATGGCGTGGGACTCGACTGTCTGGGCCTTCGTTGATGGCAATGCCCGTGCTGTAAGGAGCGGTAGAGGAAACACAAATGGACTTCAAAACCTTCTTCGCCCCCGAAATCGGCATTCGTCTGACGGATGACCTGGATGGGTTCGTGTGTACAGTTCGGCGCAGTTTGTTCCGCAAGAACTCTACCACGTTTTCCCTTGATCCCAGTGATGATGTCTCACCCGAACAACTTCTCTATAGCGTCCGGAGAAATCGGTCTTACCCTGTTGTCGTGTTACGGCCCCAACAAAAGGACCCGCGATCGTGATCCTCTTTGCTGTCGAACGATATGCGGGCATGGCGCTGGAGCTGGGAAAGGCCACTGGGCAACTTCAGCCGGGAACTTTCCGGATAGCCCGCTTCGAGAACGGGGAACTTCACGCACGCGTAGACACCTCAGTCACGGCACAATGCTGCGTGGTCCTAGGCTCTATTGCGCCCCCCGACGAGCAGCTTCTTTCAGTCCTGCTACTCGCGCACACGCTCAAAAAAGAGGGCGCCAAGCAGGTGACTGCGGTTTTGCCGTACCTCGGATATGCCAGAGACGATAAAGACAAACCGGGACAAAGCTTGGCGACTGCATGGATAGGTTCGCTCATTCGAGCCTCAGGCTGCGATCAAGTAATCACCGTTGATGTACACAGCGAGAAGACAAAGCAACTGTTCCCTGTCCCCCTGATCTCGCTTTCTCCCGCGAAGGTTTTCGCAGAGGCGATAGCTCGATATGGACTGGCCGACTCTACGCTCGTGGCTCCGGACCAGGGTGCGATTAGCCGTTGCGAAGCCGTTAGGGCCGCTGCGGGCATGAGCAGCAAGACCGCATATTTCGAGAAGCATCGGACGGAGACGGGCATTATTAACACTGGACCAATAGGAGAAGTGGGTCGCAGGGTAGTGATCATCGACGACATTTTGGACACAGGCGGCACGCTCGTCTCGGCATGCGAACAGCTCTCCCGAACCGGCGTTGAAGAGATCGAGGTGGTGGCGACTCACGGTCTGTTTACCGGCACGCGATGGAAGGACTTGTACGATCTCGGTGTGAAAAGGATCTTTTGCACCAATTCTGTTCCTCTCCCCGCCGGGGTCGATGGGCAGAGCATCGTGAGGCTCTCAATTACTCGTCTCCTTGCCGCGGAGCTACTCGCAATCGTTGAAACATGATTAGCGACAATGCAAAACGGGTTCTCGAGGCACGCTACTTGCGCCGTGACAGCGATGGACGAATCGCCGAGAGCCCCGATCAGTTGTTCGAACGCGTCGCACGCGGCGTGTCTGAAGCCGAACTGATCAACGGAACAACCTCGGACGCCGTGTACTGGGAAGATCGGTTCCAC
Source organism: Terriglobia bacterium (assembly GCA_020073345.1). Lineage (GTDB taxonomy): Bacteria > Acidobacteriota > Terriglobia > Bryobacterales > Bryobacteraceae > Palsa-187. The sequence continues at coordinate 9,731 of JAIQFI010000060.1, forward strand.
CGCATGCTCACGGCGCTTGATTTCCTTCCCAATTCACCCACGCTGATGAACGCAGGGACTCCGCTGAGCCAACTCTCCGCCTGCTTTGTGTTGCCCATTGAGGACAGCATGGAGTCCATCTTCGGCACTTTGCGGGACGCCGCTCTGATCCAGCGGACGGGCGGCGGGACTGGATTCTCCTTCTCTCATCTGCGCCCAGCTGGTGATCCGATCGCTTCCACTGGTGGAACATCCTCAGGTCCAGTCTCCTTCATGAAGATTTATGACTGCGCCACGGAGAACATCAAACTTGGCGGCCGAAGGCGCGGAGCCAACATGGGTGTGCTTCGCGTGGACCACCCGGATATCGAAGAGTTTATTGAAGCGAAGCGTGATGGGGTGAGCCTCCGCAACTTCAATATTTCGGTCGGTGCCACGGATGAGTTTCTATCGGCGGTCGAATCCGGCGGGGATCTCGTGCTCAGACATCCTACGGATGCTCGCGTGGTTCGCAGCGTTCCCGCCCGCCGCCTTTTTGACGACATCTGCGACGCCGCCTGGGCGACCGGCGATCCAGGACTGATCTTTCTGGACGCCATCGCTCGAACGAACCCGCTGCCCGCCTGCGGAGCGATCGAGGCGACTAACCCATGTGGCGAGGTGCCGCTGTTGCCCTATGAATCTTGCAATCTGGGCTCAATCAACCTGGTTCATTTTGTGAAGGAGCGGGATCGCGTCGTGTCGGTGGATTTCGATCGGCTCCGCACGCAGGTCGAGGAGGGAGTGCGGTTCTTGGACGATGTGATCTCCGTGAACCGCTTCCCGCTCGGTACGGTTTCGCAGGCGACGTTGGCGAACCGCAAGATCGGGTTGGGGGTCATGGGTTTCGCGGAACTGTGCATCCTGCTCGGCATCTCCTATGCGAGCGACCAAGCAATTCTGCTGGCAGACCAGTTGATGGAATTCATCGCGAGGCAGGCCAGATTGGCCTCGGCGCGGTTGGCAGATCAGCGCGGGGTTTTTCCCAACTGGAACGCAAGTATTTATAGAGCTTCCGGCCTCCGGCTCCGGAATGCCACCCAGACTTCCATCGCACCCACCGGAACGATTAGTATCATCGCTGGAACCAGCTCGAGCATCGAGCCTCTCTTCGCTTTGGCCTATCGCAGAAGACATGTTCTCGGTGAGCAAACGTTCGCCGAGATCAATCCTCTGGTACTGCGCCATTTGACGCGGTTGGGTCAGGACAGCGCCAAGCTGATGAATTCGATTGCTTCCACAGGATTCCTGAATCTGGGCGGCGAAATGAAGAATCTGTTCCGAACGGCCTTGGAGATCCCGCCAGAGCAGCATGTCCGCGTTCAAGCAGCTTTCCAGAAGCATGTGGACAATGCCGTGTCGAAGACCGTGAACCTTCCCGCTGACGCTTCGCCGCAGGACGTCGCCGATGCGTACCTACTCTCGTATCGGCTTGGTTGCAAGGGAGTTACTGTATTTCGCTACGGTTCAAAGTCAGAACCCATGCTGGAACTTGGGCTCGGCGAAACGCCGGAAGAGCGCGAGCACTTCACCAAGTGCGACCCAGAGGCCTGCCGGCTCTGAGCAGAAAACCGATCCCGCCACTGTGGCCCTGGACATGCCCTGTCTTAAGTGGAGCCTTCATTGAGCCGCGGACGCAAAGTCACACTGGGAATCGTAGCCGTCACGGTAGTGGGGGCCGGTGTGTACTATTTCCTCCATCGCAACCCAGCGCCGCAGGTCCTCACGCAACCCATCACCCGCGGAGATGTTGAGGAAACCGTCGGCGCAACCGGTGCGCTGGAGGCCGTGAACACAGTGCAAGTGGGTACGCAGGTATCGGGAAGCATTCAGGACCTGTACGCCGACTTCAACTCCCCGGTCCGAAAGGGACAGGTTATCGCGAGGCTCGATCCTTCCCTCTTCCAGACACAAGTTGAGCAGGCGCGCGCGAATGTGTCTCGCTCTGAGGCAGACCTGGACAGGCTCCGCCTTTCGGAGTCCGATGCCTTGCGAAAACTCGAGCGGGCTCGCAAGTTGGGAGAAAGCGGCCTGATACCCGCCACAGACCTTGATACGGCCGAGGCCACGTATCTATCAGCATCGGCGCAAGTTCGCTCGGCGGAAGCTCAAGTGATGCAGGCACGCGCGTCTCTGAACCAGGCGGAAGTCAGCCTGGAGAAGACCGTGATCGCCGCACCCATTAGCGGAATCGTTATCGCGCGCAACGTGGACGTCGGTCAGACGGTTGCCGCCAGTCTTCAGGCGCCAACGCTCTTCGTCATCGCGGCTGACCTCACCAAAATGCGAGTCAACGCCAGCATTCACGAAGCCGACATTGGGCGAATCCGCCCTGGGCAGGTTGTACGCTTCCGTGTCGATTCATACCCCGCCGACGAGTTTCCCGGCACGGTGTCGCTGGTGCGGTTGAATCCCGTGGTCCAACAAAACGTGGTGACGTACGCGACCGTTATTGACGTGCCAAATCCGAGGCTGAAGCTCAAGCCCGGTATGACGGCGACCGTGACGATTCAGATTGAAAGCAGGCAAAACGTGCTGCTCGTGCCGAACGCCGCACTGCGGTTTCGCCCGACAGCCGAGATGTTTGCGGCGTTGAACCAACCCGTCCCGTCCAGTGGGGATGAATCTCCCGCCGCCGGCAGCCGGGGAGCCTGGAAAGGTGCGGCTCCAGACAGCAAGTCGCCAACAAGCGTGACGCCATCGAATCGAGCCAAGGCACCCGCGGAGCCAGCCGCGGAACTTTTCGGGCCGTTGGTCGCGCAGGAAACCGTCGGCCGCGTGTGGGTCTTCGGCGACCAGCGCATCACCGCGAGGCGGGTTCGACTAGGCATCACCGATGGAACACGCACAGAGTTGCGTAGCTCAGATCTCCCCGAAAGTACGGAGGTGGTGACGAACGTCGTCACCGGCAGCGGAAGTCCACCGGCCAGCGCTACGACCACAAATCCTCTGATGCCGCAGCGGCGCGCACCAGGCGCCGGAGGCCCCAAATGAGCCTACAGCCGCTCATCTCGGTCCGCGATCTGCGGAAAGTTTACCGGACGGGCGAAATAGAAGTGCATGCGCTTCGAGGGGTCACCTTAGACGTGAAGCAAGGAGAGTTTGTCTCCGTCACTGGTCCTTCTGGCTCCGGCAAGTCCACGTTCATGCATATCATCGGCTGCCTGGACCACCCGAGCTCCGGAGAGTATTGGTTGGAAGGTCGCGACGTCTCTAAGCTAACGCGCGACGAATTGGCCGACATCCGGAATGCCCGAATCGGATTTGTCTTTCAAGGGTTCAACCTCTTGCCACGCAAGAGCGCGCTTAACAATACCGAGCTGCCGCTCCTCTATTCGGGACTCAACTTGGGTGCAGCGGATCGTCGCGCGCGAGCGATAGAGGCGCTGACCGCGGTTGGTCTGGCGGACCGCGCAAACCATCGTCCCAACCAGCTTTCCGGAGGCCAGCACCAACGCGTCGCGATCGCGCGAGCGTTGGTAAACAACCCTGCCCTGCTGCTCGCCGACGAGCCGACGGGCAATCTCGATACGCGCACAAGTCTTGAAGTCATGGAAATCTTCCAGCGCCTCAACGCCGAACGCGGTATCACGATCCTGCTGGTAACGCATGAACGAGACATCGCGGAGTGCGCGTTTCGCACCATCGAGTTCCGGGACGGCCAAGTAGTTCAAGACGCAGCTGTACCCGTGCACAGGACTGCGTCGATGGACCTGGCGGCGATGCCGCCGCCTGTGACTGCCGCGACGGTGGCGAAGCACGTCTGATCTGGAGTCTGCCATGACGAGCCCGATGATTTTCCGAATCGCCTTCGATGCCCTGGAGGGAAACAAAACTCGGACAGCGTTGACAATGCTCGGCGTGATCATCGGCGTGGCAGCGGTGATCACCATGATCGCGCTCGGACGAGGCGCGCAATCCGCCATCGAAGCCCAGGTACGTTCAACCGGTACCAATATGATCGTAGTCAATGCCGGTAACGTCACCACGGGAGGGGTACGGCAAGGGCAGGGTGCCGCCTCTACCCTTGTTCCGGAGGATGCGGACGCGATCCGGCAACTCCCCGGCGTGCAGTTCGCGACCGCCGGCGTCAATATGCGCCTGCAAGTGGTCGCCGGCAGCCAGAACTGGCTGACGCGCATCGAAGGCGCCGACGTGGACTTTCCAGATATCCGCGCGTGGCCCTTGCGCCACGGAACCTTCTTCACTAGCCAGGATGTCCGCAGCCTGGGCAATGTGGCGGTCCTTGGATCCGTCGTGAGCGAGACCTTGTTCGGCTTGGACACGGACCCGACCGGTCAGATCATCCGGCTCAAGAATCAGCCATTTCGAGTCGTGGGTGTTCTCACCAGTAAGGGCGTTGCCGCGATGGGACAGGATCCGGATGACACCATCGTCGTGCCTTACACAACCGCACAGAAGAAACTGCTGGGCATCGCCTACATTCAAAGCATCACGGTTTCGGCCGCATCTGCGACCGGCGTACCGCAGGTGGCCGCGGAAATCACGGATTTACTCCGAGTGCGGCATCGCCTCGTAGTGGGTGACCCGGACGACTTCATGGTCCGTACACTCGAGGAAATGGCCAGCCTCAGGACCGAGTCAACGCAGACCATGACGATGCTGCTCGCCGGTATTGCAGCCGTATCGCTGCTCGTCGGCGGCATCGGGATCATGAACATCATGCTGGTGTCGGTCGCCGAACGCACACGAGAGATCGGCCTGCGCATGGCAGTCGGCGCCAAGGGTCGAGATGTGCTTCTCCAGTTCCTGGTCGAAGCAGCTACGATTAGCCTGATTGGCGGTGTGCTCGGAATCGCACTGGGGTTCGGTCTTTCGCGCGCTTTCACAAGCCTGCTGGGCTGGCCCACGACCTTCTCGCCAGAGGCCGTCGCTCTTGCCTTTGGGTTCTCGGCGTTTGTTGGGATCTTCTTTGGGTTTTATCCTGCCCGCCGGGCCGCGAGTCTCGATCCGATCGAGGCGCTGCGATATGAGTGACGGTGCCCAGATCCACGGGTTCAGAGCGACCGGTTGTCGCGGTACGAGGGGCGTTTCCAGCGGAGCAGATTCGCAATGGAACGGCCTGGGTTGATCACGACCCGTAAGAAGCGCGCCTTATTCACAGAAGTTTCCTGCTCCCACCGCGCGACGAATCGTTGATCCAGGTAGTCTTCCAGCGCCATCCATACAAGGCCGCCCAAGGGTGTCACCACCAGGTCCACCGCTGCCATCGTTGGCGACTTCTTGCCCACGTTGCCTATCGAGGCCTCGCTGATTGGACCGATTTCGTATTGCGCACTGTACGCCGCGGTCCAGGCCATGGCTTTCAGGCGGCTCTTCCAGTACTGCCCGGAGGAAACGTCGAACTCCAGCGTTCGTCCCCGCGGGTCATTAAAGACCTGAATGTATCCGGTAATCGCTCCCATCCAGGGGTGTCCAAAATAGTTGGTCAGGATACTATTGCTGTCGTTCCAGGTGTGGATGTTCGACGCGGATTCGAAATAATCGCTCCAGAACGGGCCGCCAAACTCGCGGCGAGTCTTGGCTTGCACCATACGGCCGGAATGCTGCACGACCAGGAACAAGCCCGACTGTATGAGTGCGGGCTTCCACTGAAATCCTTCCTGGGTATCAGCCGGCGTCGACGGAATTGAGTCGGCGGGCGGCTGATCCTCTGACTGTGCGAACACCGGATGGATCAATGCAAGAAATAGTAGCGCTCTAAGCATGTGACCTTCCTAAAGCAACTCCTGGACCGTTCCGCCGAGATGGCACGGGGATTGCGGCGTGGATCCTGTGAGTTTGAGAGAACGCTCGGACATCCGCCCCATCACTCTGTTTCTCTGCGGCGACGTAATGACCGGAAGGGGCATAGACCAGGTTCTTCCCCATCCTTCCAATCCGAGGCTCCATGAGCCTTACGTCCAATCGGCTCTTGAATATGTCGAAATGGCCGAGAGCGCCAATGGCCGGATTCTCAAACCAGTGGACTTTTCTTACGTTTGGGGCGACGCAGCCGAAGAGCTTATTCGTGTGGGGCCGGCCGCGCGGATCGTCAATCTCGAAACCAGCATCACTACTTGCGAAGATTACGACTCCAAGGGGATCAACTACCGCATGCATCCCGCGAATACGCCTTGCCTGGCCGCGGCGAAAATCGACTGCTGCGTCCTGGCGAACAATCACGTGCTGGATTGGGGCCGCTCGGGGCTGAAGGAGACCCTCGCCAGCTTGCGAGCCGCCGGTATGAAGACTGTTGGCGCCGGACTGAATCTGGCCGAAGCCATCAATCCGGCCGTGATCGAGATCGGGGACAACGCCAGAGTGTTGGGGTTTGCTGTGTGTACCGAGGACAGCGGGATTCATTCCGATTGGGCTGCGACCGATCAAGAGCCTGGTGTTGCTCTGCTGCCGGACCTCTCCGACCGAACAGCCGAATGGCTCACGGAACGAGTACGGGGGATGAAAGGTAACGATGACCTCGCGGTCCTTTCGATTCACTGGGGTGGCAACTGGGGCTACGGAGTCCCGCAGGAGCAGCAGAGATTCGCTCACAAAGTGCTGGATCTCGGCGCGGTTGATGTGATTCACGGACATTCCTCGCACCACCCAAAGGGGATCGAAGTCTACAGAGATAAGCCGATTCTGTACGGTTGCGGCGATTTCCTGAACGACTATGAAGGAATCGCCGGATACGAGGAATACCGGAGCCATCTTGTGTTGATGTATTTCGTGAGTCTGGACGCTGCGACGGGCCGTCTCTTGGCCCTGGATATGACACCGTTCGAAATCAAACGCTTTCGCCTGCACAATGCCGGTGGCCAGGATGCTCACTGGTTGCGGAATATGCTCCATCGCGAAGGAAGACAATTTGGCACCCAAGTGACACTGAGCGCCGAAAGCCGTCTCACCCTGCAATGGAGATGAAGGGATTAATTTGATCCTGGACTGTTGGGTGGCACTTTCGGCTGCATCAGCGGCCACTCGATGGCCGCCTTCTTCTGACAGGCCTCGCACATCTCCTCGGGTTCCATGGCTTCGCGTTCGCAGTGCACGCCGTGGCCGTGCGCCAAGTTGGTGCAAATGCAGCGAGCCATAGGCTAAGCCACAACCACGGGGGTGGCGGGCCAATGCGATGGCGTCACGGAGGGCGCTTCCGATTTCGGGTTGCGATGTTCGCTCACCGCTCTCATGGTGTTCATCACTCCTTCGGCGTCCACCGGTGCGTACTTATGTGCGGCAACGAGAATAACATCGTTCAACGCGAGAATTCCTACAAGCTTGCCATCTTCAGTCACCGGCAACCGCCGGACTTGAGCGCGGCGCATAATGGCCATGGCCGTGTCTACATCGTCGTCTGGCGCGCAGGTATGTACTGTGCGGGTTGCCACGTCTTTAACTGTCGTGTCCGAAGGCCGACAGTTCCGAGTGCCAACCGCGATGCAGACGTCGCGGTCCGTCAGAACGCCTGTCAGTTTCCCGTCCTCCATCACTGGCAAGACGCCGCAGTCATTCGTCCACATCAACTCGATCGCTTCGGCGAGGTTCGTATCTGGTCCGCAGCATTTGGGATTGCCTGTCATGACTTCTCGGACTTTCATAGATTAAGCTCCTGGGACCCTCCACTCATCTGTGAGCTAGATCCTGCGGCCTGCTTATGCAACCGTAGTGCCGAAGTCTGGCCGGACTTCCGGCGAAGTCCTCTAACTGCGTATTACGGGTTCGGGGCAAGCGACGACGTGGACTGGGTCATATGACACAGTATGGGCAATTGACCCGAACCCCCGGGGCTTGATCAGAGCATTGCCGGCGTAGCGGTCAGCACCCGCATCGCAGCGCGACAGAATGCAGGAAGATCTTCCGGCTTGCGAGACGTAACCAGGTTCCCATCGACGACAACCTCTGCGTCTTCATAGCGTGCGCCAGCGTTGACCACGTCGTCTTTGATCGCGAAAAAGCACGTTGCCTTACGACCCTTGAGAATCCCGGCCGAGCACAGCACCCACGGTCCATGGCAAATGGAGGCTATCAACTTCCGCTGATCGTTCATCTCATACACGAACTGGGTGGCCTTCGCATACCGGCGGATCTGATCCGGCGCGTAACCTCCAGGGATGACGACGCCATCAAAGTCGCGCGGATGAACTTGACTGTAGGATTGGTGGCTCTTGACGGGATAACCGTGCTTGCTTTGATACGTCTTGCCAGCTTCAGCGGCGACCACGACAACTTGCGCGCCCTCCTCCTGGAAACGTAGCAAGGGATACCAGACCTCCAGGTCTTCATAGAGATTGTCTACGAGCAGAACGATTTTCTTTCCTTGGATTTTCAAAGGGTCAGGCCGTTCTGGTGGCATTATTTCCGAAGGCTCGGAGTCACCCGGCACTGGCCGAATCCGCTGCGGAGTGTGTCGTTTCCAAATCGTGCTTCTTTAGCTTGTAGCGTAGCGCGTCACGACCAATACGAAGTATTCGTGCAGCCTTCGACTGATTTCCCCCTGCTGCCTCGATCGCGCGTTTCAACAGCAAGCGTTCTTGCTCCTCCAGCGAACCGACAGAAGGAGCAAGGGGTGCCGCAATCGGCTCAGCGTGCTCAGCGCCAGCTTCAGCGTGCAAATATGCTGGGAGATCTTGCACGTCAATCATATCTCCCACGCTCATCATGGCAGCGTGCCCGATGACGTTCTCAAGCTCTCGCACGTTGCCCGGCCAGGAATGCTGTGAAAGCCGGATTTGCGTCCGATAAGTCAGGCCGCGTATCTCTTTCCCATATTGAGCAGCGAACCGGACGACAAAGTGCCGCTGAAGTAACGGAAGGTCTTCCTTGCGCTCCGCCAGTCGCGGCACCTGGATCTCCACCATGGAGAGTCGATAGTACAGGTCCTCACGAAAACGCTTTTGCGCGATCAGAGCTTGCAGATCGTGATTCGTGGCAGCGATCACACGGACGTCCACCTTGCGGGTGTTGAGCGCTCCTACGCGCTGGACCTCCTGATTCTGGAGCACGCGGAGGAGCTTCGCTTGAGTTGCAAGCGGCATGTCTCCGATCTCGTCCAGGAACAGCGTCCCTCCGTGCGCATGCTCGAATAGACCAGCTTTATCGTGCGTCGCTCCCGTGAACGATCCTTTCACATGACCGAATAACTCGCTTTCAAACAAAGTCTCGACGACGGCGGAGCAGTTGAGCACAACATATCGGCCCGAAGAAACCGGACTGAGTTGGTGAAGCGCACGAGCGGCTAGGTCCTTTCCGGTTCCTGTTCCTCCAGTAATCAACACTGCACGATAGTGCGGCGCCACCCGGCGGATACGCGAAAACATTTCCCACATCAAAGGACTGTGGCCGACAATTCCTTCGAACTCCGAGCTGGTCCGCAGTTTGTCCTGAAGATTCAAAGTGTGTTGCCGCTTGCGGGCATCTTCTACGAGCTTTCCGATGCGTTCGCGCAAAGCCGCTACCGAGACTGGTTTATTCAGGTAGTCGCTCGCGCCCTTCTTTATGGCCTCCACTGCAGATTCGGAGGAGTAGTGTGCCGTCATCAAAACCACATCCGTGGCTGAATCGATTTCCATGATCCGTTCGAGCACGTCAAGGCCGCTCAAATGTGGCATGACTAGGTCGGTAAGCACGATCTGTGGATGTCGGCTGCAAGCAATGTCCAATCCATCTTCCGGGTCGGACGCCGTGAGGATCTCCAGGCCAGGTTGGGCTAACGCGCTTGAAAGCAGTTCCAGACTGCCCGGATTGTCATCAATGATAAGAAGCGAAACTGCGGGTTTAGCCGTGCCAGACATTGCACCCACCTCTCTAAGCTAAGCTACCCTGCGTTTCCGGTTCGGGCCGAATTCGATCGCAATGCGGAGATTACTCATACCATCATAGTCCCGGCGGTTTGGCAGAAGTATTGCTCAGTCTGGAGTGAAAGAAAGAGGAAAGGCATGCTTATCGAATTGAGCATCATACCATTGGGTCGCGGCACCCATCTGAGTAAGGACTTGGCCGAAATTCTGAAGATCATTGACGACAGCGATGTTAGATACTGTCTGACGCCGTTCGGTACCTGTCTTGAAGGAGAGTGGGATCAGATAATGGCGATCGCTAAGCGGTGTCACGACCAGGCACGCTCGGTTTCCAAACATGTCCTGACAACCATACGGATCGAGGACGAAGACGGTGTCAATGACAAGCTTATTGCAAACGTCGCCGCTGTTGAACGCGCGGCAGGCCGCAAGCTAGAAAGAGAAGTCCTTGTGGAATCGGAGTGAAAGCCTGTTTCTAGATCCGGATCGGCATCCAAATTGCGATGAGGTCGTACCGATGACCCAAGGAACTGTCGTGCTAGCCGGTGGCCTTCCCGTCGAACATCTGCCTCTCGATATTCTCGTTGCAGAGTTTGGGTGGTCCTTCAAGGAGGTTGAAGGCCTCGGCTCCTTAGCAGAGCTAAACCACGATAACAATGTTGTGACGGTTCTCTTCAGCCCGAAGACATTGGATCTTCCCTGGGACGAGGCTCTGCGTTCGATCTTGGACGCCGCACCGCGAACACTTCCAATTATCTGTCATGGGTTTGCGGAAGTGATTGACTGGCCGCAAGTGGCTAACGCCGGCGCCTTTCATTCTCTTCTATTGCCCTTCAGCTCGCGTGAAGTCCGGCAGAGTCTAGGGTTTGTCTGGGGTGCAAAGTGTCGTCCAGCGGGCAACACGATACGTTGTCGCCGGCCCCCGCGCACAGCTATCAGCGGGCATAACCGGTTAGCCCGTGCTCATGGGGCGGAACTGTCAGCTAAACAGTGATGGGCGATTAGACGCGAAATGCCGAGATCTGAGGCATATCACCCACATTCATCTGGTCATGAGGAAAAGAAACGCTGGCACGGGTACGCTCGCGGCTGGTAGCCAGATTGCAGTCCTAACTGATCGAAGGAGAATCCCCACATGAAGATTGGCGAGACTCTCATCGAACACGCCTCAGTCTCGGTTCCCGCAGCGGGGGTGGTCCTGCAGGGAGATCTGAGCATGCCCTCGAGGCCGAAAGGCATCGTCCTCTTCGCTCACGGAAGTGGCAGTAGCCGGCACAGCCCCCGCAACCGGTATGTCGCGGAGGTTCTTAACGAACACTCGCTCGGGACTTTATTGGTCGACTTGCTGACGGCCGAGGAAGAACGGGACGACGAAATCGACGCGCATTTGCGCTTCAACATCGACCTGCTCACGGGGCGCGTAGTCGCGATTACGGATTGGCTAGCGCGTCAACCGCAGGTCCGCAGCCACAAGATCGGCCTGTTCGGCGCTAGCACGGGCGCGGCGGCGGCACTGATGACGGCAGCCGAGCGACCGGATTTGGTGAAGGCCGTGGTATCTCGTGGGGGCCGGCCGGACTTGGCGGGGGCAACTGCATCACTGGTTCGCGCTCCCACGCTGCTTATCGTTGGAGGCCAGGACACGGCAGTCATTCAAATGAATCGCGATGCGATGGCCCTGATGACATGCAAAACCGAGCTCAAGATTGTCCCGGGTGCGACTCATCTATTTGAAGAGCGCGGCACGTTGGCACAAGTTGCGAGTCTGGCTGCGGATTGGTTTACGACTCATCTTGCATGATGAGCCGACGACTAACTTGAACAACGTAAAGGAGAACAAGTATGGCAGAAGTTAAGGTAAGCAAAGAACAAGCAGTCGCGAAACGGGAAATACCCGCTCCGACTGGGCTTTTCAGATCCGCGTTTCCGTTCAGACGGTATTTCGGTGGGGAACCGTTCGGCCTGCTAAGGGAACTGAACGAGGAAATGGACCGCGCTTTTCGCGGTTTCGCTCCTGCCGCCAAATTGGAACCCTGGGCACCGACAGTGGACGTCCAGCAATGCAATGGCGACGTGATCGTGACTGCGGAACTACCTGGTTTGAAAAAGGAAGACGTTAAGGTCGAACTGACCGAGGACGCCTTGATCATCCAAGGCGAGCGCAAGCAGGAACACAAAGAAGATCATGAGGGATTCCACCGATGGGAGCGGAGTTATGGCCAGTTCTATCGGTCGATTCCGTTGCCGGAAGGGGCTAAGACGGACCAGGCCAAGGCCGAGTTGACCGATGGTGTTCTGAAGGTTTCGGTGCCGGTGCCGGAGGCGAAGAAGAAAACGATTCGTCAGGTGCCGATAGAGCAAGGCAAAGAGACCAAGCCCGCAGAGAGCAAACCCGCAGCAGCGTAGGAAGCCGAGCAGTATTAGACGGGCGACGGAGGAGGCTTCGGCGCCGGAGGCAGAAGCCGGCGCCGAAGCGGGAGTTATGTTATTCGAAGGTCCGACAAACGCTCTCGGGAAGCGCTCCACGCTAGCGGACTATTTCGCGCAGTTAGCTGAGTCCCCTGGTCTGTATCTTCAATACGACGACGGATATCGAAGTTGGTCGTACACCTACGCCCAGGCTGGCACCGCAGCGAGAACCTTTTCGGCCAAGCTGCACGCGCAAGGCATCGGTAAGGGCGACAAGGTTATCTTCTGGTCAGAGAACAGGCCGGAGTGGGTCGCCGCCTTTTGGGGATGCGTGGTCGCCGGCGCAATCGTTGTTCCGATCGATTACCGGGCTTCGGCCGAATTCCTTAAGCGCGTTCAAGAACAGGTAAACGCTCGCGCAATCCTAATCGGAGACGAAGTCCATCTTCCAGCATGGGCCACGCAGCCGCCTGTCTGGCGGCTTTCAGAGTTGGACTGGACGAGCACCAGCGTCGCCGGGCCGCCTATCGCGCTCAAACCGAACGACATTGCGGAGATCGTCTTTACCTCGGGTGCGACAGGAGAACCCAAGGGTGTCCTGATCAGCCATCGCAACATTCTGTCAAACCTGGCCACTCCGGAGAAGATCATTTCCAAGTACGTGAAGTGGTTCCGCCCCGTATTTCCACTGCGTTTTCTGAATCTTGTCCCTCTCAGTCACATGTTCGGTCAGGCGGTGACCATGCTCCTGGTACCACTGATTCCGGGAGAGGCTGTCTTCATGCGAGGCTATAGCCCCCATGAGATCGTGCGGCAGATTCGAAGCCGGCGCATTTCGTTGGCGGCGGTGGTACCCAAACTTTTGGAGGTACTCCGCGAACATATCCTTCAACAATTTCCTGAAGCGGCCGAGCCACCTCCCGCCGGCATACACTGGACACGGCGTTGGTGGCGCTACCGAAGAATTCACCGGTACTTCGGTTTGAAATTCTGGGCCTTCATCTCAGGCGCGGCTCCGCTGGAACCCGAACTGGAAGAGTTTTGGTCCAGTTTAGGTTTCCTGGTCGTTCAAGGGTACGGGCTTACCGAGACTGCACCGATCGTTTCCTTCAACAATCCCTTCTCGGTTAGAAAAGGGACGGTTGGACGGCCCGTAGAGGGCACGGAAATCAAGATCGCTGCGGATGGCGAAATTCTGGTTCGCGGCGATAGTGTCACGCCGGGCTACTATGGAGCACCCCCAGAGGCAAGTTCAGCCTTCAGCGAGGGTTGGTTGCACACGGGCGATATCGGCTCGCTCGACGACACCGGCCGCCTGGTGATCCGAGGCCGCAAGAAAGAAGTCATCGTCACGCCGGAGGGACTGAAAGTATTCCCTGAAGACGTCGAGCGAGTGCTGAATGCCGTCCCGGGCGTGCACGAATCGGCAGTGGTCGGCAGAGGGCACCCCCACGCGGTCCTGGTCCTCGAAGGTGGGACATCACCGGAAGAAGTCGTCCGTGTAGCCAATCAGAAGTTGGAGGATCACCAGAAAGTCCGCGGGCTTTCCGTCTGGTCGGGAAACCGTCTGCCAAGGACGACAGGTACGGAAAAGATCAAGAGGTCTGAGATCCAACGTTGGGTTGACGCTGGCGCTAAGGCGCCACCTCCGTCTTCCGGAGATCATCTTCTGGATGTCGTGCGCAAATACGCTCCCGGTCGGGAGGTGACTGAAACTACAACTCTGGATCAATTAGGACTGACTTCGCTAGATCGGGTCGAACTCATGATGGATCTTGAGCAGCATCTCGACACCAGCATCGACGAGTCTGCATTGGCTGGCTCTCGCACACTGGGTGAACTAACGAGAGTCACGGTCGCGCCCACTCCCTTGGAAGTCCCCAGTTGGAGCAGATCCTGGCCGGCGCGGATCGTCCGGAATGCCGCGCTATTCACTTTGTGGCTGCCGCTGACACGTTTGTTCGCTTGGGCCCGAGTACAAGGCCTGGAGCACCTGGCGGGTCTCAGCGGACCGGTGATCTTCACGGCGAATCATCAAAGCAACATGGACACGCCGTGCATCCTGGCGGCTCTCCCCGCGAGATACCGGTATCGCGCGGGCGTCGCGATGTGGAAAGAATTCTTCGATGCCCATTTTCATCCGGAGCGGCATACAAAGCTCCAATGGCTCGGGAACAGCTTCTTGTACTGGCTTCTAGCGTTATTGTTCAACGCGTTTCCCTTGCCACAGACCGAAACCGGAGCGAGCGGATCGCTGCGGTATCTTGGCGACCTGGTCAGCGGCGGATGGTCGGTTCTCTTCTTCCCGCAAGGCGAACGCACTGAAGCGGGCGAGATCCACCCGTTTCAACCCGGCATCGGTCTCATCGCGTCCCGGCTGCGGGTTCCGATCATACCCGTTCGGCTGCGTGGAGTCGAGAGAATCCTCCATCGTGGTCGGTACTTCCCCAGACCAGGCCGGATCGACGTCACTTTCGGAAGGCCCTTGTACCTCAGCGGGGAAGACTATCCGACTCTCGCAGGGCAAGTTGAGCGAGCTGTCCGCGAGCTGTGAGTTTTTGCTTGAGCTAGGGAGACGTTGAGGAAGCGGGCATCAGTGTAAGTCCCGTAAGCTCTTCCATTGTCCGTACGGCATGGATCTGAAGATCGCCCAGATGCTCGGTCTTCAAGTCTTCCTTCACGTTCACCTCGTTGTCGGCTGGGATGACCACGTGATGGATTCCGCTGCGTTTCGCCGCAAGAACCTTCTCTTTGATCCCGCCAACCGGAAGGATTAAGCCTGTCAGCGTAATTTCCCCGGTCATGGCGAAGTCAGGATTCACACGCCGCCCCGTCAATGCAGAGATCAAAGCTACCGCAACTGTCACGCCCGCCGAAGGTCCATCTTTGGGAATGGCTCCCGATGGCACATGGACGTGTATATCACTCTTCGTGAAGATTTCGGGATCGATTCCATATTGTGAAGCCTTGGCGCGCACCCAAGTCAGTGCTGCTTGAACAGATTCCTGCATCACTGATCCCAGTTGTCCCGTCATGATCAGTCCCTTGCTTCCACCGGGCATTCGGCCGACTTCAACGAACAACACATCACCGCCAACCGGTGTCCAGGCGAGACCGACAGCAACTCCCGGGCGGCGAGTTCGCTCGCCGACTTCGAATTCGGTTCTGAACTTGGGCGGCCCTAAAAATTGCTCAAGGATATCCGGAGTGACCTCAATCTTCTGGTGCACCCCTGCTGCGATCCGCCGAGCCTGCTTGCGGCATACACTGCCAATTGCACGCTCCAGATTCCGCACCCCGGCTTCCCGGGTGTATCGTCGAATAATGTAGCGCAGCGCCTCATCGGAGAATTGAACGTCGCCTTCGGCTGCGAGGCCGTTTTCGCGCACCTGCCGCGGAATCAGATAACGGAAGGCGATGGCCACTTTTTCCTCGTCGGTGTAGCCCTGCAGCTCGATGACTTCCATGCGATCGCGCAACGCGTCCGGCACGGTGTCCAGTTGATTTGCCGTCGTAATGAACAAGACTTTCGAGAGATCGAAAGGTACGTCGAGGTAGTTATCGCGGAAGGAGAAGTTCTGTTCGGGATCGAGAACCTCGAGCATTGCCGAGGCAGGATCTCCATGAAACTCATGGCCGAGCTTGTCGATCTCATCCAGCATGAATACGGGATCATTGGCGCCTGCGCGGCGCAACCCGTGAATGATCTGTCCCGGCAATGCCCCTATATACGTTCGGCGATGCCCTCGGATCTCCGCCTCGTCGTGCACCCCTCCGAGCGAGATTCGCGCGAACTTCCGGCCGAGAGCGCGGGCGATCGATTTGCCCAACGAGGTCTTTCCCACTTCGGGAGCACCAGTGAAACACAAGATCGGGCCTTTGGAGGTGGGCCGCAATTGCAACACTGCAAGGAAATCGAGAATACGATCCTTCACCTTTTCAAGGTCATAGTGGTCTTCATCCAGAACCTTTGCCGCGTAGGTGACGTTCACAGGCGTGCCAGTTGAGGTGGACCAGGGCAGGCTGACCATCCATTCGAGATAGTTACGGGAAACGCCGTGTTCCGGCGACATCGACGAAAGTCCGGACAGCCGATTCAACTCCTTGACAGCTTCGGCCTTGACTTCGGCAGGCATTCCGGCCGCCTCGACCCTCTGACGCAGCTCTTCAATATCCTTTTGTGTTCCCTCGCCCTCTCCTAACTCATTCTGAATGGCCTTGAGTTGCTCGCGAAGAAAGAATTCACGCTGAGCCTGGGTCAGCGCTCCGCGCGCTTCTATGTGTATCTTCTGGCGGAGTTGAACTCGCTCGAGTTCGCGCACTGCAAGTTCATTGATCTGGCGGAGTCGCGAGACCACGTCAAGGTCGGCGAGTAATCCCTGGCGTTCGGGAAAAGACAAGCCGGGTAGCATCGCGCTGACGAAATCTGCCAAGTGCCCAAGCTGGGAAATGTTGGCGACCGTGACTTGCAACTCGTCAGGCAGGTCGGGCGTGGCAGCGATCACTTGCTTGACAGTCTCAACAAGGTGATCGCGAAGAGCCTGGAGGTCCGGTCCAAGTGGTGGCTCGATGTCTTCCAGCAGTTCTACTCTAGCCTTCAAGGGCGGTTCACTACTGATGAACTCGGCCGCCCGGAAGCGCGTGAGTCCCTCGCAGAACACTAGAATGTGATCTGGAGCCGTCCGTAGTATTCGGTGAATATGGCCGACCGTACCAACTTGGTGTAGATCGGATGGCTTCGGTTCGTCCTGACTAGGATCTTTTTGGGCGACGATACCGATGCGATTGCCCTCGCCGAGCTTAAGAATGAGTTCGATGTGCGCAGACCTCCCAAGCGTAAGCGGAAGAACGGCCTTGGGGAACAAAGTGCCCTCACGCAAGGGCAGGATATACAGTTCTTCTACGATCGTCAGGCTCTTTGACTCTATGTGCGGCGTATCAATTGTCGCGGCCATCCTCGCTCATCCTTTGATGCAAATCAGAGGCTCGAGCCGCGCAACGCGTCTGGAGAGCCCGGCTTTCTCCGCTGCCTCCACCACGGCCGTGACGTCTTTATAGGCCCCCGGAGCTTCTTCCGCAACGCCCCTGGAGGAAGGGGACCGGATAATGATACCGCGACCTGCAAGCTCGTCGATCAACTGGCGGCCGCGCCAGTGCTTGGTTGCCTGGTGACGACTCATTTGGCGTCCTGCGCCATGACAGGATGAGCTGAACGAACGACTCTCGCTCTCGGGCATACCGACGAGGATGTACGAGGCCGTTCCCATGGTGCCGCCGATCAGGACTGGCTGGCCGATTGTGCGCAGCGCTTCTGGAATGGCCGGATGACCGGGGCCGAAGGCTCGAGTCGCACCTTTCCGGTGAATGAAAACGCGCTTCAGGTGCCCATCCACCGTATGTTCTTCAACTTTGCAGGTGTTGTGAGAGACGTCGTAGAGAACGCTCAGATCGGCTTCGGGAATCACCTCTGCGAAGCCTTGCCGCACCAGGTGCGTGATGATTTGGCGGTTTGCCAGAGCGCAGTTGATGGCGGCGCGCATGGCGCCCAGATAGGTTTCGCCTAACGGCGATTCAATCGGCGCGCAGGCGAGCTCGCGATCCGGCAGCTCGATTCCGTAGTGCGGAGCCTGAAGCACCATCTCTCGAAGGAAGTCAGTCCCAATCTGATGACCCAGCCCGCGCGATCCGCAGTGAATGCTCACCACAATGTCGTCGGTAGCCAGTCCGAATGCGCGCGCGGAAGCCTCGTCGTAAATCTCCACCACATGCTGAACCTCAAGGTAATGATTGCCTGATCCGAGCGTTCCCATCTCCCGGCGCTGGCGCTTTTTTGCGAACTCGGAGACGGCTTCGGGCCGCGCACCAGCCATACACCCCCGCTCTTCGGTTCGATCCAGATCCGCTTCCCTTCCGTAGCCCAGCTTTAGGGCCCATTGGGCGCCGTTCAACAGCATCTCATCGAGCTGCTGGTCGTCGAGATTCAGGCGACCCGTGCTGCCGACGCCGGCCGGAATGTGACGATACAGGGCGTCCGCAAGAGGCTGTTTGACCGGCGTCAGGTCCGCCGCCTTTAATCCTGTCAGCAGCGTGCGCACGCCGCAAGAGATATCGAAGCCGACGCCGCCGGCCGACACCACTCCGCCTTCCTGAGGATCGAATGCCGCGACCCCGCCAATCGGAAAACCGTATCCCCAATGAGCATCCGGCATCGCATAGGCGGCCTTCTGGATACCAGGCAGCGTTGCCACATTCACGATCTGCTCGTAAACCTTGTTGTCCATGTCGCGAATCAGTTCTTCGCTGGCATATAGGATCGCGGGAACGCGCATCTTTCCATGGGCCTCAATGCGCCATTCGAAGTCCGACAAACGGCTTAGCAGAGTTGTGTCCATAAGCCCCTCACACATCGACCACGCATTGCGCTACCCAGGCGCCGCTCGAATTCTGACCGACGAACAGGTCCGTGTAAGTAGCGCCTTTGACCTCGACGGCCGGTTCGTGACGCGCCACATCGACTTCTTCGCCCCAGGCGCTGCCGTGCAATTGGTTGCCTTCCATGCTCACTCGAAAGCGGGCCAGGATCATTCGGCGAACTGCCATTTCGTAAACCAGCGCGTTCAGGCAGTCCACAAGCAGGACGTCCGGATTGGAAGCCTCGCACTCGATCGTCACATCCTGGCGGGCTTTGACTCTCGAAGGGTCGGTGATGACGCCGGCAAGCGCAACAGCTGCCTGTTCAAAGGCTTCCGTCATGCTTCGGCCGATGCCCCTGACACCGATATCGGCGCCGTGAGCATAATGCTCCCAACGTGCTTCGA
>JAIQFI010000013.1 GCA_020073345.1 Terriglobia bacterium
GTGGGAAAAGACGGTGGACGAGCTGATGGAGGCGGTGGACAGTTATATCCCGCAACCCGTCCGTGAAAAAGATAAGCCCTTCCTGATGCCGATCGAAGACATTTTCTCGATTCAAGGCCGCGGCACGGTGGTGACCGGAAGAATCGAAAAAGGGATCTGCAAGGTCGGCGAGGAAATGGAGATCGTGGGATTCCGCGATACTCGCAAGACCGTGGTCACCGGCGTCGAAATGTTCAAGAAATTGCTCGACCAGGGCGAAGCCGGCGACAACGTCGGCTTGCTTCTGCGCGGCATTGAAAAGGACGACGTGGAGCGCGGGCAGGTGATCGCGAAGCCCGGATCGATCAAGCCGCACAAGAAGTTCAAGGGCGAAGTCTACGTATTGAGCAAGGACGAAGGCGGGCGGCACACGCCGTTCTTCAAGGGATATCGTCCGCAGTTCTATTTCCGGACCACGGACGTGACGGGAGTCGCGCAGTTGCCGGCGGGCATGGAGATGGTGATGCCGGGCGACAACGTGCAGTTGGAAGTCGAGCTGATCACCCCGGTGGCCATGGATAAAGGGTTGCGCTTCGCGATTCGCGAGGGCGGCCGCACCGTGGGTGCCGGAACGGTATCCGAGATTTTGGAATAACGGACTCACTATATGGCACGTGAACAGATTACGTTTCAGTGTGGGGATTGCAAGCGCAAGAACTACACCAGCATGAAGAACAAGAAGCTCACCACGGAGCGCCTGGAGCTGAAGAAGTTCTGCCCGTTCTGCCGGAAGCACGTGGCGCACAAGGAGATCAAGTAGGGGTCGGCATCCTGGGCTCCTACAGAGTACACTGGAATTGAAGTAGGGGCGTAGGTTTAACGGCAGACCAGCGGTCTCCAAAACCGCGAGTGGGGGTTCGAATCCCTCCGCCCCTGCCACCCCGCCTTTGGCGGTCTTTCCGCGCTCCGCGCGAGAAGCAACAGGTTCCAGTAGAAGGAAATTGCGATGAGCGAAGCAACCAGCATGACGCAGAAAGCAGCCGCTTGGCCGGCCCGGGTGAAGGACTATTTCGAAGAGCTGCAGCACGAGATGAAGCTGGTGACCTGGCCGTCGTGGAAGCAGGTGCGTGCAACCACGGGGGTAGTGCTCGCGGCGGTGTTCGCTTTCGGCGCGTATTTCTTCGTAATTGACAACATCATCGGCAAAGTGATCCAGCGGGTGTACGATACCTTTACCAAGTAGGTCCACCTCCAAATGAACGAAGAGATACTCCCCTACGAGAACCCGACGGTCCCTGAACCGATGGCCGAGCCTCCAGCCGGCACTCCCGAAGCGGAGGCCGCTGAAGAGATGGTCGCGGAAGGCGGTCCGGCTGCCGAGCCTGTTTCAGATGCTCCCTCCAACAAGAACTGGTTTATCGTCCACACCTACTCGGGCTTCGAGCAGAAGGTGGCCGATTCGCTGAAGAGCCGCGCAGACGCCTTCGGATTCGCGGATAAGATCGGCCAGATTCTGATCCCCACTGAAGAAGTGGTGGAACTACGCAACGGAAAAAAGGTCACCAGCAAGCGGATGCTGTATCCGGGATACGTTCTGGTGGAAATGGAAATGAATGACGAATTGTGGCATGCCGTGAAGGCTACGCCCCGCGTCACCGGATTTGTGGGCGGTGGGAATGCTCCCGTGCCGCTGACGGCAGACGAAGTGAACTCGATCCTGTACCGCCAGTCCACCTCGGCCGAGCGGCCCCGGCCCAAGCTCAGCTTCGAAAAGAACGAAAACGTGCGCATCGTCGACGGGCCGTTCACAAACTTCTCCGGGAAGATTGACGAGGTCAATCAGGAGCGCAACACCCTGCGTGTGATGGTCACGATTTTCGGCCGCTCGACGCCGGTGGAACTGGATTTCCTGCAGGTAGAGAAAATTTAAGGGAGCCGCGGGAGCGGCTTAGGAGTAAGCATGGCGAAGAAGATCACAGGATCAGTGAAGCTGCAAATCCCGGCTGGCAAAGCCACGCCCGCCCCGCCCGTGGGCACCGCGCTGGGTCCCCAGGGCGTCAACATCATGGAGTTCTGCAAGGCGTTCAACGCCAAGACCTCCGCCAAGGATCAGGAAGGTCTCATCATCCCGGTGGTGATCACCATCTTTTCAGACCGCTCTTTTACTTTCATCACGAAGACGCCTCCCGTACCGGTGCTGATCAAGCGCGCCGTGAACCTGGCCAAGGGATCGCCCGAGCCGAACAAGAACCGCGTCGGCAAGATCACGCTGAAGCAGGTGGAAGAGATCGCCAAGATCAAGATGCCGGATCTGAACAGCTTCGACCTCAAATCGGCGATGGAGCAGGTGAAGGGCACCGCCCGGTCGATGGGCGTCGACGTCATTTAGCATCGACGACAGCCCACCTCGGCTGTGCTAAAACAATCGTGTGGTCTTCAGATCCACGCGAATCCTGCTCAAGCACTGGAAGCTCACGGCGATCGCTGTTTTCTCGCTGTCGATCGCCATGGCACTGGGCGTCATCAGCCTGAGCGTTTCAAACACCTTCCTTCTGCTGCCTCCCGCGGCACCCGAGCCTGACCGCCTGGTCAAGATCTACACGCGCACGCCGGCGGAGGCGATCGGCGCCGTCTCCTATCCGGATTACAAGTACTACCGCGAGAACAATCACGTCTTCACCGATATCGCCGCGGCTCCGAATACGATTCAAGTAAACACTACCTTCGACGGCGACCGCGAGATCAAGGTCGTCGCCAGGCCTGTTTCCGAAAATTACTTCGCGGTGATGGGACTCCGGCCGTATCTGGGGCGCCTGTTTGCTCCGGGCGATGATTCCGTGGCGAAGCCGGTTGCGGTGATGACCTATTCGTGTTGGAAGCGCATGGGCGGCGACCCCAACATTTCCGGCAAGGAGATCGCGGGGTTCACCATTGTCGGCGTCGCGCCGCGGGAATTTACCGGATCCTTCTTCGGCTTCAACGGAGATCTCCTGACATCGCTGCCGCGGTCGGATCCGGCCTTTACGAAGCGGGACAATCGGGGCTTGATCCTCGTAGCGCGGCTCAAGCCGGGAGTCAGCAGGGGGCAGGCGCAGGCGGACATGGCGGCCCTCTCCGGCCAGCTGGCTTCCGCCTTCCCGAAGGAGGACAAGGACGTAGCTGCGGTTGTCACTCGCGCCACCCTGGCGCCGCCTTCCGACCCCGGCGTGGAGTTGGGCTTCGCGATCCTGATGGGGTTCGTACTGCTGGTGCTGCTGGTCGCGTGCGCCAATGTCGCGAATCTACTGCTGGCCGTCGCGGTAGGTAAACGTCAGGAAGCGGCGATCAAGTTGGCAGTGGGCGCATCGCGAGGCCGGTTGATCCGCGAATTCCTCAGTGAGAGCGCGCTCATCTGCGGCGCGAGTGCCGCGCTGGGCTACGCCGCCGCCGCGGCTTTGATCGCGCGGTTTTCCAATTTCTCGTTCGATCTCCCCATGCTGGGGACCTATTCCCTGGAACTCACTTTGCGGCTGGACGCCACGGTCGCAGGTTTGACGGTCTCCCTGATGCTCCTCGCGATCTTAGCCACGGGGCTGCCTCCCGCTCTTTACGCGTCGCGGCCCGATCTCGCGCAAGTTTTGGGCGGCGAAATCGTGGTCGGCGGGACCCACAAAAACGTTCGCCGAAGCGCTCTGGTGATCGTGCAGGTAGCCGTGTGCACCTTGGTTCTGGTGGGCATGGGACTATGCCAGCGCAGCCTTTACAACCTGCGTCACACCGATCCTGGCTTCTCCCAACGAAATCTGGTAGCGGTGACGATCTATGCGCAGGATGACAAAGCCACCGAAGCGGCCGGCAGAGAGGCTCAGGGGAATGTGCGCAGGGCGGTAGCCTCCTTGGCCGGCGTGGAATCAGTCACTCTCACATCGAGTTTGCCACTTGCGCTCGGGTATAACGAGGTTCCGGTGAAGTTGCCTCAGGGCGATAAAAAGACTCCCGTGGGACAAGCCGCCGTGGACGGCGATTACTTCTCCACATTCGGCATTCGGATCCTGAACGGCCGGGTATTCAAATCCGGCGATCGCGAGAACGCACCCGACGTAGTGGTGATCAATCGCAAAATGGCGGATACGCTGTGGCCGGGTCAAGACCCCGTCGGCCGGACGCTACTCACGGGCGACACCCCGCGGAAGGCAACTGTGATCGGCGTAGCCGCCGACGGAAAGTACGAGAGCTTCGACGAACCCGCGCGAGCCGTCATGTATGTTGCTCTCAGCCAGCACTATCAGCAATCGGTCGTTGTGGTCGCCAGAACCAAGGGCGACCCGCGCTTGTGGATCGAGCCGCTCAATCAAGCCGTCCAAGGCCTGGGTATCGTCCTCCCGTTCCGACCAGTGACGTTCGATACCTGGACCAATTTCACTCTTCTCGCCGAGCGCATCACCGCCGTTAGCGTGGCGGGTTTGACTGCGCTGGGAATGCTGCTCGCGATCGTGGGCCTGTTCGGAGCGATTTCTTATTCCGTCAGCGAGCGGAAGAAGGAGCTCGGCATCCGTGTCGCGCTGGGGGCGCGGCCGGGGCAATTGCTGAAAATGGTCCTGCGCGAGACGTTGTCGGTCACCGGGGCGGGAATCGCCATCGGCATCTTGTTCGGCGTGGGCGCCACGGTGCTGCTTCGCTCGCAATTCTACGGAGTGAGCGCCGTGGAATGGACCGTGCTCGTTCCCGTCGCCGCCGCGATGCTGGCCATCTCGGCGCTGGTGGCTTACCTGTGCGCGAGGTCATGGATCACCATCGATCCAATGGAGGCAGTGCGTCACGCCTAAATTATGTCCCCATGCCCTCCTGGTGGGCGCGATTCTGGCAGTCGGGCAAGAGCAGCCTGTAAGCTTCGGAACCACCGTAGTCGTCCCCGGCGGTTTGGAGGGCGTCATCTATCACATTTCCAAGAACTCAAAAGTGATTCCTGACCTTCGCAAGATCAAGCCGCAAGGAAAAATCTACGTTTCCGCTCTCAATATTCCGCTCCGCGACTTCACGGAGGGCTTTCCGGGCGTGACCAAGCGCCAGGAGTGGTTCGCGATCGACTACACGGGCCGATTCTGGATTCAAAATCCCAGCCTGTATCGCTTCGCGCTCACGTCGGACGACGGCTCCCGGCTCGAGATCGATGACCAGACCATAGTGGACAATGACGGCATCCATCCGGTTGCCACGCACTCCGGAAGCGTGGAGCTCGCTGGAGGAATCCACAAGATCCGGGTGCAATACTTCCAGGGACCCCGCTTGCAGGTCGCCCTGATACTGGAGGTCGCCGGCCCGAACGATCCGGAGGAAGCCCTGCGGGTGTTCAGCACGGACGAGTTTAAGCCGCCCGCGAATCCCGAGGACTGGAAGTTTCCCAACCGCTAGCGACTACTTTTGTTCGGCAGCGGTCGACTCGGCCGGACCCATGCCCACGATCTGGAGCACGCAATCGCCGTCCTTGGCGCCGTCATAGTGGATCTGCTTGCCGAAGTGGGTGACGAAGCTGCCCGCCGGAATGGGCTTGGTGCTGTCCGGGTCATACTTCGGACCCCAGCCTACCCACCAGGTACCCGAGATCACGGTGATAAACCGGTCATTGGGGTGCATGTGCGGACGGCTCATATGGCCGGCGGACCACTTGGTGAGAACGATGTACAGTCCGGGCTTGGAGGGATCGCCATACAACACGGCTGTGGAATTGCCCGAGGGACTGGTGCTCCATTTGATATCTGCCGGCAGGTTGACCTTCATCACCTTGGGATCGGGTTCGGCGGCGTTCACGAGGCCGAACAATCCAAACATCGCAGCCGCTGAGCCGGCCATCAATAAACTCCGAAGCAATCGAGTGTGCGTCATGACTGTCTCCTTCTTATTTCTTGAGGCCCGCCGCCCAATTTAGCACGACGGTGAACGGCGCGGGCCGCCCTCCGTTGGGTGTGGTGATGAAGAGGAAGCGCTTGGCGTCGGCCGTTAGGTCCCAGCCAATGGCGAGCAGCGGCGGCGGCGCGGTGAACAAACGCCGGGGCGTCCCCGCCTGGAACCCTTTGCTGGTATCGATGTCCACTCCCATAATGTCGAGATTTGGACTCGCGTAAAAGAGTTGTTTACCGTCGGAGCGCCAGCGCGGATAGATGCTTAGGCCTCTGGAGACGAGCCATTTCGCGCCGCCGCCATTCCCATCGGCGGCGAATGGCCGGACATAGATATCGGAAGCGCCGGATTCGTTGGTTTGGTAAGCGATCCAGCGGCCGTCGGGAGAAACCTGCGCGTCCTGTTCATCGAACTGTGTCGTCAGAAGCGGCGTGGGCTTGGAGTCACCGGAAGCGGACCGGGGGTTAGGCAGGACCCAGATGTCATTGCCCGTTTTCGGGGAACCGCTGGTGAACAACAAGAAGCGTCCGTCTCTCGACCAGCTTGAGGGTATGCCGGGTTGGTCCGTGAGCAGCCGCTCCTCGCCGGAACCATCGGCCGGTTTGATATACAGCTTCAGTTCACCCTTGCGATTCGAAAAAAACACGACGTTCTTTCCATCCGGCGACCACACCGGGTTATCGTCGTTCGCCGGATCGAAGGTGAAGCGTGAGGGAGAGTTTCGCGCCACGTCCAGGATCCAGATGTCGCGCGATCCCGCGGAGCCGGCGGCTACCGCAACGTGCGTTCCATCGGGCGAGACGGCGGGATTCGCATACTCGCCCGGCTCGCCCAGCGTCCCCGCCGGGTTGATATTCTGGTCAAACCAGGTAGCCACCAGCTTCGACCCCGCACCTGCGCGGTAGACCAACGCGCCCGTATCCGAGACCGAGAACAGTCCGTAGTTCGCCCCAACAAAGGAATCCACTCCTTCGGCAATCGCCGCCGGCTCTCCGCTGAGTTGCAGCTTGCCAGGATCGAAGGGCTGCGCCATCAACGTGCTATCACGAAGGAAAATCAGGTTTCCCGTGCCACCATTGGCCGAAGGGGCGTAGTATGCCTGGCGGTTGGTCGCGAGCAGGCGCTGCTGGCTCTGCTCCTCGGGTTTGGAATCGAAGGAGCCCGCGTAGATCCCCATCTTGTTGGGATCGGCGGATACTTTCAAGTAGAGGAAGTGACGGCCATCGGGCAGTAGCTGAGGCCAGATGTGACGGCTCTCGCCCTGGGCCAAAACCGTCGCGGGAGTAGCTGCGCCGCCGGAAGCAGATACCCGGATCAGCGGATGACTGCCCTGGGCCATTCCCACGATGATGACTCCGTCCCGAGTCCAGGCAGCGCCATTGATTTGGCTGGGCACATCCGCCAAAGTCTGCGGAGGGCCGCCCTGGATATCCACTTTCTTTAGCTTGAGGCCGCCGAGGGAGGTAAAGACCACGTATCGGCTATCCCAGGACCAGGCAGCGGGCACGAAGGCTCCTTCCGTGCCAGGAAGCGCCCGCGCTTCGACGGTGTCGAGCGACCGCAGCCAGTATCGCGCCACGCCGTCTTCGCCGGTCGCGGGGAACACCATCCAGTGTCCATCCGGAGAGACCGCCATCGCGCCTCCCGAGAAGAACTTCATCTTGTCGGATTCCGCGACCTCGAACCGCACTGGTGTGAGGTTTGGCTGTGATCGCCACGGCGCCCAGAAGGCTATCGCCACTCCGGCGATTACCACGACGCCCGCTGCCACGGCGGGCCACAGCCAGCGTTTGCCCGGGGCTGAAGCCCCGGTTGCAGGCTGGAAGCCTGCTCCACTAGAGGGTGCGTCTAGAGGGTGCGTCGTCGAGCAGCGACATCACGTCGCCGACGTGCCGCAGGCGCTTCTGCGGATCCTTCTCCAGGCAGCGCTTCAACAGGCGATGCGTCTGGGCGGGTACTTTCGACAGATCCGGCTCGTCCTTGAGGACGCTGGCCATGGTCTCCTGCAGCGTGTCGCCCTGATGCGGGCGGACGCCGCTCAACATTTCGTAAAACACCAGGCCGAAGGCGTAGATGTCGGCGCGCTTATCGACCTCTTTCCCCTTGGCTTGTTCCGGCGCCATGTAAGCGGCCGTGCCCAGGATCATGCCCGCTTGGGTCTGGCCGACGGTTATGGTGGGCGATTCGTCCGACGGCGCCACAGGCATGCCTCCGACCTTGGCCAGTCCGAAGTCGAGCACCTTGACCAGGCCATCCGGACGAATCTTGATGTTGCCTGGCTTGAGATCCCGATGGACTACGCCTTTTTCGTGGGCGTAGTCGAGCGCGTCCGCGATCTGCCGGGCGATCGTCGAAGCTTCTTCCAGGGTCAAACGACCTTGCTTGATGCGGTCGGCGAGGGTGGGACCCTCGACCAGCTCCATCACCAGATAATTGGGCCCGATATCATAGAGCGTACTGATATTGGGGTGATTGAGCGCCGCGATAATCTTCGCTTCCCGCGCAAACCGTTCGCTGAATTGCTGGGTGGAGAACTTGACAGCGGCTTCCCGATGCAGGCGTATATCTTTGGCGCGGTACACCTCGCCCATGCCGCCCTTACCGATCAGCTCCACGATCTCGTAATGGTCGAGCCGCGATCCCGGGGAGGGACTCATGATGGAGATCGATCTATTGTATCAGTGCGTAAGATCGATGCCGAGCTTCTTCAATTCCTCGGCGTAGTAGCGCTTGTGGAGCAGATCCCATTCTTCGGTGCCTTCGGCAATTTCCTTCTTCTGTGTGCGGATCTTGGTGCGGGCGGCCTTGTCGACCTTCTCCTCGGTCTGCAGGATTTCCGTCATCACCTTGACCAGTTCCAGGCGAACATCGTTGGGATCGCGCTTCAGCCGGAAATCGCGGCTCTTGCGGAGGGCCGCCACTATTTTGTGCGAAATGTCGTTGATCTTGTCGCGGGACAGCTTCATGGAGTCGCCCGAGTCGCGACCCGAGGCCCGGATGACTTTGCGCTGGGTGATCAGAGTGTTCTTGATACGCCGGAACATCTCCTGGTAGCTGACGCCCTCGCGCCGCATGTAATCGCTGTATTGGCTGAGGAGCTCGCGCACCTCGTCGTTCAAGCGGTCTTCGACGCTCAGATCCTCTTCGACCACCGTGGCGATAAAATCGGCGGCCACCAGATTATCGGTGGTCTCAATCCACTGTGGCGTCAGCTTCCTGACGATCTGGCGCGAAACGTAGTCGACAAACTCTCGTGCGAGCAACATCCCCTAAATAATCAGTCTATCGGCCCGAGCGCAAGGGTGTCAATGTGGGGCCTCGCCGCGATGATTCTGCAGGAATTCCTGGTCAATGGGTTTACGGCCGAGGAAGCCCTCCTCGGTGCCGTGCCAGAAGCGGATCTGGTCCTCGCCCAGTTTCCAGCACAGGCACACGTCGCGGTCCTGATAGCGCGTCATAAAGTCCAGCAGGCCGATATCGAGGTCCTTGACCACCGCGCCGGCCTCCTCAATCTCGTCCAACGCCTCCTTGAGTGCGGTGATGCTGGTGTCACGGCGGGCTCGTATCGCCAGGACCTCGCTGGGATTGACCCGCGCCCCGCCGGAAGACCTAACGCGTTCGGTAGTGCGGTTCATGTGGTCCTGCGCTTTTTGAGATTCGGACTTGTGGAACAGAGCCTCGCGGAGATGACGCTCCACTTCAGGCAGGGCGCGCTGCGCTTCGGGCAGCGTGAAATAACGCATAAGTTCTAGTTTACGTGGTTGCAGTTTATGGTTGTAGTTTATGGTTGTAGTTTATGTGGATGAGTCCGCTCTCAAGAGGCGATCCAGCACCGGCCGCAACCGCGAGTAGAGATAGGAGAGAGCCAGCAGCAGGACGCCCAGCGCAAGGAACGCCGTGATGCGGAACAGGCGTCCCAGTACCCACACGTCGACCAGGTACAGCTTCGCGACCACCAGGGCGACTAACGCCAGACCCAAAATGCGGTGGATCGCCCCCTGTTTTCGCACGCCGACCATCACCAGGATCACCGCGTAGATCGTCATCATCACCGAGACCGCGACGATTTGGACGCTGCTTTGGTCCGCCGGTACGACGTTCCGGCTCACCCATCCACCGATTTCCAGACCAAGTCCGAAGAGCAAGACCGCGTGTCCGACGACATAGGCCACGGCGGCTTCCGACCGTTCTGTCAGGAATCGGGCTGCGAACCATAGCGCGGCGGTCGCGACGGCGAACGTCAGGAAGCGCGTGTTCACGACCGTGGAATATTCGGAGCCGCGCGAGTAAATGGAGATATCGAGAAGGAATAGGCGGACGAGCACCAGCGCCAGTACGATCCAACAGCAGGCGCGCAGCCAATCGCTGCTGAAGCGGGTGGATAACCACGCTAACGCCGTTCCTTCGAGCGCCCAGGCGATGGTGACACGGAACCCCACGAACTGGATGGGAACCGCGAGTGTGACGAACGCGAGAGCAACGCCAATCGTCAAGGCCTTCGCCGCTGACGAGGCCTCGAAATTGCGCGCGAGCAGCAGGTGGATCGCTCCGACGACGGCGGCCAGCAGACCCATGTACTCGTGATGCGCGAGGTTCAGCAGGCTATACGACGCTGCATAATACAGTGCGGCATTCGCGGCAATCAGGGCCAGTCCGGGAGCCCCATCCTGCACGCGCCACAGCGCCCACGCAAAGAAGAGGAGGAACGCAGCGGATATCGCCGCGAATGGGGCATCGGGGCTGTACCAGGCCCAAAGCGGGAGCCAGAAACATCCGAGCGCCCAAATGGGCGCGACGGTCCAGGACCGGCGATAAGTAGTAGCAAGTCCTCCGACTGCGATCGGCAAGTTCCACCAGATGAAACGCGCTTGGTCGCGCCAAATGAGCGCCAAAGCGATCGCGGAGCCCAGTTGAAACACGGCCCAGAGCTCGGACCGCGTGGCGATACTGAACTGTCCATAAAACGCGAACGCAAACACGGTGGCCACGGGACGATTCGCGTCGCCGAACCATTGGTTGAACCAGCCTGCGTAGAGGATGATGGTCGCAGCCGCGGCGATCGGTTCAAGTGCGCTCCAGCGCCGGATTCGTGCCAGCAGCAGGGCTCCGACGTTCAGCAGGAAGACGTAACCGAACAGAATCCACGGATGATCCTCACCGGTGGAAAGTGCCGGTGGAGTCAAGTATCCTCCGACCAAAGCGAGCACGGCGATGGCTTGAGAGTTATAGAGTAGGGCGAGTCCTACCGCGCCGCCGGTGATGCCGCCCATCGCGACAAATGCGAGACTTTGCGGCAGCAAATGGTACAGCATCGCGGCGGCGTAGATCGACAGATAAAGCAGTGCCAAACCTAGCCCGATGACTCCCTGCGCAAAAACGGTTTGTCCGCGTCGCCACACGCGATCGCCCGCCAGCAGTGAAATGATCCCGGCCGCGATGCCGAGCGCAACGCGAACGCCGGGTCCGAACCAATCGTTATCGACGCCATATTTGAACAGGAAGGCCGCGCCAAGCAAAAGCGTGAAGACCGCGATGCGGTTGATCCAGTTGAGGCCGAGAGTGGTTTCGAGGGGGACTGGTTCGGGTGAAGCCACCTGCGGGCTGGGGATCGGTGCGGGCGGATCGAATCGTGGGAGCGGGGGAGGCGTCATGATGGGCTCCACGTTCTGCTCCGCAGGAGGCTCGCTCGTACCGTGCGATTCCAGCGCGCGCACTCGCTCTTCCAATTCGCGTTGGCGGCGAATCAGTTGTGCCAATGCTTCGGAAAGGACTTCCAGCCGCTGGTCTCGTTCATCGGGGGGTGCCGGCACTGTTTACACTATAGATATAAACGTATGTCTGATTCCGGCATGCCCCTTCCCCCGCCGACCTTCGAATTCCTGGTGTTTTCTCTCAAGATGCAGGCGGAGTTGCGACTGGGCCTGCTGAAGATGGGAGAGGAAATGGATGACGCGCCGGACCTGCCGGCGGCTCGCCACGCGATCGATATGCTCGGGATGCTGGCGGAAAAGACCCGCGGCAATCTGAGCGTTGAAGAACAGAGACTGATCGAAAACTCGCTGACCGAGCTGCGGTTCCGCTTCGTACAAGTCAGCGAAAGCGCTCCGAAACCAGCATCCGGGGAAAAATCGCCAGCCGCCGAATGAGCATACCCGCTATTAAGATCACCGTGCTCGGGTCGGGTACCAGCTCCGGGGTTCCCACTATCGGTTGCACCTGTGAGGTATGCTCGTCCTCCGATCCGCGCGATAAACGCCTGCGTCCTTCCATCCTGTTGCAGTATGACGGGCGCAACGTGGTTGTGGACACCACGCCCGACTTCCGCCAGCAAGTGCTGCGCGCCGGGCTCAGCCGCCTGGATGCGATCCTCTACACCCATGCGCACGCCGATCATATTCTCGGGCTGGATGACGTCCGTCCCTTTAATTTCCGGCAGCGCGAAAACATTCCAGTGTATGGCACCGAAGACACGCTGGCGGCGCTGCAGCGCGTGTTCTGCTACGCGTTTGACGAAAAAGTCGAATCCATGGTTCCCAAGCTGGATTTGCGGCGGATGGACGGGACGCCGTTTGAGGTGTTCGGCGTCGAATTTGCTCCCATCCGCGTGGTGCACGGAAAAGGCACCGTTTACGGCTTCCGGTTCGGGGCGGCGGCCTATCTGACGGATCACAGCGAGATTCCGGAGGAGTCGAAGGCGCAGCTGCAAGGGCTCGATGTTCTGTTCCTGGATGCCCTTCGGCACCGGCCGCATCCCACGCACACGACCTTGGCGCGCGCCGTGGAACTGGTGGAAGAGCTGCAGCCGAAACGCGCGTTTTTCACCCACATGTGTCATGACCTGCAGCATGAACGCACCGAGGCGACTCTTCCGCCTCACGCCCGACTGGCCTACGACGGGCTGGAGATCGACGTGGAGGCGATTGCGTGATTGGACGAAACCTGATCGCGCGTAACCTTGAACAGGCCACCGGCTTCAAACCGTGCGTCCTGACCATCGGGAACTTTGACGGCGTGCACCTGGCGCATCGCAGATTGCTGCGCGCGGCTACGGACGCTGCCGGTAATGCCGGTCTTCGGCCCGCGGTGCTGATGTTCGATCCCCATCCGTCTTGCGTGGTGGCCCCGGAGCGCGCTCCGCGATTGCTGACTTCGCTCGAGGAACGCAGTGAGCTGATTCGGGGGGAGGGAATCGAACACATCTTAATACAGCCTTTCACAGCGGAACTGTCCCGGCTCACACCCGAGGAGTTCGCGACTAAGTTCCTGCGCGATGGATTGGGCGCGCGGATCGTGATCGTCGGCGAAAACTTCAGGTTCGGGTGCAAGCAAGCGGGCGATACGCGGACGCTCAAGGAGTTGGGCGCGCGGTTGGGGTTCGAGGTTCAGCTGCTCGAAACGGTGAGGTGGCGGGGCCGGCACGTATCCTCCGGGGAAGTCCGCAAGCTGGTGGCTGCCGGCGACGCGGGGATCGCGGCACGCCTGCTGGAGCGTCCTTATGCGATTTCGGGCGACATCGTGCACGGACATGGGATCGGGTCGAAGCAGACCGTCCCGACGCTGAACCTTCGCACGGATGCCCAAGTGATCCCGGCGCGGGGAGTGTACATCACGCGAACAAGCGATCTCGATGGCGCGCGGCGGTGGAACTCGATCACCAACATCGGTTATCGGCCGACATTCGGCAGCGACGATGTTCTCTCGATCGAGACGTTCTTGCTCGATCCGCTGGAGGGCGCGCCGCCGGAGAGAATCCGCCTCGAGTTTCTGCGGCGGGTTCGAGATGAACGGAAATTCGAGAGTCCCGAGGCGCTGAAGGCGCAAATTCTGCGCGATGTTGGCCGCGCGAAAGCGTATTTCCGCCGCTTGAAGGGGCGGGATATTTCGCTCTAGTCGAGGGTGATGGGAGAAAGCGCTCTACGGGTCTTGGTCTCGTATGACCAAAACGCGACTTGCACTCCGAGTTCCCGGCAGTCTGCTGTATCGGTGGACTGCCAGGCCTTGTCGAGTTCAAAGCGGATGAATCGGTCGGTTCCGTTCCAGGCCGCGCTGGGAATCATTTGCGTATAAGTGTGTTCTCCCGGCGTTGGGTAGCCAATGCTGGGTAAGGAACACCCGCCTATGGTTGCGTGAAGTTGTATCGGGCCGAGAGCCTTCAGAATCGACTCGGGTAGGACGAACTTAAAAGAAAGCCTGGTTCCGGAAGTCCGGCTTGGCAGGCGCACGGAAAACACTCGTTCCGTCCAGCGCCAACTGCCATTTTCCAAGGCATGCCACCCGGCGGCGAGATCAAAATCCGTCCACGGATCGGGAAGTTTGCTGCGGAGCGCGCAATACGCCCGCTGATCCCTATCCCCGCGGGTTGGGTCCGAGCCGCTGGAGCATCCTGTGGTGCTGTAGTCACACAGCTGCCAACCAGTGCGGTCGAGCAAGCGCCGGAGTCCTGTTTCGGAAAAGATCCAATAGTTGGAGGAGTCGTTGTTCGTTTCTTCCGTGTCCACCAGGTAAGCGACGGGATCGTTCGCGATCGGCGTTCCGCCCGACGTAACCTGGGCGATGCGCGTGCTCAGAACGCAGTACCGGAGGTGCCGCGCTAGTGTTTCCAGAAAGTGGAATGGATTCTTGAGATGGTACAGTACTCCCAGACACATCCCCAATCCGTAGGTGTCGTGTTTCAGATCCAGGCCGGCATCCAAGTCACAGATCTCCAGTTCCACGGAGGAACTTAATTCAGCGTGCAAAGTCCTGAATCCCAAAGTGCGGTTGTAGTTTGTCGGGGGATGATCGAAGGCCTTCACGGTGGAGCCCATGGACTCAAGAAAAAACGACAGCGCGCCGTCGCCGCAACCGATGTCGAGCACCGGGGAACTGCCGGCCAGAGCCAGCAGGTCCCGCCGCTCCTCCCTGAGCATCGCGTTCAGGATGGGAAAGACTTCGAGTGTGGTGTATGGATACCATTCGAACTCCCGCGCCACGCGGTTCTTGACGATCTCCAGCCGCCGGGAAAACCGTGCGGCAGCTTCGGCCAGATCGCGGATTTCGGTCGTCTTGGCGGCCAGCATCTCGTACTTCCGATGGTACAACCGGCACATCCGCCCGAACCATCTGGCGGGTCGGTAAGATAAGAAGCATGTCTCTCTCAGCAGGAAAGTTGAAGCACTTGAAAGCGCTTTCGAACAAGGACGGGGTCATCGCCGCGGCCGCGATGGACCAGCGCGGGAGCTTGCAAAAGTCGATTGCGAGCGCGAAAGGCGTCGACGTGAAGGCGGTCACGCCGGCGATGATGTCCGAGTTCAAGACTGCGGTGGTAAAGGTGCTGACGCCGCACGCGTCGGCCATCCTGCTCGATCCCGAATACGGTCTGGATGCCGCCAAGGCACGCGCATCGAACGCGGGTCTGCTGCTGGCCTACGAAGAAAGCGGATACGACAATACCAAGCCCGGCCGCCTGCCGGACCTGCTGCCGCACGTTTCGGCCAAGCGCATCGCCGATTGGGGCGCGAATGCCGTGAAGATTCTGATCTACTACACGCCCTTCGACGATCCTGGCGTCAACGATATCAAGCACGCGTTTATCGAGCGCATCGGTGCGGAGTGTGAGTTCCACCAAATCCCCTTCTTCCTGGAATTCGTGGGTTACGATCCCAAGGGCGGGAACGAGAAAGGCCTGGAGTTCGCCAAGATCAAGCCGCAGGTGGTGATCGGGAGCATGAAGGAGTTCACGAAACCGCAGTACCGCGTGGATGTTCTGAAGGTGGAAGTGCCGGTAAATGCGGAGTTCGTCGAGGGAAGCGCGGTTTACAAAGGCGAGAAGGCGTATACGCGCGCTGAGGCGCTGGCGTATTACCGGCAAGGCGCGGAGGTCGCGACCAAGCCGTTCATCTACCTGAGCGCCGGGGTCAGCAACCAGCAATTTGTCGAAAGTCTGAGCATGGCCAAGGAAGCCGGCACCGATTTTTCTGGTGTCCTGTGCGGCCGCGCGACGTGGAAAGAGGGCATGCCGATCTACGCCACCAAGGGCGTAAAGGCGCTCGAGGACTGGCTTTCGACTGAGGGCGTGAAGAACATCAACGCCGTCAACGACGCCCTGAAGGGCGCCACGCCCTGGAGCAAGAAGATGGGCGTCGCGGCG
This sequence comes from Terriglobia bacterium, assembly GCA_020073345.1. Classification (GTDB taxonomy): domain Bacteria; phylum Acidobacteriota; class Terriglobia; order Bryobacterales; family Bryobacteraceae; genus Palsa-187. The sequence goes on from JAIQFI010000013.1 coordinate 15,986, forward strand.
TAAGCAAGTCCTGCTAAGAAATTAGCTTGACAGGCGCGCGGCATCATGCTAAATAATTAGCATGACTGATTCTGGCACAACGGGATTGAGCCGCCGCGAACGCCAGATCCTGGATATCCTCTACAGCCGGGGTCGCGCGACGGCGGCCGAGATCCTGGCAGCTCTTCCCGATCCTCCCAGCTACTCCGCCGCGCGGGCGCTCCTGCGGATCCTGGAGCAGAAGGGCCACATCCGGCACGAGTCCGACGGCCCGCGTTACGTGTTCCTGCCCAAAGTCTCACGGCAGAAGGCGCGCACCAGCGCCCTCAAACATATGCTCACCACTTTTTTTGACGGATCTGCCGCGGAGGCTGCTGCCGCCCTGGTAGACGGATCCGCCGCGAAACTTTCGTCCGAGGAACTAGACCGACTGCAAGCCCTCATCGACCGAGCCCGCAAGGAGACCAAATCATGACGAATCTCATCCTGACCGCTGCCCTCAAAGGGACCATCGTACTTGGCGCTGCCTGGATTGCCACGGCGCTGCTGCGTGCACGTTCGGCCGACCTGCGGCATCGCATCTGGCTGGCGGCCTTTATCGCGATGGCGCTGCTCGTTGTGCCGGTTTCCGTGCCGCAGACTTTGCGCATGACGATTGATGCGAACGCCGCTGCTCCCGGAACTGTATCGGTTGCAGCGCGCTCGTTACCCTCGTTCGCGCTTGTTTGGTCTGTGGTTGCAGCATTACTGTTGCTGCGGTGGGGATTGGGTGTCCTGCGGCTATTTCGAATCACGCGGCAGGCCGGATCGGCTGGCGCCGTGCTGGTGAGTCCAACGATTCAAACCCCCATGACCTGGGGCGCGATCCGCCCGGTGATCCTGGTGCCGGCGTACGTCGAGGATTGGCCCACCGAGCAACGCGAGGTTGTTATCCGCCACGAGCGTGCCCACATCGAACGGCGCGACTGGCTGTGGCAAGCGTTCGCGCAGATCATGACTGCTGTGTTCTGGTTTCATCCTCTGGTGTGGCTGGCCGCGGTGCGATTGCGCCAGGAAGCCGAACACGCCGCCGACGATGCAACCCTGGCGACCGGCGTCCAGGCTCCCGATTATGCCGACCGCCTGATGGCGGTAGCGCGGCAGTTATCGGGGCGCTCGCCGGCGCCTGCGGCCGTCGCAGGTGTGGCGATGGTCCGCCAACCCGCGCTGACGTCGCGCATTGCGGCGATTCTGGATTCCGGCCGCATCCGCACGGGCGCAAGTGTTGGCGCGCGGATCGGAGTGGTGCTGGCAGCGGTGGCATTGCTGGTCCCGTTGAGCGCGTTTCAAAATCGCAACGTGTATCGCGCCGGAGTGGATGGAGTGACGGCTCCGTCGGTGACTTACAAAGTCAACCCGAGCTACACGCCGGAAGCGAAGGAAGCCAAGATTCAGGGAACCGTCGTGATTACTGCAGTTGTTACTGCCACGGGCCGCGCGGACGATATCAAAGTTACGCAGTCCCTGGATCCCGGTCTGGAGGCGAATACCCTTGCTGCCGTAAGCCAGTGGCTGTTCAAACCAGGCACAAAGGACGGCCAGCCCGTGGATGTCGCCGTGACGATCGAGATCAACTTCAAACTGCTGTAGTCGCCGCGGTAGCGGGTTCCGCATCGGTGGCGGGGAAATCAACTCCCTCCCACCGCGCGACGACCGCGGTCGCAAGACAGTTACCCAGCAGGTTTACCGACGTGCGGGCCATATCCATCAGCGCGTCGACTCCTAGCAGCAACGCCACGCCCTCCACCGGCAGATTGAAGGTGGCCAGGGTTCCGGCCAGGATCACCAGAGAAGCGCGGGGAACGGCCGCCACTCCCTTGCTGGTCAGCATGAGCGTCAGCATCATGGTGATCTGCGTGCCCCAGGAAAGATGGATTCCGGCGGCCTGCGCGACAAACATCGAAGCCAGCGAAAGGTACAGCGTGGAGCCATCCAGGTTGAAGCTGTAGCCGGTGGGCAGCACGAACGCGGCGATATGCTTAGGCACGCCGAAGGTTTGCATGTTTTCGAGCGCCAGGGGCAGTGCGGCTTCGCTCGACGCGGTTGAGTAGGCGATCAGGAACGGTTCGCGCACCCAGCGGATGAAGCGGCGCAGCGGGATCCGCGCGATGGCGGTGACCGTACCCAGGACCACTACGATGAAGAACATCTGCGTAGCGTAGAGTGTCAGCACCAGCTTGCCGAGATTCAGCAGGACACCCAGGCCTTTATCGCCGATGGTGGCGGCCATGGCCCCGAAAACGCCCAGCGGCGCGAACAGCATCACGTAGTTGGTGTAGCGGAACATCACGTCGGAAAGGGCCTGGCAGAAGTCGACTACGGACCGCGATTTGGCAGGGATGGCCGCGCACGCAGTTCCGAACAGAAACGAAAACACCACGATCTGGAGTACTTCGCCGCGAGCCATGGCGTCGATGATGCTGGTGGGGAACGTGTGCTCGACAGTCTGCTGCAGACCGGTGCCGGTGGTGGCGAGGCCGGGATTCGCACCTGGCTGCAGTGCCACGCCGGAGCCCGGCTGAATCAGGTTGGCCGCACCCAGCCCGATCACCAGCGCCAGTGTGGTGACGATCTCGAAATACAGGATCGCCTTGCCGCCGATCCGGCCCATGGTTTTGATGCTGCCGGTGCCCGCGATCCCGACCACCAGAGTCGCAAAGATCAGCGGCGCGATGATGGATTTGATCAGGCGGAGAAAGATGGTCCCCAGCAGGCCAAATTCTTTCGCCGGAGCCGGAAACACCGCACCGAACGCGATGCCCGCCACCAGCGCGATCAGGATCCAGACGGTGAGCGACGGCCTCTTCACCGGTCTTCCTTCATCTTTCACCCCACTTCAGTTTTTCGCGCAGTACATCGAAGAACATCATGTCGGGCGGGCGCACCAGGCTGATGCAATGCTCCGATCGCCGGCAGACAATCTTGTCGTTTGATTCCAGGATCTCGCCGACCTGGCCGTCGATGGTCATGTACGTCGGTGAATTGTAGAGCACGATCACCTGGATCTCGCTCTCATCGGGCACGATGACCGGGCGATTGGTGAGAGTATGCGGACAGATCGGAGTGATGGCAGTAGCGGCGACCGAGGGAAACATGATCGGCCCGCCGGCCGAAAGTGAATAGGCGGTGGAACCGGTGGGCGTCGAAACGATCAGTCCATCGGCTTTGTAAACGCACACGAAGTGATTGTCGACGTGAACTTCCAGGTCGATCATGCGGGCGATTTCCGCCTTGGTAAGCACCACGTCGTTCAAGGCTTCGTGTGAAGCAATCTGCCGGTCACCTCGCCATAACTCGACGTGGAGCATGCGGCGGCGGGCCACACGGAAGTCGCCATGCAGCGCGCGTTCGAGCTGCGGATAAAGCTCTTCGATCTTGATCGCGGTGAGAAAGCCGAGCCCGCCCAGATTCACGGCGAACAGCGGAAGATCATGTCCTAGTGACGCGCGTGCCGCTGAAAGCAGAGTCCCGTCTCCACCCAATACCACCAGCAATTGCGACTGGGCGGCCACCTGGTCACGCGAAAGCGCGGGCGAACGGTCAGCGTAGCCCGCGGCTCCTTCATCCAGGAAGACAGTCAATCCGCGCGCTTCCAGCCACGTAATCAGTTCCGGCACCAGCGTGGCGCCCTGGTCGCTGCGCGGCTTGGCGATGAGGCCGATATTTTTAACAGAAGGGCTAACGCCCGGCTTAATGGTTGCGCTGGGCATAGAGTAGGAACTCCCGGTTCCCTTCGGCTCCGCGGAGGGGGCTCTCGATGATGGAGGTACGGAAACCGTGCGCCTCCACGCAAGCCTGCACACGGTCGCACGCCGCGCTATGCTGGGCGGGATCGCGCACGATGCCGCCCTTGCCGACCTCGCCTTTTCCGATTTCAAATTGCGGCTTGACCAGTACAATCATTTGACCGTGTTCGGCTAGCCGCGGAACAATCGCGGGAATCAGCAGGGTGGCCGAGATGAAGCTGGCATCGCAAACCGCCAGGTCGAACTTCTCCGGAATCTCTTCTTCCGCGAGATAGCGGGCGTTGACGCCCTCGCGAACCACCACGCGCGGATCGTTGCGAAGCTTCCAATCGAGCTGGCCGTGGCCGACGTCGATCGCCCACACGCGCGCAGCGCCGCGCTGGAGCAGGCAATCGGTAAAACCGCCGGTGGAACTCCCCACGTCGAGGCAAACGCTGCCGCTGACATCGATTCCGAAGTGATCCAGGGCGGCGGCCAGTTTCACACCGCCGCGGCCCACATACGGAAGGCGCGCAGTGACACTCACCTGGCTCTCGCTCGAAACGGATCTGCCGGGCTTGTCGCTCTTCTGGCCGTCGATCAGAACGTCGCCGGCGATAATGAGCGCGCGAGCCTTTTCGCGGGAATCGGCCAGCCCTCGCTCGACGAGTAATTGGTCCACGCGTACCTTAGTGGCGTTAGCTTTCATGCGGTACGCTGCACGACCAGGTCGGCCAGCTGTAGCAATCGTTCGGCCCGGTTGCCGAACGGCCGCAGTGCGACGTGCGCGGCCAGACGTTCCTGTTCGGCCATGGCGCGCGAGCGTTCGAGCCCGTAGACTGCGGGAAACGTGATCTTCTTTTGCTGTGCATCCTTGCCGGCTGTTTTCCCCAGAGCCTCCGAAGGTTGTTCCACATCCAGTACGTCGTCCACAATCTGAAATGCCAGGCCGATATGCTCGCCGAAGCAGGTTAGAGCAGCGAGCTGCGTATCGTCCGCACCGGCATAAATCGCGCCCATGCGCACGCTGGCGCGCAGCAGCGCCCCGGTCTTGGCGCGATGGATGGATTCGAGCAGCGCGGCGGTGGGTTCCTTGCTTTCGCCTTCCAGATCGTTCACCTGTCCCCCGATCATCCCGCCGACCGTTCCCGACGCGGTCGCGAGTTCGGCCACCAGATGGATGCGCCGCCCGGCGTCCACCTCGGGCAACTTCGACAAAACCTCGAAGGCTAGAGTAAGCAGGGCATCGCCCGCCAGGATCGCCATGGCATCGCCGAAAACTTTGTGGCACGTGGGCCGGCCGCGGCGGAGATCGTCGTTGTCCAGGGCAGGGAGGTCGTCGTGAATCAGAGAATAGGTGTGGATCAGCTCCAGCGGGCAGGCCGCGTCCTCAATGCCATCCGCTTCCCCGGAGACTGCTTCTGCGGCCGCCATCGCCAGCAGGGGACGAATGCGTTTGCCGCCTGCGAACAAGCTGTAGCGCATCGCGCGGTGGATGATGGAAGGGTCCTGCGATTCGGCCGGGACCCAGCGGTCGAGCGCCTTATCCACGCGCTTCTGCTGATGTGCGAGGTATTCCGGAAGCGTCATGCTTTTTCGTTGGTTTTAAATGGTTGCGGCTGGATTTCGCCCGCGCGGCGGGTGAGGATTTCCACGCGCGTTTCCGCTTCTTCCAGTTGCTTGCGGCAAGCCTCGCTGAGCTTCATGCCCTGCTCGAACAGCGTGATCGCGCGCTCCAGCGGCAGCTCGCCGGTTTCCATTTCCTTGACGATGCTTTCCAGTTCCTGCAGGCCGGCCTCGAAGGTTGGGGGCGGGTTCGGCGTGGGGTTCGGTGTGGGCTCCGATGTCGTCTTCGACATTGACCCATTATAGGCTTAGGCCGGTTCCGCTTCGCGCCAATTGAGCGCCACAATCGCCGGGTCCGCCGCCAATTCCCGAAGGATCGCCGGCAGCGTGCTGTCGATCTTGCGGCTATGCCAATTGACGTCTAAAGTCAGAACGGTATGGCGACTGGTGGCGTCGTACACCACGCCGCGCGGCACTGTTTGAAACCCACCGGCTTCAATGCGGGAGCGGATTGCGGACTCGCCTGGACCTTGGGAGGACATGGTCAAAACCAGAACGGCGCGCCGGTCGCGGGGGAGACGATCCTCCGCCCAGGTCAGACCACCCAGGACACCCAGGCCCAGAGCGCCTGCCACGGCGCCCAGAGCAAGCTGGCCGCTTCCGAAGCACAGCCCCATAATGGTCACGAACCACACGGTCGCCGCGGTGGTGACTCCGATGATCAGATTCTCGCGGCGTATGATCGCGCCTGCGCCGATGAACCCCATGCCGGACAGCACGCCGAGTGGAATGCGGAGAGGGTCGCCTGGGTTTAGAATTGGGCCGGTGGGGAGCGGCGTGGCGGCCGGCAGCGTGAGCTTGTTGGCCAGGATCATGGCGATGCAGGCTGCGAGCGAGACCAGAAGTGTGGTGCGGAGTCCCGCCGAGCGCCCCTTTTCACTGCGGTTGATCCCGAACAGAGCTCCGGCGGCGGCGGTAAGGGCCAGGCGGAGGGCGATGTCGGTCCAGGTTAAAGTAGTCGGCATCCGTTTGCGACATCTATTGTAGCGTCGCGCGCAGGCTGAGACCGTAGATTACAATGGAAAGTTGCCGCCACGCCGGGCGCGTAGCTCAGTTGGTTAGAGCGCCTGCTTCACACGCAGGAGGTCGCAGGTTCGAGTCCTGCCGCGCCCACCATCCCTCAACAACTTACAGCCCTGCTTGGCCAATGTTAGTGTCATTTAGTGTCACAACCCATCAATTCACGCGATGCCAGTCGCCAAAGCAGTGAGCTTTTCGCTCATAGCTTCGACGCCCGCCCTCCTTCGCTCCATGTCCGAATGCGTGTAGTGCATAGTCATCCGAACATCCCCATGCCCCATCTGTGCCTGCCGGTCAGAGAGTGCCATTCCGATCTGCTCACCAAGCGTGGCGTGAGTGTGGCGGAATACATGCCAACTCAGCCACGGTATGCCGAGCTTCACAGCGACCGGTTTGATTACCCTGCGTAGCAGGTTGTTCTCATTCAGCGGGGTCCCTTCTCTTGAAGCAAACACTAAATCGTCAGGTCCCGTGAATTTTCCCCGTGCCCGAAGACCTACCAGAGCCTCGACCACGCTCCGGCTTAGAGGCACCGCCCGCCGTCTGGACTTGGCCTTAACCGATCCGAACTTGCCTCGATAAAAGTTTTCCCGTACGACAAGTGTATGAGGCTGCAAGACCTCACTTCCGAGCAGCGCGGGTTCACCCGTGAGGTTAACCCGTTTCCACTTCAACGCCAGCATCTCTGCGACGTTTAGGCTAGCTGTCATCGATAGCAAGGACATCTCCCGGACGGGGGTTGGCAGGCTGAGGAGTACTTCCCGCCCTTGATCGAAGCTCAAAGCGTGGGTTTCTTTGCGTTGCATCTCCGGCAGCCGGATTCCCTGCGCCGGATTGTCCCCGTGATAAGCACGCTTCAGCTTCGCGTGACTAAACACGGCACTGATCCCATTTCTAATGTGCACAACTGTTTGGACCGAGTACCCCGCCTCGAACTTCTTCCGCACCAAAGCCTGCACGTGGTCAGTAGACACATCCCGAAGCCGCACATCTCCCATGGCTGGCAAGATGTGTTTGTCCAGAACGTATCCGTAGTGCTTCTGCCCCGCGTGCTTCAGTGCCCAAATCACGTCCGTCTTAAACCTCGTTTCAATGAACTCTCGAACGGTCAGAAGCGACATGGGTTGCTGTGCCCGTTCATCCACGATTGTTAGAATCTCTTTTGCGAGTCGCTGTGCTTCCCTTTTTGATACCTCCTTCGCGTCTGCGATTTTCGGATTCCGCCGGACCCGGACTATCTTTCCGTCCGCGTCCAGCGCGTCTTCTCTAAACGCCAGATACCAGGCGTTCCCCTGCTGGTGGACATGACCTAATTGCTGTCCCCTGCGTCGAGCCATTTGGATTCCTCCCAATGGCTCGCGGGGTGGCTCGTCCAAGACGATAGCATGTGCACCAGGACTTGGTGGCGCCGGTATGTGACGGCTGCGGCTCATGGACTAAGGCGAGTTTGGAGTAGGTCGCTGTCCTTGGCATGGCTCTTTTGCGGAGAAAGCGCGCGCCGTGCGGCGAAGTTTGGAGAACTTTGGTGTAGAGCGATGCTGTAAAAAGAGAGGGCTCTGTTATCTTATGCCCTCTATCCTGCTACACCGGCAGGCTTTAGGGGCGCTTCAGATAATCGCGGAAGAGTTGCATCGTTTTCTCCTGCGGCTTCGTCTTTCCACCGAGAAAATCAGTCAAGGTATCCCAAGTGCAGCCAATGTCGGCAGCCACCCTCTTCGCACCCAGGCTATCGACTAAGGCCTGGAGGCGCGACCGCAAGTCTCGGACAGATTTGTTCTCGGATGCCGGCGACGGGACGTGACCGGCTATGCGGGACCACCCAGCTATCCGCTTGCCCTGCAACTCCAACAAGCGGATGCACTCCGACGCTGGCACGGGTGCACGTCCAGGCAGCGGCAGGGTGGCGAATCGGTCTGGAGCTTCCAGTTCGTGAACACAGAAGTCTCGAAGCTGGTCGACATACGCATCAAACTGGCTCACCCAGTCGACTGCCTCGACGTAGCGTTGCTCAAGTGGCCCGTGGAAACCACCGCGCAGGTATCGCCAGTCGTTCGTGAGGATTCGGTTGAGAATGCGCTCGTCAGGGTCGAGGTGTTCGTCCGGGTAATTTTTTGTGAGCCGCTGGAGTTGGCGACGCAGCTTCGCGGTCTCCCGCAGTAGGTCCTTGAGATTCGGTGTCCGATTCTTCAAAACTCAGTGTACACGTCAAGTAACTGATTCGGCGGTCGTCTTGGGGAATGGGGAGCCTCGCGCGCGCGAATAGACTTACTGAAGATCTCATTGTGGGCGGGCATTGAGAAAAATTTTTCACACAAATTTTCGCCACAAAAAACCAATCGGTAGCCAACGCGTCACAAGTTGTGCATTTGCCCCAGATACGCTTTTTTTGAGCTATAGCATATAACTGTAACTGTAAACTTTAGTAGGCGGCGATTCTGTCGAGCCGGAGTGGAGTTTGGCCGGCTGATCTCCCATTCTTGGCGCTTGCCGCGCCGAGCGCGCCTTCAGCGACCCGTCCCAAAATTCTCTCGGCGGTCTCTGGCGCACCGAGGCCTGGGAGGCGGTCATCGGGAGGCGTCGAGGCTCCCGAACGCGCCTAACGCGCCTACGGGCCGACCGCAAAAAACAAGATCTTTGAATTCGCCCGACAAAGATTTTTTGAAGAGTTTTTTGGAGTGCGCCTCGTGTCGGAATTTCGTGCGCAAAAATGGGATCCCCGAAACAATTCGTAAGCGCAGTACCATGTCTCGCGATCGTCGAAGGTGATCCAGCAATTCTGGCTACCGAATAAGACTCCTCTACTTCACCTGGTTTGTGCGTAATCCACAAGAGGTGAGATTAGCGAACCGACTCGTCGCGGAAACGGAATGAAACGATGTAGGTCCTGCTGGGAACGCGCGACCTCTGCATGAGGTGTAGAGCATCGAGAGATCGATGCGCGAAAGGGCGGTATCGACTGGCTCTACGGACATCGCCCCCGATTTCGAAGCCCATTTCTCGCGCTCCCAGTAGCCGATGCGACGTTGGTTTCCCTACACGTGGCCTGATCGGATCGAGGGAGGGAGGCGCGGGAATCCGTGATTTCGTTGACTCTAGGAGGCCTCGCGCGATCCATATTATATGTATAAAAAAGGCTGACTCGCGACGTGCCATCGTTAGCCGTAATCCGTCTGAAAGGAGTAGCTTAAGAAAATGCCACTAAGCGCGCGCCCGACCGAATCGAACTCGGCACAAAGCACGCTGGCGCGATACGGGCGCGAGAGTCGCTACGCGTGATCTGCTCCCCGAAAGGTGTCCCGTTATTGATGCCTTAACGGAACCTACAGTTCCGGAAGGCATTTCAAACGCTTTCGTTCCCTCTACATCCACTTCATTCGCCAGATGATAACTGCGCTGTTATGCTCGCGGGCCGAAAAGAAACCCTTTTGAACCGGTGTCGGCGGTTTCCTTTGGGACGTCCACTCCTCCGTTAACCACTTCCTTGGAGCCTTCCGAATTCCGGAACCGCGCTCCGACGCTTCCCAGGGTGCAGGGTAAACAGAGCGGACTACCCGCGTAAATCGTTCAGAGTCGTTTGGCAAACGCTCATGCGCAAGCGTGCTTGAGCCAAGATAAACTGTTGACATGCGCAGGCATGTTTGGGCGATCCTATTTTCCCTCACGGCCTTAAATGCCGAGGACATTTCTGGTATCTGGCAAGGTACGCTGGGCGAAGGCACAGACAAAACTCGGCTGATGCTGCGAATCGCGAAAGGCCACGATCGGTGGACCGGCACGCTATTCAGCATCGATCAAGGCGAGGATTGGGAGTCTGGGCAGCCCCTTTCTTCGGTGATTCTTCGAGCTAAGTCGATAACGCTCAAAGTCGATGAGCAAGGGATGTTCGGTGCCTTCGAGGGAACTTTGAACCCCGGGGGAGCATCCATAATGGGCACCTGGATTCAAGGAGGTTTCGGCCAACCCATAGAGTTCGATCGAGCCACCAAGAAGACCGAATGGAAGGATCCGTCCTCGCACTCCGTCCGGTTCGCTACTGTAGACCGCGGCGTGCGATTGGAAATACTCGATTGGGGAGGACGCGGGCCTTCGCTGGTGCTGTTGGCTGGCTTGGGAAATACTGCGCATGTGTTCGACCGGTTTGCGCCGAAGCTGACAGCATCAAACCACGTCTACGGAATCACGCGCCGTGGATTCGGCACCTCCAGTGCCCCCCAGTCGGGATACTCGGCGGACCGGCTGGGAGATGATGTACTCGCCGTAATCGAGTCACTTAAACTCACACGGCCTGTTTTGGCAGGACACTCCCTAGCTGGCGAAGAATTAAGCTCCATCGGTTCGCGATTTCCCGGCAGGGTTGTGGGACTGATCTATCTGGACGCCGGCTACTCGTACTCGTTCTACAACCGTGCGACAGTCCTAGATACGGAGGAGATGCTGCGCAGTGCCACCGGACCCTCGCGTCTGATTGTGGAAGGCATGCAGAAGTACACGAGCATTCCCGTGCCCGTGCTTGCTATCTACGCTTTTCCACACGACTTGCGATCTATACCGGATGAGGCGGCGCGGAAGACGGCTGAAGGCTTGGACCCGATCATATCGGGGGAGCAATCGAAGGCATTTGCAGCTGGAGTGCCATCGGCGCGGGTGGTCCGGCTGCCGAACGCGGATCACTATGTGTTTCGATCCAATGAAGCTGACGTGCTGCGCGAGATCAACACCTTCCTCCAAGGCTTGCCCCGAAAGTAACAATGCCAGCATGAATTCCCCTCAACTCGAACCAAGGACACCATGAATTACGAACAGATTTGGGACGATTCCCGCAGGTCAACCCCGATACGTGGCGAAATGTGCCGTGCCGAAATGGCTGTTGCCAGCCTTCCCTTTGCGGGCTGATTCAGGGCGGACCCAATACGTCGCAAGCCCCGTGAGAAAACCTCATAGTTTCGGCACGGGGTACATTTCGCACAACGCCGTTTTCGTGGGGATTCCGGCGAAGCTGAACGCTCATTCCGAAGGGAAGCCGAACGGCATTCCGGGATGATCCCGAACACCATCGGAGCATAGCGACGCTGGCAACTCGATTGTGCGGAAAAGTTTTCGGCTTCGTCAAGAGAAACTTGTCCGGAGCGCAGCGAAGGATGGATGTTAAGTAGCGGAGTAAGGGGTGCGGGGGAAGGGGCGGCAGCCCTTGTCCCCGCCTCAGCACTGAAGCAGCCCGAGCGCGAAGCGCTCCGATAGATCCTTCAAATTCCGCTAAAATGCAACACGTGAGTCAGATCGCCCGTGATCCGGCGTGAAGTGGCAGGAGGAGTCGAAATTGCCTAAGTCCAAAAGCCTCCTTAACCTACGGAAACCTGTCTTCTGCTACGCGCCCCTCATCCTTTGCCTGGCCTCTTCCCTTCAGGCGTACCAACCCCGTTTCACTGCGGAAGTTTCCGCCCACGCTTCCGCGGTTTATGCGCTCGCCTGCCTCAACCGCCAAATTTCGTGCACACGGACCAAGTTTCAAGGGCGTGAGAGCCACCCTGCGGTCGCCGAATGGAAGGCCGCGTTCGACGCACTGCTTCCTATCGAGAGTGACGCAACTCCTGTTCCCTTCATACCTAACACTCCCGCGCTCTTCCCGGAGCAGCGCCGCCGCAACCAGATTCTTGATGCACTCCTCGAATCGCGGTCCGCGGAGCAACTTGCTCGCCGAGCCCGACTAGACCTAGCCTTGGCACGCAAGCTCTGGAGTGCACTACTCTCCATGCGCGGCACAATGCCCCGGACGCCGTCGTCGCTGCTCACGATGCGCAATGCGTCGCAGAAGCTGCTCCGAGACATAAGGGTTTCCCAACTCACGCGAGACATCGGCACCCTGCTAAATCCATCCGGCGCCAACGAATCGATCATTCTGCATTTGATCCCTTCCCCCGATCCGACCACTGACGAGGCCACGGGAACCATGGTCGGCCGGCATGTATTCGTCGAGGTTACGGACTACGCTAAGGCCGATTTTGCTCCCTCCATTGCATTGCACGAAACCATTCACTACCTGTACGACTCGGTTTCGCCTAAAACACACCGAGGGCGCATGCAGATGTTTCTTGCTCGCTCCTACCCAAGAGCCTCGTCGTTCTATACCCTATTCAATGAAGCCCTCGCCGTGGCCGCTCAGCATCTGCTTGACATTCGCATGGGCGAGGATGATGCGGAGTCCGAAGGCGATACCTACCGCGATGCATACATCCCCCGTGCCGGGCGCGTCCTCGCGCCTATCCTCGATCAGTGGATCTCCCGGCGCCGCCGCTTTGACGAGCAGTTCGTGCAAGCCTACCTGGACGGGTGCGCCAAGGAATTTGCCCCTGATCTCGCCAGTCCCCGGTTCTTGCTGGTTTCTGGAGTCTTCGTCGCTTCGGCATCAGCCGAGGCCGCCTTAGATCAGTTGTTGAGCGATCTCCAGTCGCATAGTAACGTCACACTTAAGCCCGAGGATGGCTCCTGGAGTCGGTTCACGCACACTCCTTTAGTTTTACTAGGCACCTCGGCGGAGCTGCGGCCTTTCTGGACCCAATATCCGGAAATCGAGCGCTTTGCCGCCGAAGGCTCTTTCATCTCAGCAACGATGGACCGGCATGCGGGTATGACCCGGCCGGTTATTGTTCTCGGGGGTAGCGGCGTCGACGCGATTCGGGCGGCGGCGAAAGAGCTGTTAACCCGGTCTGTCTGGGATGCCTCGGTGTCGCATTGACCAAACGGGCCTGCGAGTAGAGTAACGTGCCGCGAAGTGTTGATCGACCCTGCGGCTGGTGCTTGACTTAGGATCAGGAGTTTGCCTTTGGCCGATTCTTACGCATCGAATCGCCTTTCATCTCGATCCGGTGGGCAGTCCAAGGCCCAGACGCGGTCACAAGTTTCTTAGGCTACTGGAAGTGGGCCACACTCTGTCCCGAAACGGTGTGCTTTCCGCACGGCACCTAGACGCCGTTTGCTTCGTCTGCAATCAGCCAGCTAGAAAACGGGCGCCAGTGACCATTTCGGCGCAAGCGTCCAGGACACCATTCCGGTTTGCACACTGTCAGGAGTTGGAGGTTTGCGGCGTTACTTCGTGAGCATCGGTATAGTCGTGAGTGTGCCGTCGTTCTTGGCTCGCAGTCCGATCGCGCTGATCTTAGCACCCTGCGGGACGACGAACTCCACCATTCCGCGCTTGTTGGCGGCGGCCGGATACCATGCTGGGTCGGGAAGCATAAAGGATTTGTGCCCGCGGCTCCCCAGACTGATCGAACCCGTTTGCAGCAGGGTGCCCGCGTCATCGTATATTCGCGCTGTCACATTCGCGGACGCGGCGTTCTGATTCGCCAACGCGACGCCGGTCGTCAGTCCGTTGGTGTCATCGAACACCAGTACGAAACTATTCGGAGTACGCGTTTCTAGCGGCACGGATGCTTCCTGGCCGAATGTGGTCCAGCGGAAGATTTCAAACCCGCTGATATTACCGGTGGTCGTCAATTGTGCCGAGCCGATCACCAACGCCTGTGCGTCCTGCGCCTGGGTGTTGACCACCAGCATCGCTCCAGCCGCAAGCGTTTGCGTCAATGCCGCTGTCGTGACGTTCGTCTCCGACTGTGGGAGGACTAACGGCACCGGAAGAGCAATCCCATTCTCGTCGAAGAAGCTCAGCGTGAACTGCGCCGATGCACTGCCGGTATTGACGATGTAAAACACGCTGATCCAGCCGCCGTTAAACGCGACGTGCGTGATCGAGCCGCCAGCGGTCCCGACGTTGGCTAGCACCGGCAATGTGGTCAGCGCCGCGCCGTTGGCTCGTAGTCCCAGCACGCTCAGTTGCCCGCCCGGAAACGTATCGAACTCGATGGTTCCACGCTTGCCGCTGGTCGCCGGAAATCCCGCGGGAGGATTGTTCAGCATGAACGAAGTGTGCCCTAGTGCGCTCAGTGAGATCGTTGCATTGCTGCCGATCTGCACTCCCGCGTCGTCTTTGACGATCGCCGTCACGTTCTGTGCCTTTGCAGCGAGACTCGCGATCGCCACCCCCGTCGTCAGCGGAGTCGTGTTGTCGAAAGCCAGAATATATTTAGTTGCAGTGCGGGTTTCGAGAGGCACTACGGCGTTCCAGTGCTGCTTGGGATTGGAGAAAATACCGAACCCACTGACGCTACCGTTGCTCAGCAATTGTCCCGACCCGATCAGCGTGGCCGCGTTATCGGGACCCGTGCTCTCCATCACGATCTGCGCATTCGGGCTCAGCGTGCGATCCAAAGTAGACACCAGCTCCGGACCCGCGGCCGAAGCCTGTTGTGGAAACGTCAGCGGCAACATCAGCGGCCCGCCGTTGTTATCGGCGAAGCTGAATCGCGCAGTCGCGGAGGAAGCTCCCAGGTTGATGCCGATGAGGCTGAAGTCCCAGGTCCCCTCCGAGGCCACCTGCCCCAGTGATCCCACCGCGGCCAAACCTGGGATGGAGGCGGCCGACTGCTCGATGGCGAAGGTTTGGCCGGCGATGGTGAAGGAGCCGGAAACAGCTCCGCCGGCGTTCGGGGAGACTTGGAAAGTGATGCTACCAGGGCCAACACCTGAACCCGCGCTCGTCAGAGAAACTCCGGCCGGCAATGCACCGACTTTCCACGGACAATCCGCACTCGTGATGATGGTAATTGTGCCCGTCCCCCCTTGCGCCGCGAATGCCTGACCAGAATAGTTCAATGAGTAACTACATCCTGGAACATTGATTGGGTCCGCGCGCTGGAGCAAAATGCTGTCGAAGGCGCCTACCGTAACTTGCTGGACTGGAGAGCCATCGTTGTATCGCGCCGCCGAAGTCACATAAACGGCGTCGGCGATCAGGGCGCCGGAGCCGCCGTTGCGAACCCGCAGAAATGGCGCATCGCCAGCCTTTAAGTTCAGTGTCGCTACCTGGTGCAAAGCATCTCCCGCACTTGCAGACGTCTGATCGATTGTCGCTGAGGCCAAGACGTTCTCCCCGGCCATCACTTCATAAATGGCGTTCTTCGTCCAGGTTGCCGCGCCCGGCGCCGCCGGGAGCCAAGCTTGGATCGTATATTGGCCGTCCGCCGGAATTTTGAGTTTCCACTGCGCCTGGCCTGTGCCTGCATCGGATTGATGGCATGACGCCCGCCAACAGTGATAAAAGGGGCCGGCTCCGCTTCCGTATTGGCTGCCGGTGTCATAGACAACGGTCCGCCATGAACCGGAGGCACTAAACTCCGAATCCGCGTCATCCACCATGTATTGATACAAGGGAGCCTGGGCGCCCGTGAACCGTTTAAAACCGGGCTCCAGCGTGACGGTTTGCGGCGCTGCCGAGCCGTTCAACAATACCACGCCGTTCGTGAAGTCGCGACGATACAAGGATGTTTGCGGAGAGAGCGGCACTGCGGCGCCAAGCGGCGAACCCAGGTTGAAATCGTATTCGTCATACCACCACGTGACATGAGGAGCCGAGTCGCCAAAATCGAACCCGAAGAATCCGTTGCCCATCAAGGACAATCCCAGCCCGAAGCGCATGTTCGGGTAAGCGCTCTGCGCGAACGCAACAGTCGACGGCAGCATCCCCTTGGTCGGATCGTAACCATAGCCATAGCTCAACTGGTCCGGAGGGCATGCTTGAACCAGGTTGATGGCAGGGGAAACGCTTCGCGATTCCCATGCCTGATACAAATCCCACAAAGTTCCAAACGGCATCTGGCCTTGGCGGACAGATTGGGGGAAAAACTCCAGGGCGATGCCGTTGAAGGCGGCCAAGTCTTCAGGCGCGGCAGAAGTCTGCACGATGTGAGCCATCGCGTAAGCGTTGGGCGCCAGACGTCGAAATGCGCTCACCATCGCGTACATGCCCGCCTTCCAGGCGGCGTTGAGGACTGCCGGATCATCCGCGATCCCGTCGCCATCGGCATCGATCTGAACCTTGTTGCCGTGGCAATCCGTGAATGGCTGCTGAATTGTCGTATTGAACTGGTCGAAGAAGATGCCGTCCGCCAGAAAGCTCGTATTCGCTAACTGCTGGTAGGCCGTCCGCGCAAAGAACTCCGCGACCTCGGGCTTGGTCTGGTTGGGAACGTAAATCTCGGGAACGCACCAATTGGCGATCTTGTTTCCGTGGACGTCTTTGAGGAAGTAATCGTCGGGCTGTGTCCCCGCCGGAATCATCGCCGGGAGATTCAGGACGCCCGGGTTTGTGTTTCGGAGTTGGGCCACGCGTGCCGTGGCATTCGGATCGGCGGAATTCGCGCCAATGAAGAGCTGGGTTTCTTGTGCAGTATTGGGCGTGTTGGTCAGAAAATACACACCCGTCCAGATGTTGCCGATCCTCGGGAACGACTGTCCCGGCGGCGCTAGTGTCCGGTACGTGCCGCTGAGCAAATAATCGGGGTTTGAGGCGCACCGGAAATAGACTCGATTGATCACGCGGGGATCCGAAGACACCCCATTCACGGTGCCCTTGTGTGAAGTCGTTGGGGCGCCGGTGTCGAGCGTCTGCATGGACGCGTAGTCTTGGGCGCTCCCGACGGAATACCCGCAGGTAGTCGGCTGAACTGTGTCAAGCGCTATCTGAAGGCTCGTGCTGCCCGGGCTCAGCAGCCCGCCTGCCGGATCGAGGTTGGTGATCGGGATGCCGGTGAAGCTATACGCGGCTGTTCCGCAGCCGGCCACGGAATAGTTCAACTCGCCAGGAGTAGCACCGTCCAGCGGCAGGATCACTTCGTTTTCCGGGAATGGACCCGAATGCGCCGCATCGTATGCGATGGCGGAGTCGGGCATCGCTACCTTTGAGATCCGCAGTTCATCGATCGTGAAAACCGCGGAGCCGATGTCAAAGGACCCGCCCGATGCTGAAGGCGGAAGGTACCGGCTGGTCTCGGCAATCTGAACACCGTCCAGGTAGAACTTAAGGTGATTGGCACTGGCAGAAAATGTGGCGGCAATATGATGCCATTCGCCGGCTTTCCAGCCGCTGATATCGCCGGCCGAGCTGTTATATGCGACCACCGACTGTCCGCTTGCAGACGCGCTTGCGGCCATCGTGTGTCCCGGGGTGGCTTCTCCCATCGAAAAGTAGTCGCTGTTCGGAGCCGCATAGAAGAAAACGGCGTAACCGGCGTTCGTAAACACGGGATCGTTTCCGTTGTACCGCGATGCCACCCACATCTCTATAGTCCCTTCGGACAAGTTGACTGTATTTGCTGTCGGATAGGACAGGTGGCCTCCGGATTGAAGAGAAATTCCCTTCCCAAATTTCCCCGTATCGAATGCCACTCCCGATGCTGACAAGGGAGCAGTTCCGGATGTGCTGTTAAGGGACGTATCGTAGTGGAAAAGGGCCAGCTGAGGCAAAGGCCCTTGCGCCAGTGTCTTGCCGCCGAGCGTAAGCGAATACACGCTGCCGCCTGTCGAGCTACCGATGGCAAAACTGTAATCCGACGCAAGCTGGAGCTGGACCCCGCAGGATTGCGCAATCGCACCCGGGACGATTAGGACGCAAAGCGCAAGAAGCCTTAATGATCGCATCGGTCTCGCGCGACCTCCCCCGAATGAATGCGCGTGTATCGGGCTCGCCGACGGACTTGGCTTGGATTGGTCTGCGCGACAGCTAGTGGTCCGCAGAGAAGCAGCGCCCAGCGAGCGAGAACGCTTGAGGAACGAGAACGCCAAAGCGCACTGGCACTGATGAACATCCGTCGATTGTCCTAGGATCTCCGGGTAAGATTTGTTACATTTTACACCAGGATTTCTGGGTGACGCAGTACTCTTCGGCCAAGCCTCCAAACGGTCCGCCACTGTTCTGAGTGGCAAATTCCGTCATTTCTTACAAGGACCCGAGCCAGCCAGGACATATGCGGTGAAGTTCCCGTGGACGGATGCGGCGGCATTCTGGTCCTGATAACTTGGGTGCGTAGTCTGCTTCCCCGAGGCTCAAGTAATTGGTTACGGTGTGCCGGAACGATTCCCTTTCAACACGTAATGGGAACTCTAACGGTTATCACCGCCGAATGTAGCGGATCAAAGCCTGTCGAAAGCATCATCAGTGCCTTTTTGCACAGTAATAGCTTGATCTGAATGGTCCCGGTAAGGAGCATTATCGGAACGTTTCCACGGGACCCGGGTGAAGATGGTGTCCGGCTACGCCGTCATCCAGGAGGTAACCGTTTTCTGACTGGAGGCTACTTTGTAATGGTGCCGCAAGCGATTCGGTCACCTGCGTTGCCAGCAGGATCCGTCTTGTAATCGTCTGCTTTGGCATGAATCATCAGCGCGGTGCCGCCGTTGGCGAAAAGTGAATTGCTCCCCGTACCCAGGTTGACCGTGGAGTTCACGACGGTCACCTTCGCTGTACCGTTAGATCCTGCCGTGAAGTTATTAATGTCGCCCGCATGTGAGCCCATGGGATTATCCTTGCCGTGCTGCTTCATTGTCGGATTGAAGTGGCCGCCTGCGGTCGTAAACGCCGGACCTTCGCACTTCGCGTTGGCGTGAATATGCACAGCGTGCTCGCCCGGAGGAAGATTCTTCAGATTCAGTTTGATCGTGACGCCGTTACCACCCTTGTTTTCACTTATGCTGGCGGTCCCGACACTTTGCCCCTTCCCGTCAGATAGGTTCACGGCCACCGGCTTATTCGCGGCGTAGGCTCCCACGGCGACAAACAGAGAAGCAAGAACAATTCTAAAGACGGACTTGATCATGAAATCTCCTTCAAGTCTTCAGTCTAGCGATTCCAGCCCAAATCCCCAAGTCACAAGTCTCTGCCCAGCCCAGAGTTTCGAAAAAGTACTGTACGGATGCGCCGTCATCCAGGACTCGGGGCTTCCTGATGGGAATTGCCCTACAATGAATAGGCCACCTGCCAGTCTGGCGGTGTTGAGTCCAAGAAAGAGGGTGGTGTTCATGGCTATAGGGGTTTACTTCGCTCCCGCCGCAATGTCGGCGGCGCAATACGACGAGTGCATCAAATTATTGAAAAAGGCTGGGGCGGGCAACCCGGCTGGACGCTCGTACCACGCGGCGTTTGGCCCGAGAGAGAAACTGATGGTGTTCGATGTCTGGACATCGCAGACGGCGTTCGACAAGTTCGGGAAGACGCTGATGCCCGTCCTTCAACAACTCGGGCTCGATGCCGGACAGCCGATGGTGATGCCGCTGCACAAGGTGATTGTGCCGACGGCGAAGGTTACGTCGCCCAGGAAGCAGGCGAAAGCCTCCGCTCGCCGGAAGAAGCGCTGACAACCACAGGACCATCCGGCCCCGGGGGTAGAGGGCCGCACCTCGTCCGTTGGGTCTACTCGAATCCGGTCCGAGCTGTCGGTTCCGTCACGGAAACGGGTTCGGATCGAGTCGGCAACTTTTCCACGGTTTTTGGCTGACGCTCAACTCCGCGCCAAACAGCAAATTTGAAAGTAGGTGACGGATACGCCGTAATACATTCCTATCTACTTCTTGATCGAGTAAGCTTAGTTAAATCAAGTGTATGCCGCTTTCGGTGGACGACAAACTCGGTCGCTACGAAGTCTCCCTGCCCGCCAGGGCGGGACTGGGCGAGGTGTACAAGGCTCGCGATCCGCGCCTCAATCGCACCGTCGCGATCAAAGTCTCAAAGACCGCCTTCGGCGAATGCTTCGAACGCGAGGTCCAGGCAATCGCACAGCCTGAATCATCCGCTCATCTGCCAGATTTACGACGTAGGGCCGGATTACTTGGTCATGGAGTACATCGAGGGCAAACCTATATCCGGCCCTCTGCGAGTTGGAAGAGGCGGTGAGGCTCGCTTTGCAAATCGCGGATGTGCTGGAAGAAGCGCACGGAAATGTATTCTTCACCGCGACGTGAAGCCTGGTGGGCGGCTGGGGGTCGGCCCAGTTGCTCGATTTCGGGTTCGCCAAGCTGATGATCGACGCCGCTGAATGAAGCTAATCCCTTGGACTACCTCGCCAAGCTACAGGCCGCGGCGTAATATGATGAATCCTGCCTGGCCGGAAAACGATCTTCTGCGGCCACAGGCTTCGTGCTTTGGTGTGGAGGCGAGATCGGAAACAATGAGGTCACGTTGGATGTGTCAGGTAACGCAGTATCAGTGGAACGCCTTGGGTTTGACGATCTTGTCATTACTGTCAGGGTTAGCCGGGAACGTTTTCGGCCAGGCGGTCCCCAGAATCCTGACCAACGGAATCGGCAGCGCGGCAGGAGCGCCGCTGCAACAGGCCCCGGTCGCTCCAGGAGCGATCATCTCCATCTACGGCTCGAAGTTCAATTCCTCGTTCGGGGTGCATGCCAGCGGTGTTTCGGCGACGCCACCACTTCCCACCATGATCGGCGACACGCAGGTCTTAATCAACAGCCGATTCGCTCCGCTGTATTACGTGGATTCAACTCAGATCATTGCGCAGGTGCCGTGGGAAGCCGCCGGCGCATCGTACCTCACTGTTCAGGTAATCGTGAATGGGCTCCCTTCGAATCTCGCTACGGTGTCGTTGACGGCAAATGCTCCGGGAATCCTAGGGGTCACGCACGAGCTGGATGGAAGCCTCGTTACGCCATCGCAACCCGCGACTCCCGGCGAGCACCTGACGATATACGTCGTTGGACTCGGACCGGTCGCCAATCCTCCTGCGACGGGCGCGGCAGCATTGCCGAAGCCGCTTTCGACCACGCTGCTGATGCCGAACCTGACGATCGGAGGTATCGCAGCCAACGTCAGTTTCTCAGGTCTCACACCAGGTTTCAGCGGCTTGTACCAGATAAACACGCAAGTTCCCGCAGGGACTTCTAACGGAAACGACATCGCAGTAGTGCTCAGCACCGGCGGCAGCGTTTCCAACACGATTACGACGTCTGTGCAGTCTGGCATGCCTTCGGGAGTTCAGGTATCCGTGTCGCCCATCTCGGCATCTCTGGTTGAGGGTGCGACTCAGCAGTTCACAGCAGCCGTCACGGGCACAAACAACTCGTCAGTGGTCTGGAGTGTGAACGGAGTGTCAGGGGGCAATCCTTCAGTCGGTACGATTTCCGCGAATGGCTTCTATACGGGTCCGGCAACGCCGCCAAGCGGAAATATAGCGTTCGTAGCGGCGACTAGCGCGGCGGATTCAGCTGTTGCGGGAACGGCTACGGTTTCGGTGAGCGCGCCACCAGCGATCGCGTCGCAGCTTGGACGCGTTCGGTCGAGCGCTCCAGGCATCTATACACAGTTCGAAAGGAGGGGCCTGGACTCCCATTATTGGCCTGGAGAAGTGATTCAGAACTTTAACGATTTCGATCCAATCGTAGGCAGCAAGGTTTCTCAGGAAGTAGCACTTCAATTCGACAAGATCAGGGCAATGGGAATCAATGCCATCACCTATGAGTTTCGCTCGGCAAATGATCTGATCGGTGGTCTGCCCTATGTGCCGCCGAACTGTCCCATCGCATACGTCTTAGGGCTGAACTGGCCCCAGCCAACGTCGATAGAATTGGCCAACCTAAAGTCTTTCTTCGACCTCGCTCAGAGTAAGGGTATCCGGATCAGGATTCATTTGGTTAATGCTCACATGGAAGAGCAGCCACCTACGAACTCACAGACGTGGTTGGGCGCGATCCTCGGAGTGGTCGGCCAACACCCGGCCTTGGATGTGGTGGCGTTCGACGGAGATGTGCATATCGTGCACAGCCCGATTGGTGGGCCGGATACATGCGGTGGGCTGGCTGAGCCTCCATTGTGGACAGGCCCATCCGATACGCCTGCTAAGTATGTCAAATGGGCAATCGGCTATGCGTTATCCTTAGGCATCCCGGCTCGGAAACTGTCCGCAGAGGCAATTGTAGGGGACTTCTATTCGGACAGACAGGGACCCAATCGTTTTTTCCCGGATGGCCACTACTGGAATCCCGTGGCGGCATTGAAAGCAATCTTCGACCAACTGGGGCTCCCGGACGACCAACGGACTTACGCGATCTCTTTTTATGAGCACCGTAAGTTCGATCCGCTGACCGCCCAACGATTTGGGTGCTCAACACTTGGCACCCCCCCGTGCATCGATCTCGACCCTCATTCGTGGGCTGAGCAAACGCTCCAAAATATGTATGCCATCATCGGCGTAGGAAACGGAGCTCGAGTAGTGTCGACGGAACTGGGCGGCAACCTCCCACCTGTTGAACCGGCCTGGCCCACACAAAGATCGCTGGAGAGCACGGTGTCTCTCTTAGAGAAATACCAGATCGAAGGCGGCTCGTTCTACAAATGGACCGCGTTTCAAGACTATGAGTTATCCGATCCGACTTTCGACAATGCCGTAAAGCGTCGGGGCGTCGACTTCGTCTACTTCCCCGTCCAGAAGGAGGTCCTCGACTGGGGCGGCTTTCACCTCACAAACATCCCCAACAGTTCCTTCGAAGGTGACCTGGACTCGAACGGAGTTCCGACCCACTGGGCCGTCGCAGGAAAGGGCTCAGCATCCGCCTACTACCTCCCTCAGGAGAACGGCCAGCCTCAGGTGCCTTCGCGCGGAAGCTATTGCTTGCGCTTGACGGCGAGCGACAATACCGCTGCGATCAGCGCCATGAGCGACCCGATCGCGGTTACGCCGGGCACGAGCTATACCACCGTCGGCAATTTCCGATTCGCCTGGAGCGGAGATCCCAATCCTACGGCGAGTGCATCGACACGGCCACAGGTATTCGCGACCATCCATTACTTCAACGCCAACGGCCAGCCTGCGTCCGTGTCTTCGACTGCCTTCTCCTACTTTCAGGAGAACAGTACGCAGGGATTTCAGACGTTGGTCTTCCAGTACACAACACCCAGTGATGCGCGATCCGTGCAAATCGAAGTTGGCGCGGCGCGGAATGGCCTGTCTGCGCCGATCACAGTCGACATCGATAACTTGAGATAATTCGCTATCCTGCCAATCCACGCGGCGGCCGTTAATCGGTCGATCAATTTGCGACCTCACGTCGCGGCTGACGCTTAAAAGCCGGTTTCTTCAATCCTTCGTGCTGGTGTAAACGAGGTACGCATCTTCGCCGAAAGGACACAGAACGTTGCGAGCGCGCCACAACCCTTCATCAGACGGGAGTTTGCCGGATTGTGCACGAGTGGTCGGCTATCCGTCCATTACTTTTTGTAATCGTCGAATCGGGCTTACCCTATGGGAGGTCCGCTGCCCTGCTGCAGGCGGTAGACTGTCGCCCGATAATTCGTAATAACGGAAGGTTTCCAAAGTTCCCGCAACGCAGGGCAACAGAAAGAGGTCCTGATGGATTACGCTCACCCCGTAAACTGAGAGTCTCTATTCGTATCGCAGCGCGGTAACGGGATCGATCCGAGTCGTCCGGCGAGCGGGCATCCATACAGAAAGCAGCGCGACCGCACTCAAAATCAATGGGACCACGATAAAAACTAGCGGGTCCCACGCCGTTACGCCAAAGAGGAATCTTTCCAGCAGTCGCGTAAAACCAAATGATGCCACAAGACCGACAGCGACTCCAATCAGAGCCAGACGCATACCCTGTAGGACAACCATGTTGCGGACCTGCCTCTCTTGAGCCCCGAGCGCCAAGCGTATTCCGATTTCTTGCGTTCTCTGGTGGACAGAGTACGCCATTAACCCGTAGATGCCAATCGAGGCAAGAAGAAGAGCCGCACCTCCAAAAATCGTCATGAGCAAAGAATTTAGCCTCGCCCGAAGCGTCGACTGGATTGCCACTTCGTCCATCGACCTAATTCGCGTCACGGGTAGTCCGGTCCCCTTGCGAAGCTCCTCTTGAATTACCGGAGCGAGTGTATGGGGATCGACTCCCGCGTGCACAATCCACGCAATCGGCAACAGCCTGAAGTTGAGGGCGTTAATGCCGTCAGGCAACTGGGCGATGGGAACATACATCGCCGGCCTTGGAACGGCTTCGAGCCGGGAGTCGCGAATATCGCCCACGATCCCCACGATCTGCCGCGGAGAATCCGCGTCGTATTCTGGGCGCACTCCTTTGCCGATGATCAAGCGGTCGTTCAGTGGATCTCCTTTCGGCCAGTAGCGGCGAGCCATGGTCTCATTAATAATCACTACACCTGGCGCGCCAGCCACATCGCGTTCGTTGAACACCCGGCCACGCCGCACGGGAATGTGAAAGGCATCGAAGTATTCCGGCGAGATAAACGTCCAGCCCGCGAACCCGTGAAATGGTCGATCCAGAGGGCGACCGGTAACGATGAAGGAAAGCTGCCAGACGGTTTCCAACGGCACGCAACAAGAGGAAGCGACAAACTCGACGCCTGGAATCGAATGGACGGATCGCACACCTTCACGAACCAAGTCGCTGGCTTCAGACGTTTTCTCAAAGCGCGTTCCAGAGAGAGACATTTGCATGACCAGAGTGTTGCGGGAATCAAAGCCGGGATTCACGGCCCGTAGCGCGATTGACGTGCGAATCAGTAGTGCCGCCCCGATCAGGAGAACTAGTGCCAGCGCGAATTCCAATGTTACAAGGAAGGCACGCGTCTTGTTCTGCCGCAAGCCCGATCCGAACCGGCCGCTGGTCTCCTTGAGCGTAGTGCTTAAATCGGTGTACGACGCCTGGAACGCGGGGATCAGACCAAACACCACCCCTGTACCCAAAGAGAGGATCATTGTGAAGGCGATAACGCGCCAATCGGGTGTAACCAAAGACCCGTTCGCACCGATGCGTGGAATGTTTCCGAAATTTGAAACTACGAAGAATGGAACGCCGCCCGAGTAGAAAGCCAAAAGAAGGCGAATTCCGACGGAGCCGATCACGAGACCGAAGGCCCCGCCCACTACAGAAAGTAGAACGCTTTCTGTCAGCAACTGACGCAGGATACGACGGCGCCCGGCTCCGAGCGCGGCACGAATCGTTATCTCACGTTTGCGCCCAATGGCTCGAACCAATAACAGATTGGCGACGTTCGCACAGGCAATCAGTAATACAAGGGTCACGGCGCCTTGGAGAATCAGGAGCGAGGATCGTATGTTGCCGGTCATGGCCTCCTGCAAGGGGCGAACAGTAAATCCGGCCTGCGACCCAAGCTGACTTGGGAACTCACGCTGGTACTGACGCGCCAAGACTTCCAGCCCGGCTCTTGCAGTGTTAATCAAAACACCTGGCCTGAGGCGACCGTTCACTTGGCAGTAGCAGCCGCCTTCAGTGCTCTCCGGGTCAATTTCAAACGGAATCCAAATATCTGGCCGTTGATCGAACTGCTCGCTCTCGAAGCCTGATCCGACGATGCCGATCACTTCATAGGAAACTCCGCTTAATAGAATATGCCTGCCGATAGTGTGCGGATCACCGTTAAAGCGCTTTGTCCACAAAGCATGGCTCAGAACCGTAAATCGACCCGTCGTGCCTGCCTCTTCGTCAGAAGCGAAGGTTCGTCCTAGGACAATGGGCGCATTGAAGAGACGGAAGAAGCCGGCAGTAACGCGAGCTACCGCGAGTTGTTCAGGCTCCTGCTCCCCGGTAAGGTTCATGAGCTCCATGCGGCCAGCTGATACGTCTTCAAACAAGCTCGTCTGCCGGCGCCACCTGTCAACAACACGGGCGGGACCTCCGTCCTGCATCGCGCCTTGATACGTCATGAAAAAGCGCACCGCTCGTTCTGCGCCGGGGAGATTTAGAGGTTTCAGTAACACCGCGTTCGCAAGAGAGAACACGGCTGTGTTCACACCGATGCCGAGTGCCAAAGCGGTCACTGCGGCAAACGTGAAGCCTGGGCTCGCCAGGAACGCGCGCAATGAATATTTTAGATCGGCGACGAAGCTTCCCATGGAACAGAAAACTACCCGTCTAGTGTAGACGTTTTGCGCGGCTGTTCGGAACGTCGGAGCTGGACCTAGACCGGTCAGCGAAGTGGCACCCAAACCGGAAAGTGATGTCGACGCATCCCGTTAACGGGCATTAACGGAAGGTTTCCGCGCGGTCCCCAGGGGGGTGACAACTTACCCGGTTTGCCGATTAACCATTCTTGAGCATTCGCAGGGTTAGGTGCACTACCTGCCGTAATCCGATCACGTGATTTCCAGCTGGCCCATCATCCCCAAGTCTTCGTGATCGAGGATGTGGCAGTGATACATCACCGTTCCTGTAAAATCCCGAAACGCGGCTCTCACGCGGACCCGGTCGCCGGCGCGGACCAGAACCATATCCTTCCAGGAGCGGGCCGCTCCTCCGCCAGGATCCACGACCTGAAACGGATTTGTGTGAATGTGCATCGGATGATCCATCATCGAGGAGTTCACAAATTCCCATTCCTCCACGGTGTTCAGCGCCGCTCGCGTGTCGATCCGATCCGGATCGAAGGTGCGTCCATTGATGGTGAAGTTCATCCTGCCGCCCATCATCATGCCCATCCCCATTCCGCCCCCGAGTTGGAAGGTGCGGTAAACGGTAGGCTCCGGCAGCGGGTCGATGCGGACCAGTTGTTGAGGCAGGTTCCAGGTCTTGGCAGCCCGGCCCTGGTAGTTGAGGGTTGCCAGAACCTGCGGGCCGGACGACGCACTTGGGGCGCGTCCCATCATGCTCATGCCCATCATGCCGCTCCCCATGCTCCCGCCCATCTGCATTCCCATACCCATCATCCCGCCGCGATTGTAGGGACGGCTGAGCAAGCGGTATTGGCCGGCAGGTCGATTCCCGCGAACCATCACCTCGACTCGCTCACCGGGCAGAAGCAGAATCTCATCCCGTTCTTCCGGTGCGGCCTGCGCTCCGCCATCAGTCGCGATCACATGCAGCGGATGCTCCTCCAGTTGAATTCTGTGGAAGCGCGAACTTGATGCGTTGAGGATCCGCAGCCGAAGCCAGCCATCGCGCTGAATCGGAAGGGCGGGGTTGATTTGGCCGTTGGCAGTGACTAGGCCGCCCTCGCGGCCCATCATTCGTTCCATCATGTTGGCTTCGAGCGGATCGCCGCGGCTGCTGAGGCTGAAATCCTGCAAAACAAGCGCGGCCTCCGGTGCAGAGGCGATTTCAGGGATCTGGTCTAGTTCACCGCGAACAATGAAGACTCCGGCCAAGCCGCGCGAAACCTGACGCGCGACGGATTCATGCACGTGAGGGTGATACCAGAACGTGCCGCCGCGATGGTTCGCAGGAAGGTCGAATTCGTAGATGAGCACCTCGCCCGCCGGGATGTGCAGCATTACGTTGTCGGCATTGCCCGAAGGCGAGACGTGCAGGCCGTGATAGTGGATGTTGGTGGGTTCGGCAAGCCCATTACGGAATCGCACGCGCACGTGGTCGCCGGGACGGGCCTCGATCATCGGTCCAGGGACTTGCCCGTTATAGCCGTAGAGATAAGCTCTCCGGCCCGCGACACGCATCCAGCCTTGCCGGGCTTCGAGATCGACGTCCACCACCGGGGAGGTCGAGGAAAGTTTGCGGAGCGCAAAAGGCAGGCCGAGGCTGGCCTTCAAAAACGTGCGGCGATGACTGCTGGCCACAGGAACCTCCGAGTATCACATGAGCCCTCGCATGGGAAGTCTCAATTGGAGCATACCAAGGAATGTGAGTTTTCCGACCTGGCGCGTTACGCGGTTGCCGCAAAAAGGACGGGCGACTCGGAAACAATCACTTGCCTGGTCGTGGGCAAACCGTACATGTGCCAAGAAACGGTGCTCTAGCGGCCCGATAAGACGTATATCGGTAGCGATTCTCGCAGCGACGTTTGATTTGGCCTCTGGACTTGTATTCCTAGGCCCATCGAAACCCCTTTGCGATTCGGCCTTACGCCGACCGCCAATGGTCGGGGAGTTTCTTGTCATTCAGATGCCGGACGCGAGCGACAAGAGGAGCATGACCTTTCGCTTTCGCCCAATCGATTGCCTCTTTCTGGGTTTTGAAAGTGCCGAGCTCATGGTTCGCATGGTCTTCGACTACATAATCCTGAATGGGCGACCCTTCAGGACGACCCTTCGGACGGGCTTCGACGTAAACGTTCGCCATAGTCTTCTCTTCCCTGACACTCCTGTCAGCACTTGAAATTATACGAAATAGAGGATTGCCTGATTGCTCCGTCCGACGATACTCGCTTCACCTTCGCCCGTGCAATCCACTTCTTAACCGCCGGATCAGTATCAAGGTGGTTATCGTCGAGGAACCCAATAGGCGGGGCGAACCAACTGGGTCTATGAGATGAGTCTCGACAAACGCGCTTGTGGGAAGTAGCTACCGATAATGCCCGATATCGCGCGCTCTCCTGGGCGTCGGTTCCAGAAACCACAGCGCGGTAGAGATTCTGGCGCTGAGCCAACTCCAGATGTAAGATTCACGCGGCGGCCGGTTCCAAGTCATTTTATCGGAGTCGGCATCTACATTCCTCCGGCAAACTGGCGAGGAAGCGGCGGCATTTCTCGAATCTGGCCTAGCTAGTTCTTTCTGGACCGCTTCAGATCCTCGGCCCAGCCCGGGATCACGTTTAATTGCCGGCCCACGACGTCCTGCGCCTTGTCCTCGACCATCAAGAATCGCTGGCCGTCGGCAGTGACGTCATAGTTCGCTGAAGTGGGACCGGACATGCCGCAGGAGGAGCCGACGCCCGCCAGATAGTGACCTTTCCAAAGCACGTTGGGCTTGGAGACGCCGAGCTTCATGGGGTCGGTGATGGTCACCGCCATCATCTGGTCGCCGTTGCGATAGTAGATCTCCCCGCCCTTGGGTCGCCACACCGGATCCGTGCCACCGTTGGTCGAAATCTGAACGGTCGGGCCGGGGCCGGGAAACGCCATCGCATAGACCTCAGGGTGGCCCGATTCGTCGGAGGAGTACGCGAGCCATTTCCCGTCAGGTGAAAACTTCGGTGATCCCTCGGCGAACCGCGAGTTGAGCAGAGCACGAGGCTTGCGGTCGCCGTCCATCGGAAGCACGTAGACGTCAACCGCGTTCTGAGGCTCGTTCATTTGCGTGAAGGCCAGTGTCTTGCCGTCCGGCGACCAAGATTCCGGACTCTGCATGCTGCCGATGTCGGTCAGCAATTCGGGCGGGCTGCTGCGATCCACGGGCATCGACCACATCGTCATGGTTCCGGTTTTCCAAGAGCGGAACGTGATGCGGTCCCCCTTGGGAGTCCACATTGGCCAGTGGCTGGCGCCGTCGAAGGTGAGTTTGGTAAGCGCGCCACGAGAAAAATCGTAGGCATAGAAATCGTGCGCGGGACCTTCTACCTCGATCGCCAGTTGCCGTTCATCAGGTGAAAGCCTGGGATGCAGATAAGAGCGCACCGGCAGAGGCAGCGGCGTGGCACCACCTTTGCGGTCCACCCAAATCGGCACGCGCTGGCCGCCTTCCACTCCGCCCGCGGCGTACACAAGACTACCATCGGAGGAAATCGAAAAGGCAGCCATCCCGGTATTGGAGCTCATGAAAACGCCGTCCAGCACCGGAACGGGCGGACCTGTGACCTCTAACTTGCGCAGATTGAATGGCACGGCCATTAGCTTTCCTTCGCGGGCGTACACCAGATGGCCGGAAGGAGAATAGCGCGCGCTGGAGCCACCTTCCAGGATGGTTTTCTTTTCGCCGGTCTCCAGCGATAACACTGCGATGCGTCCGTTGTCATACGACTCGGTGTCTTCCGTACTGATCGTGAACAGGATGGCCTTACCGCCGGGCAGAAAGGAAGGATGCCGGTAGAAGCGCTCGCCGTTTTTTTCATCGACCTTGAGCAGCAATTTCGGATCGCCGCCTGCGGCGGAAACACGGAACAGATCGAACCAGGCGAAGACGATGGTGTCATCCGGGCCCCACGCGGCTCCGGAGACGCCGCTCTCTGCACCACAGATCTTCACTGGTGCTCCACCGCTTAAAGCGACCTTGCGCAGCGTCCGCGTGGGCGCGTGCCAAAATCCAAGCCATTTGCCGTCGGGCGAGAAGAAGGGTGCGTCACCCATCGCTCCCTCGATGGGCCTGGCCTCTTGCTGATCGATGGGCCGGACATAGATCTGAGAGCCCATCATGGACGACATGGCCGGCATCGGCATCGATGGCATCGGCATAGACGGAGAAGCGGTTGACGGCATCGTGCCTCTGCTTGTGTCTGGACTCTGGCTCATGCCGGGAGCTTGACCCATACCGGAGCTTTTCGCCATCGTCGAACCCATGCCCGAGCCTTTGCCCGCGTCCGAACTCATCCCGGAGCTTTGTGTGGGCATCGCTGCGCTCTGGCTCTGCGGCATGGTCCCGGGCATGGAGATCGCCGCAGCCTGATCCATCGTCTTCGTGGCCCCGTAGGCGATCAAAGTTCCGTCCGGAGAAAACGCCACTTGCGAAGAGTGTGTGGGCGGGATCGATTCGCCGGCACGCAGATCGATACTGAATCGCGGGGCGCGCGGGGGCGTCGAAGTCGCTCGGTCGAAATAGAAGAACAGCCCGGCGCCCGCGGCAATCAGAACGCCGAGCGCCGATCCAGCCGCCACGGGCACGGTTATCTTGCGATGACTGGCGGGAGCCGCCGCAACTGCTCTCCCGGCCGTTCCGGTTCGGGCCGTCACGGCGTCCGTCAGGACTTTTTCCAGTTCGATGCGTGCCTCTCCAATGTCCCGCAAGCGCCGCAGAGGATCTTTTTCGAGGCAACGCTCGAGCACCGCCCGAACACCGTCTGGCGTGGACGCGGGCAGAGCCTCCCAGTCGGGTGGGTCGTTCAGAATGGCAGTGAGGTACTCCGTACTGGTCGCCCCCCGGAATGCCTTGCGCCTGGCGACCACTTCATAGAGCACGCAGCCGAACGACCAGATGTCCGTACGCTTGTCGAGGGGCTTGCCTCGGGCTTGCTCGGGGCTCATGTAGGCCGCGGTTCCCAACACGGTCCCTGCCCGGGTCATTTCGTCAGTGATGGTTTCAGCTTCTGATCCCACCGTCGAAGACGCGGACTGAAGGGATTTGGCCAAGCCGAAGTCCAGCAGTTTGACCCGGCCCTCGGGTGTGACCATGACATTGGCCGGTTTCAGATCGCGGTGGACAATTGCTTTTTCGTGTGCGTACTCCAGCGCCTCCGCGATCTGCGCGCAATAGCGCAGTCCTTCCTTCATGTCCACCTGGCCGCCGGCCAGTTTCTGAGCGAGAGTTTGGCCAGGAACCAGCTCCATCACCAGATAGTGGACGCCCTCAGAGTCTTCCAGTCCGTGTATTCCGGCGATATTGGGATGATTCAGGGCCGCCAGCATGCGCGCTTCACGCTGAAACCGGATGAGCCGTTCGGAGTCCCCGGCGAACCTTTCCGGAAGAACCTTGATCGCAACAGGGCGGTCCAACTTGCTGTCCCGTGCTCGATAAACAACGCCCATGCCGCCGCTTCCGAGAGTCCCTTCGATACTATAGCCACCGAGTTTTGAGCCGGCGCTCAGCAGTGCCGGGATGGAGTTCCCGAGCCTGCTCGCTTCGTCTTCCCACGCCGGACGTTCCAAAAACTGGGCCGCGGAACTCGGCTGACTCAGCAGGGACTCGACGTCGCGGAGCAGCTCGTCATCGCCCTGGCACGCTTCCACAAGAAAGCGCGCGCGCTTGCCTGGCTCCTTCTGCAGAGCCTCGTGGTAGATCTTCTCTACCTGGCGCCAGCGTTCCGAGTTCATGGTGGTCTATCTCCGGAAAATTATAACGCTGCTAGTAACGGAGCGCATCGGGGTGCCTTCGGGACAAAGAGTCGTACTCGCACCGCGAGATTGCGTTCACGGCTTCCAAGGTAAAGCTCGCTAGCGTTTGGCTGCCACGAGATTGTGGGAGTAGGCGTATCCCAATGCTGCGACGGGTGTCAAGATGCCCGTCCTGGTATCGACTGTATAGAGATCCGAGACCGGCGTCTTGAAGTCGCTGGCATATAGCTTCTTATCTTCCAAGCCGAACGCGAGCCCCATGATGGCGCTGCCGCCCACGAAATCGGCCACCTTGGTGGCCGCGGCCGTCTTTCGGTCGATGGTATACAGGGCTAGACTCGTTGCGCCGTACATCGTTCCCCCGCGGTCAAACGCGAAGTCCATGAAGAACGCTGGGGCGCTTGTCGAACCGATGCGTGTAAACGCTCCGGTGCTTGCATCGACCGTATAGAGCGAGTTGAAGGTCGGCGAACTCGGGTTCGAATCACCCACCGCATACAGGGTCCCATCAGGGGCGAACTTCATCGCCATGACCGTGAGGCCGTTGACAACCGTTCCGAAAGGTTTGGCGGAGCCAGTTGCAAGGTCGATCATCGCGAGCTGCTGCGGCCCGGGGGAACCGAAGCCGGGTCCGCACATGCTGTTTAGAGCGCCTGACGGCGAGAGTGCCATGGAAATACACCCAACGGTCCCAGTCTGGCCGATGAGTTTGGTCGTGATCTTGCCTGCTTCCTGCACGTCGACTTGGATCAGTTTCGTTCCCATTTCGGCGCTCGCGTACAACCTGTCGGGAGCCCGGCGGCAACCTCCCGCAGCAGCGCACAACACCATCGCCAGCGCCATTGCTAGCAGCGCACGGCTGTTCGTTTGGATATTCACTGGATTCCTCCCAATTTTATGTGCTGAAATGATCACCGGACCCACTAGCCAGGAAATTGCGACCGCCAAGACCTAGCTAGTCGCCTCTGACTCTAATACCGGGAAACGCCGTCAAGAGATGTCATCACAGTCGGAATTTCTTATCCTGGAACGGATGCCTAAATCTCCCCACGAGGTCAGCGAGCTGCTGGCGGCCTGGAGCACGGGTGACGAGGAAGCCTTTAATCATCTCGTACCTATAATTTACGAGGATTTGCGGCGGATGGCGAGGAAGCATTTAGCCCGCCGCGGCGGCCGTCAGGAGCTGGAATCCGGCACGCTGGTGCACGAGGCGTACCTCAAGCTGATTCACGCGCGCGGAATCCAGTGCGAGCATCGGGCCCATTTCTTTGCCTTGTGCGCGCAGATAATCCGCCGCATTCTGGTGGATCATGCGCGCAAGCACGGGTCGGCGAAGCGTGGCGGGGATTGCGTGCAGGTATCTCTGGATGACGCCCGGGCCGTCAAACCATCAGGCCGCGTGGAGGTGCTGGCGCTGGATGAGGCGCTGTCATCCTTGTCCAAATTCGACGTTCGCAGGGGGAGGGTCGTGGAATTACGGTACTTCGGTGGCTTGAGCGTGGAGGAAACGGCTGAAGTCCTGCACATCTCGGTCGAAACTGTCATACGGGATTGGAAGCTTGCCAAAGCGTGGCTGTTTCATGAGCTGACCCGCCGCCCGGACGCCGCGGCTCCGCTTCAAGCGAAATGAACGGCGATGGACTACGCGCCGCGTTTTGGGACAGGGCAAATCCCTACTCGCATGTAGTTCTGGGTTCGTGGTTGATGTTCCCGCCGCGCAGAGTGTTCGCGTGACGTGAGCTTCCGATATTGCTCCCTATCGGGCTGTTCCTGATCAAGCTGTTTGCGGTACCAAAAGGTATTGGTGACGGTTTCGTCACGCCTTGATCCACTACATTTGGCGGGTGATAAGCGTTAAGTCCCCATCGCGTTCCGAAAGGGAATCCTTTTGGCACGAGTGCCGGGCAGTCCGAAAAGGATTACTTCCGGATACGGCTTAATACAGGACTGACCAATGGGGGCGGCTGAGGGCGACTGCGCAAGCCTGACCGTTTCCTGACACAACTCCAACTGATATCAGACTGGCGATCGCCTATAATAAAGTGCGATTTTGGGCGCTCCACGCAAGCTTCAGTTCGCGTTCCTTGCCATCATGCTGTTGCTGGTGGCAACCTTGGGCTGGCTGGCCTGGCGGCTACTCGCGCAAGATCGGCAGCTCTTCGTGCAACGGCTTGCCGATCAGCGGGAGACCGCGGCAGATCTGGCCGTCTCCGCGTTGGAAAAACGTCTTTCGGGAGTCGAACAGGATCTTGACCGCACACTTATCGCCAGTGACACACCAAGCAAGCTTGCTTTGCCAGGCGGCGCCATCCTCGTTCAGTTCCAGCCGGGATCCGTTCGCGTAAGGCCGGAGAACGGCCTACTCTACCATCCCGACCTGGGAGAAGCCCCAGAGGCTCCGGCCGCATTGTTCGCGACCGCCGACGATCTGGAATTCAAGAAACGCGATTATTCCGGCGCCATCGCCGCCCTGCGTGCGCTCGCCACTTCGAGCGATCCCGAGACCCAGGCGGCCGCCCTGGTGCGCGTGGCGCGCAACTATCTCAAGAGTGGGCAGTCGCAAGAATCCCTGAAGACTTACGCGCGCCTGTCCGCCCTGGGGACTGTTCCCGTTGGCCGAATGCCGGCAGCCCTGGCGGCTCGCGCCGGTGCTCTTGCAGTCCTCGAGCAGGAGAAGAACCAAGCGCCTCTTCTCAATGCGGCCCGCGAGCTGAATCGCGAGCTGAACTCCGGCCAGTGGCCGATTTCTTTCGCGACATATGAATACCTGTCAGACGAAGTGAGACGTTCTCTGCCGGAAGCAGAACGCCAAGTCGAGCCGCGTGCGGCGCTAGCAGAAGGAGTTTCGTGGCTCTGGGAAAACCGGGAACAGACTCACGGAGGTCGCGAGAGCCTGACCACCCCTTCCGGTAGCGTCATGCTGTTGTGGCGGGTCTCCGGCTCAACTCTGGCCGGACTTGCCGCTGGGAACGATTACCTCGAAAACCGGTGGCTCGCTGAGATGAAGCCAATGCTCGATGCCCGGCATGTCCGGCTCGTCCTCACCAATGCCGACGGGCGCATCGTTTTGGGTAATGTCCCTAGTGCCGGCAGCCGTTCCGCCATTCGGCTGGCATCTTTCACCCAATTGCCGTGGACACTTCAAGTGTTTAACGTGGTCGAGGATGATGTTACGTGGCGTTTCCGGCGTAATCTGCTGGTGGCGGGCCTTGGAGTACTTCTGCTGCTGATTCTGACGGGCGGCTGGTTTATCGGTCGCACCGTGACGCGAGAGCTGGCCGTGGCGCGGCTCCAGTCCGACTTCGTCTCAGCGGTGTCACACGAGTTCCGCACCCCGCTGACGACGCTCTGCCAGCTCTCCGAGTTGCTGATGAGAGGGCGCGTCGCCAGCGAAACGGACCGAAGGGAATACTACGAGCTTCTGCACCACGAAAGCCATCGATTGCGACGCCTGGTCGAGTCCCTGTTGAACTTCGGCAGTCTGGAAGCAGGCAAGATGCAGCTGCGTTTCGAGGAAGTGGATGCCGCCGAGCTGTTGCGCCAGTCGGCCGCCGAGTTCGCCGAGGGGCAGCAGTCGCGTGGTCACCGGTTCGATGTGGTTACCTGCGCCGGTTCGATGGTTCATGCAGACCGCGAAATTCTGCGCTGCGTATTCTGGAATCTGTTTGAAAACGCCGTAAAATACTCACCGCATGGCGACACCGTTTGGGTGGAACTGGCCCGTCGTGGGAAGCGAGTTGAGATCGCCGTCCGTGACCAGGGCGTGGGAATCCCCGCCGCTGAACAGCGGCGCATTTTCGAGAAGTTCGTGCGCGGCTCGGCGGCGCGCGCAAGCGGCATTCGAGGAACGGGCATCGGTCTCGCATTGGCGCGCCAGATGGTGCGTGCTCATGGCGGGGATATTACGCTCGAAAGCGAGCCGGGCCGGGGCAGCACCTTCCGCGTCGTGCTGCCGGGTAAGGAAGAATGACCACAATCCTGGTAGTCGAAGACGAGCCGGCCATTGCGCTCGGCCTGCGTAACGATCTGACACTCGAAGGCTACTCGGTGGAGGTGGCCGGAGATGGCGAGACCGCCTCGCGACGCGCCACCGAAACCCCGTTCGACCTGATTCTGTTGGACGTGATGCTGCCGCGCAAGGATGGTTTCGCGGTGGCTCGCGACCTGCGCCGCGCTGGATTGAAGACTCCCATCATTCTCCTGACTGCGCGCGCCCAGGAGGCCGAAAAGGTGCTGGGCCTGGAAATCGGCGCCGACGACTATGTGACCAAGCCCTTCAGTCCTCTGGAGCTATGCGCCCGCATCAAGGCCGTTCTCAGGCGGACAGCGGGCGGCCATCCGGCGCTCTACCGCTTCGGAGCCATCGAAGTGGATTTCGAACGTTTCCAAACGAAACGCGCAGGCCTGGCCGTGGATCTGACGCCGCTCGAATTCAAAGTACTTGCCACGCTGATCCAAGCGCGCGGCCGTCTGCTCAGCCGCGATCAGTTGATCGGCCAGGTTTGGGGATCGGGCGTTTCCATCACAGACCGCGTCGTGGACAACCACATCATGAACCTGCGCCGGAAGCTCGAGAACACGCCAGCCGAGCCGCGTTACCTGTTGAGCATGCGCGGTCTCGGCTATCGCTTCGAGAATCCCGATGAGAACCTGACCGAACTCTGATTGACTCCTGGTGATCGCCAGACCCCGTCCCTCTAAGCTTCTTGTGGAGGCAATATGAAACGAACTATCACAATCGGATCCTTCGTCGCGCTGGCGCTTGCCGTTCTACTTTCCGCCGACGATAAGAAGGCTGTCGTCCTACTGCAGGCAGCGCTCGCTAAAGAGACCGTCCAGGGCGACCTGAAAGGCGCCATCGCCCTGTACCAGAACGCGCTCAAGGAAGCCGGCGCGAATCGCGCCCTGGCCGCACAGACGCTGGTCCATATGGCCGAATGTTATCGGAAAGAGGGTGACGCGGAGTCCCTCAAGATTTACGAACGTGTCGTTCGGGACTACTCGGACCAGAAGGAAGCGGTCGCAATGGCGCGGGCGCGGCTCGGCCCGGGCGGGTCATCCGAGTCGGTCGTCAGACGGCTTCCCTGCGCTTGGTGCGGTGGGGAAGAGTGGTATGTGTCGAAGGACATAAACTCGGTTGCCATTATCGATTCCGGCGACATTGCAATCCGTGATCTATCCACAGGTCAGGTCAAGCATCTTCTGGCCAAGACCGGATCCTCGCAAGATTCCCTAGCGTCGGCCAGTTCCCCCGTTCTTTCGCCCGATCGCCGGCAAATTGCGTATACCTGGGAGACGGGCGAAAGCGTATATCGACAGCAGTTAAGGATCATGGCGAACGAGCCCGGCGCCAAATCGCGAGTGCTCTTTGAAACCAACGCGGAGAATCGATATATCTGGCTGTTCGATTGGTCCGCCGACGGGAAGTCCCTACTGGCGGAAATCATGCGGGCCGATCAAACCTGGCAATTCGTCTGGCTTTCCGTGGCCGACGGCACAGTGAAACCGATCAAGTCCCTTCAGTGGCGTCGGGATTACGGAACTGACCCGATCCTTTCTCCGGATGGACGCTACATGGCATACCAGGCTCGGGCCGTCAATCCCAGCAAGGTTCCCCCTGAGCCCACCGATCCCAAGGACGTTCATATCTATGTCCTCGCTTCCGATGGAACCAGTGAGACCGAGGTAGTGAGAACCGCCGGAGTCAACAGGAATCCTGTGTGGACGCCCAACGGCAAACACCTGCTGTTCATCAGCGACCGTATGGGAAGCGCGGGCCTATGGTCGATCGCCATGGACAACGGGAAAGCCGTGGGCTCGGCCACACTGGTCAGCTCAAACCTGGGTTCGGGCTATGTGTGGCTGAACGGCTTGACGGCTTCAGGCTCTTTGAACTACGTTTTGTCGCAGCCAGGGGAGCAGATATTCATCACGGATATCGATTCTGCCGGCCGGAGAATTCCTGGACGCAAACAGGAAAGTTTGGTGGGCATCCGTCCCGCGTGGTCGCCGGACGGAAAGTTCATCGCCTTTAAGAGACGTCATCCCGGCGTCGAATGGGCGGGCGACAAGATGCCGGGCACCTTCGACCTCGTAGTTCATTCCGTCGAAACCGGAGACGAGAGGACATTTCCAACCACTCTGGGCGACCACGTCCGCGAAGCACCCGAGTGGTTCCACGATAGCAAGAGCCTGTTAGTTGGACTGGCGCGCAACGGCGAGCCGCTCGGCGGCTATCGTGTCGATCTTGCCAGCGGCGAGTTCACAAAAGTCCTCGACGGCCAGCTTATTAACACCGGAGCACCGATGTGGCTCTCTCGGGACGACAAGACCCTCTACGTCTTTCGCAGGGGCATCGTGGCTCACGATCTCGCTACCGGCAAGGATCGTATGGTGCTGTCCGTCCCAACTGGAGGACGCTTGTCGCACCGACTGAGCCCCGACGGCCGCAGTTTTGCCTTCTGGAGCACCGACCCGCAAGCCAAAAAGAAAATCCTGGGCACCATCGGTGTCGATGGCAGTAATCTCCGCGAACTTTACACGGCGGACTTCAATATGAGTTTCACCCATCTGGCCTGGACCCGTGATGGCCGGACGATTCTCTTTGAACATCAAGAGGATCGGCGGGTCATGCGTATTCCGGCCGAGGGCGGCACTCCTGAATTCACAGGAATCGAGACAGAATCCATGCTGAATATGGACGTCAGCCCGAGCGGCTCGAGTCTTGCCTACGGCGTGACGAACGCCCGCAACGAGCTCTGGTCACTCGACAACGTGCTTTCGGCGCTCAAGTGAAGCGCTTCGTCAAATCCGCGGAAGGTTGGGAAGATCGCACCAGGACGGAACTCCGGCCTGCGTGAGAGACTACCACTCAACGGGTATCGGCAAGCCTGAAAGCCCGGTGTGTCGAAATGGCCACTTACACACATCGAGTAATCGACGGATTCAACAGTCCTCTTTCGCCCGGCAGAATCCGTGCGAAAACCACACGCTTTTGACACGGGGCGGCCGAGGGCAACTTCTTACTATGTGATGCCGACTTTACGGCCAAGGGGTGGTGGTGTTTGAAGTCGACCCTTGCGCGACTAGCTAAGACTAAACTTATAGCCAGAGGAGCTTAATCCGTGCCGAACCGACAGCAATGGATCATTTTGGTCGCTATTGTGACCTCGCTGACGCGAGACGCCGCGGGCAGCCCTAAGTGCCCGAATCTTTCAGGAAATTACATGATTCAGGGGGAAGATGGGCAGGTTCACATTTCCATCGAGCAGCTTAGGTGTGACCGCATCACGATTGTTAGGAAGAGCGGTTACCTGGGAAAAATATCCTTCGAAAAACATACCCTCAATCTGGACGGAAACGATCAAAAAGACTCGCCTTGGCTGGGTAGCTCGGAGCACTTCAAGACTTCTGCGAAGTTCGTTGGTTCCAAGTTGGAAGTAAAAGCGAGAACCAGCGGCGGTTCGACGCTCAGGCTGATTTACTCTTTGACTTCCTCCCGCGATCTCCTGGAAGGAGAGCTTGTGGCCAAGCGCCAAGAGTGAATCTTCTGCGATCAGCCCGGAAAGTGGGTGGTAATCTCAAACTGAACCTTTCTACACGCTCCTTCGCAGCGCGTCTGGAGAACTGTTTTTTCTCTTGGCAATGACTTACATAGAGGTCGGCGATCCGGGAAAGGGCCCGTGTCAAAAGCGTGCGGTTCTGGCACAGCTTCTGCGGGAGGAGACGGAGATCCTCGGTGGAAGAAGCACCGCGGCCAAGATCGACAACCCCGATCGTTACTGGAGTTGGTTTGAGGAACTGTACAAGACGTGCAAACCCAGCAAAGCCGGAAGTGAGAAGGCTACCAGGGTGGTGGACGGCCCGGCGCTCGAAGAAAAATTCTGCGCCTGGGTTTCCGAGAAGAAACTGCCGAAGGCCGAGCAGGTCCGCAAGCTGGCCACCATCCTGGAAAACCCGGCAGCCATGAACGTGTTCGAAGAGTCCGGAATCGACCGGGCCATGGATGCTATCGCCGAAGACGATCCGACGGTTAACTCCAAGCTCTGGAAGCAACTGCAGACCGCGGACATGCTTACCCACATGGAGCTGCCCCAGTTGGAAGCTCTGCGCAAACATGAGCCGGCCAAGAGCCGGATCTTCGATGAGCTAGGGGCGGCCGTCGACCGCATCCGCGCCGAAATCAAGCATCCCTAGCAGCGCTTTCGTAACAGGTGTCCTTTCGGCAAGGCTGCACAAACCATTGGCCAATCGGCGAAATAGTGCGTTTTAGAACTACCGTCAGCTCACCGTTTACGCATCGGAATCCAAGAGGGTGCACCCTCTTCGGTCGAGTTGTCTGTCAGCAGATGAACGTTCGAGCCGTCCGCACGCATGACGGCGATCTCTCCATATGGCTGGAACGTCAGACCGGCGGGAGAAGCCAACAGCAAGTGGATCGCTTCATCCTTGAATCCCTGCCGCCCCGTCGAGAAGGCGATCCATTCCCCATCGGGAGAGAAACTGGAATGAGCATTCTTGCCTTGCGCATGAGTCAGACGTTGCAGGCTGGATCCATCCGGCCGAATCCTGTAGATCTCATAATCGCCGTCCCGCTTACTGGTGAAAGCGATCCAGTCGCCGCGGGGCGACCAATCGGGGAATACATCGTATTCCGATCCGGTTTCCAGCTTCCGGCTTTTGCGACTCGCAAGGTCCAGAATGTGTAGACCCCGCACCGGACCGTTCGTCACACGATAGGCCACCTGTTTGCCATCAGGCGACCAACTCGGCGATCCGCTATTCTCATCGGCCGCTGTGATGGCAGTCATACTGGACCCATCGGGACGAATGCTCATTAATTGCGCCGGCTTGATCGTCTCCCTCTGATAAAGCCCTCCCAAGGTAAACAGGATGACGTCGCCCACCGGAGACCACATCGGCAACATCATGTCATCGGTCGCCGGACCCTCAAATATCACCCGATGATCGGAACCGTCCGGACGTGCCACAACGATCGAGCCGCTACGGGACGCTCCATTAAGGGTGCCCTGCTGGTAGACCATCCGGTCTCCGCTGGGAGAAAAGGAAGCAGGATAGGGGAAACGCCGCAAAGCGAACGACGGGTTCATGCCCGGCCAGGCTCGGACCGTATAGTCGCGCTCCGCGCCCACCTCCACCTCGCGATGAAAGATCATGCTGCGACCGTCGGGCGACCAATCCGGCGCTTCGAAGTCGCCCGCGAGTTTAACCCCGCCGGTGAAGGTGAGGCCGGTGCTGGTCTGGTAAGCGATCTCGTTCGAATCCACGTAGCGTGGAAAGACTTTCAGCCCCCCGCCGTCCGTAATTGTCTTTCGCTCGCCCGTCTTCCAATCCACTGAGACGATCTGGCTCAAGCCGTTGCCGAAAATCAAGCCGCCTTTGCAGACCTGGTCCAGAGCAGCGGTGTAGAAAATGAGGCGCGATGCATCCGGCGACCAATGTGGGGTTCCCGTCAACTCGGAGGAATCGGTGATTCCGCGCAGGCCCGAGCCATCGGGATGCACAATGTAAATGCGGGTGAATTGCGGGGTAACAAAGGGCGCAGGACCGGGCGCGGTCGTGGCCGGACAGGCCTTGATCCGCGGATCCCGATCCGAAGAGAAGGCAATCCATTGTCCGTCCGGAGACCAGGCGGGCCTGAAATCTCCGGCCGGATGATTGGTAATGTTGCGCAATTTATGCGTCGCAAGATCGAGGACCCAGATGTCCGCCTGCCCGCTCCGGCTCGACACGAATGCAAGGGTCTTCCCGTCGGGCGAGAGCGCGCCCTGGTCATCAAAGGCGGGATCGTCTGTCAGCCGCTCCAACTGCGATCCGTCCGGATGTACCCGATATATGTCCGCGGAGCCGGCGCGATGTGACGTGAAGACGATCCATCGTCCATCCCGAGAAAACGTTGCATTGTAATCCAGGGCGGAGTTGGGCACCAGCGGACGCGGGTTACTGCCGTCTCGCGGAGCTACAAAAATGTCCGTGTTGTACGGTGCGTAGCTCTTGATAGCGATGGTATATTTGGCCGCGCTATTCCCTTGCGCGGCCGCAATCGCACAAGACAAAAGCGGTAGGAGTAGTAAGCCGAATCGGGAACAGCCCATTCGTCATCCCTCTTTCGTTTCATCGATGCTAACACAACCCCCGCCTCAACCAAGACTGTGTCTCAAAAGCAAACGACCACAACGAACAATCCAGTCGGAGCTGAAAATGCGTCGATCTGCGTGCCGACAACATCGCGTCTGGACAGCCGAAAGTGAGGCCGGAGCCGAGAATCCTTATCATTTTTGCGGGTGGCCGAAAACCGTGTGGTTCCTGCACATGCTGTCAGTGGACATACTCTGGGCTTAGAATCAGTTGCATCGATAGACCCATGTCAGCGGCCATTTCGGCACACACCTTGTCCTGAATCAGAACCAACACCATCCATTCTTCCGTTTACACAATCATGTCGTTGCCGTGCTAGACGAGGGGAGTGACTTGTCCCATGCTTCGTCGGCGTTCGTATGCTATAGAACCAGGACTTGGGGAATTGAAATGTACGCGTGGCTCTCGGCTGGTTGGCAAGGCGTCCGGTTTGCTCTTCGAGGTGGCGAACGACGCTTAAGGGAGGACGAACAAATCAAGATCCTGCTGTGAATCGTGCGTATTTTCCACGACCACTGACTTAGCAGCAGGCTGCACCATCGCCGTGGAATCAACGGTGAGGTATTCGAATGAACTCAACACGCGATAATTGCCGGGCGCCAGTCCGCTGAAGCGGTATTGTCCATGCACATCCGTGCGGGTTATCAACGTCTGTGAAACACGTCGTGCCGGCTCCAGATCTTCTGATTCCAGAAATACCGGTGCGCCAATAACCGGATCCGCACCGGATTTGACAGTGCCGTGTATCGCACCAGGGTTGCCCGACAGAGCGAACCGGACGCCAACTCCACCAGTAAAGTCGTTCCAGCCATCTGCGCGGCCGTTGCCGGATTGTTGGATTCTCTGACCCGAGAAGCCTGATGCATAGAACGTGGGGTTCGGCACAAGCGCGAGTTGCCACGGTCCTGCCGAGAGATGGGCCCGATTGTTCTCCAGTTTCAGTACCTGCTCGGTTCCGGGGCCTGCCAGGTCCTTTCGCCTCGCCAACATTTGGATCGAACCCGGATTGCCGGTCTGGACCGAAGTGCCCTCAAACGTGAACAGAACGTCCACTTCCTCATGCAGCACGAACTTGATCGTAGTGTCCTGGTTCAGGTTAACCTTCCGGTAGTCGCCCTGAAATCCGGGGCGCTGGTCGAGGGGGGCCTGGGAAAACACTTCATATTCTCCCGCCGGCATCGGACCAAAACGGTGAACGTTGCCTTGTACCATTTCTCTTCCAAGCTCCGAGGCCAGCGTCATCGTCACAGGGAGCGGCTCCGATGGATTCGGAGGGACCGTGACCGCCTCCACCGTAAGCATGAATAACCGGCCGGTAACAGGCCGAACGTCCGCCCGATCCACTTGCTGATCCATCTCCACCTGCACCGGAAATGCTTGGCTCACCCCCTCGGATTCCTTCCCGAACGTTGGAAGATAGCTGATATCTTCGTACTGTTTGCCCGCAGTTCGAACCAGATAGCTGCCGGGCTCCAGGCCAGAGATTCGAAACATGCCGCGGTCATCCGATTTCGCACGGGCAACCGGCCGCGGCGGTTGGGTATTGCGGTAAGCGATCACGTCGTGATCCGGCAAGCCGACGTCGTTCTCGTCCAAGACCGTTCCGGCGATGGCTCCATAGCGGGGAAGCCGGATGTTGAGGACGGCTGCATCGTTTTCGGTAACAGTCACAGGCATTCCGGCGGATTTCCACTGCTTTTGTCCGTACTGAACGGCGGCAAAGCCAGTCCGTGCCGCAGTGATCAGATAAACACCGGCGGGAAGCGTCGGGAACTCAAAGAAGCCATTTATATTAGTGCGAGCGGATCGCCGAAGCCCCGAAGCGCCTGGAACGGACTCTAACGTGACAGCGGCGCGCGCCACCGGATGACCGGTCTGGTTCTCTACGACGGTACCCTTGATATCGGCGGCGTGAAGGGCGGCTGTTGCCACTGCCAGGACAAAATACGTTCGCATGATTGGTTGAATAAATGACGTAGAAGCCTCTTTCGGAGTGCAGGACAAAAGTGGCATATTGGGAACATAACATTCAAAGAGCCGTAACTCACAGCCAATCAAGGAGTGAAGTTGCATTGCTCCCCATCTGCTCGAACCGTGTGCCGCCGGTTGGGCCCATCCAAGGGCTCTGGGGTCGTCGGATCGCACAAGCGGATCTTTGGGGAGTTCAGCGCTCGGTACCCAGCTTGTACCCATGTGGGCCTGGGCTTGCCGACTTTCGGCCGCGTTGACCCAAGGCCGGATTATCGGAACTCCGGCAGACTGAATC
Source organism: Terriglobia bacterium (assembly GCA_020073345.1). Lineage (GTDB taxonomy): Bacteria > Acidobacteriota > Terriglobia > Bryobacterales > Bryobacteraceae > Palsa-187. Next base: position 60,391 of record JAIQFI010000013.1, read on the forward strand.
CCTCCAGGGAATTCACTCCACGGGAATGCAAGTGATAACGTCGGGTATTGCATGATCGCCCGATGAACTGGGCAAGCGGCACTTCTTAATCTGCTAAGACAAAGGGGTTCGATTCGGCATCTGCTTCGAATAGAATGAGGCAAAACATGATTCCAAGATCACGCGTTCTCTTGTATTTATTGCCGCTTGCGCTGGCGTTCGCTCAAGGTCCGCCGCCCAATCCAATCGTGAATCCCGGATTCGAGGTTGGCAAACTCGGAGATGTACCGATCGGCTGGATGAACACCATTCCTGCTTCTCCAACAAGGCTTGTCCAAGAATCTTGTCACACTGGAAAACAGTGCGCCGACTTAACTAGCACCGCTCAAGGTGTTCTGTTGCAATCTTTCGATGCCGCTCCATACCGGGGCAAGAAGTTTCGCTATCGCGCCGAAGTACGCAACAAGGCAGGGACCCGCGCGCAACTCTGGCTTCGGGTGGATCGTTTGAATGGCAGAGTGGGCTTCTTTGATAACATGGGCGACCGGCCGATCACATCGGAGAATTGGAACGTCTATGAGATTAGCGGCGAAGTTGACCGCGATGCACGGAATATCTTTCTCGGTTTGTTACTGCCAGGAGCGGGAGAAGCCTGGATCGATGATGCGTCGTTTGAAATCATTGGCGATGCCGATCCGGTAGAGCCAGCCAAGCCGCTGACTTTGCGGGGTCTTCAGAATCTGGAAGCACTAGCCCGTGCTTTTGGGTACATCCACTACTTCTATCCGAGCGATGAAGCAGCGGCTGCGGACTGGAACCATTTGGCTGAAGACGGAATCCGTGCCGTGGAGCCTGCGCAAACGCCCGCTGAATTGGCGGCCAAACTACAATCTGCTTTCGCTGAGGTCGCTCCCACCGCGCGGATGTTTCTAACCGGGACTCCATTTCCCGTGCTGAATCTAAAACCCGGACCGAACATCATCTCGTGGCGGCACGAAGGAGTCAGCTTGAGCGCACAGAGTGTTTATCACAGCGTCCGTGTGATCGAACCCGCGCCGCAGGCATTACGGCTTCTTCGCCGTGACCTTCCGGGTGGAGTTTCACTTCTCATGCCGATGGCGCTTTACCGCGACGTGGCTGGACCGCCGATACAAGCGCCCATTCCGGCCAAACCCAGTGGTTCCGGCGATGATCGCACCACACGGTTGGCGGCGGTCATTGTTGCGTGGAATGTGATGGAGCACTTCTATCCATACTTCGACGTCGTAAAGACTGATTGGGCGATGCAACTGCCAGTGGCGCTCAGCGCCGCCGCCGAAAATAAGGACGCGGATGAATTTGGCGTCACTCTGCGGAAGATGGTTGCGGCGCTACACGACGGCCACGGCAATGTAACTCCAGTCGCCGCCACGTTCAATCAGCCGATTATCTGGACGTGGGCGGAAGGGCGGATCGTCGTTCTCGCGACCAACGGCGTAGGCGGAATTAGTTCTGGCGATGCGCTTGTTTCAATCGACGGAAAGCCCGCGCTCGAAGCCATCGGCGAAATCGAATCTCTCGATTCTGGAGCCACGCCACAGTTCATACGGTACCGAGCGCTAGGGGAACTACTGGCACGTCCACGCGGTGCCACTGCTCAACTTGAGGTGGAACCAGCCGCCGCGCCCGATACGCTCAAACCCGTAACGATTCGTTACGACCAGGCGTTTCGCCAGGTGCAGGAACCACGTCCCGACAAGGTCAGCGAACTGGAGCCCGGCATCTTCTATCTCGATCTAGACCGCATTACAGACGCCGACTACGCCGCTGCCCTACCGTCGCTGGCCAAGGCGAAAGGCATCGTCTTTGACATGCGCGGATATCCTAGGGGAATCCAGAATCCAGTGGAGTTTTTCAGCCACCTCATAGATAAGCCAGTTCGGACCGCCCAGTTTTTAGTTCCTATTGTCACCGAACCGGAGCACAAGATCACGGATTTTCGGGACGGCGGTTGGTTCATCCAGCCCAAGGCTCCATTCTTGACTGCTAAGCGCGCGTTCATTACGGACGGACGCGCGATCAGCTACGCCGAGACCTGTATGGCCATCGTGGAGAATTACAAGCTGGCCGAAATTGTCGGCGAGCCGACCGCCGGCACCAACGGTAACGTGAACCCTTTTCCCGTTCCCGGCGGCTACACAATTACGTGGACCGGGATGAAGGTGCTGAAACACGATGGCTCGCAGCATCACGGCGTCGGGATTCAGCCCACCATTCGGGTTTCGCGCACTCGCGCGGGCATCGCCGCTGGGCGGGACGAGATGATCGAACGCGCTATCGAAGAAGTCAAAAAGTGATGCCTTAAAAGCAGACTTGAGCGCTTTCAGGAAGCTGTCACCTGGTAGCCTCTGCCTACGAAGTATGGCGTTGGCCAAGTCGAGCCGCGCTTGGACGTAAAGGCCCTATCCGCAGGAGTGATCTTTCCCGTTTACTTCCGTGAACGGCGTTCCTGGAAGTAGCTAGCGACAATGCTCGTTATTGTCTAGCACCCACCACGCTGGGCCAACATCCCGCACGCTGTCACAAGGCCAGGGTCTTGGGATTTGCCGAAAGGATTTCCTTTCGGCCCGGCATGCTCAGTCGTGGAGTTATCTCTGGCGACTGAAATGGGTGGAGGCGTGCTGAAAGTGTTTGAAATGCCTTTCGGCACGGTAGCTTCCGATAAGGCCCATTAAAAGGACCTTTCATGGATGAGTTGATCGCGCTGCAAAAGATTGCGGGATGGGAAACACTGAAGACGCTCGTGCTCGATAGCGTAACCTTGCCGATCACGAAACGGGTGTACAACATGCCGCTCGATGAATTTGTCGCCTGGTTCCGGCAGGAGCCCCGTCCCGCCTTCGGTAAGGCGACGGTCAACGCCTGGCGAGTGTCGTTGGAAGCTTGTGGCCTCGGGTCGGCGTCGATGATCATCCGAATGTCAGCCCCAAAGAGTAGATCGCCTCAAGCGATTTACCAGCTCTGACAGGATACCGTTTTAGGCTGTTACCGGAATTTCCATCCTTCGCTCTTCATGAGTTCCAACAGTGTCAGGGATTTGATTCCGTAGGCATCACACACATCCGGGATCTTAGGCCGCGCCGGATTGCCCTTGCGCTTCTCGCCTGTCACAACCGACAGCCCGCGAACCTTGGCCACGGCGATGACGAAAGGATCGGCAATGCTACGATTCCGCTCGTTGTTTACCAGTTTGGGGAAGGCTCCAAGGATCTCAGCTGTGGCGATTTGAATGTCGGCCTCTAGTGGGCAAAAGAGCCCATCTTGCAACCGCGCCCAGCTATGAAGGTCGTCATCGTTCTTGGAAAGTTCTTTCAGAACTTCGTCCGGGGCTACCAACCGACCTCCGGCAATCATGTTCTCAAGGTTGTCCCATAGCGTTGGGAAAACATCGCGCGGATAGTAGCGTACCCAGCCGTCAAGGATGGCGCTCGTGTCGATACAATAGGCCATCTTCAATCAGCACCCTTGGACACGAGTTGTTCCACCTTCGGAAGGTGCTTGATCTTCAGGCCAAGGTAGTTCGAAAGATCTGCCGAGGTAATGGCCTCCTGATGATACGCGCTCACCATGGTGCGGACGTAGAGTTTCCCGAGATCCCGAACGCGCAGCGTGTAGGGCGGCGCGAATCCGCCTTCCCGTTTGGACTCCTGCCGATGGGCTCCCATGTAGTGGTCCCGCTTGGATTGGTAGAAATTGAGCGACACGCGCCCGGTTGTAAGGAGACGCCGAACGATAACTTCCCTGCTTACCGAGAACCGTCTAGAAAGATTTTCAATCTCCGATTCGGCAGGCCTCGCCGAACTGAATCCAAGCGTATTCAACTCACGTTCGAGAGCGGACGCTGGAACGAGAATGTTACCGGCGACTTCATTGCAGAAGACCTCTACATCGTCCGTGGAAGGGGAGCGGTCTTCGTGAAGATCGCAAAGTGGACTCTGCCTCAAGAGGATGTGAGCCAACTCATGCAACAAAGTGAAGACGCGTCCGCGCGGAGAGTCTTTGGCGTTAGCCACGACGACGGGCAACTGTTTTTCGTAGATTGCGAAGCCGCGCGCTTCGCTTAACTCAATGTCCCCTGTTTGGAAAACAAGAACCCCAACGTTCTCTAGGGCTCGGACCCAGTTGTTGAGCGCCTCGTAGGTTTGCCGCCAGGAGTATTGGGCGTCTAGAGAAACGTTGAGGAGCTTTCTGGCCGCTTCAGCGAAGGCTTCCGCGGAATTTCGCAAACCGCGGAAGTCCGCATCGATCTCTGGTAGCTCGATCTTCGAATCTTCCGCGACTTCCAGCAGGACTTCACGCTGAGAGCGGGCCAGCCTGACCGCTAGACTCAATTCCGGCGATTGGGTAGGCTTTGCGGACGCCGGTATGCGCCGGTGGTCCCGAAGCGCGTCGAATTTCTTCGGAGGTTCGGCTAAGAAGAAAACAGCCAACGGCCGCTTATAGACCTCGGCTACCTTCCGTAACTGGGGTATTGTCGGAGCGCTGCCTGCCTCCCACTCCAGAAGCTTATTGCTGGACACACCGATCTTCTGGGCAGCAGCTTCGATGGTGAGATTCATCGACTCCCGCGCCCATTTGAGTAATTCCGGTTTTACAATTGCGCGTATAGAGGGCAGAAAGGCCTTCCCGTCCTGAGTCCCCTATTATAGTCGGACGTTCCGGAACTACGGTTCTCATCAGACAACGACTTGCTTTTCTCCCGGACTCTTTAAAATGCCGGCGGACTGACGCCGGCCCAGCAGCGTAGCGTGTCTTTATGTTCTCCGGACCGGCCTGATAATCCGCAATAGTGGAGGCGATATATAATCGTTCTTCCGGGCCTGGCGTTGCCGCCGCCTGGTTCCCGCTACTCCCGGATTAAGTTCCGTCCCCGAGAGATTGTGGACTCGTCTCGTGGATATTGGGACGGGACTCCATCATCCTTGATAGACTCAGGCGCATAGCAGTCGCGGTACCGATCCCCAGCGCCCTTGCGGTTTGGCGCCAGGAAGCACCTTGATTCCGCAGTTGCTGTACCTGCTGCGGTGTGACGCTCACGCGAGGACGGCCTACTGGATTTTTCGAGGCGGTCTCGGGCGGCATCATCGAGGCACCTCAATCGTCAGCCCCAGGTGGTCGCACGGTGCGTCCGTGAGATCCTGTCTGACGCCCAGGTACCGTTCCGTGGTCGTGACGGATGCGTGCCCCAGACTCAGTTGGATCTGTTCTAAAGCGACTCTGCCTTTATGCGCCAGCTTGGCAAATGTGCGCCGAAGATCATGAGGAGCAAGATTGGGGACGCCGATCCTAGTGCCGGCGTCGTTGACGATCTGGAAGATACTGCGTGCCGTCATGCTCTTTCCGGTCACGCGTCTGCTTTTGTGCATGCTGCGGAAGACCAGGCCGCTACTAATCCCTGACCCTGCCATCCACGCGTCGACGGCATGTTTGGTCCAACCTGGCATCGGCACGGTACGGACTCGCGCGCCCTTGCCGATCAGGTCTACGATCACCCAACGAGCGTCACGCAACTGAATATGCTCGACGGAAAGGGTTGTCGATTCCCGGCGTCGCAGGCCGCAGCCGATCAAGACGGCCAGTAGGGCCCGGTCTCGCGCGCCCTTCAGCGTTGCCGGATTGGGCATCGAGATGAGACGTTCGGATTGTTCGCGAGTCAGCCACTGGCCGGTACGGATGCCGGCTTGTTTAGTTCCCTTCACCCGCGAAATCGCCGAGGCTTGCTCGGGTGGCATGAAGCCGTTGTCAGCCGCCTGTATGGCGAGCTTTCGGATGGCACAGAGCCGCTGGTTAATGGTGGAAGACGAGAGCCGCCGTGCTTCGAGGTCTACTCGATAGGCGTTCACCGTGGCCTTGGTGAATCCGTCAACCACTTCCGCACCACACCAGCGGAAGAAATCGTCGAGTGCCTGGCCATACGCCCGCTTACTCTCAGGGGAGGGAAGAGTGTCGAGGACCAGGGCTTTGATTCGCTCAAGCGCCGCGGCTCGTGGCGTTAGAATCGCCGCGGCCATCATCGTCCTCTTTTCCGCTCGTGGTTAGCCCAACTGGAGGCGGACGCTGTATCGGCCTGCTTGGACCTGCTGGCGATGAAGACGCAAGAGTGTATTGCTGCTCTCATCGCCTGTGTGCCTTTCAACCATTCGGCTGCTCGTCTAGGAGCCACCCCGCGAGCCGGTTAGTGTCAAGTTAGTGTCAAACACCCGCAGTTTCGCGGGCGTTTTTGGCTTTTGCAGGCTGGTAAGTTCTTTGGAATGTGTGGAGAGTATGGCCTGTTTCCTGCTTCACACGCAGGAGGTCGCAGGTTCGAGTCCTGCCGCGCCCACCATTTTCAATAGCTTACAACCGGGTATTTCTTGAATTGTGCCGAACCGTATCAAAACCGTATCAAAACCCTTCATTCTCGGGGGACAATACCTGTATCGACGAGCGAAGCAGATTCTCCAAGTGAATGAAAAGAAGTGGAAGGATAGAACGCTCGTAGGCCTTTGGAGCAGGAGCTGATTTCTGATAAGCAGGAGGTCGGCGTTCGGGTCCGGAGGGGCCACAAACGCTCCTTCCTTTGAATGAGAGGATACTGGAATTCGCGCGGCTGCTGGTGGTTCCGAATGCGGTCCCGGACGGCAGGCCCAGATGCAGTGCATATCGCCGCCGCGGCGTGGAAGAGTGTGAATTTCTACTTACCTGGAACTTCCGGCATATCGCGAACGTTCGCATTCGCCGGGAGGTGGAGGAGGATTCTTGCGAACTATGGCTACACCTAAACGACCATCTGTACGCCGGAAGAGCTTATCTGATCAGAAATCATGGGAAGACGAAGTGCTCCAAGAGGTTTACGCGGTGCGGGACTCTTACGCGGCGGAGCACGGCTACAACCTGGATCAGATCTATGCAGACCTAAAGCGCCGGGAGGCGAGCAGCGACGTACGTTGGTTAGATTCGCGCCCTCTGGTGAAGGCATAACGACTGACGCGGCCACGTGACGACCTTCCAACGCACCGACCTAGCCACGAGTAGCGAAGGATCTTTTGAAAACGCTTGAAGACCTTGGCGTCGAGCCGGTTGGCTCTGAAGCAGTCGATAACACCTTTTGGGTCTATTCGAAAGAAGTCGATCCCTTCGAGGTCACCGAGTCCACAAGCCAAGTCTTGTGACGACCCGCAGACTGCTGTCACAACACGGCGTAGCTCGAAGAGGCTCGTCGGGGGCGAGTCAGACGTCCAAAACAGAGCCAAGGCATCGGGTCGGATAACAAGGAATTATCCATTCCAAGTAGCTAGCATTAGCTGCAAGCGTTCGTGCCCGCACATCGCAGTTGCCCAATGGTTATCTGGAGATGCGTCTCAGCGCCGCCCTGGGCCAGAACCCAGGGCGGCATGGTTCGGACCAGATTACTTATGCAGGCCGGGCCAGTTCTGGTCCGCACGTTGGATGCGCACGGCAGGTTCCTTCAAGAACTTCTGCTGAACATCTTTGCTGTAGTTCAGATAGAGTTTCCCGTCAATGATCTTCCAGGCCTCGGGATCGATGTCGACGGTATGGTTTTCGCCCACGCCGTAGGCACAATATCCACCGTACTGTGGTGCGTATTGTTCGGGGTTCTGGGCGAAGAGATCCCTATGCTGAGCAGTGGCGAACTGCCACACACCTCCACGCCAGGTGTAACTGAACTTCGAATCTCCTTTCACAGGCTTAGAGTCGGTAAAGTAGGCAACCGGATCGTATCCCTGAATGGCGATCCCGCTCCGATTGTGATTGACCGGATCTGACTTGGAATCCGCCCCAGAAGCGGCCCAGACCACGACGAAAGACAGCGAAAGCAAAGCTCTACGAGTAAGCACGAAATATTTCCTCTCTTGAGACGGGGAACCGTCCGGCTACTGAATCCCACGGGAGGGTCAGGTTATTCCGTGCTCTCGGCAAAAGCATGAGCGCCTGGACTTGAAGTCTCAATCGCGGTTATGAGCTCCTTGATGGCTGTTACCACGAGGTGCGAAAGACGAGGATCGGCGATGATGCCATTCTCGTCGAGATGTCTACCTTGAATGGGAATTGTCAGCGACGCCTCAGTTATCACCCGCGCGGACATCACGGTGATCGTTTCCGTCAGCGACGCTTGAGCGTATGTTGCCATCGGCGATGCGTTGAGGATAGCCACGGGTTTGTCGACGAGTTCGCCGCTTCCGACGATCCAATCCAGCGCATTCTTAAGCGATCCTGGTACACCGTGAGCATATTCGGGGCTGCTTATGAACACCCCGTCTGCACAATTGAGTTGTGCGCGAAAAGCCAGCACGGAAGACGGTTCGGCCCCTTCCAGGTCAGGATTGAACGCGGGTAGGTCCGCCAGATCCTCGTACAGAATGACCTCCACCCCCGTGGGCGCTAAGACGCCGACGGCCCGGAGGAGCGTTGTGCTTGATGAGATTCGTCTGAGGCTTCCTGAGATAGCAAGGATTCGCATAGTCACCAGCAATCACGAGACTAGGGCCAAACAGAGTCTCAATTCAACGGAATACCAGTAAACGCCGATCCTCCGAACCTGATTGCGGTTACCGCGATTGGTCCTGAAGCGCCGGAGAAATCGACCACGCCGCGCTGGCCCACGACACCCGATAGTCCGGGAAAACTAGACAGAGTTGCGACCAGCTTTCCGTCTGGCTCGATAATGATTTGCGAAGTTCCGATCACGCTTCCGTCCGTTCCACGAGCGGTCAACGTCACCTGGTTTGGATTCGACGATAGATTCACGATCACGACAGCCGTTGTGGACAGTGTTTCGTCCCAAATGAGTGTCGCGGATCGATCTGCCGACGCCAGAGTCATAGACGCCTCTTGATCCGGACGGCCCGTCACCGTCTGCCTGAAAACGGCGTACCCGCCAACACCGGCCGGTAAATTGACCAGAGCGTATCCCTGCGAAAGCGGGCCGCTATTCGGAGTTTCCAGTACCGCTACGCCACCGGCCGGGATGCTGACCTGGGCGAATGTTCCGCCGAACGCCGGGACATTGAGAGGACTGCCGGTATCGGAATTGAAGTTAACCGCGAAGGTCGCGTCTGCATCGGTGCTCGCGGTGAAATAGAGCGTAGTCTGCCAGCCGCCGCCAAAAGCGAATTGAGGCAGGATTTTCGTCTGCTGTGCTTGCATAATGGAAAGCGAGAGCCCCGCGAACGAGCCTCGATCCTGGGTGGCGGGTTTCATGAAGTCGATTTCGACCACATCCCCTACATGAACCGTGGCATTCTGCGCAATCACGACAGGGTGCTCCCGTGTATCCACCAGATGATTGATTGTGCCGCTAGTCAGAACGACACCGTTAAGCTTGAGGATGTACTGATTGTCGCGCGCTGCCAGGATTTCAGCATTCCAGGCGCGCCCTCGAATTTCGATGGTGCCTGCGACGGAACTAGTCCAGGTTATGTTCGCGACACCAGCGTTGCTCGAGTTCTGCGGGTCGCCCGAAAGAATGCCGACATCGTTTGGTTGGAAGTCTAGTATGCCGTTGACGACACTACTGGAGTCGAGCTTAAAGATTCCCGGAGCAAGATTAGGGGCTACTTGACCGGTCGCCCAGGCGGGGAATCCGAGCCAATTCTGTTGAAAGGTCAGCAGTACATTTCCCGCGTTGTATTTCCAGCCGTTGTTTCCGTTAACTGTACTACTCCAGTCCCGGCCAAGATCGGCTACAAACGCGGATCCGGACGCGCCGAACACCGGCAAAACAAACGTAGACGCGGCTAGTGCGAACAGGGCATAACAAAGGTTTTTCATAAGTCCCTAAGGGCTTTGAGATGAAGACCCTTGTGAGATGCCTCCGCTGGTCTCCAGGCTTCGGATTCACAAAGATTTCACAAACCGCGCGCTACTGTAGGCGACCACAGCGAAAGACACTGGGAGCAGAACTCTTCGAGCAAGCATGATTGCACGCGTCCAATGGAATGCGAAAACTCTTCGATTTGGTAATCCGCAAGACTGCCTAGGTTATTCCGAGATTGTGAACGTTGCCGTCACGGGCGGGAACTACTAATGGTGGCGTGTTGCGAGATATTCAGCTACCTTCATTAGTTCTTCATGGGTGAGATCCTTCAGTACCTCATGAAGCTTCCCGTCAAACTCCCCCAGGTCGAGGCGTTGTATGAATTCCTTCAGGAACCTGTCCGCCTTTGCTGGACCATTCGGCTTTGAGGCTGACATTAACGATAGTTTATCTTTCCGCTCACTTTGAGCCCATACAGTCCAGACTGTAGTCATGTCCGCGCGATCGGCAATTTGGTTGAGAAAAAAGGTGGCCTCGGCCGCGTTGGTCGCGATAATAGTATCAGGCAGGGATTCCGTCCCGTCCGCCGACCGTTCGCCCGCCAACCCGAGGAGATGGATACTCACCCCCAATCAGGTTTTGCTTCCAAATTCAAGAGACTCCTGGAAGGGCTCCGGCAGAACGAGAATCAGCTTGCCATTGTCTTGAGTCTTGTAATCGGTGCGCTTGTCGGTTTGGTGATCGTGGCGTTCATCCTTCTTACCGGACGCCTGGCCGCACGGATGTATCCTCCCGGCGGAGCGGGTTGGCATCGCATCCTGGTGCCCACCCTCGGCTCGCTGGTCACCGGATATCTACTTTGGCGATACTTTCCTCTCGCCCGCGGCAGCGGTATTCCACAAACCAAGTTCGCGCTATTTGTGAATGAAGGTCGAATCTCATTTCGCACTGTCGTCGGGAAGTTCGTCTGTTGCTCGGCATCGCTGGCAAGCGGCATCGCCCTTGGGCGCGAAGGTCCGTCGGCACACATTGGCGCAGGTCTGGCATCGGTAATCGCACGCAAGCTGGGACTTAGTCAGGAGCGAGTGAAGGCTCTAGTTCCCGTGGGCTGTTCCGCTGCGTTGGCCGCAGCGTTCAACACGCCAATTGCCGGCGTGCTCTTCTCTCTGGAAGAAGTCATGGGGGATTTGCACGCGTCAGTGCTAGGTACAACCGTACTGAGTTCGGCCACGGCCTGGATGGTGCTGCACTTGGTGCTGGGGGACGATCCTCTATTTCATGTCTCGGGCTATCGCCTTGTCCATCCGTCAGAATTCGGAATTTACGCGGTACTTGGTGTCGTCGGCGGGCTGGGCTCTGTTTGCTTTGTGAAACTGCTGCTGGGGCTGCGGCAATGGTTCATGCGGCTGCCTAAATGGAGCGTTTGGCTGCAACCGGCGATTGGCGGGCTCTCCGTGGGCTTGATCGGCTATTTCGTTCCCGAGGTGATGGGGGTCGGTTACAACTATGTCGAGAAGGTCCTCAACGGTGACATGGTCCTTCAGGTCGTAGTCTTGCTGGCGATCTTGAAGATCGTGGCGACGGCAGTCTGTTATTCTTCCGGGAATGCCGGGGGCATTTTTGGGCCTAGCCTGTTCATCGGCGCGATGATGGGCGGCGCCGTCGGGAGTATCGCCCACTACTTTCTACCCAACTATACGGCCGGCCCGGGCGCATACGCTCTGGTCGGCATGGGTGCCGCGTTTGCGGGAATTGTCCGTACGCCGCTCACTTCAGTGATCATGATCTTCGAAATGACGCGGGACTACACGATCATCGTCCCACTGATGATTTCGAATTTGATCGCGTTCTTTATCTCCCAGCGGTTTCAGCGAATTCCGATCTACGAGGCTTTGGCCGATCAGGATGGTGTACATCTCCCGACTGCCGAATCTCGTTCCAATCACGGCCGAATTCGGATCGCTCAAGTCATGCGCGCATCGAACGGGGATTCGGCTGCGACGCTCGAAGAGATTCTCGGCGCAAAAGCGGACGCGAAAGACTTCCCTCACGTTCACCCGGATCACACCTTAAATCTCGCGTTGGAGAGGATGGGAGCGGCGAAGGTTCACGTATTGCCCGTCGTGAGCCGAGCAAATGTACGGCACTTGCTCGGCGTCGTCGTGTTAGAGGATGTTCTTGAGGCGTACGGCGTTGGTCGTCCGTCCGCCTCCCAGGATTACAGCGAATGAGACGGCCAGATTAGGGACGGATTCCCTCGACATTAAGCCGCATTCGATAGAGTCCGCTCCGGGCACACAGGTACAGAGTCTTCCCGTCGTCGCCCCAGGCCATGTTGTGAGGATGCTTCGGAGCGATGATCGTGCCGAGGTGCTTCCCACCAGCCGACAGAATCCAGAGCCCGCCTGGCCCGGACACGTACAGATTCCCTTGCTGATCCACCTTCATGCCATCGAGTGCATCTTCGCCAGGAGTGCTGGTCATATCGAAGAAGAGGCTTCCGCTTTTCAACGTGCCGTCAGGTTGAACGTCGTACCGCATGATGATCTTCTTCTTTTCGTCCCAGTTAGTAACGTAGAGGTACTTCTCATCGGGCGAGAAAGCGATGCCGTTGGGGCCCTTTAGATCCGTGCTGGCCAACTGTACCTTGCCTTTGTAGACGGAAAACACGCCGCTGTACGGGAGCTCCTTCCGCGGATCGTCAAAGAACTTCGGCAAGCCGAAGGGCGGATCTGTGAAGAAGAGGGTTCCGTCAGAGCGATATACCAGATCATTGGGGCTGTTCAGCCGTTTGCCCTCGTACTTATCGGCCAGCACCGTCAGCGAACCGTCATTCTCAAGGCGACTCACACGATGATTGCCGTGTTCATTGATCGTGAGACGGCCCTGTGGGTCGAGAGTTAGACCGTTAGAGCCGGGCTGTCCGTACTCGGCGATGTCGGCCCCGGAATAACCGCTGGGAGTTCGGAAGACCGAGAGCTCGCCCGCGGAATTGCCGGAATCCGGTTTGTACTTGTACATCGTGTTGGCGTTTGGGTCGCTGAAGAGCAGATATCCACCGTCACGGACCCAGATGGGTCCCTCCGTGAACTGGAACCCGTCCGCGAGCTTGTAGATCTTTGGATTCGGCGGAACAATCGCGTCAATCGAGGGATCAAGGCGAACCACCTCCACGTTGACTTCGCTCGGAGTAATTGCAACCGGCCCCGGAGCCGCTCGATAGAACGAGAGCTTCGCGCTTCGCATGAAGATGTAATTGGTCGGGGGATTCGAGATCGGCCCATTGATGCCGAACACTGCGACCTGGATCGTCTGTCCAGGCTTCACATTGCGTCCCACCACCAGGCGATTGCCGGCGTTCCACCCGCTGATTACCGATCCGCCACTCTGGCCGAGCGCACGAGTGAGCTCGCCGTCGACCCAGATCTCGGCATAGTCGTCGATGGAGGTTTCGAAGACGGCAGTAGAGCCGCTGGGATCGAATTCTCCGATCTTGTCCGGAACAGTCACTGCGATGCGATACCAGTTGAAGCCGAGTCGTCCGTGTCCGCGTCGCTGTTCGAGGGTTGTAGCGCCGATGTTTTCCCATGTCGAATCGTCAAAATCTGCGCCGCCAGCATGCGGCGTGTAGTCGTAAGTCTTCACAGGCCTGCCCGTAGGCTGGCCCTCCGGTCCTGGGCCGCGGAAATCGGCCTCTACGATCTTTGTGTCGCTGTAGCGCCACTGTCCTTTCACCAGTTTGACGCCCGCGTCGGTCGCCAGATCGATGGTGGCGTCCGGCGAACCGGTCGGATTCTCCGCCCGCTGGGAAGTAGCCGCCGTTAGCGCAACCAGAGCGCAAATCGCAGCTCCACCTAGAGTCAATCGAGAAAAAGTCCTATTCACTGTTCTATTCACGAGATCCTCCTTCAGCGGCGATGGCCGCTGCGGCAGCAGCCGCGCCAGCTTTGGCTACGTCTTCGTCGTCCTTCGGGCTTTCGCCACTCACGCCAATGGCTCCGATCACCTTCCCGTCGAGGATGATCGGAACTCCGCCTTGCAACGGCGTAGCTCCAGGCAGCGCCAGCGCCGCGATGCGTCCGTCTTTGACTTGATCTTCGAAGTCCTTACTGGGGCGCCGGAAGATCGCGGCAGTCCGCGCTTTACCAATGCCCACTTCGACGCTCGCCACTTGTGTGTTATCGAGCCTCTGGAGCAGCAGGGGATAACCCCCATCGTCGACCACGACAATCACAGCGGTGAGATGTCTGCGGTTGGCTTCGGCCTCCGCGGCTGCGGCAATCTTCTTGGCCACGTTTAGCGTCATCACCTTCTTCACCGGCAGTTCCGCGCGAACTGCTGGGGCGATCACGAAAAGCGCGGAATATAGGATGGTTCGAAATGATTTCATAGCGTTTCTCCTTTGGAACTCCCTAGCGGGCCTTCACGACGTAGTAGAGGAACGGATTCGTCACTTCCTTGAACCAGTGCGGGACACCGGCGGGAATGATGATTACGTCGCCTTTCGAGAGCAGGCGCGTCTCGCCACCATCGATCCTTTCACCTCGGAATTCGTCCGCTGCGATCGGCTTGGAGTTGACGGCGGTGCCTCCGGTCACCAGGGTTGCGATACCGTCGAGGACGTAAACAATATCGGCATCCTTTGTGTGGATTTCCGACATTCCGGACTGCTCGCGCCGGCTGGCGTGGACCATATACTTATCGCTGTGATCGAACAGCACGGAGCCTTTGGCGAACGCGGCCTTGACCTGGTCCTTCGGAAAGTAGCTGACGGGTGGTGGACCGGACTCAAATGCTTTGGCGCCAGCCATTGCGAGTTCCTCGTCTTGCTGCGCGCTCGCCGCGCCGCTGACCCCGACCGCGCCGACGATCTGCCCGTCGACGCTGACCGGGACACCACCCTGAAGCGGAGTAAAACCATCGAGAGCCACCATCGCAGTGCGGCCCTTGTTTACGATGTCCTCAAAAACCTTGGTCGGCTTTTGAAACAGTAGTGCGGTCCGCGCTTTGCCGATCGAAATATTCGCCCCCGCGGCAAACGTGCCGTCAATCCGCTCGAGGGCCATAAGATTACCGCCGTTATCTACGACGGCGATGACGCCGGTTGTCTTCTTGTTGTTTGCTGCGGCGACCGCAGCGTCGATAACCCGGCGCGCGCCGTCCATGGTGAGGGATTTCGTCTCCGCGAACTGCGCCTGCGCAAGGGGTGCAATGCTTAGCAGGGCCGCAGCGGCAACGGTTGATTTGAAAATGTTCATTGGATGATCTCCTGTCCGCCCTGTTAATCCGGACGGGAACCGGTTTATTCCGGCCCGTGGCGTGAACTCACCACGCTTTGAAAACGTTGTGGCCGACTTCCCAGGTGTGGAAGATGCCGGCGATCACCAGCGTGACGACAAGGCTGCCGATGCCGAGAAGACCTTCTTTGTGCGCGAGGTCGGTGATAAGCGCAAACAGCGGGAGATAGACCACGACCGCTGTGATCATGCCGGGACAATAGCTACGCGTGAGCACGGACGCGCCCACGTGGAAGATCGTGTTGAAAAGAACGCTGGGCGCGAAAACGAACGCGAAGAAGATAAAGATGACGGGGCGATTCGGGAAGTGCCAGACGATTAACGCGGCCAATAGGGACGCGGCGACTCCTGCCGTGTGGGTCACTTTGTAGTCGCGCTGCGTGAACTGAGGCGAAGCATGGCTCCTGGCCCAACCGGTAAAGCGCGGCCACTCTTCCAGGACGTGAAGCGCAAAGGCCGGGCAAAACAGCCAGACAGCCTGCGCAAAACTAAGGCTGGGGATCACACCTGGGCGACTTCTGCCTGGGCACGATGGGAGACCGCAATCTCGTAGACGTCTTCCACGGCCGCGCGAAGCAACTCACCGATGCTCCATGCCTGGGCCACACATCCCCTAGGCTCATAGGGTGAATCGGCGTCAGCAATTTCAGAGATCTGCCCGAGGGCGGCCATGCGCAAATGTTCTTCGAATGGTTTTAGCAACAGCTCGGCCTGACGGCGAGCCTCCTTGCTCCGCTTGTTGACTTTGACATAAGCAGAGATATAGGGACCGATAAGCCACGGCCAGACCGTCCCCTGATGATACGCGGAGTCCCGTTCAACAACCCCGCCTTCATAGCGAGGCCGATAGCTCGGGTCACTGGGAGATAGGCTTCGCAGACCGAGCGGAGTGAGCAACTCGCGCTGAGCCACTTCGACGATCTGCCGCTGCTTCTTTGACGGGAGCATACCGTGAAACAGGCTGACAGCGAAGATCTGGTTCGGTCGTACGGAGGCGTCGCGATGCTCACCGTCGACTACGTCGTATAGACAGCCAGCGTCCGCATTCCAAAACTGAGCGTTGAAGCTGTCCTTCGTCTCCTTGGCAAGCTCGCCGAGAAACACCTCGGGTCCCGAGTCGCCGAACTCATGTGTGAGATCGCGCAAAATACACAGCGCGTTGTACCAGAGCGCCTGAATCTCGACGGGCTTCCCCGTCCGGGGGGTAACCACCCAATCGCCGATTTTGGCGTCCATCCACGTGAGCTGGACGCCAGCCTCACCACATGCCAGAAGGCCGTCGCTGTCCAGGCGGATCCCATACCGGGTGCCTTGAGTGTGCCAGTCGATGATTTCCTTCAGCTTCGAATAGAGTCGCCTGCGTACAAAGTCGTAATCACCCGTGTATTGCAGGTAGGAGCGAACAGCTTCGAAAAGCCAGAGCGTTGCGTCGACAGTGTTGTATTCGGGTGATTCCCCTGCGTCTGGAAAGCGGTTGGGAAGCATACCCTCGTCAGCACTTTGGGTAAAGGCTTCGAGAATATTTCGAGCGACGTCAGAGCGGCCGGTCGTGAGCGTTATCCCCGGGAGCGCGATCATCGTGTCGCGACCCCAGTCTGCGAACCAGTGATAGCCGGCGATGATTGAGTTCAATTCTCCGCGCTGCACGATGAACTGGTCGGCCGCTGCCGTCAGCTGCTGGATCAGCGGGTCGGGTGAAGGAGCCCTCAGAATAACCGCTTGCCGCCGTTTGATCTCTTGCTCGCGAAGCACGGGAGCCAGCTTTGCTGGCCGAACCTGAGTGGACACGACGATGATGGCTGTCGCGCCGTGATGCGCCGGAAATCGTAGAACAAACGGATTGAATAGATCCTCGTGCGCGTCTAGTCCGCGTTCCTGCTCGGCCGTATATTCGATATCGAAATACCAGTTCCCGGTTACCTCAACGGCATCCGCGTTGTGACCGAAATGGAGGTCGGGCAGGCCGTCGTAGGGCGCGATCGTGACAATGCCATCCTCGGAACGAACGGTAGGATCGAGAGAACCGTTCTGATGCGTGGTCCCATGGTAATCCCGAAACGCGATGAGAGGCCGCAGCTCCAGGACGCATTCAGAAGTGAGGCCCGGCGAGTGGATATTGTATTCGACTACCGTGGTGTTCTCGCCGTGAACCATAAAGAGGCGCTTTTCGATTTCGACGCCCTCAACGTCATAGACGAATGTCGGGAACGGATCGAGCCGGAATTCCTTGAGATAGCGGTGCCCTTGCGGATGTACCGCGCCCGGATACTGGTTGGCCGAGAAATCGTAAGGGTGGCCGTCAATCAGCAGAGTTTCTTCGAACTTCGAAAGGAGAACCACGCGACCCACCGGCGGCTTCGTCGCTGCGGTCAGCAGGCCGTGATATCGGCGCGTGTTCAGGCCGACAATGCTGGAGGAAGAAAAACCACCGAGGCCGTTGGTCTCCAGCCACTCCAGCTTTCGTGCCTGATCGAGATCCCGGCAGGTGTTTTGATCGATGCGGATCATGCTGGTACCTCGGCTAGGGCTTCCTCTTGCACTTGAGGCACTGTCGTCACAAAGTCGCCCTCTCCGCTCTGCTGAAGCAGCTTTGCCACGATGCCAGTCCAGCCAGTCTGATGACTTGCACCAACTCCAGATCCGTCATCCCCATGGAAATACTCGTAGAAAAGCACCAGGTCGCGCCAATGCGGATCATCCTTAAACTGCGCGTAGCCGCCATGGACAGGGCGCGATTGCTGATCGTCCGTCAGGAAGATCCGAGTAAGCCGGCGAGAAAGCTCGGCGGCTACCTCCCATAGCGTCATGTAAACGCCCGAGCCGGTGGGGCATTCGACCTTGAAGTCGTCTCCCAAATAGTGGTGGAACTTCTGGAGGGATTCGATCAGGAGATAGTTCACGGGGAACCAGATCGGCCCGCGCCAATTTGAGTTCCCACCGAAAAGTCCGGTACTCGACTCCGCAGGTTCGTAGTCGACCCTGTACTCCATTCCGTTGACAGGTAGGCGATAGGGCTCATCTTTGTGCACGCGCGAAAGAGCTCGCAACCCGTAGGGCGATAGGAATTCGTTCTCGTCGAGCATGAACCGCAGGACGCGGCGGAGTTGATCCGCGTTCACGATAGAAAGGAGCCGCCGCTCCTCCATCCCGGTGGTGTTCATGCAGGCCACGTTGGCCGTCAGATCCTTGCGATTCTCGATGAACCAATCAAGCCTCCGTTTAAATCCAGGCAGCCGGTTTATCACCTCGGAATCCAGAGTCTCGACAGCATACAGCGGGATCAGGCCCACCATGGAACGAATCTTGAGCGGGAGATGTCCGTTGCTTGGCGTGTGCAGTACATCGTAGAAGAAGCCGTCCTTCTCATCCCACATACCGACGCCGTCGTTGCCAAGGTGGTTAATCGCATTGGCAATGTATAGGAAGTGCTCCCAGAACTTGCTTGCCACGTCTTCGTAAGAAGGATCTTCTTTGGCGAGTTCGAGTGCGATCGCCAGCAGGTTAAGGCTGTACATCGCCATCCAGCCCGTGCCGTCCGCCTGTTCGAGGTGTCCGCCGGTAGGCAATGGCGCGCTGCGATCGAAGACTCCGATGTTGTCTAGACCGAGGAAGCCTCCCTGGAACACGTTTCGTCCTTCGGCATCTTTTCGGTTTACCCACCAAGTGAAATTGAGAAGTAACTTGTGGAAGATCCGCTGGAGAAAGACTCGATCGCCAACGCCGCGGCGTTTCTTCTCGATCTTGTATACGCGCCAGGCCGCCCAGGCGTGAACCGGAGGGTTGACGTCGCCGAAAGCCCACTCGTACGCAGGAAGTTGTCCATTAGGGTGCATGTACCACTCACGCACCATCAGCATGAGCTGTTCTTTGGCGAAGTCGGAATCAACCAGCGCCAATGGCACACAGTGGAAGGCAAGGTCCCACGCCGCATACCACGGGTATTCCCACTTGTCCGGCATGGAAATCACGTCGGCGTTGTAAAGGTGTCCCCATTCGCGATTGCGTCCGTTCTTGCGCTGGTCCGGCGGCGCGGGCTGATCTGGGTCACCGTTCAGCCAGTCCTTGACCACGTAGTGATAGAACTGCTTGGACCACAACAGACCTCCAAACGACTGCCGCATCACGTTGCGAGCGTCACCAGAGAGGTGTTCGGGAATCACGGTGTCGTAGAATTCGTCTGCTTCTTTGCGGCGTTGGGAGAAGATACGCTCGAACTCACGCCCGAACGCGCTCCCGGCACCTTTGTTTGTCAAACGTAGGCAGACCGTTGCCGTTTCGCCTGCCCCGACGGTCAGCTTGTAAAGAGCCGCCGCCTTAGTGCCCACTTGGTTGTCGTTCACCGCATCCTTGGCGCCGTGGACTACGAAGTTATTGATTCCGTCCTTAGCGAGCTTCGAGCCATCGTCATACCCATACAATCTCCACGCATTGGTCTCGTTCTCCGTAAACAGAAGCTCAGGGGCTCCCTCGCAGGCAAGCCAACGTTTTCCGTACTGCGGCTCGTCGAGCTCGATCGTATTTTCGGAGCTGGCGCGCAGCTTGGGCCGGCGAACGTCGTGGCCCGCCTTTTGTCCCCATGCCCAGGTGTTGCGGAACCAGATCGTCGGCAGGAGGTGCAACTCAGCCGCCTCCGGCCCACGGTTCGCAATGTTGAGTTTGATCAGAATATCGTCACTCGAGGCTTTCGCATACTCGACAAACACATCGAAATAACGATTGTCGTTGAACGCACCTGTGTCGATCAGCTCAAACTCGCGAGTAGCGCGGCCTCGATTCCGATTCTCCTCGACAAGCCGCTGATAGGGGAAAGCTGCCTGCGGATATTTGTACAAGTACTTCATGTAGGAGTGAGTCGGCGTCGAGTCCAGATAGAAGTAACATTCCTTGCAGTCCTCACCGTGGTTTCCTTCGTTGCCGGTGAGACCGAAGAGCCGCTCCTTCAGGATCGGATCGTGCCCATTCCACAGTGCGATCGAGAAGCAGATCTTTTGGTGCCGGTCCGAGATGCCCGCGATCCCATCTTCATTCCAGCGGTACGCTCTGGAGCGGGCGTGATCGTGCGAGACGTATTCCCACGCAGTGCCGTGCTCGCTGTAGTCCTCGCGGACGGTTCCCCAGGCGCGCTCGCTGAGATAGGGCCCCCAGCGCTTCCAATGCGATTCGCGGTCCCGGGCTTCTTCGAGTCTCTTATGTTCTGCGGTTAGGTGAGTCGTCACGGCTTCTGAACTCCTCGCAAGAGTGCGTTGTCGAGGACTAAAAGCCGTGAGGCTTTGAAACTATTCCTCAGACACGAGGAAATCTTTCACCTTCGGACCGAGCGCAAGCATCAGCTGGGTGTTCTGTTGCTTCGGCAGGTCGGAGATGAAGTAGACCAGGTAGTCACGGGTTTCAAACGCGGTCATCTGGAAGCGCTGCACGCTGGACTGGTACATCGGAATTCCCGCTTGGACTAGAGCGGGCAGCATATCCTCCGTGCTGAAGGACTCTCCGTCGCCTTTCCGTGTGATCACTAACGACAGCATGTTCGAGTCGTTCATCAAGGACAGATGAACGAACTTCCTCCGGTGATAGCTGCACTGATGGGCCAGCATCATGCGATAGTTGTCGGGAACCTGGCTGCGGACAATCGGGATGAGCCCGACATACTGCGGATTCATCTTCTCGATGAACTCCTCGGTGGTCGGCGGATTCGTTGGATACTTACGAAACACTGCGCAATGGATGTGGTCGCCAAGTCCGACGCGCATTAGTGTCGCGATGTGCGTTGAGACTGATCCGATATAGGACTCCTGCGAGCTAACGGTAAGCCTCAAATGGCCAAGCTCGTACGCGACAGCGAAGCCGGCAAAAACAGCAATTGCGGCCGCGGCCGGTATAAGCCGCGGTAGCCAGCGGCGTCCCGGCCTCTCAGTGCGCAGACTATTACGGATTCGCGCTTCGAGAAATGGAGGTGCCGCGACGCTTTTGACGGCGGCTCGGAGTCGGTTATTGGTATTAGGCTTTTCGTTCATGCAATCCTGGCTCAGGCCCCCAGCTTATTCAACAGGCTCTGCATGCCTGGCGCCATCGCCTGCATGATCCGCGTGTTTTCCGATTGGGGAAGATCGGAAACAAAATACACCAGATAGCCGGGCGTCTCGAACGCGGTGATTGCGAAGCGTTGCACGCCGGATTGGTACATTGGGATGTCCGCTTGCACCAATGCCGGCAACAAACCCTCCGCCCCAAACGATTCGCCATCCTTGCGGCGGCTAATTACCACCGAGAGCACATGCGAAGAGTTTTCAAGCGAAAGATGTATGAATCGTCGGCCGTTCCACCGGCACTGATGCGAAATCAGCAGGCGATAGTCGCTTGGAACCTGGCTTTGGACGATCGGAATCAACTCTCGATATTCGGCCGGTAACTTTTGCTCCAGCACGGCGACCGCAGGAGCATCCTTCGGATACTTCCGGAAGACCGAGCAATTGATGTGATCCCCGAGTGCCGCGCCCATCAGGCTAACGAGACGGTTCGAGACGGACCAAACATATGAAGTCTTCGAAGCTTTGGTTAGGCGGAGATGTCCCGCGTGGTACGCAAGCGCGGTTCCGGCGCACAAAACCGCAACCAGACCCACAGAGGCTAACTTTAAGGTCGCCAACCGGAAAAACCAGGGACGGGGCTGCTGCACGGCTTGGATTTGGCTTCGAATGCGCGCTTCCAGGAAGGGTGGCACGGTGACGCTGTCCACTGCGCTCTTTAGGCGGTTGTTGTTGTCGTTCATGCCTACTGCCCCCTTTCCGCCGCACGCCCGATGCCATAAGACTGTGCGACTTCTTCTAGCTGCTCTCTCAATAGTTTCCTGCCGCGGCTCAATCTGGACATGATCGTCCCGATCGGAATTGAAAGGATTTCAGCGGCATCCTTGTACGCAAACTCTTCTACGTCCACCATCAATATCACGGCGCGAAAGTCTGCTGGGATTCGATCCAGGGCAGCGAGAATATCCTCGTCCGTCAAGTGCTCCGGAATCGGCTCTACGTAAGTGAGATTCGCCTCGACAAATTCCTCGGTTTCCTTGAGTAAGGGAAAGCGGAACCACTTTCGGCGATGGTGATTGACGCAATGGAACAGAATCTTGAACAGCCAGGCGCGACAATTTGTTCCCGGTTCGAACCTGTGGAACGACTTCCACGCCTGGAGGTAAACTTCCTGCGCGACGTCTTCCGCTCTTGCCCGGTCGCCAAGAATACGAGTAGCAGTTCGGAAGATGTCATTCAGGTGGGGCATTGCCTCAGCTTCGAAGCGATCCGCAGCGGTAGTGGCAGAGTTGTCCGACACAAAGGTTCCGACAGTTTGCGAGAGATCGTCAGCCATCCAGTTCTCGGCGGTTTTGGGACCTGCCATATACACCAAGATGCCGTTCCCTGCAGGCTTTATTCCTGGACTCAAAAGATTTCTTTGAGAGACCTATCTCATTGAAAAAGAAGGGGACACGCGTCAGTTTTCAGCAGCGTATCCCCGGAGGGAGGAATCGAATAATCTAGCGGATCGCTCTAGCTGACAGGGGAATCGAAACCCGCCTGGCCCAGGATGACCTCGGCCCAGGCGCAGTATACCTGCACTTTGACGATGTCCCGGACGTACGCGGGCACCATCACTTCCCGCTTCTCGCCGCTTCCGGCTTTGACCTTGAAAGCGTCCAGTGTGTAGATGTTCCCTTTCGAGTCGATGACACGCCACGTCGGAGCCGGAGTATCGGGCACCTTGAAATCAGCCGATACGCGCAGAATCCTTTTGCCGTTTTCGACCGAAAACATGGCGGTTCCCGTGTTTGCCTTGGGACCTTCAAACTTCGAGGTCGTTTGTGGAGCATTGCCGGCAAATGAAACGCTGGCGGTCACCAGGGCGGCTACCAGCGTGAAGACAGACAACATGCGATTGAGTTTCATTTTCAGTTCTCCTTTGACGATTTGATTAGTTACTGCTCGGTGACCTGGATGGCGTGGCCATCCGGATCGCGCACAATGAGTGATTTTTGTGCGAATGACGGTTGTACGACGCCGGTCGATACGAACACCGACCGGGCTTTCCGGAGCTCCATCTCGGCTTCTGCCGCGCTGGTCCCCAAGAACTTGGTTTGCCTGTGGATGAGGTCGTTCGCCTTCTCCCCTGACGGATATGGACGGCCGTCGCCTGGCGCGAGGTATTCCAGGAATTCGACACCCGGACCTGAGGCCGCCCGCAAGGACGTGATGCGCAACCGAGCGCCAAACACGTTGTTAAGGCGCTCCTGCTCCGGGCCGTAGTTCTCACTCTCCCCAACCACCTTGAGGCCGAGAACGTCACGATAGAATCGTAGGCTGGCATCTGTATCTGAAATCACAATGGCCGTGTGATCTATTCCGAGAAACAGATTGTTGCTCGTTTTATGCCATTTGGCGTTGCCTTTATCCGGTGGAAACGCCAGAACCTCCAGGAAGTGGCCGTCCGGATCGCGAAAATAGAATGCTTGTATGCCGCCGGCGTTCTCGTTCCAATCAGGCAAACGCTGCGGCCCTGACGACGCGTGTATGACTTTGTTCTCTCGCAGACGTTTGTAAGCGCGGTCCATGTCGCTGGTAATAATCGCGATGTGCTGGAACCAGCGGTCGTTCGCTTGCGCATCCGGCGGTGTTGGCCGTCCCCTGGGCGCAAGGAATTCCGTCAGCTCGATGAACTCATCGCCCAGGCGCATACGCGCCGTCCTCATCCGCAGCCCGAAGACGCCTTCCAGATGTTCATAGTCGGATCCGTCCACCTCGGTTTCAGAGACTTTTTCGAACGACAGCACCTTCGAGTAGAACTCGACGGATCGATCCAGATCGGAAACGGTCAGGCCCATCGAATCGACGCCAGTGATCAAGGGCGGACGATCGCCACCCGCCAATACACTGCAGACAAGAACTAGGGAAAGGAATATTCGCCGCGGCACGTTAGTTCATCCTTTCGATCAGACGATCTCCAACGCGGAGTGCATTTGCCATGATCGTGAGCGCTGGATTTACGGCCGCGCTGGAAGGGAAGAAACTGCCGTCGACGACGTACAGGTTATCCACTTCGTGAGCCTTGCAATTCACGTCCAGGGCCGACGTCTTGGGGTTATTGCCGAAACGGATCGTCCCGTTCTGATGTGCCACCCCAGCCAACGGAATACGGTCGCCGACGAACAGATTGCGCGCAAAGAGCCCCTGGTGGCACTCGTGGCCGTGAATTGGGCACGCGGTCTGCTGTTTCATGAGCTCCTTGAGCTTGCCGTGCAGACGCTTGTGGCCCTCTTCGTTGTTCGGCTTGTAATCGAGAACGATGTTGCCGTTGCGGTCGAGAGTGACACGATTGTTCGGGTCGGGGAGATCTTCCGAGGTGAGCCAGAAATCGAGCGAATGATTGCCCATGATCTCCAGGGTGAATCCAGGCGCGATGGCCGGCGCACCGCCTCGCAGCGCGTCGCGATCCAGCTTCCCGACGAACGATATGTGTCCCATCGGATATTGGAAGTCGTCCGAGCCGAAGTAGAAATCGTTGACCGAAAGAGTCTTTTGGAAGATGGTCGGGTTGGGGCATTTTGAAATCGCCAAGAGGATGGAGTTCGTGTGGCCCATGTAGTGCCGTCCCACAACATCGGAACCGTTGGCGAGTCCCCTCGGGTGCCGGTCGTTTGCTGACCGCAGCAGAAGCGCCGCCGAGTTGATAGCGCCAGCAGAGACCACTACCACGTCGGCCGAGATTTCCTCATAGCTCCCGTTCCGCTTCACCAAAATCTTTGCGATCTCCCGGCCCGACGGACTCGTCTCCAGTCGTTCGACGTAGGCATTCGTCATCAGGCTGACATTTGGATAAGTCAATGCTGGATCGACGCCAAGAACCTGGGCGTCGGACTTAGCGTGAACTAGACACGGGAACCCGTCACAAGTGCTGCAGCGGATGCATTTGCTTTTGTGCGGAGTCTTCTCGTCCAACATGATCCCCAGAGGTGTGTGAAACGGCTTCAATCCGTGCCGAGCGAAATCGTCGGCGAGCTGCTGCAGACGAGGCTCATGGTTCACTGCCGGATGCGGATAGGGGCACTTTGCGTGCGGCTCGGTTGGATCTTCGCCACGATTGCCATGGACGTGATACTGACTCTCCGCCTGGTTGTAATACGGCTCCAGATCATCGTAGGCGATGGGCCAAGCTGGGGAAACACCGCCATGGTGCCGAAGCTCGCCGAAGTCCTCCTTACGCAGACGGAACAGTGCCGCGCCGTAGAATTTCGTGTTCCCGCCAACATAGTAGTTGGTATGGGGATGTAGATCCCTCCCGTCGCGATCCTTCCATACTTCCTTGGTACCGTACTTGCCCTGCAAGTTCACGACCGCCGAACTCCAGTTGTCCTTTTCGCGAGGCACATAGTCGCCTCGTTCGAGCAGAAGGATCTTCTTTCCGGTCGGCGCCAGCTTGGAGGCGAGCGTTCCGCCTCCCGCGCCGGTTCCGATGATGACGACGTCGTAGTGGTTATTGGGCATTGAGGTCTCCGTATCGGCAGTTAAAAATGCAGGGTTGATTGTTGCAGTGGTGAAGCTTGGCACAAAAGACTCTGTGAGCGCCCTTTCGGAATCGATACAGCACGGACGCGAGCAGCATAGCCATAGTCGGCGCGGCGAAATAGATCCACAGCGCTGTCCATTCGCCAGCGTGGAAAGCAGATCCGACCGTCCGGGCTGGATTCATGCTCATTCCGGATAGCGGAGCTTCAACTGTGATGAACGTCGCGATCAGAACGCCCGCAAATAGCGGTGTATATCGGCTCAACCGTCGCGAGTTCGAAACCCACAGGACGGTCGACATCATGAGCATCGAGATCACGAACTCGGCTATGAAGGCGATCCATGGGCCGCCCGGCCCGGGGACGGTCACGGCGTAGTTGACAGTGGCGTCCTGTAAGGCGGGACCGATCACTAGATTCGCGACCAAAACTCCCGCGATTCCACCCAGGAACTGGAAAGTCACATAGAAGAGCGCATCCCACGGGGCGATTTTGCCGAGGGACAGAAACGTCAGCGTGACCGCCGGGTTCATATGCGCTCCGGACCGCTGTCCCCAAGGGGAATAGATGATCCCAATCGCCGTCAGTCCCATCGCCAGGCCGATCAAGGCTCGTCGAAGCATGGAGGCGGTCTCAAAGGACTGGTGAACCGGTGAGCTCGGGTGCTCGAACAGCACCACGAAGACGCAGGCCGAAACCATGAAGGTCCCCAAGGCCGCGGCTTCTATGAGGTACTCGGGCCAATGTCGAGACAGAGCGGACCAAGCGGCCAATTCCTGCGATGTACGGGACTCTGATGTGATAGTTTGCATGCCGGTCGCTTGCGTAATGACCCGGGCTTCCATGCTTATTCCCCGACACTAAGAGATCCAAGAAGCCGTTGCCTGCAAGACGAACCGAAACACCATTTCATTCTTGGTTCCGATAGTTCCGAGTGCTGCCGTTGGTGGCTTTAGCCCAAAATCAGTTAAGTGGACCCGAGCGACACCCTCTATCGAGATAGATTCACCTGCTCCCACGGTTAGTGATGCCACGATTACCACTGGCTTTGAGACGTCGCGAATGGTCAAGACCCCTTCGACTTCGTAGTGACTTGGATCCATCTTCTTGATGCCACTTGAACGGAAACTAATTTGGGGATACCGATTCGCAGCCAGCATATCTTTCACCGCATACTCCTGCACCTTTCGGAGGTCCTTGGCACTAAGCCAGGTGTCCCGGCACACGATCGTTCCGGCCTGAAGGAAGAAGGCAACTGTTGATGTTTCCGGTCTCTCCCGGTCAAAGCGAACTGCGCCCTCGTATTGAGAAAAGGTGAACACGTGTCTCTTCCCGCTGAGAAGTCCAGTCTTTTCAACCACCAGCTCTACTCGGTCATGGTCACCCGGGCCAAGTTTATAGGTGCGTGTCTCTGCGGAAGCGCCGCCCACCGCTAACAGCAGGACCAGAATCAGGAAGAAAGCTTTGAAGTGGGTCATGGGTCGCCGTTAAGATCCCCAACCCCGTTCTCGATATTCCGGAATAAACCCGGGTGGGCGGTGGATCTTAGTTGGCGAGATGGAATCACGGGAACAGAACACAACCACCGCCATTACGGAACTGATTTCCACGAATGTTGCCTGGCTCAATCAGGCGCTTTCTCTGGTTCACCAGCTAGATGATGTGACCTTCAGATCCTCGCCTCAAGGGCTGGCGCCTCACCGAGTTGGCAGTCACCTCCGTCATGTCTTGGAATTCTACGAATGTTTCCTGGACGGTCTTCGACCCTTGACCGTGGACTACGACGCGCGCCAGAGGAGCCACAGCGTCGAGACAAGCCGCGATGCGGCATCCGACAAAATCTCTTCAATCCTTAGGCGCCTGGAGGACAATCCGTGGATCCACAGCGATTCAGTCATGTTTGTGCGAATGGAGAATGCCGAGGAGGGTAGGGTTGAGAACCCCTTTCTTCGTTCCTCCGTCAGCCGCGAACTCCAGGCGCTCAGTAGCCATACGATTCATCATTTCGCGCTGATCGCAATCACCTTGAGACTCCACGGATTTGACGTCGACCCGGACTTCGGGATGTCGCCTTCCACGTTGCGTTATCAGGCCGCACAGTTGGTGCTCACCCATGTTTGATTCGAGCATGTTTGATTCGAACATGTTTAGTTCGAACTTGGCGCATGCCCTCCTGATCTTCGTCTCCACATTCGTCTTGGAGGACATCGCCGTACTCGGCGCTGCCCTTCTGGTGGTGAATAGTATGGTCGCGCTGCCGTGGGCAGCCGCCAGCAGTTTCGCTGGAATCTGGATTGGCGATTTCGGGCTTTACGTACTCGCTCGGCATTTTGGGCGTCCGGTATTCGAAAGACTGTGGTTCAAGAGGCTAATCGGCAAGAAGATCGATTTCGCACGGAGCGAAGGATGGTTTCGGGATCACGGAACCGCCGCCATCGTGATAAGTCGTGCGGTGCCTGGAACGCGCCTCCCCACCTATTTGGCTGCGGGCCTTCTGAAGGTTCCCCTAGTACGATTCCTGACCATTACTGGAGCGGCTTGCGTCATTTGGGTGGCCGTGCTTTTCGGATTCTCTTACCACGTCGGGATGATGGTGATTTCCGAATTTGCGATGTTCCGATCCGAAGCCGGCAAGCTGGGCGCATGCGTCGTGCTGGCGGCGGTGCTGGGATGGATGTTGCGGAAAGTGATCAGGAAGGTTTCAATCGGCTCCCTGGTCGCCCGCATCAAGAGGATCGGCCGGTGGGAGTTCTGGCCGCCAGTCGTGTTCTACGTCCCTGTGGCAGCGAAGTATCTCGCTCTCGCGATCAAGTACCGGAGCTTTAGTCTTCCGACACTCGCGAATCCCGGCATGTATTTGGGTGGC
Source organism: Terriglobia bacterium (assembly GCA_020073345.1). Lineage (GTDB taxonomy): Bacteria > Acidobacteriota > Terriglobia > Bryobacterales > Bryobacteraceae > Palsa-187. Next base: position 88,875 of record JAIQFI010000013.1, read on the forward strand.
GTGATCGGAGAATCGAAGTTCGAAACACTCGCCGAACTGTCACGTGCGCATCCTGAGGCTGTGGCCGAGACTCACTTGGTCCGATTCGACTCTGTAGAACAGCAGACAAGCCAGATTCTCCGCCTACGAAACGAGAACGACTTACATCCATTGGTTCTCAAGCCCGACGTCGGGCAGCGCGGCTATGGCTTTAAGGTGATCCATTCGGACGAGGACATCCTCTCTTATGTCGCCTGTTTTACACGAGATGTCCTGGTCCAGAAGTATGCCCCCGGTCCGTTCGAGGCGGGAATCTTTTACTATCGCTTCCCACAGGAACGCGAGGGACGTATCTTCGCGATTACCGAGAAAGTTTTCCCAGTGGTTACGGGAGACGGCCGCCATACTCTAGAAGAGCTGATCCGCACCGATGCTCGGGCCTCTCTTGTCGCCAGCACTTACTTGCAGCGATTCGAGAGCGAGAAGACGCGGATACTTGCCGCCGGAGAAACCTTCAGGCTCGTGGAAGCCGGGAACCACTGCCAGGGCGCGATCTTTCTCGATGGCGGGCGGTTCCAATCGGCAGCGCTACAAAAACGGATCGATGAACTTTCACAATCCATTCCTGGCTTCTTCGTCGGACGATTCGACGTACGATACTCCTCGGAGGAAGCTCTATGGGAGGGCCGGGATTTCCAGATCATCGAGCTGAATGGCGCCTCCTCGGAGGCCACCAATATTTACGACCCGCGTAACTCTCTGCGGAACGCTTATCGTACGCTGTTCCGCCAGTGGGAAATTGTCTTTGCGATCGCCGATGAGAATCGGAGGCGAGGGTTGCGAACTATGTCCGTGAGGACAATTCTGGAAAAGTTCTCACAGTACCGAAGGCAGGCAGCACTTCATCCGGTGAGCGACTGAACCAAGTGGATACCGTCACTGCAGTCTCGATGCAAGCACCTTTCCGGATCAAGTGCGCCGAAATCTGGGGCGGCATCCTTGCCATTGACACGGAAATGATCACGGCGGGGCTTTCCGCCAGCATCTTCAGCACGGCACATGATGGCGACCGCGGCGGCGACATGTATTACGTCAGCGTTTGCAAATGGGACTACCTGACGCGCCTTGCCATCGCCGACCTGCGCGGACACGGCGGCCAGGCCAGCCGTCTCAGCGCGTGGGTTTACAATTCGATGCAAAAGCGCATGAACACGACCTCCGGGCACAAGATCCTCTCGGATCTGAATGGCGAGGTCAAGAGCCGAGGCTTCGACGCGATCACTACGGCCGTTGTGGTGGGCTATCACGCCACCAAGCGGAAACTGTATTTCTCCTACGCCGGACATCCGCCCGCATATGTGCAGCGCGCCGGACGCGAATGGGAAGCCCTGGCGCTGGCTCCCAGCACCGGCCCCACCAATTTGCCCTTAGGAATTCTTCCCAAAGCGAAGTACGACATGGAGGATATCCGCATGGAACCCGGAGACCGGATCTGCCTCTATACCGACGGCGTGACGGACTGTGCCGGCCCCGACGGCGAACCCTTCGGCGACGCAGGGCTGGTTGCCTCGTTGAATCGGAATGCCGGACTCTCGCCAGCAGGGTTGAAGGCCGCTATCTTGGATGATCTTAGGCGCCATCTCGGTGGGGGTCCGCCGGACGATGATGTGACTTTGCTCATCGCTGAGATTTCCTGAGACGCCATGACATGTGCACCGTAAGCTGGATCCACGACAAAGACGGGTACCAGTTGCTCTGCAACCGGGACGAAAAGCTGACGCGGAAGTCCGCGCGGGAGCCTCGTCTGGCGGTTCGCTACGGCACCCGTTTCCTGGCTCCGGTGGACGGGGATTTCGGGGGAACCTGGATTGCTACGAATGAATTCGGTGTGTCTGTCTGTCTTCTGAATGGAGCGAACCTAACTGGTTCCGAGATCCACGCCGGAGCCCCAGGGCGTAGTCGAGGATTATTGGTCCTGGATCTGATTCCGTTGGCCTCCGTTGCAGCCATCTGCAACCGACTTAGGGAGACAGACCTTTCCGCATTCGCGCCCTTCACGCTGGCTGCTCTCGAACCCGGTCGTCCCGTCGCGATCTTGGAGTGGAATCGTTCAAAAAAGACGCTACTCTTCGAAGGAGCAGAGCGCTTCATGCTCACGTCATCCTCCTTCGATTCTGAAGAAGTCCAGCGAAGTCGCCACGAAGAATATAGTCGTGTTGAATATAGGCACGTGCACGATGGCGAGGGGCTGTTCGCCTTTCACCGGAGCCACGCGCCCGCACGCAGTGCTTACTCCACGTGCATGCATCGCACGGATGCGGAAACCGTGAGCTTCAGTCGGATTCAGGTAACCGACCAGGAAACGGACTTTTGCTACACGCCAGGAGCACCGTGCGAGAACCTTCCGGGTGTGCGGCTCAAACTCGCGCGCCGTCGTTCCAGCGACCCCAGCCAACAACACCAAGCTCGGGGCGGGCAGGTTCAGAAAGCATCGTAAGATACTCCAACAGATTGCCGTCGGGATCTTGAAAGTACACCGAAGCTGCCGGCATCCACGCTAACACTGTCACCTCGTCGGATGACCTTCCCCAGAAATCGAATGGCGTGATGTTCGCCGCCCGAAGGCGTCGCGGTGCATTGAGAAGATCCGGGAGCTCCACTTTGAGAGCGATGTGGAGATTCATCCGCTGGGGCGAAGCCCCCACCTCCCACAAGCCCAACATCGTCTCGCCGCGGCCGCCCATCCAGTAGAATGCAGCCTTTCGATCGGCGTCGCGATGAGCCAACTCTAATCCGAGGGCTCCGCTGTAGAACGCGATCGAGCGCTCCAGATCACTCACAGTGAGGTGAGCTTCGAATAGGCCCCGAACCGCGATCATCTCTTGGCCATTATCACCTCTTGGCTGTAATCAAGGAAGATGCCTGCCGTCCCACGAGTGGCAGCTCGTCGCGATGCATGATCAGAACGACTGCTGAACACACAAACACAACTACCGCCAGCGCGAACAGCTCGCCATGATCATCTACGAGCGGAAGCGCGATTCCTAATTTCGTCAGATGGAAAAAGATCGCGCCGCTGATCACTCCTAGTGAGAGAATCGCGCCAAACACGACGGTCTGCGGAAGGAGCAGGAGTATGGACGCGATCAGCTCTGCCACACCGCTGCCGATCCGGCCCCAGGGTTCCATCCCAAGAGTCGTAAAAATATAGACGGACTCTTTCGCTCCCGTGAATTTAAAGAACAGGGTCTGCAGGAGAATAATGGCGGCGATGCCGCGGAGAGTCCAGCTCGTGATGATGAATGCTTTGCTATGAGTCATTGGTTTCCTTTGTAGGTCCCTTTCTGATGTTTGAGAAACTCTGCGGCTTCGGCTTTTCCGAGATACCGTTCGAGAAGCCTCGGCTCGGTTTTTGTGAGGTCCACGACAATCAATCCGTCCAAGGCGTCGGAGAATTCCGGATCGAGATTAAATCCGAGCAGCTTTCCGCCCAGCTTTAGGTATTGCCGAAGCAGGACCGGGACACCGGTCCGCGTTGGTTCCAGATCCGCGACGCAATCGGAGAGATCTTCTAGGTCGAACCCTTTGGGGGGCGGTAAAGGTTTGCCATATCGCCTCTTGAACGGATTGCGGCCCGATATTAGGCCCGCCCATTCGTGCAGCGAGGTGCGCCGCTCAAGAAACGCGACCATCAGTTCGCGGGAAACCGCCTGGTATTGATTGCTGATGCTGACCGGCCCGAATAGTGTCTTGTACCGGGGATTCCGCGCGACGTACGCACCAATGCCCTTCCATAACGCCAGCAGGGGAGCGAATCCTCTTTGATACTCCGGGCGCACAAAGGAGCGGCCCAACTCCAACGCAGGTCCCAATTTGTCAAGGAAGTCGCCGGTGTACTTGAACAGGGTCGCGGTATACAGATCGCGTGTCACATCTGTTCCGGCAAGACGGTACGCCCCGACGATTTCCTGCTTCGCTGCGTTCCATACAAATAGGTGGAGATAGTGCGCATCGAAACCATCTACGTCCGTCGACTTCCCGGTTCCCTCGCCGACGGCTCGAAACGTCAGCTCGCGTAGTCTTCCGATCTCTTCCAGTACCGCCGGAATCGCGTGAGCCGGAGTCACGTAGACTTCGAGATCTCCCGCTTGGAACAGTCGCTGCTCCTGCGTCAGCGCGGCGACTTCCGAAACCAGGACGTTCCGGTCGACCGCGGCCATTAAAGCATGCGGAGTACGCTGCCGGAGTCGATTCAAGAGAGGAAGCGAAGTTCTCGGCTTGAATTCGCTCCGGCCGGCGAGCAAGTACGTTCGCCACCGAAGATATTCGGTGCGTTCTTTCGGCGTAGGAATCTCCAGCAGCTTCTTGTGCGTGATGGGGCTACCGATTCGAAGCTCGACCAGTCGGTCCTGTTTGTTCAGCAGCTCGCGTGCTAGGAGTGCCGTGCGAATCCGCGAGTGAAGCATGCCGAGGACCTGAAACAGAAAACTATTTGATCCGCGAATGTACGCCGGCACCGTGGCGACCGCCACGCCTTTGCGCGAGAGCGCCTCCACAAGGCGCGCGACCACGGTGTGCCACCTGGAATCCGCGACCATCCCCTCGCGCGGCTGGAAGTGGGAAACTTCACCGGCCGGGAAGACGACCAGGCAACCGCCGCCTTGGAGGAATTCTAACGCCCGTCTTAGGCCGGCGGCGTTGTTCTGCGCGGTTCCACCGAGCACATTCACCGGAATAATCAGATCCTGGATCTCTGGAATCCTGTCGAGTACCTGATTCGCCAGAAAACGCACGTCAGGCCGTATCCGCTGCAGCACGGTCGCGAGTACAGCGCCTTCCAGGATTCCGAACGGGTGGTTGGCGACAATCACAGTTGCGCCAGTCCGAGGGATCTGCTGAAGGTCGAGCCCGCTCACACGATACGTGACGGCTAGTTTGTCTAGAAGCTGCTCTGAGATCGGACGGTCTTCCGTCGTGGAATGATAGATTCGGTCCAGTTGATCAATTCCGAGGAGACGGGTAAGCGCGCCTCGGAACGGCTTAGGAAGCCCTACGATCTCTTCAACTAGCGAGTCAAGACCTGGCACGCTAACTAAATGCGTGCGGTACCCGATTCTATTCCGGGACGCGCCGGAAACGGGCCGGATCGGCTTTTAGCGTCAGCGTGGACCCGGTTCGTGCCAGGACGCCCGAAATCTCCAAAGGCTCGGCCACAAACGGCAAAACCTCCTTGCTGAGAGCCCGGCTGTCGTTGCCGACGAGCAGGAGAACCCGGGCATCTCCGGCAGCGTCCCGTGCCAGAAACGCCGGAGGCACACCTCCACTAATGCAGCGAACAGCGCAGTCGCGGTGCACCTTGTGCTCGCCGGGATTCATGACGCCCAAGTAGCATTTCGTGTCGACTATCTCTCCTCGGAGCGTCACGGGCCCTAGATCGATCGTGCGGCTCGGCGTCGCCAGCGATGGTGATGTGCCGACTATGATGGATGCCGGAATTACTTCGATCATCCGATCGGGTATCCGTTCGATCAGCGATCCCTTTAATTGAACGTGCTTGCCTTGCATACCTTTGACGGTATCCGACAAGCCGTGCTTGCCGGGAGCAACCAACAGAAAGCTAGCGTTGTTGGTAACAAGAATCGGGTACGGCCATTCTTCGATCACACCCGCGTAGTCGCGATACTCCCCGTACTCAAATTTGCTCGTCGCAAAGGGAGGCTGGCCAAAGATGAGCAAACCGCCCCCGATCAAGCCGGCCAGCACGACTCCAGCAGCGATCCGGGCGGCGATACGGCCTAAGCTCGTTGGAGCTTTCGGTAGATAACCCACATAGAAGTCGTCGTTCGGCGTCGTTTTCATTTGGTTTCTCCCGCTGTCGCGCATTCAATCGCTGCCGGTCGAACAATCATTGAAGGCTCCAATCGCGTCCCTGGCGGATGTGCGCACGGATGAACCAGCACCTTGCCGTCGATTACTTTGGTCTGATATGTGGGCACCTTGTCCGTAAAAGGTGGGGGCGAGGCTCCCGTGTCCGGCGAATACTGGTAGCCGTGCCAAGGGCATGTCACGCACCCATCGATGATTCGCCCTTCTCCAAGTGGACCGTTCTGGTGCCGGCAAACATTGGAAATCGCCGAGACCTTGCCGTCGTAGCGGAAAACGGCGACCCGCTCGGTTCCCCGCTCAGTGAGCAACGATACGACCTTCGCGCGCTTTTCCGGTATCTTTTCCACTGCGCACACTTCGACGAAACCATCCCGCTCAGCTCCCGCCACAGCTCGATCGACGGCTCGCTCCTTGGCGCCCGCCAGTAGATGAAGTGCAGTCACCAGCGCGAAGCCGATGCCAAGCAACACGGCCAGAACTATATTGCGATCTGCCTGCAGGGCTCCAAACAGCACATGCACCACCAACAGCGCATAAGCCAGATAGACCAGCATATGGATACGCTTCCAGGCCGGCGCAGACAGGTTGTGAAGCCAGAAATCGTGGCTCGTTGCGGCCATCACGAAAAGGATCAACAGCGTCGCGAGGCCCAGCGTCTCAAAGGGAAACTGCGCCAGACTGCCGTAGCGGGTGTTGCTGACGAACAGGCTAACGAGGGGCGAAACGTCACCTAGAGCGTGAAACTGAATGATCGAAAAGACGCCGTGCACCAGTGCGACCAGGAACATCGCCACACCTAGGTGACGACGGTTATACAAAAGCGGCAGAAACCGGCGATCCAGCCTGCACATCGGTCCGATGCACAAGATCACGTGTAGTAGAACCAGAGCGAGAGTTCCGAAGCCGCGAATCAGGAGAGTTTCGGCAGTCGCAGTCGGATAGAGTATCGCTCCCGGTCCGACAAATATCGCCAGGTATGTGAGGATGCCACCCGCCAAAACCGAATCGTAAATCCGCTTCTGGCGGTTCCATCCGACGGCTTGGTATTGCACGCTCACTTGTATTGCTCCCAGTGCACGACGGGATTATTTGGCGTGGTGTCCCGCCGCGCGGCAAGACCGGCCGCGAACAGCACCGGCAGCAAGACCGCTAGAGCGATCCAGATCCCGAGGTGGCTGCGGCGAAGAGGTTGGATCATGTCGCGTGTCCTCTCCCTCGAATCCAGCGAGTGAGCAACACAGGCCACAGGGCCGCTACGCCGGGCAGGATGATTAGCCTGAATCCAATACCTGAGCCCTTCGATACGGGATCGACTCTACTGATCCCGACCGTCAGAAAGGCACCCGCAAATAGCAGCCCAATTGCCGCATACGAGCCCACGGTGGCGAGTAACAACATCCTACGCCTCGCCCCCGTAGATTGGGATCACAGCGCCGCTAACCTGAGACGCCTGATCAGAGACCAAATGAACCAGCAGTTTTGCCACCTGACAGGGATGAACCCATTTTGAGAAGTCCGCGTTTGGATCGGCAGCACGATTGGCGGGTGTGTCCATCGTGCCCGGCAGCACGACGTTAGCGGACATATGTTGATCCGCGTTCTCGCGAGCGACGGTCCGTATCAACGACACCAGTGCAGCTTTTGAAGCGGCATAGACGCCGGCCATTGCGGCAGGTTCGACTGCGGCTTTACTCCCGATCGCGACGATTCGGCCCGAGCCTTGCGCCTGCATGATCGGAAGAACGGCCTGGATTACGTGAAACGCGGACCGCAGGTTAAGGTCCAGCATCTTGTCGAAGGTCGCATCATCCGTCTCAGCGACGGACTTCCCTCCGGCGAACGCACCAACGAGGTGCACCAGCCCATCGATTCGCCCAGCCTTGTTTACAACCGTGTCCGCGACTTGCCGGGCCCGATCGCCGTCCGATAGCTCGGCCGCGATGGCCGAAAAGTTCGGGTGCAGGAAATCCGAACCTGCGATGGACCGCGACACGCCGAAGACTTGTGCTCCGGCTTCGAGGAACGAATTCGTGACGAACGTTCCGAGCCCGCCCTTGGCGCCCGTGATTAGAATGACTTTCCCGTGAAGTTCCATGGCGTCCTGTTACTCTCCGGATGACCACGCCGTCCTGAACTCCGGATAGAGTGTCAGTCCGCCGCAAGCGAAAATCGTTTGACCGGTGACATAGGAGGCGTCGTCCGAGGCCAGGAACGCGAATACCGAGGCGATCTCGTCCGCCGCAGCCGGGCGAGACATCGGAATGTGGCTCTCTACCTCACCGCGCGCTTTGGGATTGTCGATCCAAGCCTTGTTGATCGGAGTCACCACAGCGCCCGGGCCTACCGAATTCACGCGGATGCCGTTGGCGGCGTATTCCAACGCGAGCGACTTGGTCAGGTTCTCCATCCCGCCTTTGCTAACCGAGTAGGGCAGGTATTTCGGTTTGGGAATGATCTCGTGCACGCTCGAATTGTTGAGAATCACTCCGGGACCGCCACGATCCAGGAAGTGCCGAATGGCTTCACGAGAACACAGAAACGGCCCGCGTAAATTCACCGCCAGAACGCGATCGAAATCGCTGGTCTCGATCTCATGGCTCGCCGCGGGTTTCTGGATGCCCGCGTTGTTGACCAGGACGTCGAGCGATCCGAATTCTTCGATGACTCTTGCCACCATGGTTTTGACCTGCGTTTCATCCGAAACGTCGGCCTGCACCACCATTTCCTTTCCACCGCCGCCATCTTTTTCGTCGACATGGACGCGCGCCTTGCGCGCCATACAGCGCGTCTCCTCGGCCTGTTCCGCACCGCTGCGATAGTTAATAGCGACGTTAGCCCCTTCCTTGGCGAAGCGAATAGCGATCGCCTGGCCGATGCCGGAAGAAGCGCCGGTAATCAGAATGTTCTTTCCCTCTAGTCTCGACATGGTCTCTCGCTTTCTTAAGTCCGAATGAATGCCCGTAGGTGTTGTCTCAAACCCGACGGGGCTAGAACACTCCGTACGCTGCCCTGGATGAGACGCTTCAGAGCTGCCTTGCCCTCAATCAGGATTTCGCAATCGATACAGTCGAGAATGTGTCGCCAGACCCAAAGTCGCGCTGTTGAGGGAAGTTCGTTATCGACGAACCGATCCGATAACATTTCCACTTCCTGGCATCCAAGCTCTTCGTTGCTGATGGCTGGGTCCACTTGCTGGTCACCTTCTTTGACCTTCCCCCAGGAAATGCAACATGGTGTGCAGGTTATTCCCGAGCGGAATAGTTTCAGTCCCCGCTGTGATTAGGGCAGCATGAAACTCACACTCACGTTGGTCCTCGGTTTGATTGCTATCGGGATTGCAGCCGCGCAGGAGGTTGCTCCCAAGCACGAGATAGGTCTCACGCTGGGCGGATTGCTTAGCGCTCAGCGTAACGGCGGCACCACTCGCCTTGATCTTGGCTCAGGAGTCGCCTTGCAGGCGAACTATGGATATCGCTTCCTGGGAAACAATACGGCGGCGTTGTACGGAGAGGTTCACTTTCTCGCCAACGCGCTTCGTGAGGTCAGTTCGACCGACCGAACTCTCACGCGAGACGCCGCGACCATCTTCCTGACACCGGGGCTTCGCGTTAAGTTCTTTCCCAATCGCAGTGTCGCACCGTATCTCGCCGTCGGAGGTGGTTGGGCGGTTTATGAGCAGAGCACGGCCACTCTGAACGGAAGCCCCAATCCCGCCTCTCGGCTCGTGAATCATGCCGCCCTCGACTACGGCGGTGGTGTCGACGTCAAGTTCTGGCGATTCGTCGGTTTACGCGCCGAAGTCCGGGATTTCTACGCAGGCGGGCCCTCTTATAACACCACCGTGATTCACGGCGGACAGCACAACGTAGTCGCTGGTGGCGGTCTGGTCCTTAAGTTCCGCTAGGGCGGGAATAATCTGCGGGGGCTACGACATACTTACGTTGATCTGGAGGCACCACAAATGAGAGCAGTTGCAGTCTATCCAGGCAAGGCGAATAGCGTTCACCTCGCCGAAATGGCCAAACCGTCCGTAACCGACGCTCCCGATGGCCGTGGTGTGCTTGTGAGGGTTCTAAGTGTGGGCGTCGATGGGACGGACAAGGAGATCAACGCGGCGGAATACGGCGCCGCCCCTGACGGCTTCAACTTCCTGGTAGTCGGCCATGAGAGTTTCGGCCAAGTGGAGGAAGTGGGTCCGAACGTGACCGAGCTTGCACCCGGCGACTATGTGGTCGCGATGGTGCGGCGGCCGGGCTTCAGCATCTACGATCAGATCGGTTTACAGGACATGACCACGGACGATACCTATTTCGAACGTGGAATCAACCTTCGGCATGGATACTTGGCGGAGTACTACGCCGACGCCGCCGACTACCTGATCAAGATTCCGGGCGGCCTGAAACATGTTGGCGTCTTGCTAGAGCCCATGACGGTGGTCGAAAAAGGCATCGCGCAGGCCTACGAAATCCAGCGACGCCTGAAGGTGTGGCGTCCACGAAAGGCCGCGGTTATGGGAGCCGGCACAATCGGTCTTTTGGCTGCGCTGGTCCTGCGGCTGCGTGGCCTTGAAGTAACGGTTTTCAGCCGCGACCGGAAGCCGAACCGGAATGCAGAGCTCATCGAGATGACCGGAGCCAAATACGTCTCGGTGCAGGACACGACCATCCTCGACGGCGCTCGCCAGTACGGTCCATTCGACCTGATCTTTGAGGCGACCGGGTTTTCGCCCGTCGTCTTTGAAGGCATGCAGGCCCTCGCCAAGAACGGGGTGCTAGTTCTTTCAAGCATCACTGGAGGCGACCGGAAGGTAGAGATCCCGGCGGACCGGATCAATCTGGACTTTGTGCTCGGCAACAAGGTGATGGTCGGTACGGTGAATGCGGCACGAGAAAACTTCGAAGAGGGTGTTCGCGATATGGCCATGGCCGAGGCTCAGTATTCAGGGTGGCTGTCGCGTCTGCTGACCCATCCTATAAAAGGTTTGGAGAACTACGAAATACTGTTCCAGGCGCTGCTGAACGGCAATGGCGCGATCAAGGTGTACTGCGAAGTAGCGGATGTCGCTTAAGAAGTCCGTCCGACTGCAAATCGCCGGCGCCTACCTTGTTCTTCTGATCGCTTCGCATGTCGTGGAGAGCACTCGCGCGGAGCCAGTGCGGTCCCCTGAAATTCGGACAGCTTCCATTCGCGCTGTGGATCATGAGCAGTATCAATCGCGCACGATTCTCCTCGCCTATCGCGATTCCGCGCCAGAATCTACTCAGCTCCCGGTCGTACTTGTACACGGCAGCCCCGGCTCGGGCGAGGTCCTCGAAAAGCTAGCCAGCCTGCTGACTCCCCGATTCCGGGTTATCGTGCCCGACTTGCCGGGCTCTGGCGCGTCCGAGCACGACCTGCCCGATTACTCATTTCGCGCACACGGAGAGTATCTCGTCGAACTCCTGGATGCTCTTCACGTTGATCGCGCACAATTCGTCGGATTCAGCATGGGCGGTGGCGTGGTCCTATCGATATCGGATCTCGCGCCGCAGCGCGTGGCATCGATTGTGATGCTGTCTGCGATCGGCGTCCAGGAACACGAGCTCACCGGGGGCTACCGAGTGAATCACCTCCTGCATGGCGCTCAGTTGGCCCTGCTTTGGACCCTCAAGAACGGTTTCCCGCACTTCAGACTGTTTCGGAGTGTCCCACTCACAGTGGAATACGCGCGGAACTTCTACGATTCCGATCAGCGCCCTTTGCGAACCATACTGGCTCAGTACCGCGGTCCAATGCTGATCATTCACGGCACTAGGGACCGGAACGTGCCCATCGCCGCAGCACTAGAGCACCATGAGCTTGTGCCTCAGAGCCAGATCGTGGAACTGGATGACAATCACTTTATGGCGTTCATGCACCCCTCGGAGTTTCTGGACCCACTTGTGCACTTTTTGAGCAGTGTGCGTTAGGCGGGCACTTCTAAGCCTGGCATCATCGATTCGCTGGGCACTTTCCAACCCACGCTGTGCGTTCTGAACGCGGACAATACGCGCTGCGGTTCACCCAGATCGCTCCACCCCAACCCGCGAGCGGGAAGTACGGTCAAGTCGGAAGGACGTTTGGATAGAACCTCATCCGAGAAATTCGTGGCCGGAATCCTGGCGTAGAGTTCGTGGAGTCCGCGGCCGTCCATCGACTCTAGGGACCGGAGGAGCTCGGGAAGCGTTCGACGGATCATGGCAAGGAAGGCGCTCGCGCGTCCCACCATCACGAAGCTATTCCAGAGACAACCGTCCCGCATCAATTGAGCCGCTACTCTGCGGGATGGCTTCTCCCAAAAGCGGCGAACTTCCGAAACAGCGCCGCCAGCGACGCGGTTTCCTGGCTCGATCCATCCGTAGGATTCTTCGGGCGCATCAGCCTGGATGCCTAGCAGGATGACATGATCCGGGTCCAACTCTGCCTGCGTAAAGGCGAGGTCCATGTGTGCCGCAAAGGCTTCATCATTCGCGAAATGGTGATCCGACGGAAAAAAGGCCACGATGGCGTCCGGATCCAGCTGGTCAATATGCGTCAAACTGTACGAGATTGCCGGTGCCGTACCGTGGTTATAGGGCTGTATGAGAAGACGCTCTTCGGCGACACCAGCTAGTTGGTCGACGTAAAAGCGCTCGTGCGTCTGCGTTAGTAGAAACAGGGTCTGCCGATCCGCGATCATCCCGGACAGTCGCCCCCGGGTTTGGTCCAACAGGGTTTCGCCACCGGTCAGGGCGCAGAACTGCTTAGGCCTGTCGTCGCCAGAAATCCTTCGAGTCAGGGGAAGGAGTCGCTTGCCGTCGCCTCCGGCGAGGATCACTCCCCAGCGCCGGGAATGGCTGTCACTACGCGCGGTCCGCTTTGCGGCCGATTCTTGGCTGTGCATGCCATCTTAATGGGACTCATCGCAAGGAATATTCCCTCGGCCAACTCTTTTGAGAGCTACGCTAGAGAACCGGACTAGCCGCGCCGACCGCTTCTTTTACTGGAAACTGGATGCGTGAGGAATCGAAGTCGGGGACAGTCCCCAACCCGAAGGCAAGATAGTTGGCAAACTTCGCGAGCCCGACCATAAGTACGGTCTCGTGGATCTGCTCATCGCCATAGCCATAGGTGCGCAGAGCATCGATGTCTGCTTTGCTGATCTTGGTCGGCTCGTTGTTCAACTTGGTCGCAAAGTTCAGCAGCGCCTTCACAGTGATGGGCAGGTTCAACACGGTGTAGTCAGCTGCCATCTGCTCCGGTTCCGGCCCCTCGATGCCGAGCATCCGTATCATCTCGCAGTGAGCGGTTACGCAATAGGTGCTTAGATTGGCTGCGGAGCAAACCAGGAAAATATATTCCTTCTGCTTGCGCGTCAGAGCGCCTTCCTTGATCAGGATGGCATGGACGAGCTGAGCTTGGGCTTCGATTAGATCCGGTCTGGTGGTCTGAGCGCGATACAAGTTCGGTATGAATCCGAATTGTTTCTTGATGTCGGCGAACAGTGGATAGTTCGTCTCGTCCAACGCAGCTTCGCGGATATAGCTCATTTTATTTCGCCGCTCCTGATTCTGGCCATGATTCGTTCTGCAATGGGCTTGAACGTCGCCTCCGGCAGATCGAACGAGCCGGTATCGGTCACAATCTTCAGGGTCTTGCGACTGGAGTCCACCAGCACCGTACAGGTCTGGCAATGAGAAAGATGATGTTCCAGCTGATGCCTGACGTCTTCCGCCACATCGCCTTCCAGGTAGTTCCCGATCTCCGCCATGAAATCTGCGCAGGTGATCAATTCGTCACCCCCTGCGCGTTCCCTTTGCGTTCAGACGGGATGAAGTGGGGAGCCAAGGCTTCGCGCAACATGAGGCGGCCTCGCAACAGGCGAGCCTTGATTGCGGGTATTCCGAGTCCCAGAGCGGACGCGGCTTCCTCAATCGGGAGTTGCTCAATGTCCCGCAGCATAAGCACCATCCGGTACTTCACGGGCAACTTCATCACACCATTCTCGATCAGCGAGCGCATTTCCGCTTGAGAGTACAGCTGCTCGGGGTCATCTGTCCAGGCCTGAATTTGCCGCGGACGGAACCCCTCGTCGTCCGGACCGGATTCATCCAAGCTTTCCATTGGTCTACGCTCCCTAAGCCGCTGGATTCCGGTGTTGGTGGCAATACTCACCAGCCAGGTCGAAAACTTCGACCGGCCCTCGAAGCCGCCCATGTGCTGAAACGCCTTCAAGAATGTGTCCTGCATCGCATCACGGGCGTCGTCCGGGTTTCCAAGAATACTAACCAGCGTCCGGTAAACACGCTGATTGTGGCGAATCATAAGCTCCTCAAAAGCATCCAGGTCGCCCTTTTGCACCCGTGCCACAGTGTCGGCATCCGGGTCGATAGATAGGGTTGCAGCCGTGTGACGGGGTTCCGGCGGAGAAAGATGCACTTTCTTCGAACCTTTTTTGGCGACGAAATGGGATTCGGTGCCGAGTCCGGTCTGTAAGATATCGAAAAAGCCGGCGAACGATGCGGTTACCACGGCTTCCAAAAGCTGAGCCTCTGTAAACCCACGCCCTCGGAGTTCTTCCAAGTCCGCGCCATCGCGCAAAATGTCATGTTTCTGAGCGCGAGACAGGGCATCTTCCGGCAGCAACAAAGACCGGATCGCGTACACCTGGGCCTCCAACACATCGGGCCTAAGTCCTTGAGCATGAAAGACCTTGGGAACCGTACCGAACTGCTCACCAAGGAAGACAAACGGAGCGTAATCTTCAGGGAGCTCAGGTGCTTGAAGAAAAGGCCCGCCCGGATTGGCGTCCCGCATGATGGTGGATTGCTCGGACAGAGTCGCGCGGACCGCAAAATCCGGAACCGCCCCGATGTCCGCCGCAAGCGTACACAAGAACCGGCTGAGACCCGCTGTCAGGATCGCTTCGAAGATGGATTCGTCGCTCAAACCTTGCGAAGACGCTTCCTGAATGGCTTGCTTGGTACCGAGATTGAGCACGAGTGTCAGCAGAGCCGCTGTAGTCGGTGAGAGATCCGCCCGCGGGTAATCGGCCACGATTCGATCGAGGCGTTGTTCGGTTATGCCCAGCAGTTTCAACGTCTGATAATGCAGACTGAAGCAGTAATCATTGGCTTGCGCCGCAGCGAGGACTAGCAGAATACATTCCTTCTGTATGCGCGCAAGGGCCTTATCGGTAAATAGGATCGCGGAAATGAGCGCGCCTTCGGCTTCGATCAGCCGCGGGAGCAGAGTTTGGGCGCGGAACAGCTTCGGAACGAACCCGAATTGCTCACGACAGGTAGTAAAGGGCTGAAAAGACGAGCCCAAGTCTACCTCCCCGAAGTAGCTCATGGATTTCTTCTACTCTACCTGAATCCTGCCGATAGGGGCCGAACGGCATATTTTGCATCTTTTGGCCTTCGACTCCGTCACACCCAACAATAAAGCGCATTCAATGACTGGAATGACAATGGTTTCGGAAACCGGGCACAATTCGGCAGCAGCGCAATCGATGGCCGCGCAGCCGATGGCCGCCTTCGAAGCGGAAGCCCTTCCACATATGGACGATCTGTTCCGCGCCGCCGTCCGGATGCTTCAGGACCACGGCAAGGCGAGTGATGCCGTCCAAGAGGTGTACCTGGTTGCGTGGAAATCCTTCAGCAAGTACGAGCGTGGAACGAACTGCAAAGCCTGGCTGTTTCAGATCCTCTTCAACGTGGTTCGCCATGAACGACGTAACTGGTTCAAATGGATTACTGGTAAGGAAGAGGATTTGGCGGAAGCACAGCTCGTCGCGCCCGCGCCAATCCCGGACACGCTGACGGATGGAAATATTCTGGCTGCTTTGGACAAGCTGCCGGCTCAATTCAGAGAAGCCCTGTTGCTAGTCGACGTAGAAGAGTTCTCTTATAAGGAAGCCAGCGAGATTCTGCAGGTTCCCATCGGGACGATCATGTCCCGGTTAAATCGAGCTCGTGGCCTTCTGCGGAGCCAATTGGCGGACGTCGCGCGATCCTACGGTTTGTCCGCTGCCGTCCAGGAATAGACGCGTTCGTTACCGGCATCCAAGAGCAGCGAAGATCATCGACTTCGCGCCTTCGTGGCTGGCACGAAAACGTGCTGTCGAATTCCCGCCCGGACCCAACTCACTTCCCGGAGCGATTTGGACTCTTCACGATCATCCTTCTAGTGCTAGCGAGGGATCATTCGTTGCCTCGTGTTGACAGCGCGTTCAATGCGCCGAAAGAGACTTGATAGGTCCGACCGTATCGATTGTCGAACCAAGTCGCGGTCAGATAGGATGGCCAGCCGGGGAACTCGGCCCGTGAGCTGTCAGAGTCACACTGGCCGATCGTGATCGTCTCTTGAAGTGGCGGCGGCCAGACCCAGTGCGCGCACACGAACAGCAGCTCAACTCCGGGCCGCCTGCCCGCGTGGAAAGATATTCGGCGGAGCTGTGGCTCGGCGAGCACAGCGGCGAAAATGTGGGACAGAATACGAACCGCGTCAACATAAGAGCACCGGAAGCTCCGTAGCAACGAAGCTTCGATCTCGATTTGCCGCTGTCTCAGCCGCTCGCCTAACTCCGAAGAGGGAGACGTTAGATCAGCTAAAACAATCATGAGATCGACGAGACCGGCCGGAGGCGGCACGGTCTTCCGAATCTCCGGTTCATTTCGGACCTCCTGCTTTGCCCGTGGCGTCGTCCGTGCAATTACCAATCCGACGGCTCCGTACAGCGCCAAAGCGGTCAAGTCGCGCGAATTCGAAACGCGGAGGGAGTATGTAGGTGCCATGATGAAGTAAGCTGTCGCTGCGCTCCAAAGGGCCGTCACGCTAAATCCTGCAAGCCGCCCAACAAGCACACTGGAGCACAAGGCCGCGATGGTTCCCACCGCTAGCGCGATGTAGCTGATCAACACACAATATCCCCGTTGGGTTCGTTATAACACCTTTGTGGGAGTGCTGGGAAAAGTCAGTCCGTTTTGAATCCGCTCTCCTTCTCTGCGAACCTTGGATATGCCCTTCGGGTACGGGTTGCCCGCGTTCTTCCTCGCCGCATTTGCTGATGGCAGTAACGTGCCTCTAGCGATGCTCGCGGTGTTCGGTGCGGCGAAACTGCTAGCAGAGCTTTTCGAGCGCCTGAAACAGCCTGGGATCGTTGGGGAGATTCTCGCGGGAATTCTTCTTGGTCCAAGTATTCTTGGTTGGGTTCGGCCCAACGACATGCTCTCCGCACTCGCGGAACTGGGCGTTCTGTTTCTGCTCTTTCGCGTCGGCCTTGAGGTGAAGTCGAGCGAGCTATTGCAAGTCGGAAAGACGGCCACGATGGTGGCGTTCCTGGGTGTGGTCGCACCTTTCCTCCTAGGCTGGGGCATCATGTGGCTGTGGGGTGCCTCCAGCATCGAGTCTGTTTTCGTCGGAGCCGCTATGGTAGCGACGAGCGTCGGGATCACCGCCCAGGTTCTCGCATCTAAAGGCTTGCTTAGTCACGCCGCGAGCAAGGTCATTCTGGCCGCCGCTATCATCGACGACGTGCTGGGTCTCATCGTCCTTGCGGTTGTGAGTAGCTTGGCCCGAGGCGGAATCAATGTGCCAGAACTCGTATTCACGGGCGTGGGTGCTATTGGATTCACTATCGTTGTGGCGAAGTGGGGTACGCGCGCAATGGGCACGGTCGTCCCGCGTCTTGAACAGCGTCTGAAAGCTGGCGAGGTTCAGTTCAACGTTGCAGTCATCATCCTGTTCGGACTTGCTCTCCTGGCGATGTATGCTGGCGTCGCAGCGATCATTGGAGCATTTCTGGCTGGGATGGCGCTCTCCGACTCGCTGCAACCCCGCGTCCATGCTTTGGCTCACGGAGTGTCAGAACTATTGGTTCCGTTCTTTTTGGTGGGAATCGGATTACACCTGGATGTCTCTGTTTTTTCTCACGTTGAAACGCTGATTCTCTCGACGCTGATTCTATTGGCCGCCGTGCTATCGAAGCTCGTTGGCTGCGGACTCGGTGCGCTGGCGATGGGGCGTGCTGATGCGTTGCGTGTGGGTGCGGGTATGGTTCCGAGAGGTGAGGTAGGCATGGTTGTCGCACAAATAGGCCTGAATCTTGATGTGATTCCTGCGTCCGTCTACGGAGTCGTCGTGTTCATGGCAGTTGCCACGACTGTGATTGCGCCGCCCTTGCTAGGTCTCAGTTTTCGCAATGTGCGACCGGCAAGTCCGGGAGATTAAGGATGAGCAGATCCTAACGAGGCTCGGTTGCATTTGGTTGCGCTTAGACCCCGCTAGGGAGTCGATCGGGCGATCATTTCCCGGTTAAATCCAGCTCATGGATTCTGCGGCGCCAACCGATGGACCTCGCGCGATCCTACGGTCTGTCGGCTGCCGAGGTGTAGGCACAACGATATATCCACTCTCTTGATTGCCGTACAATCGATTCCGCTTTGTTGCCCAGACCCACCAATGAGCTGCAATGTAGGCACACAGGATAGCGTCGATCTTATCTTCAGTCGGCTTAAGGTTGCCGGCCCTCGGTACAGATGGAAACCGCGCCGATAGGGAAGGACTGAGTGCGGGTAAACGTGCCATGGCGAGACTGCGAAGTCTACGGAGCTCCCGGCCCCTTTGCTCCCGTGTACCGCGTTTGTACTTTACGATCCGATCGAGTCCGAACAGGTTGATGGTCGCTGCGTGTGGATGCACCTCGATTTGGAAGCGGCCTTCCTGGCGCGGTGTCATGGATGACCCGTGGCTGAAACCCAGCGCTTCCAATTGTCGGCTGAAGGCAATCACCGTCCGGGCGAATGGGCGTCCGAGGTTCGCGGCGTGGCAACCGGCGTGAAAGCGACGAAAGTCGGCATTCAACTTGCGTTCCGCGGGCCGAATGCTGGATTGGTTTTGAATAACCAGGGGAGCATCCACGGCGACCACTGCACTCCGATCCCCAGCTTCGATTTGAATCCAGCCCAGAATCTCGGCCACGCTTTCCAAGCGGGCGATATTGCAAAGGTGCAGCTCAGAGCCTTCCAAGGCAAGAGACGCCAAACCACTCGGCTTTCCATACCAGCCCAGGTCCACTCCGATGAAGGTGTTAATCACGGCTGGCTCAATTCCACGGCGTCGCCGACAGATATGCGGCCTGGCGTCACCACATAACTGTTGAGGCCGAGCCGACCATTAAATTCCCTTCGAATCCGCCGCAGCACTCCCAAGTCTTGCTGACCGGAATCGGGGTCGAACGTGGTCATGATGCAGCGCGTGCGGAGGTCCTCCATGGCGATGACGACCGCACCGATCCGCAGCTGGGCTCCCTCCCACTGTCGTTCCGAAAGCCCCGTCACGCCTCCGATAACCAGATTCGGCCGGAACCGCCGTAGGTCGTAACCCACAGCCGCGAGCATCCCGTCGGTTGCGACCAACAGAGGAAGGATATCGAAACGGTCGTTCGACTCGTATTGAACCAGCCTGGTTCCCGCTCCCGCCGCTGCCTCAACATCGCGCCCAACATCTTCTCCAGTCCACGGCCGTCCATCGACCAGGACTTGATTGTCCGCACTCAGTGTCGCGCTATGACGAAGAAGCAGGGGCTTCGTCCGCGCGGTCATGACTTGTCCGGCGGCATTCCGTACCTGCACGATGCGGTCTCCGACAATGCCAGACTTCGTGAACTCCGCCGACTTCAGGGATTCACCAGCCATCGACTTGACCGGATACCGCCGGATCTCTTGCACCCACACCTTCAAGCCGCCTTTCGCACCGCCACCTTACGATCGTAGAACGATCGCACGAACCCGGCGATCTCCTCGCAGTGATCCTCCAAGGCGAAGTGGCCGGTGTCGAGCATATGGAGTTCGGCGTTTTTGACATCGCGCTGGAACGCGCGACCGCCTTCCTGAGTGAAGATCGGATCGTTCGCGCCCCACACCAAAAGCGTTGGCGGTTGGTTCTTGCGGAGATACTCGTGCCAGTGCGGATACTGATCGACGTTCGTCCGGTAATCATAGAACAGGTCGAGCTGGATGCGGTGATTCTCTGGCCGGCCGAGGAAGAACAGGTCCGTGTTCCAGTTATCCGGGCTGAGCTTGTCGGGGTTGCGCGTGCCTTCGCTGTAAATCCATTTCACTCCGTCGGGCGTGAAGAAGCCGGCAAGGGGTGCTTCCGTCTCCGGAGTGCGGTTCTTCCAGAGCGCTGTCCGCAATGCATCCCACACGCCGGTGAATCCCTCCTCATAGGCGTTGCCGTTCTGGGAGACGATGCCCTCGATCCACTCGGGGTGGCGCGCGGCGATACGGAATCCGACCGGCGAGCCATAGTCCTGAATGAACATCGTGAACCTCTTAATGCTGAGCGACACCAGTAGTTTCTCGACAACCTCGGATAGTTTGTCGAAGGTGTACGAGAAGTTGTCGGGCGACGGAGCGTCGGTATTGCCGAAGCCCGGATAGTCCGGCGCGATTAAATAGAACTTGTCAGCCAGCTTCTCCATAAGATTGCGATACATGTGTGAGGACGATGGGAAGCCATGGAGGAGGAGCATCGCTGGGTTCTTGGGGTCGCCTGCTTCCCGGTAGAAGACCTTCAAGCCGTCAATGTCTGCGTATTTGTAGTTCATGGGGTGTTTCCTTTCGCATTAGGAAAATGCACCGGGATGGCCAATGTGTTGGTGGTGTGTTATCAATACCTTCCACTCAATCTGCGGGTTGCAGCCTTGTGATTCTTCACGAACCGGGAATAACCCGCCACGAATTTGTGATTACTCACAAGATGACCATCCCATGGATCTCCATCCCGTAATTCTTTCGATCGCTCAGGCGGCAGATCCCCCTTCCGTCCTCGGGCAGATAGTCAAAGCCATCATGGCCAACGAGCACGTTGCCCTGGCTCGGATCTGGTTTCTCGACCAAGACGGCAACTGCCCCGTTTGCGGAGGTGCCAGCGAGGAAACGTCGCTGCACATGCGTGCGAGCGGAGGGCGGCCGCGGGAGGCCGGGGCCGATTGGGGCCGGATCGACGGCTCGCACCACCGAGTTCCGCTGGATTCCGAGCGAAAGCTCGCGCACATGGCACGCACCGGAGAGACGGTGCTTGTTCCCGATATCGCAGGGGTTCACGATGCGGTGATCGATCGCGAATGGGCGAAACAAGAACAGATCGAAGGATTCATTGGCCATCCGCTTCGCTTTCGGGGAGGGATCGTCGGAGTACTGGCGGTGTTCCTACGCGTACATCCGAATCAGAGCACGCTCGACTGGCTGAGCACGTTTGCGGCGCACGCCGCAGTAGCGATCGGAAATTGCCGCGCATTCCAGCAGATCGATCAGCTCCGCCGCCAACTGGAATTGGAACGGGACTACCTGCGTGAGGAGGTCGTCGAGACGGGTGATTTCAGGGATATCGTCGGCCAGAGTCCGGCACTAACGCGAGTGCTTCAGCAGATCGATCTGGTGGCGCAAACCGATTCGAGCGTGTTGATCCAGGGTGAATCCGGCACCGGCAAGGAGCTCATCGCGCGGGCCATTCATCAGCGCAGCCGCCGCGCCGGTAAGGCACTCATTCGCGTAAACTGCGGATCGATTCCGAAGGATCTCTTCGAAAGCGAATTCTTTGGCCACGTTAAGGGCTCGTTCACTGGTGCGATTCGCGACCGCGCCGGGCGTTTTCAGCTCGCCGACGGCGGGACGCTGTTTCTGGATGAAGTCGGCGAAATCCCGCTCGACCTTCAGTCGAAACTGCTGCGGGTCTTACAAGAGGGAGAATTTGAGCGCGTCGGCGATGAGCACACGCGGCGGGTGAACGTGCGAGTGATCGCGGCTACCAACCGCGACCTGCGGACGGCTTCTGAAGAAGGGCGCTTCCGCCTGGACTTGTTCTACCGGCTAAGTGTGTTCCCTTTAGAAATTCCCTCGCTGCGTGACCGCCGCGAAGACATCCCGCACTTGGCGTTGCATTTAGTAAAACAGGCCTGCACTCGTATGCACTTGCCGGAGGCGAAGCTTCCACACCGTGAGATGGCCCGCCTAGAAGCCTACGATTGGCCCGGTAACGTGAGGGAGTTGCAGAACGTCGTGGAACGCGCCCTGATTCTCGCCCAAGGTGGACCGCTGGAGTTTGACCTTCAAGGAGGACGTAACCACAAGGCAGCGCGTGCCAATGAAGATTGTTCGGAATTCTACACGGAGGCCGAGTGGAGAGACAAGGAACGAGCAAACCTGCTCCAAGCGCTGAAACATGCGCGCGGCAAGGTCTCTGGCGCAGGGGGTGCCGCCGAACTGCTTGGCGTCAACCCGAATACTCTTGCTTCCCGGCTTCGTACGCTCGGAATCTCCCGGAGTTACAGCGGGTAGGGTTGCTAAGGACTGCCGCCGCCGGTCGGTCGTGTACAACCTGAACCAAGTTTTGCGCCAAAGTGAATGTGGTAAAGATTCCGCAAGCTCTCACTGTTGTCAATTCAGGTCTGGCAGTCGGCGAAGCCCGAGCCAGCGCACTGTGCTTCGATTGTCCTTCCAAAAAGGAGTTCACCGAGACCGTCCAGGTCACAACGATGCCGTATCAAAACCGTATCAAAACCCCATCTCCAACAACGACTGGAGTTGCTAATCGAGCGAAGAGCAGATTCCCCAGATTATTGATAATAATAAGAACAGCGTAGAGAGCTGGGAACCAAAAGAAGCCTACTGTTCGCTTCACACGCAGGAGGTCACAGGTTCGAGTCCTGTCGCGCCCACCATTTTCAATAGCTTACAGCAGCGTATTTCTTGAACTATGCAGGAACCGTATCAAGACCGTATCAAAACCCTTCATTCCGGGAGCAAGACCCGCATCTACGCGCGAAGCAAATTCTCCAAGTGAATGAAAAGAGGTGGAGGGATAGAACGGTTGTAGCTCTTGGAGCAGGGGCTGATTTCTGATAGGCAGGAGGTCAGAGGTTCAAATGAATAAATCGCAAGCACGTGAAAGCAAGTGAAATACGGCAGGAGGCGTCCCTAGGCCGGTCGCGCGACACCGCGCGGAAGAAATACAAACCTCGTCGTGCCCACGTGGTCGAGGCGGAATGCGGAGGTGGTGCCACGGAATCGGCTTCGCGCCGGCGGGAATTGCTGGGTGAGGTTTCGCTTTTCCCATTGAATGAGCGGATACTGGAATTAGCGCGGCTGCTGGTGGTTCCGGGTACGATCCCAGAGAAGGCAGGCCCAGATGCAGTGCATTACGCCCCAGCGGCAGTGGAAGAGTGTGAATTTCTACTTACCTGGAACTTCCGGCATATCGCGAACGTTCGTATTCGCCGTGAAGTGGAGAGGATTCTTTTTCGAACCATGGCTACACCAAAACGACCATCTGTACGCCGGAGGAGCTTATCTGAGCAGAAACCGTGGGAAGACGAAGTGCTCCAAGAGGTTTACGCGGTGCGGGACTCCTACGCGGCGGAGCACGGCTACAACCTGGATCAGATCTATGCAGACCTAAAACGCCGGGAGGCGAGCAGCGACCTCCGTTGGTCAGACTCGCGCCCTCTGGCTAAGGCGTAACTACCGACGCCGCCACGTTACATCCTTCCTTAAGCGTGGCGTTCACCAACGCACTGATTTAGCTGTGTTGGGCAATGGAAACGGAATGACCTTAGCCCGATGGCTGCCACAGAGCAGATCATCAGCCGTCACGACGTCAGGTGGTTGCTCCTGTGCGAGCACGGCGGCAGCAGGCTGCTTGGTGGTCCGACGAAGGGGTCTAGCTGTAGCATTCGTCCGACGAATGGCTCCCATCGCCACAATCAATTTCTGCGGTACTAGTCCCCCAGCCTATACTGGCGGAAACATGGTGCACCGCAATTTCCGTATCTTGGCTGTTCTAACAGTCCTGTTGGCAACGACGTTTTCAGCGGTGGCTCACCACGGAAGCAACGTTTCCTATCACACGGACCAGACGATGACAATCGCTGGTACAGTCACAGAGTGGGAATTCATCAACCCGCATCCGCAGATCTACTTCGATGTCAAAACCGAAACCGGCGAGATCGCGCATTGGGCGGCGGAATTGCTGCCGACGCCCTCGATGATGAAGAACATGAAGGTAGGCTGGACCCGCACGACACTCAAGCCGGGCGATCAAATTGTGCTGGTCTGCAATCCGCCGCGAGCTGTTGGCGCGAAAGCGTGTCTGGCAAAGGAGCTGAAAATCAACGGCAAGGACTGGCCGGTGGCGCCGGGCGGCGGTGGGGCGCCGGGCGCGGCGAAAGGGAAGCAGTGATGCGATGGGCCGAGCTAGTTGCGATCACCGCGGCATCCAATCTGGTGGTGTGCGCACAGGCTGCTCGGGATTTCGATCCGCACGATTTGTCGGGGCATTGGAATCGGACCAGCCGGTTCCAGACCTTCAGTAATGTGTGGTCCGGCCAGGGTCCGACGCAAGGGACGGAAGAAGCTCCATTCACGGCCGCCGGCAAGGCGCGCTTCGAAAAGAACAAACCGGGGTATGGTCCGCGTGCGGTGCCACCGGCGGTCGGCAACGATCCGATGGGGACGTGCGATCCACTGGGTATTCCGCGGCTGTTGAACACGGAAGTGATTTCGCCGCACCAGACGATGGAGATCGTCCAGGTGCCAGGGCGGATGATTCAGTTCTTCGAGTGGCACCATGACTGGCGCGAGGTATTCACGGACGGCCGGAAACTGCCGTCCGCCGACGAAGTGGATCCTAGCTGGAACGGCACTTCGATCGGCCGTTGGGACGGCGACGTATTTGTGGTCTCCAGCATAGGGTTCGATGATCGGACGTGGCTCGACAAATTCGGGTACCCGCATAGTGAGAACATGCGGCTCGAGGAGCGTTACCGCCGGCGCGATCGGGATACCTTGGAGTTGACGATGACCTTGACCGATCCCGAGACCTACACGCGCCCGTGGGTAAGTGACACGAAGGTTTTCCGTATCGATCGGGAAAAGTCGAAGCGTTGGGACGAGCAGATTTACTGCGTGCCGACTGAAGAATACAAGTTTAACCAGCGCGTCAGAGACGTGGCGGGCGGCAAGGAATCCAAACAATGAGGATGTCGAAAGGGCTGGCCGTTCTGGGATTGCTTGTCGGCGGGAGCGCACAGGCACAGGGGACACTTGAGGACCACCTTGCGCGGGCGAAAAGCGCGGCGGGGAGCCGGTGGACAGAAGCCGCTAATTACTTCTGCGGGGAATCGTCGGTGGCGAACCGCCCGACGGATCCAGCCATTGAGCCGACGCGGTTGTTCGACAATCTCTCGGTGGTGGGGAGCGTCGGTACTGCGGTCTACATCGTGGAAACCAGTGAAGGACTGATCCTGATCGATGCCGGATACCCTGAGCAGATCCAGTCCGTCCTTCTTCCCGGTCTCAAAGCGCTCGGGTTTGACCTTGCCAAGGTACGCTACATCATCGTGCTGCATGGACACTCGGATCACTTCGGCGCAGCCCGCTACTTCCAGGACACGTACCAGACCAAGGTCTTTCTCTCGGCGCCCGACTGGGATTTGCTCGACGCGCCTCAGGCCAAAGGCAAGGCTGGCGCTGCTCCAGCCCCGCGCCGCGACCAGGTGGTCACGGATGGGAAGCCAATCATCCTCGGCAACACGACGATCCTGCCGGTGCTGGTTCCCGGGCACACTCCCGGCGCGTTGGCTCTGATCTTTCCCGTGTTCGATAAAGGGCGGAAGCACACCGCGGGATTGTTCGGCGGCACGGTCTTAACTGCCGGATTCGTCACCGCAGATGGCTTACGCGATTACGTGAAGTCGATCCAGAAGTATGCGGGCATCGCCGCGGACAATCATGTCGACGTGGAGATCCAGAATCACCCGCTGATGGATGGATTCGCCGCCCGTCTGGAACAGCTGAAGAAACGCCGCGCGCAGGACCCGCACCCGTTCGTCATTAAAGAGAGCGACTACGCTGCATTCCTGAATGTCATGTCCGAATGCAGCCAAGCGCAGCTCATTCGCAAGGGGAACTGATGTCGCGTTGGTCGCTCGCCACGTCCGGAACGATTGTGCTCGCCCTCGCGGGCGTCCTCAGCGCACAACCACCTGCCGCAGGTCCCGCTGGAGGACGCGGCGGTCCAGGACGCGCCGGTCCTGCGGCTGCACTTTTCGATCCCACGGGGTACTGGGTCGCACAGATCACTGAAGATTGGAAAGAACGCATCCATCCCGCGGCGAAAGGCGACGTTGGCAGCATCCCGGTCAGCGCGGCCGGCCGTCGGGAGGCTGCCGCCTGGGATCCGGCCTCAGCCAATTCATGCAAGGCTTACGGCGTCGGCGGAATCCTTCGCATGCCCGGACGCGCTCACATTACCTGGGAAGGGAATAACCTCAAGATCGATTCCGACGCCGGCGCCCAGACTCGCGTGCTCTCCTTTGGAACCCCGAATGGCCAAGCCGGCAGTCTTCAGGGTGTCTCGGTTGCTTCTTGGGATCGTCTTGCGCCTGCTCTCAGCGGCTTCACGCTGGGAGGACGCGGTGGCGGGGGAGGCTCTCTGAAAGTCGTCACCACGCAGGCAAGCCCGGGGTACTTCGCGCGCAACGGCGTGCCTTATGGGGCCAAAGCCACGTTTACCGAATACTATGATCGCCAGGAGATCCCCGGGGGAGACACTCTCCTCGTCATCACCGTTGAGGTCACCGATCCAGACTACTTAAACGGGCCCTACTGGTACAGCGTGCACTTCAAGAAAGAAGCGGACGCCGCCGGCTGGAACCCGCAGCCGTGCGACGCAAGATAGGTATGGCGATCATGAAGGTTCTTCGTCTGAGTCTCATCCTGCTCGGATGCGCAGCCAGTGCGTGGTTACTGGATGCCCAGGCCCCGGCCGGAGGCGCCGCCAAAGGAGGATCCGCCCCCGCCGTTGACTTTTCCGGATATTGGACGGGCAATATGCAGGAGGATGGTGCTGAGCGCGGCGCCGGTCCTGAGTTGGTGGACTACGGCGGCATCCCCATCAACGAAGCCGGCCGATTATGGGCTCTCTCCTACGACACCTCCCGGCTCACTTCGCGCTTCCATCAGTGCGACGGCTACGTTGCGCCCTATTCGGTCCGCGCCATCGGCAACACCCTGGTGTGGGAAGAGCGCGATCCTAAGCTCCGCACGCTGATTGCAATTCATTGGTACTCGCAGACCTTCGAAGGGCACCGCGTCTTTTGGATGGACGACCGCCCCCATCCGCCCGCCTACGCATCTCACAGTTATATGGGCTTCTCGACCGGCACCTTCGTCGGCAACGCCCTGCGCGTCGAAACGACTCATCTCAAACAAGGCTGGTTCCGCCGCAACGGCCTTCCTGAAAGCGATCAGGCAACGCTTACCGAATTCTTCGTGCGGCACGGCGATCATATTACCTATACGTCCGTGGTCAACGATCCCGTCTTTCTCTCGGAGCCGTGGATTCGCACCACCGATTTTTACCGGCAGCCAATCGACCCAGGGGCATGGTTGTTCCCATGCGACGACAGTGAGCAGATCGTCGGCCGTGCTCCGGATCAGGTCCCCAACTATCTGTTTGGCGCACATCCTTATCTCGACGAGTATTCCAAGAAGAACCAAGTACCATTGATCGGGGCACTCGGCGGTCCCGATACGCTTTATCGCGAATTCGAATCCAAACTCGCCTCGGTCTCCGACGCCCAGGCTCGTGAATTGACCCGCCCAGCGCCCGGACCGGCCGCCACCAGCGTCGCGGTCGATCCCGATCCTCACGACGGAGAAATTCACGTTCTTCCGATCCGCAATAACGTTTACATGCTGGTCGGCGATGGCGCGAACATTGTTGTGCAAACTGGCGACGAGGGAGCTTTCGTTGTAGACACCGGTGCAGGCAAGCTCACAAGCAAGGTTCTTGCCGAGATCCGCCGCCTCTCGACGAAACCCATCCGATATATCGCCAATACCAGCTTCCACGGTGACTACACCGGCGGCAATCAAACGCTCAAGAATGCCGGTTCGGATCCCAGTGTCGTCGGGACATTCCTCGCCTTGAACTCGCCGGGCGTGGGCGCCACGGCCACAATCATGGCCCACGAAAACGTCGCCGCACGAATGACCGGCTCACTCGGCAATAACCCGCCCACGCCTCCGGATTCATGGCCCATTGACACTTACCTCGCCGAGCGCCGCCGGCAGTTCCACAATGGCGACAGCATCGAAATGTTCTACATGCCTCATGCCTCCACCGATGGCGACAGCATCGTCCACTTCCGGCGCGCCGACATCATCGTCGCCGGCGACATCTTTAATACCACGCAGTATCCGTTTATCGACGTCGCCAACGGAGGCAGTGTTCAGGGCGAGATCAATGCACTTAACGCCATCCTTGACCGCACGGTTTTTGAGCATTCGGGTGAAGGTGGAACACTGGTGGTGCCGGGGCGCGGGTACCTATGCGATGAGCATGAGGTCGTCGAATACCGCGACATGGTGGCCATTGTCCGCGACCGAGTGAAGGCGTTAGTCGCGAGTGGCGCGTCGCTCGAGCAAGTGCTGGCGGCTAAGGTTACCACGGACTACGATAGACGCTACGGCGCGAACAGCGGCGCATGGACCACCCGGATGTTCGTGGAGGCCATGTATCAAAGCCTCAAGCAACAGCCCAGAAAATAACGTTAGCTGTGCAGGTGTTCGGCACAAGCCGAGTGTAAAATCCGGCGAAGCCACCTGAGGCCGGGATCGCCGTCTCGAATCGCGTGCCACTGCATCGATTCGACCACCGGTGGAATCTCGACAGGCGGCTTCAGAATTTTTAGCGGTAACTGCTTCGCGTAGAATTGCGCGAGCCGGCGGTGGACTGTTGCAATACGCGTAGTGCCTACGACTAGCTGCGGGACCAGCGTGAAGCCGGTGGTGACGACCTCGATGCGGCGGGCCTCGCTGAAGTGCTCCATGAACTTTTCTTCGAAGGCGGGCACTTGCTGCTCCTCCCCAAAACGGACGACGACGTGACCTAGGCGCAGGTAGTTGCGCATGGAGATGGTGCGCCCACGCAGCTCCTGGTTGCCGGCCCAGGCGACGCAGACAAACTCGTCCGCAAAAAGCGGCTCCGATGGGTGATCCTCCGATAGATACTGCTTGGGCATGATCATCAGGTCCGCTTCGCCGCGTTCCAGCCGATCGGAGCGGTTGGAAGGAACAAGCACTTCGACAGCGATGCCGGGGGCTTGGTGCTGGATTTCGGGGAGTGCGCGGCTCATTAGAACGGTGGCGACGTAGTCGGACATGACCAGACGGAAGCTGCGCTGCGATGTTCTCGGGGAGAAGCGCGGAATGCGGTGGATAATAGCTTCGGCTTGCACCAGCAGTTGACGCACCGGCTGTGCGAGTTCTTCGGCGAGAGGAGTAAGGACCATCTTGCGGCCGACGGGAACGAGGAGATCGTCCTTGAAGAAATCACGCAGGCGAGCGAGGGCTCCGCTGGCGCCAGGCTGACTGAGGTGAATTCTCTCGCCAGTGCGAGAAATGCTCTTTTCGGTGATCAGGGCATCGAGGGCCACCAAGAGATTGAGATCGAGTCCTCGGAAGTGCATGCATTTCGCTCGCCACGAGCAAGGCTCCTAGCGTATCAAACGCCGGTTTGACTGGGAGAAAATTAGGCCGCGATCTGCGCATACGCGACGGTCCCCGGGATACCGGAGCCGCCGGGGGCCTCCGCGTCGATATGGCCGGTCTGTTTTCCGTCTGCCTACTTCGCGTGGTCTTTGAAGAACTTGAAGATCTCCGGCATGCTCTGGGTGATCACGGTCCCGTGATCGGCGCCCGGTAGTTCCATATACTTGAAGTCCTTCATCTTGAGATCGGTCGCGGTCTTCGCCCAGCGACGGCCGACATCGGTAGGAACCACGGTGTCCGCATCGCCATGCGCCAGGAACAACGGCATCTCGTCCTTTACTGGGGCCAAGCTCTCCGGCTGCATAAGGAACGCAGCTGGAGCCATGGAAGCAACCGCCGCCCATTGGTCGACGTACTTCGGCCCGAGGAACAAGGCTCCAGCGCCGCCCATGGAGTGGCCCATTAAGTAAGTCCGTTTGGCATCGACGGTGAATTCCGTGCGCACGATCGCCAGGACATTCATGACATCTTTCTCGCTGAGCTCGGCTAGATTTGGAGGTTCGGGAGTGGGCGGTGGACCGCCTTTTGCCGCACCCGGTCCTTTGCCTTTGCCTGGGCCGCCATTCATGACGATCACCGGCGAGCCGAACCAGCCTTGCGGGTTGTAACCCATCGGGCCGACCAGAATGTAACCACCTTCCTCTGCCAGATCCAGCGCGTTGCCCCGTAGCAAGGCGTTACCGTCGCCATAGACTCCGTGGAGCGCCACAATGAGCGGCGCTTTCTTGTCCTTGGTGACTTTGGAAGAGACGAACAACGCGTAAGGCAGATCCTCATTGGTGTCCGCGAAGTGATATTTCCGCTGCTGCACGCGCGGGTCCGGTGCTTTGCCGGGGCCGCCCTTCGGGGCTCCGCCGCCCTGTGGTGGCTGTCCAAAAACAGCGGGCGCCTGAATCAGCGAATAACTCAGAAACAGTGCGAGGCTCAAGGAGCCCAGCGTCGCAATCTTTTTGGTCATGCTCATGTGGGTCGCTCTCCTTACTTTTTGTGCTTCGCGAAGAACTCGTAGATGGGCTTGAGGCCGGATTCGATCACCGGACCGTGCGTGATGCCGGGCTGTTCAATGAATTCGTACTTCATCTTCAATTCCTTCATGTCCTCGACCCACGCCTGGGTGTTCGTAACTGGAACCACCTCATCGATGTCGCCGTGTACGATCATCACCGGAACCTTGGCGTCCTTCATCGGCTGCAGTGTCTCTTTGCGGGTTTGCCAAAATGCCGCCGGAGCCTCCGCGGCGACGGCAGCAAACATGTGGGGGTATTTGGAACCCAGATACAGCGCGCCAGCGCCGCCCATCGAGTGGCCCATGATGTAGATCCGCTTGTCATCGACTTTGAATTCCTTGCGGACCATGGCGATCACGTTCATTACGTCTTTCTCGCTCAACTCCCTCAGGTTGGCCGGCTGGTTGCCACCACCGAAGCCGCCAAATCCTTTGCCCTTGGCAGCACCGACGCCCGGGCCTTTCGCGGCTCCATCGGGAGCAGCAGTGGCTGCATTCGGGGCTGCATTTGGCTGCGCGTTCGGAGTACCCGTGGCCGCAGGTGGAGCGCCTTTGCCCTTGCCACGGCCGGGTCCGGCGCCGGCGGGAGAACCATACCAGCCGCTGGTGTTGTAGCCCATGGCGCCACCAGGATGTAGCCGGCTTCCTCAGCAAGATCTATTGCAGTCTTGCCCATCATGATGGTCTGCGGCGCGCCCAGACCGTGCAGCGTCACCACCAAGGGGATCTTCTGGTCCTTCTTCACTTTCGACGATACGTAGAGCGAGTACGGAAGATCCTCATTGGTGTCCTCGAAGTGATACATCCGGGTCTGTGCCCGAGGGTCCTGTGCGAATCCCTTGCCACCACCTTTGCCTTTTGCGCCCGCTGGAGCCTGCGCCTGGGCAGTATCGGGGATAGACAGGATCAGCCATGCGGCGAGCGCGGCGAAGGCCACCGCGGTTGTTGTCCGAATCGAGATTCTCATGTAGTTCTCCTTATGACTCCCGTGCAAGTAGTCCCAACTCTCGTACAGCTCACGACTATACTCATGTATACTATCCGCTAACAAATAGAGGCCCGCACCTAGTCAACACGAGGTGACTAAGCCGCAATGCGAATGAACCGTACGATCCTATTCTTGCTGTGCCTGAGCACCCTGCTGGCGCAAGATACCGGAACAGCGCACAAGGCCGCGGCCACAGCGCTGTTGAATTCGAATAACAGCGGTGCGGCGCGTCTGGCCTGCCCGGCCACAATAGGCGAAGTGTCTACGGCGAACTCACCCGCCGGCCCAGGCCGTGCAGGAGGCGCTCCCGGCGGCGGCGCGGCGAAAGGCGGCGGTGCGGTGAAGGGCGGTGGTCGGGGACCGGCAGCTGCTCCGCCGAAGGAGAACTGGTACGCCGAAGGCGGCCAGGTGTTTGACAACCTCTACATGCTGACCACCAAAGTGAACAGCGCGTGGGCGGTGAAGACCAGCGGAGGGATCATTCTGATCGACACGCTGTTCGGCTACGCCGCGCAGGACGCGATCGTGGATGGACTCAAGAAGGTGGGGCTCGATCCGGCCGATATCAAGTACATCATCGTGAGCCATGCGCATGGCGATCATGACGGCGCTGTCAAATTCCTGCAGGATACGTACAAGCCGCGCATCATCATGGGACCCAAGGACTGGGAGCTTTCCGCTCGGGAGGCCGATCCTCCGCGTCACGACATTGAGGCGACGGACGGGCAGAAGGTGACGTTGGGCGACACCACGGTCACCATTTACATCACCCCGGGCCACACCGGTGGCACGCTTTCCGTGCTGGTTCCCGTGAAGGATCACGGTCAGCCTCATCTTGCCATGGAGTGGGGCGGAACGGCGTTGAGCGGCGGGACTTCGAAGGAAATGCTGGAGTCCTATATCTCCAATGCGAAACGATTGAAGGACATCAGCGA
>JAIQFI010000061.1 GCA_020073345.1 Terriglobia bacterium
TTCCTGCTCTTAGATGACGCCGGTGGATTGGAGCTCGCGCAGTTCCGACTCCGTGTAACCCAGAAATTCCCCGTAGACTTCGCCATTGTGCTCGCCGATGCCCGGCGGCGATTGATCGAGGCCGGTTGCCGACCCGGAGAACACGATCGGTAGTCCGGGCCCATAGACGTTCGCATCCAGCGCACCAGGATGCTGCAATCGGACTGTCTCTCCGCGGGCGACCACCTGCGGGTCTCGCACCGCTTCCGCGGGACTACGAACCTCGTCGGCCGGGACGCCCTGTACTCCGCAATAATTCAATCCGGCATCATGCAGCCTCCTCTTGCGGGCTATATTCTGGTGGAGTCCAGCTCACGGGACTAGATTCCTTTGCGGCGAAGCAGGACCTCCTATTTATATATAAGGAGGGCGTGGCCCGGAGATCTTGTGGCGGGCGGGATGGTTGCAACCTCTTGCAAGCTATTGAGTTCTGAGGGAGTCAGCAGCTACGAATTTGACTACATCGCGCGATCTTAACTGTAGACGATGTGAAGCCAACCCATTGAATATATTAAGCTTATGCGGTTTCCTGTCTTGTGCGTTCCGATGCCTTGGGCGCAGGGGGTCGGGCGTTCAAATCGCCCCGCCCCGACCAAACGTAAACAACTCATTTATTTGCAATGCCGGATTTCGGCCCGACTAGCGCACCTGTAGCAATCTGTGGCGTTCTGGGGTTCTTGGAAGCAACAGCTACGAATTTGACTACATTGGGCGATCCTGCGCCCAAGGCACCGGAACGCGCAAGCTCAAAAACCCCATAAGCTTCATTTATTCAATGGGCTGGCTGCAAATCGTCTACAGCTAGGAAGTCACAGGTTCGAATCCTGTCGCCCCGACCAAGTCCCTTCCTTTCAGTGGCTTGGCGCACTCAGAGGATCCTCCAAGTGCAAACCCGCTGTTATCCTCCAAAAATGCAGGTGGCCTATTTAGTATGTTGTTGCTCGCTGTTGGACCCGTTGGCCCGCTGTTTCCTCCGCACAGGGCACTCTTGGAAGAACATTCTGACCCCGACCCAATGATCACCGAGGGCACGGCAGCCTTGGAGCAATCGAGGGTGGGTACTCCTCTGCTACGATTCTTGGGAAGGATGTTGAACTCATCGGCCAGGCGTGCGTTTGAAAAGAGGCACTGTTTGCACCGCCACGATTTGCGAGTGAAGGAATCCACTGCGCAATGAGCACGAGTCTTGAACAGATGGAAAAGCGCTCGCCGCCGATTGGCCTCATCTACGAAAAGCGCGCGGGCTGGCTCAAGGAAAACGGCTTGAGCTGCAGAAGGCTTTGTTGAACCTAAATACCGAGGGATACAAGCATCGTTGTATCCGGCTCTCTCGCCCGAGACGAATTTACGGAAGGCAGCGACGTCGACTGAACGCTCCTGATAGACGGCCAGTCTAATCCAGGCCACTACGCGCTTGACCCGCTACCGAAATTCGTGCCAACCGAAAGTGGGATTTTCGGCGGTTGACCCGCCAGGTAGCGCTCGGACACCGGATAAGGGCCTTTGGGATACGATGCCCGCCCGAATACGAATGGGCTTGCAGAAGTATCCTGTCACGGCTTCACAGGCACGAATTCGCTACCTTCTTGGCGGTCTACCGATTGATCGTGATCTGCCCGGCGATGCGAGCCTGCAAACCCGGCAGCAGCATCGGTTTCCGCCGGGCAATAACGAACGATCTTCATCGGCACAACCGAATTGCAGATCATCAACAGCGGTGAATCGAGATGAATCTGAGGCTTACGATGAGTCATCAGGCGATCGATAGGATTCAGTTCGGACCGACAGAGGCGGTCCCTGATGTTGGCGCCTCTGTCTCGCTTCTCCGGACTCGAGCCGAGCGTCGTCCAGCCCCATCACCGGATCACAGCTTCACTTCGGGATGTCGAGGCGCGAGTCTGCGGACTTGAAAGCAAAGTGCTCGACGAGTACGGCTGTGAACCCAAGTCTAACCGTCCCGGTCCCGACATCACTATTCCTCGTCGGGGACAACGTGGCGCTGGCGCTCTCGAAAGCCTAACGTAATTTCGTATGGCAAACCGCAGTTGTTCCCTATACACTGGACAAGGGTATTTCGAGCCGGAAGGTGCGAACTCATGCCTGTTCGTAAGACGGAAAGTCGAATCCCGATTGGTTTCGTTGCCGGGGACCTCGGAGAGGCAGCGGCTGCCCCTGATGGTCGATGCGCGCTGGTATCGTTTATTACCTCGCCGTTGGTCGTCAATCGGGAAAACGTATACGTCGTCTTCGTGACGGACGCGGGGCTGGCAGCCGTGGCTCAATCCTTCGAATGGTCCTTTTCCGAAAACGGAGGAACGGCCGTTACGCAGTCCACGCCAGTCGGCCAGGTCGTTTATTCACCTCAGGAAACGGGAAGTCTGGTCACGACCGTCCGGATTCTTGACGCGGCCAGTACAGAGCAGGCGAATCTTTCCCTCACGCAGGCGATGGTTCCTCCCAACGCCGAACTCGAAGCACTCATCGTGGCCGCCACCGACCAACCGGGTCCGGGCGCGAGCAATCCAGTAGTCTCTCGTGAGTTGGTAAACGACCACAATCCCTACTACCAAGCCGTAACCCCGCCCACCCCCGAAACGGGTGACGCGTTCCAACAGTTTGTGTTCACGGTGGCCGTGGACGGCGTCTCCCAGACCACGCCCGATAGTCGAAAAAAGCTTGCGGAGGATTTGGCGCAGAGCTTTGAAGACGCCGGCGCAGACAATTTTGTCAATCTGACTTCGCAAGGCGTCGGCGTATGCGCCCTACGACTGGCACTGCTGGCCATGATGCCGCCGGCGGGCGCGCCGCTGATCCCGTGGACAGAGCTTCCGCAACCGGCATCACAAAACGCGTTCGCGGACGAAAAGCTGCGTCAGCAACTCGCGGCATTGGACGAGCCGACTCGCATTGATTACTTCAATCTGGCTCGGTTTCCGAAGAGCAATATTACACAGTGCGGCAGGATCCTGGCGGCATTGAGAGATCACTATTTTGGCGGCGCCAATTTCTCGGACGTCCTGACCGGGATGTCCGGCACGCGTGCCAACTGGATTGTCATGCACTATCGCAAGGGACCGCTGCTCACCAGCTAGGGAAACATGGGCTCCACGACGAGAAAAACGCAGGTTGCAGGGCAGAAGCCGGTATCCGCCATCAAGCCCAACACAACGGCCGGCGCCGTTATTCCCTTGAAGAAGTACTTGGAAAAGTATGCGTTGGCGCCATCGACTTCGCCGCCGGTTTCCGCTGATAAGTTGATTCCCCCGTCCGGCACGACGTTGCCTCCGAACGTCAAATCGACACACGTACCTATCTCCTTATGGCCGCTGACCAACAACGGACTGAGTAGCTTCTATGCCGGGGTCTTCGACGATGAAATGCATTTTTCCGCGAGCGTCTTGAAGGTGGCCGCCCTTTTTGCCGCGGGCCAATTTCATGCCGAGGCTACGGCGTTCGCCCAGGGTTATACCGATTGGAATAAGTTTGTCACTGATTTTAACGCAGATCTAAAAACAAGGATAAACCCGACGACAGTTGACAGCCATATCCTTAGCGCGGGATTTTTCTTGCTGCCGCAGACGCAAACGATCCTGAAACAATCTGCCTTCCCGACGATTGCCTTCGCCGATAACGCCGGCGGCTTCCAAGAGCGCGCGGGCCGGATGATTGTTGAGTCGGATGACCCCTCTGCCGCGATTTGCATCCGTGCCCTTGGGTATGGCTATATCAACATGGCCTTAAGACAAGCGAACTTTTATAGTTCCTTTACGTCCCCGGGCATCTGGCTCGCAGGAACTTATGACAAAGCAGACAAACTCAAGAAAGTTAGGATCCCTTGCGTAAATGACCATCCCGACGCCCAGGTCACGACGTCACGTCTGATGTGCCTGATGACGGCGATGATCCGGTTGGGCCAGTTGCCGCAAAATGATGCGGGCGCGAACGCGCTCATGCAGGGTTGGCTTCACGAGCCGAAATCCGGACCAGACGCCACCGGGCCTTGGCTAGGAGCCGGCCGGGACAACACTATAGCCCCTAAATTCACAATCGTCCATGACAAAATCGGCTTTGCGGGCCTCGGAGACGATGAGGTCCCGAACGTGTACTCCGAAGCCCTCATCATAAAGTGGACGACAGCGGCTCAACTGGCCGCGTTCAATAAAACGATAGACCCTACAGACACCCACCCGGAGATCCACCTCTCTGAAGAAATCGCCGTCTGCTGGCAGAACTATCTTTGGCCGCTGATGCCCTCGCCCCGAAATTTCGACGGGATTATTGATGTCATCAACAACAGCATTTCCGACTTTCTGCAACAGACGCCGACCTGACTATGCCGGATACTCTCCAATCTATTCTGATCGACGCGGGGCTCGCGATTGCGCCGTTCCGCGCGATCAAGACCCCGGAGCAGGCGGTCGCGTTTTTCCAACAACTGGGATATACGCTGCCCTCCGGGGCGTTTGGCAGCGGATTAAATGCACTTGCCGCGCAAGCGGGTGGGCTTGTGGCGACGATCGAGAAACTTGCCTCAGCGAGTTCGGATGCAGACGTCGCCTCCGCAGTGGTGTCGCTTTTTTCCAAACTGGTCGACACGGTTCATTCCATCGAACAGCTTCATACCGAGCTGCAGGCGAATGCTCCGGGGACACCGAATCTCGCCGACCTGCCGAGCCGTTTGACGGACTTCCTGATTCTGGATTACCTCGACCGGCAGCGCTCTTACCTGCATGAGGCGCTGCATTTGGTGGGGCTGATCGAAAACGAATCCAACCCGGCACCGAACCAGCCCATTCGCGCGATCCACTGGGATCGCTTGACGCAGTTCTTCAACGGTCCGGGGCAAATCGCCGAGACGGTGTACCACTGGAATTCCGGCTTTGACGCCGACACATTTCTGGCGAGGCTGGCGGGAGTCATGAAGGCCGCTACGCTGCCGGGCGGTCTGTACCCGCAGCCGAATTCCACGAAGACCGTTCTAGGCAACACCACTCCAGGGTTGACCGAATTGCGGTTCCCGATCTTCCAAAAAGGCTTCACGCCGGCGACCTATGCTCAGTTCGGCATCACGTTCTCGCCCGCGGACGCGCAGGGGAGCAAAGGGAAAGGCCTCGCTCTATTGCCCTACATTTTGGGCGCGGCGGATTTCCAGTTCGACGTGTGCGACCGCGGGCAGCTCACGTTTAAATCTTCCGCGGATATCAAAGGTGTGGGGCTGGTGGTGCGTCCGCCGTTTGATATAGAGGGAGTCCTGAACGCGGCAGGGGATTTCAATGCGTCGGCACTCATTGCAGAGAAACCGGACAAGGCGCAGGAGACCATCCTGATCGGGTCTGCCGGAGGATCACGGTTGGCGGTGCAGGGGATGGGTATTTCTTGGTTCGCCAAGAACACCAGCGGGAAGCTCGACGTGGGCGCCGAGGTTCAGATTCAGGCCATTCGGCTGGTTCTTGGGGGCGGGGATGGGGACGGTTTCATCCAGCAGATCCTGTCCGGCCTGCATGTGCAGGCGGAAGCGCAGCTGGCCTTGGGAATGAGCCTGCTTTCAGGATTCACGATCACCGGCGGCGGCAATCTTGCGATTGAGTTGAGTGTTCACATCGATCTAGGGCCCGTTTCCATTGATGGCCTGCAACTGACGCTGGGACCGGCCGCAGATCACTTCAATGTTGGCGCGGGGGTAAACCTAAGTGCGGATTTAGGCCCACTGAGAGCCAGCGTTTCGGGGATCGGATTGCAGGCCGCCGTCCAGTTCAAGCACGGCAATCTTGGACCGGCGCAGTTGGATATTTCCTTCCTGCCACCCAAGGGAGTGGGGCTGTCGCTTGATGCAGGGGTGATTATCGGCGGCGGATATCTGTATGTGGATTCCGATCGCGGTGAATATGCGGGCGCGCTCCAACTCGAGATTGTCGATCTGTTTTCGGCATCGGCAGTGGGGCTTATCACGACGAAAATGCCGGACGGTTCAAGCGGCTTCTCCCTGCTGATCATCATCACGGCGGATTTTGGACCTGGCATTCAGTTAGGGCTTGGCTTCACGCTTCTCGCTCTGGGCGGCTTATTGGGATTGAACCGGATGATGCTGTTCCAGCCGTTGCTGGACGGCGTGCGGACCAACTCCATTCAGAGTGTGATGTTCCCTAAGGACGTGGTGGCGAACGCGCCGCGCATCATCAGTGACCTCCGCGCGTTTTTCCCGCCGAAGGATGGCACCTTCCTGATCGGGCCAATGGCAAAGATCGGCTGGGGGGAGCCGACTCTGGCCAGTCTTTCCCTGGGCGTCATTATCGAAATTCCGCCGGGCGATGTAGCCATACTGGGCGTGCTGCGAATGGCGCTGCCCGCCGACGACATCGCGATTCTGGTTTTGCAAGTAAACTTTGCAGGCGCGCTGGAGTTCGATAAACAGCGATTTTACTTCTTCGCGTCGTTGTTCGATTCGCACGTCCTGTTCATCACCTTAGCTGGAGAAATGGGCGTTCTGTTCGCCTATGGGGATCAAGCGAACTTTGTGGTGTCGGTGGGCGGCTTTCATCCGCAGTTCACGCCACCGCCACTTCCGTTCCCCACACCAAAGCGGATTTCCATCGATCTCATCAACGAGTCCTACGCGCGCATTCACGCGGATGGCTACTTCGCGGTCACCACCAACACGGTTCAGTTCGGGACCCATTCCGATTTTTTCTTTGGCTTCTCCGCCTGTTCGGTGGAAGGAAGCTCGGGCTTCGACGCGCTGATCCAATTCTCGCCGTTTCACTTCACGGTCGAAATTTCAACGCAATTTTCGGTGAAGGTTTTTGGAATCGGCGTGTACGGCGTTGGTATCGACGTGGCCCTGACGGGTCCCACGCCCTGGCACGTCCACGGCACGGCGTCGCTTTCGTTCTTTTTCTTCTCCATCGATATCGGAATCGATTTCACCTGGGGCGACAATCCGGATTCGTCTATTCCACCAATTGCCGTCATCCCCATCCTGACTGCGGAGCTGCAGAAGCGAAGCAATTGGAAAGCGCAGCTGCCCGCGAATGCGAAGCCTTTAGTTACGCTGCGCAAGCTCGACCCGGCGGATGCGGCCCTCGCCTTGCATCCCGTTGGCACTCTGCAAGTCAGCCAGCGTCTGATCCCGCTCGACTTGCAGATCGACAAAGTGGGAAGCCAGAAACCGAGCGACGCGAATCGGTTTGCGTTGACGGTCTCCAGTTCCGCCCTTACCAAGCTTGGCGATTTGCACGAACCGTTCGCCCCTTCCCAGTTTCAGAATTTCGACGATGCCGCGAAGCTCTCTCAGCCCGCGTTTGTCCCCCATGACAGCGGGATCGAGCTGGCGGGCGCGGGCAACTATGCGTCCGCCACCGCGATTACTCGCAACGTCCGCTACGATTTGACGGTGGTCGACAAAGCATCCGAGCCCGTGCGTTCCCGTTTCTTCCAGAACTCACGATCGTTGGCCGCGCGGTTCCTCAGCGGAAATAGTGCGGCACAATCGAAACTTTCGGCAGCGTACGATGCCAAGACCCACCCGTATTCGGGTTCCGTGAAGGTCGCGACAGAAACATTTGCCGTCGCCTATACCGCTTCGAATAAGGTCTATCATCCGGAGGCAGCGGCGTTCTTGAGCCAGGGCAGTGCGCAGGATTACCTGGCGCGCACGGTTTCCTCCGATCCGTCACGTCTTGGCCAGCTTCACGTAATTCCCCGATTCGAGGTGGCTCCATGAACCCGACACCGATTGGAGATCCGGAAGAGCTGCTCGCCATTTATTCCTTCTTGCCCTGGCTCCGGCAGGGTGTGGTGAATGCCATCGTCGCGCCACCCACGGGGCCGCGCGCGTCCATCCGCGTGGAACTTCAACTTGCGTCCAGTCCCGTCGGTGGCGGGGATGCGGTGAATCAACCCATTGCCCAAGATATTTCGCTCTACGGCCCGGGCGACATTATTGGCGTAGACGCGCGCAACATCGTGCGGACCGAGCCGCGGCAATGGATCACTAACTTTGAATCGAACTACCTG
Organism: Terriglobia bacterium; assembly: GCA_020073345.1. Classification (GTDB taxonomy): domain Bacteria; phylum Acidobacteriota; class Terriglobia; order Bryobacterales; family Bryobacteraceae; genus Palsa-187. Next base: position 8,053 of record JAIQFI010000061.1, read on the forward strand.
CCTGCGGTGGACTTTTACGCGGAGGATTTCCCGTGGCGCTACACTCCTACCCCAGCCGCGGGCCTGAAGCTCACACCCTGGATCACGTTGATCGTTCTGAAAGATGACGGCGTTGAATTCGCCGAAGCGAAGAACATCGCCGGTCATCCGCTGCCTTACATCACGATTCCAGATGTGAGCGTTCTGCCGCCGGCCGCCGACTTGTGGGCCTGGGCGCACGTGCATTTCAATCAGAGTCTTTCGGCGAACCCGACCGCGGAATTGGTCTCTCCGGATATGAACGCGGTGCTGCCGCGCGTGCAGGCGATCCTGGCCGCCAATCCGGATCTGGCCTATTCGCGTCTGTTGTGTCCACGAAGGCTGGACGTAAATACCAGCTATCACGTGTTCGTGATTCCGACGTTCGAAACCGGACGCCTCGCCGGCCTGGGTCGGGACCCATCCAAAGCTCCTAACGCTACGGCCTCGGCGTGGGCCTCGTACGCCGGTCAGCCTGAGGCCGCAAATTTTCCGTTCTATTTTCGGTCCTTCTTTCGAACTGGGGATCGCGGGGATTTTCGTTACCTGGTGGGCTTGCTGAAGCCTCAACCGGTGGACAAGACGGTCGGTCGGCGCGACTTCGACGTCACCGGCCCCGGATCGAACATTCCACCCATTTCGACGCTGCCTGGGTTACATCCGGAATTGGCTGGGGTTTTGCGGGTGGGAGGTGCGCTCCAGGTTCCCGATGCTGATCTGAATGCGAAAGATCTTGCCGACAAACAAAAGTACGAAAACTGGGATCAACCGTACCCCGATTCGTTCCAGACGTCCCTCGCCCAATTCGTCAATTTGCCGGACGATTACGCCCAGCAAACTCCCCTTGCCGCGAATGCGGCGACAGATCTTGGACCCGGCGTGGACGATGATCCCGATCCATTGATCACGTCAACTCTTTACGGACGTTGGCACTCTCTTACACAGCGCCTGCTCACGCAGAGAGACGGAACTCCCGCGCCCAACCCGACCAATTGGGTGCATCGACTCAACCTGGATCCGCGCTTCCGCGTGCCCGCCAACTATGGCGTGGAGATCGTGGAGAAGAACGCGGAAGAGTACATGAACGACGCGTGGCAGCAGATCGGTGACGTGCTCGAGGCGAATCAGCGCATCCGCCGCCTGCATTTCGCCACGGCTGCGTCGCTCCGATTGTACGATCGCCATCTGATGACCGTCGCGGCCGACCCCAGTCGCGTATTGGCGCTCACGGCACCGGTATCCTCACGGGTTCTTTTGCAAGGGGCCACCGTTGCGACCCTCCGTCCCACTACACTGGTTCCGCCGGTGCTCACCTCAACCGTCATGCGCCGCGTGCTGCGACCTGGGGGGCGGATGATGCGCCAACTTCCGTTCACTGCGGCGATCACTCCCACGAACTTGCTGGAGCGGATCAATTCGGGCGCAGTAACCAGCGCTCCTCCAAAGACGATCCCGGCAGGCGTTCCGACCGTGGATCAGGCTGCCGGGGCCGTAGTTCCCGCTGGGGCTCCGCCGGCGGCTCTCGATTGGCTTAAACACTTTCCTTGGTTGCCGATTGCGGTGCTGGTCGTGGCCATTCTGTTGGCTTTGATCCTCTTGTTGGTATTGGCGTCGCTCACCGCGCTGGCCCTTGCAGCCGCGGTCATCGGTGTGGGCTTTTATCTTTATTCGTTGCTCAAGAAATGGGAGGCTGCCCTCGGCGCGACTCCAGAGATTACGGAAGCTGGACAAACCGCGGCCAGTGTCGCGACTTTCCCCACCAGCAGCGACTTTGTATTGAGCTTGCCGGGTTCGACGTTTCACCCTTCCATCGGTGGCCCGGATAGCGCCACCGCGGTCCGTTTCAAGAAAGCTCTCGTCGATTCGTTCAACCTGATTGCGGCCGGCAACAAAGCGGCGCAGCGCCCAGCGCCCGTGGCACTCGACGTTCACGCCGTAAGTACCGCCATGATCCGGGCGATTGATCCGAAGGTATCCATTTTCCGTCGCGGGCTGAGTTCTATTTCACTGCCCGCGTGGATCGTCGATCAAATCGGCGTGGACTTTAACGAGGTGATGGCGTATCCGAAGATCGACTTACCCATGTACAAGCCGTTGAAAGAAGCTTCGGTGGAGCGGCTCTTGCCGAACATCAACAAGATCGCCAGCAATAGCATCACGCTGATGGAGACGAATCAACGCTTCGTCGAAGCCTACATGGTCGGCCTGAATCACGAATTCGCCCGCAAGCTTTTGTGGCGCGAATATCCTACGGATCAACGCGGCAGCTATTTCCGCCAATTTTGGGAAACAGGGGACTTCATCGATAGCGAAGGTCTCAGTCATGATGCACTCAAGGAAAAGCTCTATGACATCCCCGAGATCCACCGCTGGCCACCCGACTCCGCCCTGGGACTGCACAATAACCGTGCCGATCCGACGCATCCCAACGACGGCCAAGCCGTGCTGATCGTGCGGGGGGATCTGCTCAAGAAGTACCCGAACACGGTGATCTTTGCCCAACACGCCAAGATCGAAAATGGACTTCGTGCGCCCGACTGGTTGACTGCGGCCGAAGAAGCAAATCCGCCATTGTCGAAGACGCGTTCCCCTTTGTTCAGCGCGCACCCGGAAGACGACATATTCTTTTTCGGATTCGATCTCACCATTAATGAAGTAAAAGGGAGCGACACGGATCCCGGCTGGTATTTTGTCCTGCAGGAACGTCCCGGCGAAGCGCGGTTTGGCCTGGAGCTATCGCGCGACGGTGACAAGGAAGTGTTCGATGACCTCACGTGGGACGACGCGATGCCCGGCGGGAAGCCGGGGCAATTCCTGCCCGCCGGTGCTTTGGCGAACGTAGTCCTTAAACAGCCTTCTTCCGCACCCGCCGACGCGGACAAGCTTCTGCAATTTAAAGATGACGAAAAAATAGTGGCTGGAGCCGAAATTAGCTCCGCGCGCTGGGCGTACTTATTATTCCGGCAGCCGGTGATGGTTGCCGTGCATGGTAGCGAGATGTTGTCCAACGACAGGCCTTAAAAACATGGCGAGCTTCGCAATCCATCAATCCGAACTGCTGGCCGCCAGAACGCTGGCACAAGCGACGCAACTGGCGTCCACACAAGCCACCGAAGCCGCTCGTCAAGCTCAGACGGCGTTGGACTTGGCGACCCGCAGAAAAGCGCCGCGCGAAGAGCTGGCGAGCCTTCAGGCGGCGGTAGCGCAGGCTGCCGGGGATCGCGAACTGGCGCGCACGAAAGTGGTCGAAACGCGAGCGGCCCTCGTGGCGGCGACGAACGGTTTTCAAGAATTCAGCGACCCTCGCCGGAATCTCACGCAGCTGCCGGACGACTCGCCGTTCCTGCTTTTCCCGGTCCGCATTGAAACCCGCTTTCACCCGGCGTCGGTACCTTTGCGTGGGCAAGCCGCCGCGGCTGCGCCGGCTCAGCTGTGGGTTCGCATTTATCCCGACGACTGCTCCATCGACACGTTCGAGCCCATGTTCTCCCAGGCCGAGCTGTCAAACGTAAAGAAATATTGGATGGGGATCTGGCGGGCCGGCGGAGTCGAAGGCGATGAGCGAGGGGCGTGGAAAGGTTTGGTGACCGCGCACGGCTCGGGCCGGGCAGGCTGGCTCGCGGACAATTTCAAACCCACCAACGCTCCGCCTGCAAGAACGGACGCGTCCGATCTAATACTGGTCATTCCCACGGCTACCGCGCTGGCAGCCGCCGACGCGACGGCGATCTCCACGTATTGGGAGTCCGCCTGGCTCGCCGACGGCGATGCGGTAAAGCGGCGATCAGCGAAGAACGCTCTGGACGCGGCGGTAGGCGCGCCGCAAGCCGACGCACTGATTGCGGCGTATACGCCGTTCAACCTTTCCGATAAACCCACTGCGCCAGCCACGAAAGCCTCCGTTCATCTTTCGACGGCGTTCGTGATCTTCCCGTCCGATCCGCCCACGCAGCTTCAGTCCTGGTCCCAGGCGCCGCAGGTCCGGCAGTTTCCGGATCGCTTTGTCGTCCTGGGCTATTCCGAAACTCAGCAAATATTGGAGGCGCTGGGCGGACCCGTTACACTGCCTCTGTATGTTGGGCCGGATCCGTCGGTGGATGCGAAACTTCATCCAGAGGACGTGATCCATCCTGACGGCGCGGACCTCTTCGTTCCCGACCAACTGAAGTGGATGACGGATTTCGATCAAGCCGTGGCCGCCGGCATGGGCCTGAAGATCGACTTGACCGCCGAACAGGCTGCGTCCGGCTTTCACCGGCTACTCGTGATCGGGCTGCAGCTCAGCACGCCTGAGGATCAGGGACCAGCGGCACTTCAGGAACTTCTGGAACACCATCATTCCAGCCGCAGCGGTCTCTCGATTCTTCCGCAAGGAATACCGGCCCACAACAGTCGTGGAGAGGGCGCCGGCTTCGCGCAGGGCGACGATTCAGATGTCAGTTTCGACGATCGCAAGAACAACCCGCTCTTCACTCCGGTATCCGACCCGGCCTTGAAAAAGGACGGACAGTGGCTCGCGGAGTTTTTGGGGATCGACCCCGCGTTCGTTGGCTCCCTTCACGGGAGCGACGGAGTGGACCAGTTACAAACTCGAGCCATGCAAACTGCGCTATGGCCGGCGACTCTGGGTTACTGGATGAATACTCTGTTTACGCCGAGTGCGGGCAAAGCGTCGATCTTCAGCGATGCAACCATCGCCGAGACGCGTGCGTATTTCACGCAATTTGTCAGCGGACGCGGAGCTCTGCCCGCGATTCGCATTGGAGGGCAGCCCTACGGCATTCTTCCGGTGGCCGCCTTCTCGCGCATTCAATGGTTCCAGCAAACTCCGAATATCCGAGGGCTAGGTGCGGAACAGCGCTTTCTCGGTAATCTCTATAAAATCCTCCGCCAGATCGACGGCGACTGGGCGGCGATGAGTCAGAATGCGGCGTACGTTGGGAATAGCGGGGACGCCCACCAGATTCTGCTGAACATCCTGGCGCTGCATCCGTCCTCCGTCGAATACTTCTCGCGAACCGCGGAAAGCGCGGCACAGCTTTACAATATGCTGAGCTTCTGGGCGCTGGCTCCGGAATGGTGGCAAGCGATCCTCAACCTGCAGCTTCAAGCTCAGGCCATCGCCTTGCTGCAAAAACTCGGCTACAGTGGGCCTGGGCTTCCCGATCTTCTCAACCATTTCTTCTTGAAGGACAGTCCGCCGATTACGACGGTCATCGACGATCGGCCTCTTTCGGAAACAAATCCCATTCGAGAGTATACAGACGACCACCGCAATTACATTCAGTGGTTGATTGACACCGCCTCCACTTCCCAAAGTGATTTATTGGCGGAGAACGGCTTCACCGATAACAAGTCTCCGCAGGCGCTGCTGTATCTGTATCTCCGTCACGCTTTATCACTTGGATACTACGACGCGAGTTACAACTATCACAGCAGTGCGGGATTCGTTAGCGCGGACGCCCTTCTGGCGATGCGGACCGAGCCGGCGTTCATTCATGTCGCCGACGCGCCTGCCAGTGAAAGCCGGTTTGCGGCGCTCTATAAAACCGAAATCCGAATCACGGGTAGCCCGACCGTGCAGGTGGTCGATTTCATCCGCGAGCGGATTGGGCTCGCGACGGAGACCGCCAGTCTTGCCGATCAGCTCGCCGCATTGAACAAGCTGGCTACGGCGAGCACCGCTCAGCTAGAACGCCTCTTTGCGGAGCACATCGATTTGTGTTCTTATCGCTACGACGCTTGGCTGTTGGGGCTGGTCAATCAACGGTTGGCCTCGCAACGCGCTGGCGCAGATGGGCAAAATGGCAAGAAGGGTCTGTATCTGGGCGCGTACGCGTGGGTGGAGGATCTGTTCCCGTCGACGCAAAGCCATTCCGTTGCGCAGATACCCGCCGAACTGGAGAAGCAATTTCCCGGAAGCGCGCCGCTGCTGACGGATCCCGCGGGCGGAGGCTATATTCACGCGCCCTCCATGCCACAAGCGAATGCGGCTGCTGTTCTGCGCGCCGGCTACATCGCGGGCGCCAAAAGCACCAGCGTGCAAAACCCCGACCTACTGGCGGTGAATCTTTCGTCTGATCGAGTTCGTGTCGCGCTGACTCTGATTGAGGGAATTCGCAATGGGCAAAGCGTGGGAGCGCTTTTGGGCTACCAGTTCGAGCGTGGCCTGCACGATGACCACGGCTTGGCCGAAGTGGACAAGTTCATTTATCCTCTGCGCAAGGCGTTCCCGTTGGTTGCCGACGGGATGGATTCCACGAAGACCGATCCGAACATTCCGATCGACGCGATTGAAGCCCGCAACGTGCTGGACGGGAAGAAGCTACTGGATCGCGTGAGATCGAGCGGCGTGGCGACCTATCCCTTTGGGCTGACCACTCTGCTTGGACCGGTTTCCTCCGCGGAACAGCAAGCGCTTGATAAAGAAACCGCCGCCTTGATCAATGCCTATGACGCCGTCGCCGATCTGGCTCTGGCGGAAGGAGTGTATCAGGCCGTTCAAGGGAATTACGATCGTGTCGCGAGCACGATGGAAGCCTACACCACCGGAGCGTTTCCACCCGAGCCTGGTATCGTCCAGACTCAACCTTCAGGCATCGGCCTCACGCACCGGTTCGCGGTACAGTTCAAGCCGGGTCTGCCCGCTCCGGCGGGTGCGACGCCACGTGCTGAAGCCGAGCCCGCTGTAGATGAGTGGCTCAGCCGTATGCTCCCACCGCTGAACCAAGTGGGATGCGTGGTTACGTGGAAGGATCCAATCTCAGGCGCGCCGCAACAGCAACCTGTGACGCTGAAGGACCTGAATTTGCGCCCCTTGGACGTGCTGTACCTGCTGAAACCCGACGACGTGCCGGCGATGGCGGAGTTGGATGATCGTATTCTGCGCTACGTGTTTCTCACGGCTGATCCTCGCCCCGACGCTTCTCCGCAGATTCAGTATATGCTTGCCGGCGGGGCGGACCTGAGTATGTTCGAAGCCGGTCCTTTGCTGCGTAGCTTGCAGACGCTGATCACGCAATCCCGCCCGCTGCGGGCCAGCGATGCGAGCCGCTCTAATGATGCGCGTCAAAGCGACAACTCCACCGTCTTCGTGGAAAAGGCACGCATCACCACGCCGCAAGGAACACTTACGACGTTGGCGAACGACATTGCTGCGTATCTCGTGACACTGCAGCCCTGGATCGATGACGCGACAATAAACCGCGCGGCGATCCTCGCGGCAACGGACGCCACGCTGGCGAAGGCGACGGATCTCCTCGAGCGCGCCTCGCGCTTCAACGTGCCTTCGGCCGGATGGGGTTTTGTGTACGCATGGAAGCAGGCCGCCTTCACTGATCTGTTCGCTCAGATTGGTGCGTTGGTCACACGCTGGAACCAGAAGCTGACTGATTTCGACGCGGCACTCACCGCGTATGCCGCGCTTCCTGGAACCACGAGCGAAGCTGACCGTTTCACCGCATTGGAGGCTGCCGAATTACTGATCCGCACATCTGTGGATCCGCGGCCCGCGACCCCGGCATTGCTCCTGGTTTCCTTGCCTGCGAAGAAATCGGCTCTTCAGACCCGGCTCGCTCAATTTGGCGCAATCCTCAATAATCCAACCCCCGCGTTCGTGAACCTTTATAACGCGGTCACAGCTCTGTCTGTCAGCGAGTTCGATTCCCAGCCTTTCGATGTCTCCGCATTAGGAGACCGCGCCGTCACGGTGACAGAGGATGTGTTCCGCATTCTCACCGGACAGCTGGCACAGATACAAACACGGCTGGATGCAGTCACCAAGCAACTGACACTTTACGATGCCGCAGCGTCTCCCGCCAATCAGGTGGACGCACTGGAAGCGGCCGCCAAGGTGCTGTTCGGCGATGACTTCCAGGTTGTGCCGGAGTTCACAATCCCCGCGGCGCAAGGCTCGGAATGGGCCAACGCCGTAAACGCGTCGACAGCAGGCGATCTATTCACTTACCTCAAAACCAGCCTCAAGATTGATTTCCCCGTAGACGAATGGATGTACGGAGCTGCGCGCGTTCGGCCCGTTTTTCAAAGCTGGGAGTCCGCCATCATGCTCATGACCGCGTTCCAGATCACCCCGCCCGAGCTGACGCCCATGCAGCTTCCCTTTGCGGCTGGAGATCCTTGGTTGGCGCTTCCCTATCCCCCGGATTATTTGATCGACAGCGATCGGCTTCTCTATACGTGCATCTATTCGTTGCCCTTCAACCCGGCCGTGCGGCAATGCGGCCTGATGCTGGACGAATGGACCGAAGTGATTCCGTCGAAGACTCGCGATACCGCCGTCACGTTCAATTACAATCGGCCCGACAATGAGCCAGCGCAAAGCATGTTGCTGGTGGCGTCGGCCTCCAATACGGGCACTTGGCAATGGGCGGATCTTATTGGTGCGCTCAACGAAACACTGGATCTTTGCAAGAAGCGCGCCGTCGAACCCGCGGCTCTGGATCCTTCGGTTTACTCACGATTCCTGCCGGGGACAGTTATGGCGAGTACGTCGTACGGCATCTCAATCTCCACGTCGCTCACCGCCGCGGTTGGCGCCATCGAAATATTAGAGAAAGGCCCCAATGTCTAGCTCGCTCAAAATCGGCGATATCGCAACGGCGCTGAGTCAGCGGCTATTTCCCAGCATCACGACCTGGAATCGTTTGGAGGCCCGCCCGCGCAGCCAGACCTTCGATCGCGCGCTAAAAGCCGAGGTTCGCGACGCGCTTTGGATGCTGACCAAACAATGGCAAATGGGAGAGTTTCGCGGTAGCGATGCCGGCTCGCCCGTGTTTGCGAAGTTATTGCTCGAGACCACACGGCTTACGAAGTACCGTCCTGGCGTGGATGGCGCGGCCGAGTTGTTTGATGCATCCGTTCCCCTGGAAGCCAAGGTCGAGCGGCGTCCCGTTCCCATGCGGCGAGGCAAGACTCCGTTGTCCTTGAATCTCAGGCTGGTGATGGGCCGCCACTGGCTCGCCCTGATTTCGGACATCGCAGATTATCGCATCGCATTTCGTACCGCTTATCCCATCATCAATCCCGACCGGAAAAAAAAGGAAAGCGCGGATGTCAGCGCACACCCGGAAGCCTTGGATACGTTTCAGGCGATCGCCGGCCGTGCGATGGATGGGGGTGCGCTGCTCGATTATCTGACTAGCGACGCATCTCATCAGCCGTGTGATGGCGTCGCCGGAATCGCCCCGGCCCATGTGCCGTTAGTGAATGGCCGCGCCGAAAAGTTTCTCGCTTGGGCTGGCCGATTTCTTTACCTGCCGGCGGTTCCAGAGCCTCCCGCTACAACGGATAGCGCATGGATCCCGGAGCGCTTGGAATACCAGTTCGCCGTTTCCGCGCCCATGGCTGACGGAACCGAGAAAGTCTACGTCGCAGACGAATATTACTCCGGCCGACTGGATTGGTACAGCCTGGATATCGACGCCTCCGGCACCGGATTGGGCCCGGTTCCGGGGGCCAACGTCACTGGACTCCCCGCGGACGCACCGTTCACCACGATCCCTGTTTCGGTTTCATTTTCGGGAATGCCCAACACTCGTTGGTGGGCATTTGAAGATCGCCGGACCAACTTCGGCGACATCGACGTCGCGACAACGGACCTTGCGAAACTGCTCTTCATGGAGTTCGCACTGGTTTACTCGAACGACTGGTTTGTGATTCCCTGCACACTGCCTTCTGGGGTTCTGGCAAAAGTTGAAGGCTTGGCCGTGACGAACGTTTTCGGAGAACGGTTTTGGGTGGAAGCCGCGAACCGGGGCGTGGATCAGGACTCCAATCGCTGGAGCATCTATACAGTCAACGTCCACAACTCTCCGGCGGGACGAACGCCTGCGGATCCCACGCTACTCTTGTTGCCGACCCTCGCCAAAGGACAGGTCGGCGCGCCGTTGGAGGAGGTGATGCTGGTCCGCGACGAAGTCGCCAACATGGCCTGGGGAGTCGAAACCACGGTCACGTTGCCGACTGGAGTGGCGCGTCCAGGTCGGGAGACCGGCGCCCAGACCTTGAGCTTTCTGGAATCCTTGATAAACGCTGGTCCCGTGGTGGCTCCCGGTCCCATGACCGCATCTTCGCGCTATAAGGTGATGAACACCGTTCCGGAGAATTGGATTCCGTTCATTCCCGTACACGTGCCGGGTAGCAACCGCGAAATTCAATTGCAGCGTGCAGCCATGCCGCGAGTGGTCCCGGGAGACTTCACGCCGTCGCCGCAAAAGGTACAACCCCTGACCGCGATCCTTCGGCAGGGATTGGATCTCGCCAAGGCGCAGACGTATTTCATCCCCGAAGAGGAGATCTCGCGAGCCGGTGTCAGAGTGACCCACTATTTCTCACGCGCCCGCTGGACCGGCGGTGAAGTATTCAGCTGGCTCCGCGCCCGCAAGCAGACCGGCCGCGGAGAAGCTGCCAGTGGTTTAGCGTTCGATCAACTAGTCGACCAGAACTCGAAAGAAGTCTAGAGCCGCGAGACACAGGTACGATTGGCCGGTCGGCCCTTGCGCCGCTGGAAATCCCGAGCCTCGTCGGATCATGTTGACCCACTAAACCGGCCTCAATCGCCTCGATCCTTCGTAGTAGGCAGTTGCAAATTGTTGATTTCCGAACTTCTAGCACCTACAAATTCGACTACACTTCGCTGGCGTGGACCCAGCAGCGAAAGAATATAAGAACCATTGGCTACACATGGTGCGATCCTTCGTTGTGCGTCGCCAAAACTGAATCTGGCAACGGCAAGGCGACGCGAGCGAACGTCGCAAGGCACTCGGCGGTCGTCTAGTCGTGAGGCGTTTCCGATGTGAGAATCAGCAGGCAGCCGTACCGAAACCAATAGCAGAATCGGACAAATGAACCTGCCGTAAGGGCCGCATTAATGAACAGATCCATACGCGCCTCCGCACCGTGGGCAAGAATAACACCTGATTCACCAGAGTAACAATACGGTATGATCATTATTCGGGTGATATGCTACTTATTAGTATTAACTCTCACGCCATTTAGTGGGTCCGGTCCCGCCACGGCCGCTCTTTTAACAGTGCTCAGCCCATGCTGACGGCCCGTGCGGAGCTGATGGGACGCGGTTAGAAAAAGCGGTGTACTACGTTGTATGTTGTATCAAGGCGATACTCCGTGGACTACCCTGACGGGAAAAGATGATGGTCGGCACAGGCTAAAACTCTGGGAGGGCTGCTATGGCACTGTGGTGGGTTCCATCGAGGATGACGAATACAGGCCTGAACATTCACGCACTTTGCACTTCGCCAGCCTTTGCCAGCCTTGACGGTCCCAAACGAATCAGTTACACTGTTCGGCGTTAGTTCGAGCCTGATTAAAGGAGCGACGCGGAGTGGCTTGGACCTGGGGCACCAATACTCTAAATCCCGGACAGACGCAGCGCTGGTGGCTCTCGTGGGCGACAGACCCAGGCATCGAGATGATCGGAGTGCAAGCCATTACGCCGGGAGCCGAAATTGATTACACCAACCCTGGTATGCAAGTAAACGCCGATGGGTCGGTCCTCTATTTTGTCACTGTCACGAATAAGGGTTCAGCCCCGGTCCAATTCCACTTCACAGGCAGCTCGCGCGGAAGCTGGACATGGGGCACAAATACTTTAAATGCGGGCCAAACGCAGCGCTGGTGGCTCTCCTGGGGTGGCTATCCGGGACTCGAGATCGTCGAAGCGCAACCCATTACAGTAGGCTGCGAAATCGACTTTACGGCATCTGGCGTTCAAGTGAATGCGGATGGGTCAAGCCTTTATTTCATCACCGTAACTAATGCTGGGAATAAGGCCGCTCAATTCCACTTCCGCGGCTGCGTTATTTGCTAGGACGGCTCCATCATTTGTCGAGGAGGAGAACCATGAAACTTAGCATCGTTTCGGATAAACACGGCAACATCGTTTCGATCACCCAGCCCGGAGACGTCGGCGACAAAGTTTCGGGAATCATTAAGGCCGGTGTGGAGGCCGCACCGGGCCAAACTGTTCACGAAATCGAGGTGCCACGGGAGCTCGAAAAAGTGAACCTTCTGGATATTCACAAAGGCTACAAGGTGGACCTTAAGAAGGGAACATTGATGAAGGGGTGATCCCCTCTTCCGCAAGACCGATGCCCCTTGTTGATTGAAGACCGTCGATTGGAGATCGTCATGCCCCAAGTTGCCGCACAACCACCGGAAACGCGCTCCTACAACAAGGCGTTACGGCTGACGTTTGAATACGAAGGATCCAGCGTGAAGCTGGTTTCGACCCAGAGGGTCGACATGATCCTTCCACCCAGCCATCCGCTGGAAACCAAAGAGGAACAATCCGGGTTCTGGTTCACCTTGAGTGACGCCCAGGGCAAACCGGTGTACCGCCGCGCCGTGACCAACCCAATCCGCTACGATCGCGAAGTATTTTCGAATGATCCCGCGCATCCCTCAATTCAGCGAGTGCCCGTCGAGAAGCCCAAGGGAACGTTCGTGATGCTGGTGCCAGATGTGTCGAACGCTCGAACCGTCCAGCTATTCAGTCATCCATTGGAACCTGCAGCTGCGGCACGCGGTCTGCCTGCCCGGGAGCTCGCCAAGTTCACCATCACGCCAGAACAGATCCAAGAGGGGAACAAACAATGAGTGCCGCCGATGGCAATGTGGTTGGGACTACTCAGATCGTGGATCACGGACCCGCTTCGCAGAAATGGAATTTGGTGATTCTTGGGGATGGATACAAGCAGTCGGAGCTGACCAAGTTCCACACGGATTGCGCGATTTTTGTGAACACCATGTTCGGGACGCCGCCTTACGACGAGTTGTGGTGCGGCATCAATGTCTATCGCATCGACGTTTCTTCCACGGATAGCGGAGCTGATGATCCGGTGGCCTGCGGAGGCAGCGGCGCCACTCCCAAGACATATTTCGATGCGTCGTTTTGCAACGGCGGTATTCAGCGGCTACTCGAAGTCAATAACTCGCTGGTTCATGCCGTTGTGAACGCGCAGATGCCTCAGGCGCACATGATCATGGTGATCGTAAACACCACCGAGTACGGCGGGTCGGGCGGGGACGTCGCCACCTTCTCGCTGGCTGCCGGAGCTGGTGAAATCGGTCTGCACGAGATGGGACATACCGCCTTTGGATTCGCCGACGAGTACGAATCTTGGGCGGGCTGCGGATCGGGAGAAACCGGACACGACAAGTATACGGGAGCCGAGCCCTCGCAGCCCAACGTTACCACCGATACTAACCGCGCCACCAACAAATGGCGCGATCTGGTGGCCGCCGCGACCCCCATGCCGACCACGGCCAACAAGGATTGCTCGAAATGCGATCCCCAGGGCAACCCTCTCCCGGCCAGCACTGTGGGTGCCTATGAAGGCGCTCTCTACAATCACTGTGGAGCCTACCGGCCTCAATTCAATTGCCGTATGCGCGCACTGGGGAATCCTTATTGTGCCGTGTGTCAGCGAGTGATCCGGCAGACCATTGCGCCATACATGGCGAGTTGGACCTGGGGCACCAGCACCATCGGCGCGGGGCAGACCCAACGCTGGTGGCTTTCTTGGAATGGTTATCCCGGTCTCGAGTGGATCGGCGTCCAGCCGGTCACGCCAGGTGCCGAACTGGACTGGGACACCCCGGGCATGCAGGAAAATCCGGGTGGCTCGACGTTGTATTGGATCACGGTCCGCAACAAGAGCGCTGTGCCCGTTACATTCCACTTCCGAGGAAGCATGTTGTAAATCCGCGCGCCAGCAAGAGAACCAGAGGGCGAAGACCAGTTGTTCCCGAGGTTCCTGGCTGCTTTGCACGGACGGTACCCGCTTTTCGCCTGTTGGATCTCGTGGAATTGAACAGCTACAATTCTCGCTACATTGGGAGTTCTGCGGCGTAGACGTTCACAGTGTAAGCGATTGTCAAATTAGGACTTATGGCCAACGCAAGCCAGCATGTTCCGATGCCTTGGGCGCAGGGGGTCGTGAGTTCGAATCTCGCCGCCCCGACCAATGTAAGAAACTCATTTACTTGCAATGTTCGGTTTTGGGCCCTCTGAGGCACCTGTCGAGGATGGTGGCATTTGGGGGAGCGCAAGCGATTGCACGCGGCGGCGTGCGACTATATACTTTCTTAAGACGACTGGAGGAATCAAATGAGAGGCACATCTCGACTGGCGTGGGCCGCGCCGGGGGCGCTGTTATTCGCGTTGCCCTTGCTCGCGCATCATTCCTTTTCCGCGGAGTTCGACGCAACGAAGACCGTTACCCTGCGGGGAGTGGTCTCGAAAGTCGACTGGATCAATCCGCACATCTTTATTTATGTGGACGTGAAGGACGACTCCGGGAAGACGACCACCTGGGCGTTGCAATCGCTGCCTCCGCTGTTTTTCCGCGGGAGCGGGCTGACCAAGGACGTGTTGCTGAGCAACAAGCAGGAAGTCACGTTCACGGCGAACCCCGCCAAGGACGGCAGTCAAGCCTACGGATTCCTGACCAAGCTGGGTTATCCGGACGGCCATGTATTCAGCATGTCTCCGCAAGACGCGGACCCCAGTCTGAGGAAGGCGCAGAAGTAGCCGCGTTCCGATATGAGGAGGAAAACCATGGCACTCGCGATTGCAAACCACCGGGCACTAGCGCCCGCCGCGCTGGCCGCAGCCATTCTGATGGCGGTAATGCTGATCACACCCATGAGCGCTCCAGCGCAAACCAACTACGCCGCGGAAGCCGCCAAGAATCCTGGTGCGGCCTCCAAGCCGACGCCGCGCCAGGCGGATGGACATCCTGACCTGAATGGCGTGTGGCACCACTTCTTCGGCATCGGCACGATCCAGAAGGTCGGCGAGAGCTTCGTGATCGGCGGCGCGTTCAGTCCGCAATCGGCCGCGCTGTACAATGCTCCGCTGAACGATGCCAAGCCGGAGTACAAGCCAGAGTTCGCGGCCAAGGTGAAATCGCTCAACGAAAATCAGGTGCGCGAAGATCCGGCGCTGCATTGCCAGCCGCCGGGCGTACCGCGCCTGGGACCTCCGCACCAGATCGTGCAGACGCCCAAGCAGGCGATCTTTCTGTACGCCGACAACACGGGCAATCAATGGCGCGTGATTCCGCTCGACGGGCGGCCCCACGGCACCGATCCCGAAACCGCTGCGACTTATAACGGCGATTCGGTGGGCCATTGGGAAGGCGACACGCTGGTGGTGGACGTAACCCGGCTCACCGACGAAACCTGGCTCGGTGACAATGGCTTGATGCACAGCCGGAAACTGCACGTCACGGAACGGCTGCGGCGGGCCGGCGACACGATTCAATACCAAGTGACCGCGGAAGACCCCGAGGTTCTCCAAAAGCCGTGGACGCTGTCGCGCACGCTGACACTTCAGCCCGACGCGCTGGAAGAGGCCGCGCCTTGCGTCGATAAGGACGCCGGGCATTACGTCACGCTGGAGCATCACGATAACACCCGGTAGCTACGCAGGTGAAACAACCGCTCCATCATTGTCGCGGCTCGTCAAGTCGCGGTAAACGCAGACCGCCGATTCCGAGCCGCGAGAGTCATCGAGCGGACAATTGCGTTTTTCGACAAGCTCCTAGCGGGCACTCGTGAACCCGTTCGGGACATGCGCGGCTGAAAGAACTTCTCTGCGATTTTTAAAAAACCTCTTGCAGCGTTCCGCGCACTCGTGATATTCTCCAAGTGCCCTCAACTGAGCCTAAGGAAAGGAGGTACGTCCGTTATGCGATTGAATCCGCTCAATAAAGCGATGATCGGCGCGCTTCAGGATTGCCTGCTTTCCGCCCTTCCTCGCTAGGCCAACCCGCTAAACAAAGTTCGGCGCGATAGCCGAAGTGTGTCTCCTCAAATGACCTTGGGTCTTTTGTGAGGACACGTGTGGAATCTATTTTCAAATTTATGAATCCGAACATCTCTCAATCAATTACAGTTCCTAGCACCGACGAAATCCGCGAGATCCTCGTCAGGCGCATCGATCAACAGAAGCAAGCGGTCGGCATTGTCGTGGGCGTCATCGAACCTACCGGCCGCCGCGTCGTCGCCTATGGCAACCTCGCCAATGGCAACCGCCCCAATGGAGATGCGGGCACGCTCTATGGAGACACGATCTTCGAAATTGGATCCGTCACCAAGGTCTTCACTTCGCTGCTATTGGCGGACATGGTGAACCGCAAAGAGGTCGCACTCGACGATCCAGCCGCCAAATATCTTCCCGAAAATGTCAAGATGCCGGAGCGAAGTGGCAAATCCATTACGCTGCATGATCTTTCCACGCACAGCTCTGGGCTCCCACGCCTTCCCAGCAACCTGAAGCCGAAGGACCCGCGCAATCCTTACGCCGACTACAGTGTGGACGATTTGTACCAGTTCCTTTCCGGCTACACGCTGCCGCGCGACCCCGGTTCCGACCTCGAATATTCAAACTTGGGTGCGGGGCTGCTCGGCTACCTCCTCGCGTGCCGCGCGGGAACGGATTATGAGAGCTTGATCGGAAGCCGCATCACGGAACCGCTCAGCATGCTGGACACCGGTATTACGCTTTCTTCCTCCATGCAGCAGCGCATGGCTACTGGTCATAACCCGCGCCTCGCGCCCGTCGACAACTGGGACTTTCCCACACTTACAGGTGCAGGTGCACTGCGCTCCTCCGCCAATGACCTGCTGACGTTCCTGGAAGCGTTCCTCGGCTACAAGGAATCGCCTCTCGCACCCGCCATGAAAGCCATGCTCGAAGTTCGCCGCACCTTGGGCAAAGCAAACATCGGTTTAGGGTGGTTTATTTTTCCAACTGACGGCCGGGAGATCGCAAATCACGACGGAGGCACCGGAGGCTTCTGCTCATGGGTCGGATACGATCCTAAAGAGCGTATCGGGGTCGTTGTCCTGTCCAATACTTTTACTCCCTCCGGTGTCGTTGACATCGGTCTTCATCTCCTGGACCCGAAGTTTCCGCTTGCCAATCCCGAGCCTCCAACGCAGCGCACCGAGATTCCTATTGATCCTAAGCTCCTCGATAACTACACGGGGCGCTATCAATTGGAGCCGAACCGCACTCTCGAAATCATCCGCGACGGCGATCGCCTCTTCGCACAGGGAACCGCACAGGTCAACGGCCAGGCCATCGTCGGGCCCAAGTTTGAAGTGTTTGCTGAAAGCGAGAAGAACTTCTTCGTTAAGGTGACTGGCTCACAGATCACCTTTGAAACTGGCCCCGAGGGCCGAGCCACGAGCCTAATTATGCACCGAGCCGGCCGCGAACCCATGGCCGCCCCCCGATTGTCCTGATTCCCGCCTCCATTCGGTCTGCCAGGAGACGACAAGTATAAAATCGTCTCCTTGGCAACACCGTCCGAGCGTTTGTTGCCACATAAAGGCCGCTATATCTCACTATCCTAAGCACGTTCGAAAAAACGGCTCATCTGCCGTATCCGGACACTACTTTTCGAATTCGCGCTTGGGCGGCGCGCTCCGCTAGTCTAGCGGCCGTAGAGGCGTAATTCCCTGCCGTCGGCCAGTACGACGCGCTCCAGCCTGACGATCTTCTGGCCGTCGGCAAACTGATACCCGACGCCCGTGATCACGTCGCCAGTCTTCACCGTCGTTTTGGTCCACCCGTTGGCCTCCATCCGGTTGAGGGCGGGGCCACCCATCTGCCATTTCTCGGTCCGGCCGTCATTGGTCTGAACCTCAAGAGTCATCATCGGGTGCGGATTGGCCCACATGAACTCGATTACCTTGCCCTTCACTGTCACGAGCCGGTCATTGCTCACCGGCCATGAGTGGTGCGCTGATAGCGGAACTACCACAGAGACTAGCGCAAAGACGACAAATGCTCGAACGCACAAGGCCTTCATCGTTGCTTCCCTCCTGCGAGCTATTCTAGAACACAATCCATAAAAGCGAAAACATGGAAGAAAACCACGCCTCTCAGATGATGTAGTGTGAGCCGAGTGCACTGGAGTTTGCCGTCCGCTGGTTGTTTAGATCACGACGCCATCACTGCGTAGCGATCGCTTTGTCACCGTGAATGCCGGGATGGGCTGGGGCTCAATATGCGGCGTGTTTTCCTTCCAGAAGCTCCGAAAGTTACTTTTCGTCCCGGTGCAATAGTAGTTGTGCAGGTAGGCCATATCGCAAGCCGTGTAATCCGATAGCCACTGATCGGCGTCAGTAATACCGACTTCGTGAAACACACTGAGAGCATACCCAGCCGCTTCCTTCTCATACTCCATGAGCGCGGGTATCGCCTCTTCCTCGACCGGAGGCTGGCGCGGCTGGCCGAGTTCGAACGCACTCGGCTTCACGTTCCACTGGACGGTATGACCGAACAAATGCGCGAGCAGGAAGAGGCGTTGCTCGGGAGTTAGTGCGTAATCGACGTGAATCTCGGCACCATTCAGGTCGCCGGTCAGCGGATCGGGGACGTCTCGCGTTATCACGGGGATGCCATAGGCGCCCTCGATGTAGTCCTTCACCCTCTCACAATATTCCGCGAACGGTATCACGCGAATTGGCCTAAACGCTTCCATTGTAATTGGTTGCGCACGCCCGGAACGACTTCGGCCCATCCTTCGTAGTAGTAGAATAAGTCGTCAGGAAGGAGTTCCCCTTGATTCTGGGAAAGTTCTGGAGTGCGTTTCGCGCGCAAGTGAACAAGATCGCCAACATCTTCTGGGAGGCCGACCCCATCGCCCAGATGCAGTACGAACATGACGCCGCGGTCGAACAGCTCAAAGAGGGCCGCAAGGGTCTCGAAACCTACCGTGGGTTGGTCGAGCGAGTCACGCGGCAAGTGGCCGGCGCCCGCGACCACGTGCAGAAGCTCGAGGCGCAGACCAAGGCCTACCTTAAGTCCGGCCAGCGCGAGCTCTGTCCTGGCAGGGTGGCATTCAGCCGGCGCGCAGGCACGGCTCAACGTCAGCCCCTCAAATTGCGCATCTTCTTGCGCAGTCTCTTGCGCGCGAGAGCCTGCTTGATCCGTTTCTTTTCACCGGGTTTCAGGTAGAAGGAGTGTTTCTTGACATCTTTGATGATGTCTTCCTGCTGCACCTTGCG
>JAIQFI010000014.1 GCA_020073345.1 Terriglobia bacterium
ACGCTGAGCGAAGTCTCCTGGAGCCATTGACAGAATTCAAGTAGAGCCATGGAAAGAAAAGACCTCTTTATGCTCCCAGTCCGGCTTTTCAGAATACCCAACCGGTCCATTTATGTCAAACCAGGCAAGTCAAATTTCGCTCGATGACTCTCGTATCATAGGAGTTCCTGGCATGTCCTCAGCAAAACCGATCGGCTACCGACACTCCGGCGTGAACATCGATGAGGCGGAACGCGCCGTCGCGTCCATCCGCACCATGGCGCGCCGTACTTTCAGTCCGGCCGTGCTGACGGATATAGGCAGCTTCGGCGGCGGTTATCTGCTGAAGGGCTACAAAGATCCGGTGCTGGTGTCGTCGGCCGACGGCGTCGGAACGAAGCTCAAGCTGGCGTTTATGACCGGGCAGCATTCCACGGTGGGCGAAGACCTGGTCAACCATTGCGTAAACGATATCGCGGTGCAGGGCGCCGTGCCGTTGTTTTTCCTCGACTACTTCGCGGTGGGGAAGCTGGATGCGAAGGTCGCCGCCCGAGTGGTGTCGGGCATGGCGCGCGGGTGCCGCAATAACCGCTGCGCGCTGATCGGCGGCGAAACCGCGGAAATGCCCGGCATGTACGCGCCCGGCGAATACGATCTGGCGGGGTTCATCGTGGGCGTGGTCGAGCGCAAGCGGATGCTCACCGGTAAGACCATTCGTTCCGGAGATGTTCTTATCGGACTACCGTCAACGGGTCTGCACACGAACGGCTACTCGCTCGCGCGGAAACTTCTGTTCGAAGTCGCGGGCCACCGGGCCGATACCCGGATCGAAGAACTGGGCGGTTCGCTCGCGCAGGAGCTGATGAAAATCCACCGCAGCTACCTGAAGCCGTTGCGCGCGCTGCACGATGCGGGAATCCTCAAGGGAGCGGCGCACATCACCGGCGGCGGCATCACGGATAACACGCCGCGCATTCTTCCCAAGGGCCTGGGTGTGCGGATCGACGTGGGCTCGTGGCCCGTGCTGCCGATGTTCCAACTGCTGCGCAAGATCGGCAATATTCCGGAGCAGGACTGGCGGCGGACCTTTAACCTCGGCATCGGGATGATCCTGGTGGTTTCGAAACGTGATCTTCCGAAGGCCGTCACGTTGCTCAAGAGCCTGCGCGAGCGCTGGTATCAGATCGGGGAAGTGGTTCGCGGCAGCGGCGTGATGTACGCATGAGTAAACGGCTCGGAATCCTGATTTCCGGGCGAGGGTCCAATTTGCTGGCGATCGCCGACGCGATTGCCGCACATCGATTGGACGCCGAAATCGCAGTCGTGATCTCCAATCGTTTGGAAGCCCCGGGAATCGCTCTGGCGCGGGAGCGCGGCCTGCACGCTGTCGCACTCGCCTCCAAGGGGCTCGATCGCGAAGCCTACGATCACCAGTTGATTGACGAACTGCGGAGGAGCCGCGTGGATCTGGTCTGTCTGGCGGGCTACATGCGGATCCTGAGCGGCCACTTCATCCGCGAATTTCACCAGCGGATCCTGAATATCCATCCCTCGCTGCTGCCGGCATTCCCGGGGCTCGACGCGCAGCATCAAGCGCTGGAGCATGGCGTCAAGTTTTCCGGTTGCACGGCGCATTTTGTGGAGGAGGGCCTGGATTCGGGCCCTATCATCTCCCAAGCGGTGGTACCGGTGCTGGCAGACGACACCGCGGACGCGCTTTCCACGCGGATTCTCGAGGAAGAGCACCGGATTTATCCTGAGGCGATCGGCCTGGTGTTATCCGGGCAATATCGAATCGAGGGAAGACGAGTAAGACGCAACCTGAAGTGAGAAAAGCCAGCCTGACGCGGCACTACTCGTCTAAGGACTAGAAGGGACTAGTGCTCTTAGTCCTACCTTTTACGCCATGGTTACGGTCCACTACAGGCGGTGGTGTCCGCCTCAGAGCCCGTTGCGGATCGAATTTCCGCCGGAGCTGCTGCACGACGTCCGCTTGATGAATGCGCAGCCCGCCCGCCTGCCCCTGAGATGGATTCCCCGCGTGAACCGCGTGGTGACTCAGTCCAGCGGGTTGCTGTTCGGCGTGCGGCAGGAGAATGAGGTGCGGGTGCTCGCAGCGCACGCTGATAAGAGTCCCGACGGCTTATCTCCATTGGGTATTTTTGTGTGCCGGGCTCGCGGCGAGGTGTTCCTCACGGACGACGATCTGGCCAGTTTCGAGAAACAACAGGGAGTCCTGGCCCTGGTCGTGGCGGGCGGTCAGGCGGGCTTCTTTGTGCGCGAACCTGACGGAAGCGTGCAGGCGATCCGCAGTCACGAGGAATTTCGGGTGGCTGACGCGGCTACCCGGCCTGTTGCCGAAAGAGCCGACGCCACGGCCGAGCGGAGAGCTCCCGACCGCCCTTGGCGTGGGGACCATGTTTGGAAGCGAGTTGCGGCGTGCGCGGCGTTGTTCCTGGTTCCCGCGGGCGCCTTTGCCTACTTGCGTCCCCTCCTGCCGCGGCTGCCGATCGCCGTTGTGCTCCGCGAGGAGGCCGGACAATTGGTGATCGGCTGGACCGCGGGAGCACTCGCCGAGGGCGGCCGTCTGGAGATTCGCGATGGAAGCGAGCGAAACATCCTGATGCTGCGGGCCAATACGTCCAGCGCCACCTACAGACCGAAGGGCGATGACGTGGAGGTACGCGTTTCGACGGAAACCCGCGCCGGCGGGGCGCACTGGGAGGCGGCGCGATTCGCGAGCCGGACTCCCCGCGGGACAAGTGGGACACTGGCGGCATCCGGCGCGCTGCAGGACCGGATTGGTGCGTTGATGCTTGAAGCGCAGGAGCTGCGACGTTCGCTGGCCGAGGGGCAGGCGCGGACCCAAGCGCTGGCGGCAAATCTGGCGGCAGCTACACGAGAACGGTAAACGCGTTCTCGGCACGCTGCACCGGCCGGTACAGTGTGTCGCGTTCCACTGGTTCGCGTCCGGCTTCCGTGATCAAACGCATCAGCTCACCGCGGCGCAAGTTTTGGCTGGTGGTGGCGCCGGCATCGTGGTAGATCCGCTCTTCCACTAATGTCCCGTCGAGATCGTCGGCGCCGAAGCGTTGGGCGATCTGGGCGATGCGGGGCGTCATCATCACCCAGTACGCCTTGATGTGCGGAATATTATCCAGCATCAGGCGCGAAACGGCGACTTCGCGGATATCGTCGAAACCGGTGGTTTTGGGGATATGCTCGAGCGGTGTATTGTCGGGATGGAACGCCAGCGGGATGAAGGTCTGGAACCCTCGGGTTTCGTCCTGAAGCTCGCGCAGCCGGAGCAGGTGATCGAGGCGGTCCTCCGGAGTTTCGATATGACCGTAGAGCATGGTGCAGTTGGAGTGCAGTCCCATCTGGTGCGCGATGCGGGCCGTATCGATCCATTGCTGGCCGGTCAGCTTGTGATCGCAGATGATGCGGCGCACGCGATCGTGGAAAATTTCGGCGCCGCCGCCGGGCAGGGAATCCATGCCGGCGTCTCGCAGGCGCTCGAGTACTTCGCGCTCGCTGATCTTGCCGCGCTGCGCGAAATAGCCGATCTCGACCATGGTGAAGGCTTTCAGGTGCACCTGCGGAAAACGCTGCTTCAGGCCGCGCAGCATCTGGCAGTACCAATCGAGGGTCAGCTCCGGATGCAGGCCACCCACGATGTGGAATTCGGTGACGGCTTCGGTATAGCCGTGGCCGGCCTTTTCCCAGACTTCCTCGAGCGACATGGTGTAGGCCTTGGGATCCTTGGCCCGCTTGCCGAAAGCGCACAGCTTGCAACTGGCCACGCAGACGTCCGTCGGATTGATGTGGCGATTGACGTTGAAGTAAGTTTTGTTGCCGTGGAGCCGCTCGCGGACCTGGTTCGCCAGCCAGCCGACGCCCAGCAGATCGGGAGTGCGGTAGATCGTTAAGCCGTCCTGATAGGACAGCCGCTCGCCGGATTCGACCTTGGCGCGGATGGCTTCTAACCGGGGGTCTTCAAATACCGGTATCATTCTGAATAAACGGGCTGAATACACAGAGTATCAAACCAATGACATCGGATGAATGGAGCATCGACCAGCCCGACCGGGGAGGCTTCGGTCCTGGCACGCAGATCGGTGCGTACCGTGTCGAAGCGCCACTGGGCGAAGGCGGGATGGGACGGTCTACCGGGCACTCGACACCAAGTTAAATCGTCCGGTGGCGATCAAGTTCCTCTCCAATGAAGTGGCTGACGCGAACGCCCGCCGTCGGTTCCAGCGGGAGGCGCAACTGGCTTCTTCGCTGAACCATCCGCATATTCTGACTGTGTATGACGTCGGTGAATTCGAGGGGCGGCAGTACCTCGTCACAGAGTTCATCGACGGCGGGACACTGCGCGATTGGGCCAAAGCCGGGAAGAGGATCTGGCGAGAGGTCGTCGAGCTGCTCATGGGCGTCGCCGACGGGCTGGCCGCCGCGCATCAAGCTGGCATTCTGCACCGTGACATCAAGCCGGGAAATATTCTGGTCGCCAAGAACGGTTACGCGAAGCTGGCCGATTTTGGACTGGCGAAGATCGAGGAGCGCCCGGGCGATGACCAGACGCGAACACTGACGGAAGGGCATACGCGCCCCGGCGTGATTCTGGGAACCATCGCGTACATGTCGCCGGAGCAGGCTTCGGGCAAGCCGCTCGACGCGCGGAGCGATATTTTCTCGTTTGGCGTCGTGCTGTATGAATTGCTCGCCGGGAAGCGGCCGTTCGCCGGAGCCACCGAACTGGAAGTGCTGAAGACCATCATCCACGGAGCACCCGAGCCTTTGGGTGAGAGCGTTCCGCAGCCGCTGCGCCTAGTGGTAGAAAAGGCGCTGGAGAAGGATCCAGCCGAGCGCTATCAGTCGATGCGCGAGATGGTGGTCGACCTGCGACGGCTGGCGCGCCAGTCCGAGGCCAAGGGCGCCCCGGCTCGTCTTCCCTGGACGTGGGCGGCGGCGGTCCTGGTGCTGCTGGTCGCGGCCGGCGCCTGGCGATTCTGGCCAAGCAACGGCTCGCCGCAAGTCCGCTCGATCGCCGTGCTTCCGCTGCGGAATCTCTCCAACGATCCGAACCAGGAGTATTTCTCCGACGGAACCACCGAAGCCATCATTTCGAATCTGGCGCAGATTCATTCCCTGAAGGTGATCTCGCGCACCTCCGCCATGCACTACAAGGGAACCACGAAACTTCTGCCGGAGATCGCGCGGGAGCTGGGTGTGGACGCCGTCGTGGAAGGCTCCATCCAGCGGATGGGAGAGCGCGTGCATGTTTCGGCCCAGTTGATTCAGGCCTCGACCGACGCCCACTTGTGGGCCAAAGATTACGACCGCGAGACTTCCGATCTTCTCCGGCTGCAAGCGGACCTGGCGCGGGAGATCGCCGCGGAGATCAAGGCGGAGGTTACACCCGACGAAGCAAAACGTTTGATTAATGCCCGCGTCATCATGCCCGCGGCCCAGGAAGAATATCTGCTCGGCCGCCAGGCATATCGGAGTGCGGAGTACAAACGAGCGATCGAGCATCTCAACAAGGCCATCGAACTCGCGCCCGATTACGCGGCGGCCTACGGAATTCTGGCGATGTCGTGGCACTTGGGCGAGGCGGTTGGTGTTTCGAAACGAGAAGATGTGGAGAAGTATGGACGAAGCGCGGCCGTGAAGGCGCTGGAGCTGGATCCCAATCTTTCGGAAGCACACCTGGCGATCGCCGGGATCAAGTGGCTCGAGGACTGGGACTGGGCGGGCGCCGAGCAATCCTTCAAGCGGGCGTTTGAGTTGAACCCCGGGAGCGTCGAAACATGTTCTTGCTACATTGCCTTCCTGGGCATGATCGGGCGCGTGGAGGATGCGGTCAGGCTGGCGGAGGCCAGCATTGCGAGAGATCCGTTATCCGAGAACGTCGAAGGCTCTTACGGCCAAGCGTTGTATCTCGGCCGCAGATACGACCAAGGCCTGGCTCACTTTCAGCGGTCGGCGACTCTGAATCCGCAGACTCTTTTCTTTAAACCCTATCTGGCGAGGACCTACCAACAAATGGGCAAGCCGCTGGACGCCCTGGCGGTGCTCGACCGCGCCGAGTTCCGGAACTCGCCGCCACTGGCGCTCGCATATGCCGCGCTGGGACGGCGTGTCGATGCAATGAAGATCCTGGCGGGTTTCCCGAAGGATGCGCCGGATCCTTACGGGATCTCCCTGGCTTATTTTTCGCTGGGAAACAAGGATCTGGGGTTCGAGTGGCTCACCAGGGCGTTCGACCAGCGGCAACTGTTCCTGAGCATGGCCAAGTTCGATCCGGCTCTCGACAGCGTGCGCTCCGACTCGCGGCTTCAGGCGCTGGTGGCGCGGCTGAAGTTACCTGGCTGAATCCATCGGGTCACGCCAAGAAGATATCCGCTGCCCAGAATGCGAAGAAGATCACGCTGACGTAGCCGTTCATGGTGAAGAAGGCCGCGTCGATCCGGGAGAGGTCGTTCGCTCTTACTAGCCGATGTTCCCAAGCTAATAGCCCAGCCACGGCGACGATTCCGGCGTCGGCCACGGCTCCCAGTCCGAAGGATCGAACGAGCGCGACCAGGCACGCCAGCATCCCCAGGTGCAGAACGCGGGCGATCCACAGCCCGCCGGCAATGCCGAACTTCCGCGGGATGCTGTAGAGCCCCGAGTGCACGTCGAAGGCGTAATCCTGGCAGGCGTAGATGATGTCGAATCCGGCGGTCCACAGCGTCACGGCGGCGGTAAGCCAGAGAATGCGGGGATCAAGCGAACCTTGCATGGCAATCCAGGCGGCGGCCGGTGCGATTCCCAGAGAGAATCCCAGCACCAAATGTGCCAGCGAAGTGAAGCGCTTGGTGAAGGAGTAGAACATCACGATCGCCAGCGCCAGCGGCGCCAGCTTCAGGCACAACGAGTTCAATCCGGCCGCGGCCAAGAGGAACACCGCGGCCCAGAACACGATAAATCCCCAGGCGAACTTTCGCGAGAGCAGCCCGGCGGGAAGATGACGCGCCTTGGTGCGGGGATTGCGGGCGTCGATATCGGCGTCCAGGACGCGGTTAAATGCCATGGCGACGGAGCGCGCGGCGACCATGGCCAGGACGATCCAGGCCAGCTTGATCCACAGCAGTTCCCGAGGGAATCCGGCTTCCCGCCAGGCCAGCAATGCTCCGGTGAGCGCGAAGGGGAGGGCGAACACGGAGTGCTCGAACTTGATCATTTCGAGCGTCAGGCGAATTCGCTTAAGAAACTTCGGCAATCAGCTACTATTCTAGTGTGGTGAAGGCCTTCTTCGCGTTCGCGGCGGTTCTGTTGTTGCTGCCGGCCTGCGGTCCCAAGCCAACGGACGTCGGGGATCTGAACATCACCGAGGTCACCTTCCCGAACGGCAAGACAGTGCTCGCCGAGACCATGCTGCGCGAGATCGACCAGATGCGCGGCATGATGTTCCGAGATACGCTCGCCAAGGACCGGGGCATGCTGTTCGTGCATTCCGCAGACGGGAACCATGCCTACTGGATGTACCAGTGCCGCATTCCGCTGGACATTATCTGGATGAATCACGACCGGCGGATCGTCGAGATCTCGGCGAACACACCGCCTTGTCCCTCCAAGTCGGCGAAGCAATGCCCGAATTTCGGGGGGCACGAGAAGGCTCGCTATGTGCTGGAGCTGGCCGGGGGTGGAGCCGCGTTGTATGGCCTGCGCGTCGGCGACACGCTCAGTTTTTAGTGGCGGTGCTCGCGTGTATTCGCGACCGTCATAAGTGGCCGTTATACTGTTCGAGCGCGACTTTCACGAGTTGGGCCCGGGTATGTACGCCCAGCTTCTCGAACAACTGCCGCAGCGACGCTTTGACGGCGGCTTCGGAAATGTCGAGCTGCTCCGCGATCTCACGGTTGGTCAGCCCTTGTAGGACATGCTGGACGACAACGCGATCGCGCTCGGTGAACTTGGGATGCAGTCCGGTACTGGCCCGGTCCACGGATTGGAACAGCGCCGTCAGGTACTCGTCTTCAATGCAAGCTTCTCCCGCCATGACTTTGCGGATGGCTCCGCAAAGAACCTTGGTGGGATGGTTCTTATGAAGTATTCCGGCCACGCCGGCCTGAACCAGCTGAACCGCTTCGCGGCCGCTGATGCCGGCGGTGACAATGAGAATGCGTCCTTGAAAAGCTGTCTTCTTGGTGTGTTCCACGAACTCCAGCGCGCGTTCCTTACCGAGGTCCACGTCCAGAAGAACCACATCCGTGCGTGAGTTCAGGAGCGAGAGCGCCTCCGCCGCGGAGGACACTTCACCGATCACCTCCAGATCCTGCTCGGTCGCCAGCATTCGCGCCAGACCTTCCCGGAACATGGCGTGGTCGTCCACCAGCAAAACTTTGATCACTCGATCGGATGTCGCGTTCATGCTTATACGGCTTCCAACTCGACCGCGAAGGTGCAGCCTTGCGGCTGCGGCTCGAACTTCAGGTCTCCCCCGTAGCTTCGCACAATAGACCGGGACACATAGAGTCCCAGACCGCTTCCGGACGCCCCCGCCTGAAACGGCTGGAACAACGTTTCGGGGGAAGAAATTCCTGGACCCGAATCTTCAAATCGTACGGTGACTTTCTTGAGTTCCCTCGCCACGGTGACAGTCAACAACCGGAGGGTTTCCGGTTGTACTGCCCGATGGCTGTTCTGAACCAGGTTCAGAAACGCCTGCAGAAGCCCATGCGGCTCAGCCAGCACTTGCGGGATGTCAGCCGGCAAACGCCACAGCACCTTTCCCCCGATCTCGCGCCAGTCCGCTTCGATGACGATTCTGAGGTTGTCGAGCACCTCTTTTAACGGCACCGGCTCCAGTACAGCTTGGGATTTGGTTTGCAGTTTCAGGGACGCCATTGCCTCGAGCCCCTCGATCCAGTTCACGATGGCCTGAAAATCCTTATCCTGGGCCAGATTATGGGAACGGCTCAAACTCTCGCACAGACGCGCCAGCACACCGCAGAAGTTACGGACTTCGTGCGACAGGGCGGTGGCCATAATCCGATTGCCGGTCAGAAGCTGCCGTAAACCTTCTTCTTCCCGCGCCCGCATTTCCTCCGAGGAATCGACCACGATTGCGGCCAGCCGGTGGCCTTCGTCGGTGCCATAGAGGGAAAACCACATGTGGGCCAGAAAGACTTCTCCGTTTTCGCGGGTTCCCTGACATTGGGCGGCGGTGCGGAGACCGGCCGGAGCGATTTCCGCCCGGAGCGCGTCAGCCAGTACAGGCAAGTAGTGCCGGATTTTCCGACCCTGAACTGTTTCGCCCGCGGGAATCATGAACAGACTGTTGGCGGCGGCGTTTGCGGCGAGCACTATGCCGTTGCCGTCCACCGTAAGGATGGCGGCTGGACTGCTCTCCGCCATGACTTTCAGTTGTTCCTCTGCCTCGTGTCGCAGGTTCTGTTCGATCTGCATCCGGATGAGATGGTTTCGGACCAGCTCGTGATTTCGCACCCATCCTGACACAAACAATCCCGAAACAAAGTAAGCTGCGACCGCGAAGATGAACCGCAGCGCCAGTTCCGCGGGCGAACCGGTGGTGTCGAAGAGCGCCCGCAGATAAGAACACACGCCCGCAAGGAAGCCGATCTCCACGGGACTGAGCACCACGGCGCCCAGCATCATGGGCACGATGTACAGCGGCGCCAGCGAGACATTGTGGCCCACTAGCCAGTCGGCCAGACTCACCAGCGCTACTAGGATCGTGGTTGTGGCCAGGATTTTGAACTTCCCGGCTCGTAACAAGAGGGCAATCATAATCAGTTAGCTCCAAGATACTTTCGACGCGGCCGAACCACAACACCTTTTGCTATGCGCTCTGTTCGGCATGCAGGTATCGAAAGATATCTAATGCGTGATCTACCGATACTTTCCTGGACGATAACAATGAGGATTGGGCTCAAAGAGGAACCCTAGTGGCTCCGGTGCCAGTTCCTTCGATCTTCCCTCGGCTATCTCACGGACGGAGCAAACTCTATCCTTCAAAGACATCAAAATTTCCTATTGGACAGTTAGGTTCCAGCGACCTTAGACTACTCTTTCGCCACGCTTGCGAAACATTCGCCCCGTCCCGCGCGAGTTGAACTGAAGACCTGGAAGCACTCCTCGAATTCAAACTGACTTGGATGTAAGCCATCCACAAGGGAGCCTTTTTATGACGAATACTTTATCTTTCGCCGGTAAGCTTTCTCGACTGCGGGAGCGCTTGCGGACACCGGAATGGCGTAAGTACGGGCAGATCCTGCTGATGGGCAAGTTCCTGGGCATCGCATTGGTCTTCATTCTCGCGCTCTTCATGCATCCGGAGATGATGGGCTTGAGCGCCCACGCTCAGACCCCCGACCCCGTGCTCAAGGGCAATGACATCGTCAATCCGGTCAATACGGTTTGGGTGCTGGTGGCTGCGTTCTTGGTTTTCGGCATGCAGGTCGGCTTCACCATGCTGGAAGCCGGATTCTGCCGCTCCCGCGAGACCGTCAACGTGCTCATGGAATGCGTAGTGGATACCTGCCTATGCGGTCTCCTCTTCTACGCTTGGGGTTTCGCCTTCATGTTCAGCCACGGCAACGGCTTCATCGGCATGAACTGGTTCTTCTTGAAAGGCGCTCCGGCGACGTATGAGGGAACGGGCATCGCCTTCCTCGCCGTCTGGCTGTTCCAGTTTGCTTTCGCTGATACTTGCTCGACGATCACCTCGGGCGCGATGATCGGGCGCACAGCCTGGATCGGCGATCTGCTTTATAGCTTCGCGGTGTCGGGCTTCATCTATCCGATCATCGGCCACTGGGCTTGGGGTCCGGACGGCTTCCTGGCGGTCATGGGCCAGCCCGGCTACTTCCTGCCATGGGTGGGAACCAGCTTCCACGATTTCGCGGGCTCGACGGTGGTGCACACCATCGGCGGCATGATCGCTCTCGCCGGCGCTCTAGTGCTCGGGCCACGGATGGGCCGCAGATTCAAGCGGGACGGCGGCGGACCGATGATGCCGCATGATCTGACCATCGCCGCTTCCGGCGGATTGCTGCTGTGGTTCGGCTGGTACGGATTCAATCCGGGCAGCACGCTATCCGCTATGGATTTCATCGGCATCGGTCGGGTGGCGGCAAATACCACGCTAGCTGCATGCGCGGCGGGATTGACGGCCATGATCTACGCTTACATGCGCAGCAAGATCTGGGATGTCAGTTTTACGGTGAACGGCTTCCTGGCCGGCTTAGTCGCGATTACGTGTCCGTGTTACTGGGTCAGCCCGACGGGCGCCATTGCTTTAGGCGGAATCGCCGGCGTGATCGTGGTCATGGGAGTCGAAGTGCTCGAGTATTTGCGAATCGATGACCCGATCGGCGCGGTTCCGGTGCATGGAATCTGCGGAATCTGGGGGACGCTGTCATTGGGGTTATTTGCCGCCGGTCAATATGGCTCCACTGGGCCGTTCGCGCCGGACAATTCCGCGCCTCTGACCGGGCTATTCTACGGAGGCGGAATGACCGTCCTGAAAGCTCAGATGGTCGGCAGCGCGCTCATCACGGTCTCGACGTTTGCCGTCGCCATGGTGGTGATGTTGACCATCAACGCGATGGGACTGTTGCGCATCTCACCGGAAGGCGAACAGCACGGTCTGGATCTGCACGAGCATGGTATCTCCGCTTATCCGGAATACGTGATTGCGTCTATCGGAAGGCCGGGTGGCATGGCAGCGGAGCCGGCCACCAGCCATGCGGTCTCCTCGCTCTCGGCGAGTCCCAAGACGGTCTAGTTTGGATCGCATGCTCGATCTGAGGAAACTCCAGACGTTTCAAGTGGCCGCCGCGACGGGTAACTTTACTCGCGCGGCGGTCGAGCTTGGTTGCTGCCAATCCAGCGTGACGGTGCATATCAAGGCGCTGGAAGACGAACTTGGCGTTCCGCTGTTTGAGCGCCGCCGGTCGTCCAAAACGGTGGTTCTCACCGAAGTTGGACGACGAGCTCTGGATTTCGCGGGACGGCTGCTGGCGTTGGCGGAAGAGGCGAAAGCCGCGTTCCATTCCACGCCGCTCCGCTGAGCGACGGGGTTACGCTTCGCGCCGCTACCGGCGCTGATCCGCGGCTGACAATCGGGCGGCGCGGGCGTTCAAGTATTCCTGAATGGCGTCGTCCAGTGAAGGCATCGGTGCGATTCCGAGCGCTTCCATTCGGGCGTTGCTCAGCGCCGAGTACTTGGGCCGGCGTGCGGCGGTACGGAATTCGCGCTCGTTCGTGGGTTTGAGCGGGGGGTTCAGCCCGGCGGCCGCAAAGATCTTGGCCGCCCAGTCGAACCAGGAGATGGGTGCGCCGCCTCCAATATGGAAAATCCCGCCCATCCTGTGTGTCCCGCGCTCCACCAGATCCGCGGTTCGCGCGGCCAGCGCGGGCGCGTAAGTCGGCGAGGCCACATGATCCTCCACCACCCGAATCGGCGTGTTCTGGGCAGTGTTCTGAGCGGCCAGCCTCAGCATCAGCTCGACGAAATTGCCGCGCGCGGTCTGGAGGCCTCCCGGCCCGAAAACACCCGAGGTGCGGATAATCAGCGGCGTATCCAAATATGCTTGCGCGTACAACTCGCCCGCGAGCTTCGAAACGGCATAGGCGCCCAGCGGGTGGGTCGGATCTTCTTCGCGATAAGCGCGGCCGGCCTGGCCGTCGAAAACGTAGTCGGTGGAGAAATGCACCAGTTGCGCGTCGCTATTCCGGCAGGCGACCGCCAGATTGCGCACCGCGAGCGCGTTCACCTGGAACGCCGCCAGGGGCTCTTTTTCGGCTACGTCGACCTGGTTATACGCGGCGGCGTTCAGAACTACGGCGGGATCACATCCGGCGATTGACCGCTCTACTGCAGCGGCGTCGGTGATATCGACGGTGGAGCGTTCGAAGCAGGCGACTTCGTAGCCTCGCGCGGAGAATTCGGATTTTAGCTCCACGCCGAGCTGGCCCCGGCTGCCGAACAACGCGACTCGCTTCACTTTACCGCCAGTGTCTCATCGCCAATTGAGGGCTGCCCACAGCAGCAGTCCGACGGCGCCGGGAAGAAGCAGCTCCGGCCAGTTCCGCCGCAGGAAGCGAGCCAGAGGCCGCGCGGCTTTGGGCGGCCGGGTCTCGTCCTGGGCGGGCGCCATCGACGCCGCCAGCCGTGTGCGAAGCGCCGAGGGCAGGCCCTGCAAGGCGCGCAAGATTTCCTTGCGTCCGCGCCGGTCGGCGATCAAAATCGTCGCGGAATTAAAGCCGTTGGTGGATTCTTCGAGCTCCTTCCGCAAGCGCTGCGGAATCTCGCTGACCGAGCGGTACACCCGGGTGCGGTCACCCTTGGCGATGAAGATGGTGGAAGTCTTTACGGTCACGCGGTGCATCGCCCGATCTCCGACTCCGTTCAATTCTCCGCGGGAACGGTTTTAGCGACCCGCTCGATGGAGCCCGCGGTTTTAGCCGGCACGCGAACTATCGTATCCACCACCGAGTTCTTGAGCGTCACTTCAATGAATCCCAGCGCAGCTTTTGAAAGAGCCTTGTCCTTCCTATAGATTAACGCAAGCTGCCGCACCATGGGCTCGGGTCCGAGCGAGATCGCGGCCAGTTTACCGGAGGCGACTTCATCGCGGCAATGCGTTCCGGCCAGGAAGCTGATCCCCAGTCCCGCCAGGACAAAGCGCTTGATCATCTCGGTCGAGTCGAGCTCCATGGAGGAATTGATGTCGTCCTCCACCGGTTCGAGCCATACGGATAGGCGCCGGCGGGTGGTGCCGGTTTTGGGCATCAGCAGCGGAAAGCCGACCAGGTCGGCCGGCAGGATTTGCTGTTTGCGGGCCAGCGGATGAGTGGCCGGCATCAGCGCTTTGATCTCGTCGGAGTGAATTTTGACCACCTGCAGCCGCTTCTCGGCCACGGGAAGCTGGGTGATGCCGAAATCCGCCTGGTTGTCGAGCACGGCCTCCACGACGCGGGCGCCGTAAGAACGATCCACCAGGATTTGCACGTTGGGAAACTGCTTCTTGAACTCGGAGAAAACCAGCGGCAGGACGTAGATGCAGGTGGCTTCATTGGCCGCGATGAGCAATTCCCCGCGCGGGACGCGTTCCAGCTCATTGATCGAATCCTGGGCGCGGCGCCGCAGCGCCAGGATCTGCTCGGCAAAGTCGGCGAAAATATGCCCGGCCGGTGTGATGGCGATCTTGGTCCCCAGCCGCTCAAAGAGGGGAGCGTTCAGTTCCTGCTCGAGCTGCCGCACTTGAGCGCTCACGGCCGGTTGGGTTCGAAAGCACGACTGCGCGGCTTTAGAGAAGCTCTTAAGCCGGACAATCTCCAGAAATGTGTGGAGCTGATCGAGATCCATGGAAAGTCCCATCCTCCCTCTGGCGGAGATGGTCCTTATGCTTCTAGTTATACTAGCATTGCATGCGCGCCGCGATGGGCCAGATGCTGGGGGTCCTTATTTTGGCTCAGCAAATACTTGCTGCTCAAGGGGTTGCGAATGTCTTGCTGGTGGTGAACGACGCTTCTCCGCTGTCCCGGGACATTGGGCAGTACTACGCCAGCCGGCGGGGTGTGCCACCCAGGAACATCTGCCACATCCGGACGGTGGAGACGGAGGGCATTGAGCGGTCAAAGTACGACCGGGAAATCGCCGGGGCCGTCGGCACCTGCCTGACGCACAACAACCTAACGGAACAGGTTCTGTACATCGTCACGACCGGAGGCATTCCGCTGAAGATCGGCGGATCCTCAGGAATGGGAGGGGATTACGCCGCGGTGGACAGCGAACTCACCCTGTTGTATTCCGATTTGAAGCTGGGGAAACCGCATCCCATCGCGGGCCCGGCTCTCAATCCCTACTTTGGCAAGCGCGAGGCGAAATTCACGCACCCAGAGTTTCCCATGTATCTCGTAACGCGACTGCAATCCTACGATTTGGAAGGCGTCAAGGCGATCATCGATCGCGGCATGCACGCTGTTAATCAGGGGAAATTCGTGATCGATACGGAATCACCTGATCTCAAGGAGGGCGATTCCTGGCTGCGTCAAGCCGCCAAGCTTTTGCCCAAGGACCGGGTCATCTTCGATGGATCGTACAACGTCATCTATGACCAAACGGAAGTAATCGGGTACGCGGGGTGGGGCTCGAACGATCACCAACGCCATCGCCGGTTCTTAGGATTCCAGTGGCTTTCGGGAGCGATTGCCACGGAGTTCGTCTCCACCAACGGCCGGACCTTTCAAAAGCCTCCGGACGGCTGGAACATCAGCGATTGGAAGTCTCCCCATCTATGGTTCGCTGGAAGTCCTCAAACGCTCACAGCCGATTATTTGTTGGAAGGCGCTACCGCAGCCACAGGTCACGTCGACGAGCCGTATCTCGCCATGACCCCGCATCCCGAGTATCTGCTGCCGGCGTATTATTCCGGCCGCAACCTGGCGGAGAGTTACTATATGTCGATCCGCGCGCTGAGCTGGCAGAACATCATGATCGGAGACCCGTTGTGCTCGCTCGGTCCGCCGGGACGGTGAATCCTGAACACCTTTAGACCGTTGTTCCGGAATCCGCACCTAGCCACGATCGCCGCGAATTTCTGGCCTCGTCCCGAGAGCGAGCGGCAATGGCCGGTGGAAGCAGTGGCCTTTCAGACCGAGCCCGGCGTGCGGGTGCTGGTCCATTCGCAACCCCCCCTGGAGAAACCTATAGGGCAGAGGCCCCCAGAGAAGCTCACGGGCGAGCTGATCCTGGTGCATGGTCTGGAGGGATCGAGCGCCGCCGGATACGCCCGTAGCATGGTTCAAGCTGCTCTCCAGCGGGGCTGGGCGACGCACCGGTTCAACATGCGCGGGTGCGGCGACGCCGACGAACTGGCGTTGACCGGCTATCACGCCGGCCAGACCAGCGACCTGCTGGCCTTCCTGCGCGAGCGCCGCCGGACTAGTTCTTTGCCAATCTTCGTGATCGGATTCTCTCTCGGTGGAAATGTGACGCTGAAGCTGGCGGGGGAACTGGCGGAGGGTGCGGGAGAGCTGTTGACCGGGGTGTGCGCCGTATCGACGCCGATCGACCTGGCGGCGTGCGTCGCCGCGCTGGCCGAGCCGCGGAACTTCATCTATCAAGGCCGGTTCCTGAGCCGTTTAAAAGACCGGATCCGGCGTAAGAATCGCCAGGCGCCGGACGTCTATACTCTGGAACACTTGCCCAAAATTCGCACTATCGAGGACTTCGACGACCACTACACGGCGCGGCTGTTCGGCTTCGGCACGGCGGCAAACTATTTTCGCACCCAATCATCGAACCAGTTCCTGGAGCGCATCCGGGTGCCCGCGTTGCTGGTTCAGGCCAAGGACGACCCACTGGTCCCCTTCCAGATTTTTGAGCATCCGGCCTTTGATAGAAATCCGTGCCTGACGCTAATGGCGGTGGAGCATGGGGGCCATTTAGGGTTTCTTTCCCGCGGGAAAGACCGATTCTGGCTGGACGGCACAGTGCTGGACTGGGCCGAAGGGAACATAAACCGCCCAAAGCACGTATCCTAGGAGTTCAGGACATCTTCACGTGAAATCCCAAGCTTCCTTCTTCGAGGCCGCCAAGGTCGCACTGGATTCGCTGCGCGGCAGCAAACTGCGGAGTTTCCTGACCCTTTTGGGCATTATTCTCTCCACCACGACGCTGATTTCGGTGATGTCAGTGATCCACGGGATGGACACGGTGGTGGCCACCAGCGCCTCCACCATGGGAACGGAAGGGTTCCGGGTGCTGCGCTTCGCGTTCATTGCCAACTGGGACCCCAAGAAGTTCCTGGAGTACCAGCGCAAGAACCCGCAGCTTTCTCTCGAAGAATACGATTTCCTGAAAAGCCGGGTCACTTTGGTGAAGGAAATGAGTCCCTCCTCCCAGCGCAGCGTCAAGGTGACGTTCGAGGGAGACCTGGTGGATGGAGTCGCGCTGATTTCTTTTAACTCGACTGGCGCTACTTTGTCCAATACCGAGATCGAGACGGGCCGCATGTTCACGCAAACCGAAGACGATCGTCACGTCGAGGTAGTGGTGCTGGGAGCCGATCTGAAAAACCGATTCTTTCCGAACGTGGATCCGATCGGAAAGACCGTTCAAATCGATGGCCGTCCGTTTCAAGTGATCGGAGTGGCCAAGTCCAAGGGAAGCGTGTTCGGGCAGTCCCAGGACAATTTCGTGTCCATCCCCATCCAGACCCATGTCAAGATATACGGGGCCAGGAGTGGTCTGCAATACAACTTCTCGGCGTTGAGCAAGGACCGGATGACGGAGGCGGAAGACGAGATTCGCGTGCTGCTGCGCGCGTCGCGGCACCTGCGGCCGGATCAGGACGACACCTTCATGATTATTTCCTCGGATACGCTGATCGCGGCGTGGAACAGCTTGACGGGCGCGATCGCGGCGGCCGCCGTGGGCATCGTCAGCGTGTTCATGGTGGTGGGCGGGGTGGTGATCATGAACATCATGCTGGCCGTGGTGAGCGAGCGCACGCGCGAGATCGGCGTACGCAAGAGCGTGGGCGCGCGCCGGCAGGACATCCTGAATCAGTTCCTGGTGGAATCGTCCACGCTGGCCGGCATTGGCGGATTGATCGGCGTCACCATTTCCTGGCTGATCGCGCTGATTGTCCGCAACACCACGCTGGTTCCCATGGAAACTCCGCTCAACGGCGTGATCATCGGGGTAGCGCTATCGGTGGTGGTGGGATTGTTTTTCGGAATTTATCCGGCGCGGCGGGCGTCCCGTCTGGACCCCATCGTGGCCTTGCGGTCGGAAAATTGATTTCGGCGAACGGACTCTCATGAATCTGCTGCTATCGGTGATCGGGCTGGCGCTGGCGACGCTGCGTGAGAACAAGGTGCGATCCTTCCTCACGCTGCTGGGAGTGATGATCGGCACCGGGACCATTATCGGGGTGGGATCCATCCTGACGGGCCTGGACAGCGCGGTGACCGGCGCGATCCGGAGCCTGGGGACCAACACCGCGATCGTCATGAAGATCGGGCCGAGTTTCGGGGGTGGACGAACACCGGAGCAACGCATGCGCCGTCCACTTACGTACGAGAACGGCGCGGCGATCGCCGAGCGATGCCCGTCGGTGGAGCACGTGAGCCCCATTCTGGAGCCGCCCAACGGCATCCTGCGCGCGCGCTACAAGGGTAACGACGCGTTCCAGCTGCAGATGTTCGGCACCTCCGAGTTCTACGCCACAGCGGGCCAGGCCGATATGATGACGGGACGCTTTTTCAGTGACGCCGAAGACCGGCATAAGATGTCGGTGACGGTGATTGGCCAGGATATCTACAAGCAGCTGTTCGGCAAGGAAGATGCGATTGGGAAAATCATTCTGGTGGCCGGCCACGAGCTCCAAGTGGTCGGGGTCATGAACACTCCCGCTACTGCTCTGCCGGGTCAAAATGACACTCGCGTGGTGGTTCCTTACTTCACCATGCGCAAACTGTTTCCCACCGCGAAGGAACACGAACTGATGGTGGAAGCCAAGGACGGGCAACTTGCGGCCGCGATCGACCAGATCCGCTCCGTGCTCCGCCAGGAACGGCGCGTCCCCTTGAACAAGCCCGACAGCTTCGACATCTCGACGGCCGACCAGCTCGTGGACCAATTTCGTTCGGTCACCTCGGTGGTGGCGCTGGTGATGGTGGTGCTCAGTTCCATCGGGCTGCTGGTGGGTGGGATTGGCGTGATGAATATCATGCTGGTATCCGTGACGGAGCGCACGCGCGAAATCGGAGTGCGCAAGGCCATCGGCGCGCGCCGGGGCGATATCATCATCCAGTTCCTGACCGAGGCCGTGGTGCTCACCGGATTGGGCGGGCTGATCGGGATGCTGTTCGGCTATACCGTGTCGCTGGTCACGCGATTTTTCCTGCCGAATCTGCCGACGCTGGTGCCGCTGTGGGCCGTGTTGCTGGGGATCGCGGTCAGCGTGGGCATCGGCGTGTTCTTCGGAATCTGGCCGGCCAGCAAGGCCGCGCGACTGGATCCGGTGGAAGCGCTGCGGTACGAGTAGCGCCTTCCTTTTAATCTTTCTCCTATTGCTTTCCCACAAGAGCGGTGGTATTCTTCCTCTGGGAAACCAATAGGACCATGCAAGAGAGAACCGACGTTTGGCAGGGCACGCTGGCCCTGATGGTTTTGAAAACGCTGAACGCTCTGGGCCCACTGCACGGATACGGCATCGCGCGGCGCATCGAGCAGACCAGCGAGAACCTGCTTTCCATCAATCACGGCACCCTCTATCCAGTGTTGTTGAAGCTGGAGCAGGAAGGCTCGATCGCGTCGGAATGGGGCGTTTCCGACAACAATCGTAAAGCCAAGTTTTACCGGATCACCAAATCGGGCATGAAGGAATTGACCGCCGCGGAGCGTGAATGGCAGCGAGCCAACGACATCATGGCGCGTTTCTCCGCTCTGCAAGGAGAGTCGTCATGAAATCGTTGCGGCGCGGCTGGAGACGCCTGCTTGGGTCTCTTTCCCGCGAAGAATCCGATATATCCGACGAGTTGCAGTCGCACATTGAGATGCAGACCGAGGATAACCTCCTTGCCGGCATGCCGCCCGGAGAAGCGCGCCGCCAGGCCAAGCTCAAGTTCGGCGGGATGGATTCCGTAAAAGAGAGCTATCGCGACCAGCGTGGCCTGCCATGGCTCGAAACCATATGGGCGGATCTCCGCTATGCCGCGAGAGGACTGCGCAAGAGTCCCGCTTTCACCACAGTCGCCGTGCTCACGTTGGCCATCGGAATCGGAGCGAACACGGCCATCTTCAGCCTGGTGAATCAACTCCTCCTGCATCCGTCGGGCATCTCGAATCCCGAACGAGTGGTCGGATTGCGCACGCACTACCCTAAGCTGAATCTCGAATTTGATTTTTCATCGGCATCTAACCTCCCCGATTTGCAAGCTAGCGCCAATGTTTTTGAGTTTGCCGCTATTGGCGGCGGCAGCGATGTGAATTACACCGGCGGAGACACACCAGAGCGCTTGCAAGGCGCGCCCGTTTCTCCGGACTGGTTCGCCGTGTTCGGCGCCAAGCCGCTGATCGGCCGCCTTTTCACGCCGGAGGAAGACCAACCCGACAGGAACCGCGTCGCCGTGCTCTCCTACGCTGCATGGACCCGGTTGTTCGGCGCCGACCGCAACGTGATCGGACGAACCGTTTCATTGAATCAGATCCCCTATCAGATCGTCGGTGTGATGAAACCGGAGTTTCAATCGCCCTGGGCCACCGACGTCTGGATGCCGGTCGGACTGCAACCCCAGGCCTATTCTCCTCGCAATCGCTTTAACGAGCGCTTCTTTCTCGCTGCGCGCATCAAGCCCGGCGTATCCTTCGAACAGGCCCAGGCCTGGATGGGGGTGCTCACCAGCCGCGTCCACAATTCAGATCCACAAAGCGCCGCCATCGCCAATAACAGCAACTGGAGCATCTCCATCGTTCCTTACACCGATTCCACTGCTGGAGATAACAAGGCCGCTGTGCTTCTGCTGTTGGGAGCCGTTGGTTTCGTGTTGCTGATCGCCTGCTCCAACATTGCCGGCCTGATGGTTGCGCGGACGTCGGTTCGCTTTCGAGAGATGGCTGTGCGCGCCGCACTGGGAGCAAGCCGGGCGCGGCTGATGGGGCAGATCCTGTCGGAAAGCCTGTTGCTCGCAGCGGCCGGCGGCGCCACTGCTCTGGTTTTCGCGGCCGCCGCCATGCGGCTCCTGTTGCAGCTCGCACCGGAGAACGCCGCTATGGGGCTCCATGCGAGCCTCGACCCGTATGTGATGATGTTCTGCGCCGGAGCGTCCATTGTGTCGGGTGTCCTGTTCGGACTGGCTCCCGCGTGGCAGATTTCTAAATTCGACCTGCAAGGCTCGCTTAAAACCGAAGGGCGCGCCAGCACTTCGGATTCGCGAAGGCAGCGTCTTCGTTCGCTGCTGGTGGTGGGCGAGACAGCTCTGGCCTTGACGCTGCTGATCGCGGCCGGTCTCTTTCTGCGGAGTTTCGTGCGATTGCAGACCGTCAGCCCGGGGTTCGATCCGCATGGCGTCATGACCGCGAATTACTGGCTCCCGCCCTCGCAGTACGCCACTGGACAGGCGCAGGCCAATTTCAATCGAACTCTTCTGGCGCAGCTCCGCGGGACTCCCGGAGTCACGGTGGCAGGGCTGGGCGGGCCGCTCCCGTTCAGCAACTCCAATGAAGCCGGTTCCTTCGTGATAGAAGGCCGGGCCGTACGCCCGGACGAGCCCGGACCCCATGGCGATCGCCGTTCCGTCTCACCGGGATACCTGGAAGCCCTTTCGATTCCTTTAAAGCGCGGACGGTACTTTACGGATCAGGATCGCATCGACACAGAGCGCGTCGCCATTGTCGACGAGATTCTGGCCCGTCAATACTGGCCCAACGAAGATCCTCTAAACAAGCGCATTCGGGCCACCCAGGAGAACGCGCCTTGGTACACCATCGTCGGCGTCGTGGGCCACGTGACTCACTCCGATCTGGCCAGCGACGACGGCAAAGGCGTTACCTACTTCACGGTGTTTCAGAACTCGGTTGCCAGGGCGACGATCGTGGTCAAGACGTCCAAGGATTCCGCCACCGCGGCGAGTTCGATTCGTAACGCGGTGCGCTCCGTGGATCCGCATCAGGCCGTATACACTCTTCGCTCCATGGACGAGTACGTCTCCCAGTCGCTCGCTACCCGGCGGTTCGGAATGCGGCTCTTGGCATTCTTCGCGCTGACTGCGCTCTTCCTGGCGGCGCTGGGCCTCTACGGAGTCATCAGCTATTCGGTGACGCAACGCACCCGCGAGATCGGCATTCGCATGGCCCTGGGCGCGGAGCGCCGATCCGTGCTGGCGCTGGTGGTGGGTCAAGGATTTCGTCTGGCGGCGATCGGCGTGGGTCTGGGCGCGGCCGGAGCGCTGCTCGGGGGCCGGATGATCCAGAGTCAGTTGTTCGGAGTCCGCGCTGATGACCCCCTGACGATTGCGATGACGGCGGCCGCGTTGCTAGCCGCCGCCCTCCTGGCCAGCTATCTGCCCGCGCGCAGAGCCGTTCGGGTGGATCCAGCGGTGACGCTGCGCAGCGAGTAGCTTATTGGCGCTGCTCGGAAGCCGACCGTGCCAGCTCCAGCGCCCGCGCTCTCACACCCCGCAGGTCGAGCTTGCCCGTCCCCAGCACAGGCAGCTCATCCACGCGATGGATGTTTTCCAGTTTGGGCAGCCACAGCTTGGGAAGATCGGTCTTCGAGAGACGGTGCCAGAGTTCCTCGGGTGTGATCGTAGGATCCGTATAGAGCACGGCTAGGCGCTCGCCCTTGCGTTCGTCGGGCAGGCCGGTCACCACGCAAGGTGAGTCTCCGCACGACTTGCTGATTAATTCTTCCACCAGCAAATGCGGAACCATCTCGCCGCCGACTTTGCTGAAACGCGAAATCCGGTCGGTGATTGCCAGGAACCCGTCTTCATCGACTTTGGCCATGTCGCCGGTAATATACCAGTCGTCCTGGAACACCTGTGCCGTCCGCTCGGGCTGGTTCAGATATCCCAGCATCCGGTTGGGACCCTTCACCAGCAGCATGCCCTCCTGGCCGGGTGGGAGCAGTTCCCTCGTCTCCGGGTCCACGATTCGTACGGCCACTCCCGGAATCGGCAGTCCTACCGTACCGTGTTTCGTGCCGATCTGGACCTCCTTGCCCTCCCGAAAGTCCGGCGTGTTCACCGCCACCACCGGAGACATTTCAGTCATGCCGTAGCCTTCCAGCAAATCGATGCCGAAGGTCTCTTCGAACTCCTTGCGCAGCGGCTCGCGAAGTTTTTCCGCGCCCACCACCACAAAGCGCAGCGAGGCGAACTGTTCCCGGGTGCACTTGCGCATGTACGTTCCGCAAAACGTGGGTGTGGACAGCAGGAAGGTGCCTTTGTATTTGTGGACCAATTCTCCAATAACTTTTGCGTCCGTGGGGTTGGGATGATAGACCACTCCGCCGCCGGTGAACAGCGGCAGCCAGATCGTCGCCATGAAGCCGAACGAGTGAAACAGCGGCAGCACTCCGATGATGCGGTCGCGCTGGTCGAGCGAGAAGAGCTGCAGCACCGCGTCGACGTTGTTCGCCAGATTGAAGTGCGAAAGCATGATGCCTTTCGGTACGCCGGTACTGCCGCTCGAGAAGATCACCGTGGCCAGGCCGTCGGGGTCGCCTTTGGGTGTGAGCCAGGACGCCGGCGCCACCCGGGCTTTCACAAGTGCCCAGAACTTTGCGGCTTTGCCAATCGAAGCGAGAATATCTTCGAGATAGACCGAGCCCTCCGGAGCTTCAAGCTTGGCCTTAGCCAGGAAGACCTTGGAAGTGATGACGGTCCGGATTTCGCACTGGTCCGCCGCATAGACCATCGATTCCTTCCCGCCGGTAAAGTTCAGGTTCACGGGCACTCTTCCGGCCAGCGAGACGCCCAGGTTCGCCAGCGCTCCGCCCACGGTAGCGGGCAGTAGCAAGCCGATCATCCTCTGAGAGTCCGCCCTTCGGCGGACCTCTGCCGCGAGCAGCAACGCTGCAGTGAGCACGCGGCCGTAAGTCAGCTCGCGGCCGGTGGAATCGGCCATGGCGAACTTGCCCCAGTGGCGGCGGGCCAGCCGCACAAAGCGCCCAGGCAGCGTCGCACCCGGTTCCCGGGTCAGTTCGGCGGCCTCGCTTCCCAGTTCCTGGACCGCCTGCCGGGCGGCCAAAGCAGTGGCGGGCGAGGGCAGAGGCGTGCCGAAACAAACCGTAACCGGATAGGGCCAACGCCGCGGGCTCTTCCCAAAAAACTGCCCGCCCGCGAAACTGAAGATGCTGCCCCACACGCGGTCCAGATGAACTGGGATCACGGGAACGTCCAGCCCCTCGATGATCTTCTCCATCCCACGCTTGAAAGGCAGCAGGTTGCCGGTGCGAGTGACCGATCCTTCGGCAAAGATGCAGATGACGTGCCCGGCTTCCAGCTCCTTTCGTGCGGATTGGATCGCGGCAGTCATCGCGCGCGGTCCGGTCAGATCGACAGGAATGGTACGCAGCGCGCGGAGCAGCCCGCGGAAAGCCCAATGCTCGTAGTAAGGGCGCCAGATCATGAAGCGCACGTGGCGGTGCCGCGCGGCCCATCCGACCAGGAATCCGTCCATCAGGGAGACGTGATTGGATACCAGCAGAGTGCCGCCTTGCGACGGCACATGTTCAGCGCCCACCACCCGGACGCGATACAAGATCGCGATCAGGCATCGGACGGCCATGCGCACCAGGAACAGCGGGATCACAGGAATAGTGTAAGCCTAGAAGTCCGAAATGTTGAACCGGGACCCGGCGTCAGCTTATCCTCTAGACTGTAGAGATTGGCTCTTTAGAGCCGCGCGCAGAGGGGAATGAGGAAACTGTGAAGCTGTTGTTGTGTTCCATAGTGTGTTCGATCGCGGCGGCCCAGCAGGCGCCCGCTCCTGCTCAAGCCCAGGCTCCGCCCCCGGCGCCCACCCTGCAGCCGCAAGAGCCCGAGAACATCGAACGGATGTTTTCGATCGGAGTCTACGATTGGCTGCCCAGCGGGGGGCCTAAGTTCCGAGCCGGGACGAACACCATCGTGCCCCCTTCTCACGATCTGACGCTTCCGCAGAAGCCGTCGCGAGCCTACGGCGCGGTGCTCACGGTTCCGATGAAGGGAAACACGCGCCTGGAAGTGTCCTATTTGACGATGAACGATCGGGGCAACGCCCTGGCCCCTACGGACC
The DNA here is from genome assembly GCA_020073345.1 of Terriglobia bacterium. GTDB lineage: Bacteria > Acidobacteriota > Terriglobia > Bryobacterales > Bryobacteraceae > Palsa-187. The sequence goes on from JAIQFI010000014.1 coordinate 24,791, forward strand.
TGAGCTTGTTCGCCGCGAGCATTGCGAAGGGTGAACCTCTAGCGATGGACTACAGCCTTCGCCACCTCAAGCTGTCCTGGAACTATCTGACGTATCCGAATCCACCGCAGGATGCCAAGTTCCGGATTAAGACACTCTGGGAGGTCCACTTCCTGCAGGTTTATCCCACGGTAGTGGCGACCGTGACATCGCCCGATCAGCCAGTCGGCGAGACGCAAAGGATCATACTCCCGGCCGCGGGTTTGGGAATGGAGTATGTGCCGTCGAAACACTTTCGCATGGAGTGGCGAGGATCCGGAATGGGATTTCCGAATCGCTCGTCGATAGGGGACTCGGAAGCAACGCTGGTAGGCCGCATCCGCCGTCTCGAAATCTTCGCGGGCGGAAAGTTCCTGTATTTTCGGACTTCTCCCAAGAAGGAAACGTACATTAAAGGCATGCTGTGGGGGCCGGTCGGCGGCGTGCGGTGGGTTTTCAAATAAGGCTAAATCGCGCAGCGGGCCAAAATCCAGATCTTCTCCCAGGCGGGCACGCGGACTCGCTCGCGGAGCACCTCGTAACCGGAATTCGAGATGCGTTCGAGCAGGCGCGAGTAAATCCCGATCAGGGCCTTGAGCGACGCGCGGCTTCCGCTGTGGACCATGTCCATCAGCGGCTCGGAATCCCGATAGTAGGCTCGCGCGCGCTCGGCTTCGAACTCCAGCAGTTGGCGTAAGCCGGGTGATAGTGCGTCCCCGGACAACTCCGTTGTCTTTACTCCGAACCGAGCCAAGTCTTCTGCGGGTAAATAGACGCGGCCGTGTTCGGCGTCCTCGCGCACGTCCCGAAGGATATTGGTGAGCTGAAACGCCACGCCGCATCGCTCGGCCAAGCGGAGAGCCTGGGGATCGTCGAAGCCGAAAATGTGAATGATGGTCAGCCCCACCACGCTGGCGACGTGATAGCAATAGTCGTACAGCTCCTGAAACGTCTGGATGTGACGGACCTGGAGATCCGAGCTGACGCCGCGGATCATGGCTTGGAAATATTCGTGCGGGATGCGGTAGCGCGCGACCGCATCACAGAACGCCGGCCACAGCGCGTGTTGGGGAGAGTGTTCGGGGGCGCTGCCCCCCAGCGCGGCATCGAGATCCGCCTGCCAGCGTGCGATGGCGCCCGCGCGGTCGCTGACGCCCTCCGCGTCACTTAGGTCGTCGCAATAGCGCATGAATGCGTAAATCGCGCACATGGCCTGGCGCTGCGGCCGGGAGAGCAGCAGGAAGGAGTAATAGAAGTTCTTGGCCTGGGTGCGCGCCACGCGCTCGCAGAAGGCGTAGGACTCCTCGAGCCGCATGGCTTTTCTAAGCGGCCCGCGAGGCCGGACGCGAAAATGCCCGCCGTGTGAGTGCGCCCAGCAGCAGTCCCACGCGCTCGACTTTCGAGATCGCGGGCCTGGACCTGAGGACATCGTAATCCTGGCGCTCGATCTTTTCCAGAACCCGCAGGCCGCCCCGGCTGAACAACTCCAGGTCGATAGCCAGGCGCCGGTCGACGGAATCCGCCAGTGGAAGCCCTTGGAGGAAAAGGTCGCGCGTGAGATTCACGGCCTCCTGCATGGCCGCGCGAAAGCGCCCATCGAACTGGCGCGCGAACAGCGCCTCCAGCGGATAGCCATGAGCCTCCAGCAAATCCAGAGGCAAATAGACCCGGTCCTTTTCGAGATCGACCGTGACGTCCTGCCAGAAATTCGCCAGCTGCAACGCCGTGCAGGTTGCGTCAGAGAGCGCCTGGCGCTCCGAGTCGCGATATCCGCACAGCCCCAGCACCAGCCGCCCTACCGGATTCGCGGAATAACGGCAGTACTGGGACAGCTCGTCGAAGTTGCGGTAGCGCGTGACGGTCTGGTCTTGCTCAAAGGCACTGATCAGGTCTTCGAACAACGTGGCGGGCAGGGAGAATTGGCGAACGGTGGCTCCCAGCGCCACGAAAACGGGATGCCGGGCCTGGCCCGTGCACATAGCCTGCAGCTCGCTGCGCCACCAGGCCAGCAATCGAAGGCCTTCCGCCGTGTCGCCGGTCTCGTCTCCCAGATCGTCCGCCCAGCGGCAGAACGAATAGACGTTGTAGAAATCCTGATGCAGGCGCTTGGGCAGCAGCAGGCTCACCACGTGAAAATTTTCGTAGTGATGCGTCGCCAGCCAGCGCGTGTAGGCTCGCGATTCTTCAGGCGACCAGGCGCGCTCCATCGCTTCCGGTGACGCGAGGAATTGGATGGGGTAGAGGTACGTAGAGGGGACCTCCTCTACGGGATGATGGCGGTCTTGAGGTGGCCGTTGTGGCTCATCAGATGCTGCATGACTTCCAGCAGGTTCGAGAGCGGCTCGACGCGATTCACGAAATCGCGGGCGGTCACGCGGCCCCGGCTGATGATGTCCAGGGCTTGCTGGATCAGGGCCGGCGTGTGATGGAAGCTGGCTTTGAGCGTCAGCTCGGAATAATGCAGCAGGCCGGCATCCACCGGGACCTCGGTTCCTTCCGGACAGCCCCCGAAGAAGTTCACCACGCCTCCGCGGCGCAGCAGCTTGACGGCCAGATTCCAGACCTCGGGCAGCCCGACCGCTTCGATAACGATATCCGCGCCTCGCCCTCCGGTCAGCTTATGAACGGGGGTCACGACGTCGGAGCCTTCCTCGTTCAGCACCACTTCGTCCGCGCCCATTCCGGTGGCACGGTCGAGTTGCGAACGCCGGCGTCCGATGGCGATCACTCGCGCGCTATAGACCGCCTTGGCCAGGCGCACGAACATCATGCCGATGGGGCCCAATCCGATCACTGCGATGGTATCGCCAGGCTTGACACCGCTCTCCTCCAGGCCGCGAATCACGCATGCCAGAGGTTCCACCAGCGCGGCATCCTGATAACTGACGTGCGCCGGGAGCTCGTGCATGTTCTTGGCCACGATCCGCTCCGGGATACGGATGAACTCGGCGTAGGCTCCGTTGTTGAACAACAGGTCCTCACACAGGTTTTCCTGACCGCGCTGGCAATAGTAACAGGCGCCGCAAGGGGCCGAGTTCGCGGCCACCACGCGCTGCCCCACGCGGAATCCCGTGACATCGCTTCCCACCGCCGCCACGTCTCCGGCTAATTCATGTCCGAATAGGGCGGGCGGCCGGATCATCTTCGCGTGATAGCCCCGGCGGAACACTTTGACGTCGGTCCCGCACGTCAGCGCCGCGCGGACGCGTACCAGTACATCTCCCCGGCCCAGCTTGGGAACGTCAACCCGTTCAATGCGAAGCCGCTCCTTGCCGTACAGTACGGCGGCGCTCATCCGCTGCATCTCTGGACTCATTTGTTTGGGTGGACTACTACCTTTAACGATACCTCATCCGGATGCAAAGCGCGCTCAATGCCCCTATGAATATCATTTAATGGAACCCGATGAGTGATCAGTTCTTCCACGGCCAGAGCCCCGCTGAAAACCAGGTCTGCGGACTCCTTTTGGAGGTCCACGGAAGCGCTATAGGACCCGAAGAGGGCGCGCTCCCCCACGCACACGTCCGCGCCCGACACTTCAATGCGCTCCTGGTGCGAGGTTTGGGCAAATAGCAGGATTCGCGCGCCCGGCCGCGAGCAAGCCACGGCCTGCTGGACGATCCCAGGGGCCGAAGCCGCCACGATGACCAGATCGGCGCCACGGCCACCGGTCATGCTCCTGACCCGGCCATCCAGGTTTTCGTCGCGCGGGTTAAATGCCTCCTCGACACCGAAACTCAGCGCCAGTCCGCGGCGGCTGGTCATGGTGTCGGTGACGATCACACGCGCGCGGGTCCGCACGGCCATCATGGTGAAGATTAGCCCGATGGGGCCCTGTCCCAGCACCGCGACCACATCTCCGGGCTGCGGATCGATCTGCTTGAATCCCTTGAGGCACGTGTTCACCGGCTCGACAAAACACGCCTGATCGAAGGTCACGCCATCCGGAATTGCCTCGACGCCGCGTTCCACGATCCAATCCATGACACGCACGTACTGCGCGAAGCCGCCCCCGGCGGGTTCAAATCCCGCCGTCACGCCGACTTGCTTGTACACCGGGCATTGGGCAAACAACTTGCGCCGGCAATAGAAGCATTCGCTGCACGGAATGTGGTGAAACACCACCACCCGGTCGCCGGGACGGAAGCGCCGGACGCCGGATCCCACCGCGGCCACCACGCCCGCGGTTTCGTGGCCGTAAACCCGGGGCGGCGCCAGCAGGTCATACGCGATCTTCTTCAGATCCGTGTGGCAGATACCACAGGTTTCCACGCGGACTAATATTTCCCCCGCGCCGATCTCTGGGACGGGAATGGCTTCCACCTCGACGCGTCCGGCGCCGCGATACACAGCGGCTTGCATGGTCGCTGCTTCTGGCAGCGTTGATGCTGCCTCAGGCCTCGTCACCACCGGATTCTCAGCGACGCTAATTTTCGCAGTTGGCAAGAAACTCTCCTAACCGTTCCGCGGCCCGGCGGCAATCCCGATCCAGGCGCATCAGCCTGGGCAACACAGTGAAGGGACGCCCCAGGGCTGCCAGCGCAATGCGCGTTCGTTCGAACCGCCCATCCGCATCGCGATACCGATTAAAGTCCAGCGGCAGATCCTCCCTCGCGGCGTCGGACACCACGCGGACGCAGCCAAACGGCAGCGCCCACTCCTGCGCCTTTTGAGCGACTGCGGCTGATTCCATCTCGACCACAGCCGCGCCTGTGGCCGCCCGCAAGTCCCGCTTTTCCCGAGCCGTGAACGCGACTCGGTCTACTGATACCACGTCGCCACGCACAAACGACGCTCCTAACCCTTTTGGAACTTCACCCGATACGACGATATCACCAATCCGTAGCGCCGGGTCAAGGGCTCCGCAGAAGCCGACACTCAGGATCCGGTCCACGTCCGGTCTCCGCCCTAGCGCGCGCTCCACCAGCCTCGGTCCGGGGCCGTTGGCGATCAAAAACCAGCGGCTGTTTTTCCACTCGGCCTCGCGTGAAAATGCCGCGCCGGGCCATTTTAAAGGGCGAACTTCACCCACGCGCTTCAAGATTCCTTCGAACTCGCGCGCTTCTGCCGCAACCATGAGCCAGGTGATCACCGTCAGCAGTATCCGTTCTCCTGAAACCAGACTACAGCGCGACGCAAAGCGTCTGCCGCTGGACCTGGGGAATACCCTAGCTCCCGCGCAGCCTTGTCGTGACGCACCCACATCTTCTTTCGCGACATTCGAACGGCGTCCAGAGGCGCTCGGGGCTCTTTCCCGGTGATCTCCGCCCAAGCTGTGGATGCGACTCCCGCGGCGTAGGCAACCGCGTAGGGAATCTGCACGCTGGGCGCTTTTCGCTCCAGAATTCCTGCCAGCGCCTCCAGAATCTGCTGGAGCGTCAGGTTCTCCGAACCCAGGATGTAGCGCTCTCCCGGCACACCGCGCTCGCACGCGGCAAGATGCCCGCAGGCTACGTCCCGCACGTCTACTACATTCAAGCCCGTATCGACGTAGGCCGGGATCGCCCCGCGCACGAAATCGACGATGATCTTGCCGGTGGGTGTGGGCTTGAAGTCGTGGTCGCCCACCGGCGCGGTGGGGTTTACGATCACTACGGGAAAGCCGCTTTCCGCAAATTCCATCGCTACCTGCTCGGCCAGGAACTTCGAGCGCTTGTAGGGACCCTGCATATCACTTAGAAACGCCTCACTACGCTCGTCTCCAATGCCGTCAGGAGTGTTCACGCCGATGCAGCCCACCGTGCTGGTGTAAACGAACCGCTCGACGCCTGCGCGCCGGGAGGCATCGAGCATGGCCCGGGTGCCGTCGACATTCGACCGGTACATCTCCTCGGGCTCGCGCGTCCACAGCCGATAGTCCGCTGCGACGTGGAAGACTGTCTCACAGCCCTCGACAGCGCGCTCGAGCGAAGCAGGATCGCGCAGGTCACCTTGGACAGGCTGGACTTCGGGCAGCTCTCGGAGTTTTGCGGGATCGCGCGCCAGGGCGCGTACCTTAAGGCTGCGTTCGAGTAAGGCTCGGGCGACGTGCCACCCGACGAAGCCGGTGGCTCCGGTGACGAGCGTGGGCTTCACGAAAGTTTCAGCCCAGCAGCCAGCTCAGGGTCTTGAAGGGATCACTGAGCTTGGCGTTGATGCCGTAAGCCGAGGAAGGCTCATAGCCGCAGTGCACCATGCACTGATCGCAGCGCGGGTCATTCCCCGAGCCGTAATTCTCCCACGGGGTCTTGGTCATGAGATCTTCGAAGGTCTCATGATGCGCGTCGGTGATCAGATAGCACGGGCCTTTCCAGCCCTTGACGTTGTAGGTCGGGTTGCCCCAAGCGGTGCAGGGAAGATCGCGATCGCCCTTGAGGAAGTCCATGTACACCGGCGACGAGACCAGCGGGAAACGTTTCGCGATTTTGTCGATATCCTTGAACTTCTCGTAGATGTCCTCGCGCGTCATGAAGATTTCCTGGTCGTTCACCGAGGAATACCCGTACGCCGGCGAAATCGTGTGCCCGTCTACCTTGAACTGTGCCAGGAACGTGTACAGCTCTTCGATCTCGTTCATATCGGTTTCGCGATAAACGGTGGTGTTGGTGAACACCCGGAATCCGTTTTCCTTGGCGATACGAATCCCCTCGACAGCGGCCTTGAACACGCCCGTGCGCTCCACCGCCAGATCGTGATTCTTCTCCATGCCGTCCAGGTGAACGTTCAGGACCAGCCCGGCATGCGGCGTGAACTCTTTGAGCCGCTTGCCGATGAACATGCCGTTAGTGCACAGCTGAATATACTTGCCGCGCTTCAGGATTTCCTGGCAGAGCTGAGGCAGCTCCGGATAGAGAAACGGCTCACCGCCGCAGATCGAGACCATCGGAGCGCCGCATTCATCGACGGCCGTCAGGCACTGTTCCAAAGTAAGTCGCGAGCTGATGGAGGTTTCATACTCCCGAATGCGCCCGCAGCCGGTGCAGGTGAGATTGCAGGCGTGCAGCGGCTCCAGCATCATCACCAGCGGAAAACGCTTGCTCAACATCGGATGCGGCTTGCGATCCGCGCGAGCAGACGGAATCTGCGCGTGCACGATGCGGAAGGGGTTCTTGGCATCCTCGGTATGGCCCAGGTTCTTCTGCCACTCGGGGCGCGGCCGCAGCTTGTTCTTGGCGATGTAGGTCGCCATGCTGGCCGCCTGGGTAATGGGAAATCTCATGAGTGGGTTGCTCCTCTTGCTTTCCGGTAGGCTGCCAGCGCCAGAACCGGGAAGGAATGCCGGTACAGATGATATTGCAGATAGAAAACGCCGGGGAATCCGGTGCCGGTGGACAAATCCTCGTCCCAGCCGCCGTCGCTCTGCTGGGTTTCGACCAGATACTCGATGCCCTTGTGGAGGCTGCTGCTGGTGGTGTCGCCTCCGGCAATCAGCCCCAGGACCGCCCAGGCCGTCTGCGAGGGTGTGCTGTGGTCGGCCGTGTAGGTTCCGTTGTTGTAGCTGGCGCAGCTCTCGCCCCAGCCGCCATCGGCGTTCTGGATGGAACGCAACCATTCGCCGGCGCGCAGGATATAAGCTTCCCGGTCGCTCTCGCCGGAGGCCTGCAGTCCGCGCAGGGCCAAATAAGTGCCGTAGATATAATCGACACCCCAGCGCCCGTACCAACTGCCATCGGATTCTTGCGCCTTTTTAAGATACGCCACGCCGCGCCGCACGGCCTCCTGGCTATGCGGAACGCCGCAGGCCGCGAGGGCCTCCAGCACGCGTCCGGTGATATCCGGACAGGTGGGATCGAGCATCGCGTTATGATCCGCGAAGGGCACGCTGCTTAGAAAATTCCAGTTATTGTCGACGTCGAACGCCGCCCAGCCGCCATCCGAGCCTTGCATCGCCAGAAGCCAGTCGATGGCGCGCTTGCGGGCTGCCTGCTGCGCTTCCGGATCGGACGCGGTGGATTGCGAAAGGGCCAGGAGAACCTGGGCAGTGTCGTCGATATCGGGATACCACTCGTTGGCGAACTCGAAATACCAGCCCGAGGGCTCCACGTTCGGCCGCTTTACGCTCCAATCGCCTTTTTGGCGGACTTCCTTCGAAAGCAGCCAGTCGGCTGCGGGCGTTAGAGCACGTCCCGGCACGCATCCCGATTCCCCCAAAACATGCACCGCGATGGCCGTGTCCCACACCGGCGAATAGCAGGGCTGAAAGAAGAATCCGCGATGATCGTCGATCATCAGGTTCATGAATTGGCGCGTCGCTTCCTGCACGTCGGGATGATCCGGCGGATATCCGAGCAGGTCCAAAGCCATCACGACGTACATCATCGAAGGGTAAATGGCTCCCAGCCCATCCGAGTGGCGCGTCCGCGCGAGAATCCATTGCTCGGCGCGGCGGATCGCTCGCGTCCGCAGACTCCGCGAACCGTGCCGCTCCCACAATTTCAGCAGCCGGTCCGCCACGAAGAAAAAATTGCCCCAGCTGAGGATCTTCTCACGATCCACAAAGGCCAGCGGGACGCCCGGCACAAACAGTTCTTCGACGGTGAATCCCGCGGGCACCGGCCGGCGCGGATTCATGGAGTGCAGGATCGAGAGCGGGGTGACGATCGCGCGCGTCCAAGAAGACATTTCGTAAATCAGGTTGCCCGCGAGGTTCAGCTCGGGAGGAATCGAGGGCGTGTGCTCGCGCGGATACAGTCCGAACAGGCTGAGGTTGATTTTGACGTAGCTGTTGGCCGCCTGCAGGCCGCCCAGAGCCAGAATGCGCTCCCTTAAACGAGCCAGACTGGCATCGCCGGTGTCGATTCCCGCCACCTTCAGCGCGACATACGCCTTGATGCTGGCGCTGACTTCAGAGGGCCCTTTTTCATAGATGCTAAAACCGCCATCCGGCAACTGGCGGGCGAGAATGGAGCGTACGGCCTTGTTGATAAGCCCGCGGGTCGGCGGATTCCAGACTCCATCTGGTTGGGGTGGATGACGCCACAGCTCCAGCAGAATGAAATCGGACTCGAGCGTGGTGTCCGCAGTGAGCTCGCCGCACCAGTATCCTTCACCGGCCCGGCGGCTGAGGAGGTACTCGGCGGCGCGGCCCAACGTCGCGGACGACGTTGGCAGCAGGGCGTCCGCGATTTGCAGACTGGGGCTGCTCATACCCGTGCAACGGTTTGGATTTGCACCGTGCGCGTCAGCTCCGCAGGCAGGTTGAAGCGCACGTCCTCTTCTTTGACTTCCATCTCTTCCAGCTGGGCGAAACCACGTTGCTGGAGAAAGTCGACCAGTTGCTGCACCAGATTTTCGGGCGCTGATGCCCCGGCCGTGAGCGCCACGGTTTGAACATTTTCCAGCCACTCACGCCGAACCTCGGTCAGATCGTCCACCAGGTATGCGGGCACGCCCATTTTTTCGCAAACTTCGACCAGGCGGCGCGAATTTGAGCTGTTCTGTGAACCGACTACCAGAAGCACCTCGCACAGCGGAACTACAGCTTTCACGGCGACTTGGCGGTTTTCCGTGGCGTAGCAGATGTCCTGCGCCGCCGGCCCCTGAATCTTGGGAAACTTCTCTTTCAGGCGCTGCACGATGTCGCGGGTTTCATCCAGGCTCAGGGTGGTCTGGGTGATGAAGGAAACACGCTCCGGATGGGCGACTTCGAGGCGGTCCACGTCTTCTACCGTCGAAACCAGCGCGGTCGATTCGGGAGCCTCGCCCAGCGTGCCGATCACTTCGTCGTGATCCTTGTGGCCGATCAGAACGATGGTGAAGCCCTTCTGCGCGAACTTCACCGCCTCCAGGTGTACTTTAGTCACCAGAGGACAAGTGGCGTCAATCACTTTGAGCTTTCGCTGGAGTGCCTGGGTCCGCACTTCGGGCGACACCCCATGCGCACTGAAGATGACTCGCGCGCCCGCGGGCACTTCATCCAGCTCTTCCACGAAGATGGCCCCTAACGCCCGAAGCTCCTCAACCACGTGCCGGTTGTGAACGATTTCCTTCCGCACGTAGATGGGAGCCCCATACATGTTCAGAGCGATCTTCACGACGTCGATCGCGCGGACCACTCCGGCGCAGAAGCCTCGTGGCCGCAACAAGATAATCTTCTTCCCCGCTGCGGACGAAGGGGTGGAGGACATAGCCCGATTATAACAACTCGGCTTCAACGGGCGAGCATGGCATTTGGGTTAACAACAATTAATCAACGTCCGGCCGGTTGATTCGATCTTGCTGGAATACGGCTAGCGCTTTTCGGGGATCAGAACGAGGTCCATTTCCACCACTCCACCGCTGTCTATGTGAATGCTGGCGGGCGACCCGTCACCGCTGACACCCACTTCTTGAGTCTCTGCCTTCGATAGTTGCAGAGTATATTCACCGGGCGCCAGATCATCCAATTCGTAGACTCCTGCCGAATCGGTCTTTACTGTCTTGCGATAGGCCGGCCCTGTTACCTCGATTTGCGCATTTGCGATGAAGGCCGGTCGGATGGGACGTTCCAAGCCGGACCTAAATTTCTCTGGCCCTCGTACATATCCCATAACGTGGCTAGTGCCTGGGGCCGGAGGGTTCCGAAGCAGGCGCAAGTCGATGCTAGCGATCTGTATGGGCTTAGTGCGGCTGCAACCAATTCCGCCCTCTACTATCGGAAGGAATTGGGTCACCACTCCCCCGACGCGACGTCCGTCGAAAAAATAAGTTTCACCCTCCCAGTAGACGAAGTTTGTGAGCAGTACCAGACGCGTCCAATGAGGCATTCCCCAGAATCTCTCCTGGACGAACCCGATGGCCCAATCGCCGACCTTCCCATCGCCATCCGACGGCTGAAGATCGCCGTGGGCGCGCAACAAAGCGTCAATCGAGCGGCCGGCAAAAAGAACCTTTGCGGTGAATACGGCATGAGTTGGAGACAAAGGGCGAACGAAGGGAGGCTTACCCCTACAATCTCCACTGAAGAGAGATGAGCCTAACCCAGACAGGGTCAACATAAGAACGATATCTAGACCGAGAATGCCTACAAGGGTCATCAGGAAAGCCAAGACTCGTTTCGCTGGAGAACATGGTCGAGACCGCAGAAGAGAGGGCCAGCCAGATTTATCGGTTCGCAACCAAAACAGTCCGACCAGAGCAAAGGGCGACGACCATGCAGCCAGTCGCGGCAGCAGCGCGATAGTCCACCTGGAGTAGACAAATATTGGAACGGCAAGCAACGCTACCGATAAAAACACGATGGCGGCTCGTTTTTTTCCAGGCCAGATCCAGAAGGGAGGCAGCAATACGGCATAGAAGAGCGCCGCCAGTCCGATGGCGATAGCAGGAATAGGCGTCTCGAACCAGCCGACATTGTCGCGCCATACCAGAAAACCCGAATCCGGGTAGGCGAGGCAAAACGCTGCAACCGGCATCACGGCCAAGAAAGTGATTCCCGCCGACCTGCGGTTTCGAAGTGCAAGAAGGGAACCGAAGAGGAATCCTAGTCCGAGTAAGGCCAAGCCGGCAAGATCAAACCATCGCAAGTACCACGCTGGAGAGCGGTCCGCTAGGGGAGCCGACGCCATTCCGAATAAAGCGCACGCGACGAAACCAGCGATACAACCCAGTGTCACCGCAAGCCAGCTCACGATTTTTTGTACAAGCGAACGCTTTAGCAAGGCGACCTCCTGCGGCTCCTTGTATATCGTTCCGAATCGCCTAGATCTTAAGAGAAAACCCAGTTAGTTTGACACCAGACAATTTCCGAAGTTCCTTCGTTCGCGCCAGTCAGTGGTCATGGAAAATACGCACGATTCACAGCAAGATCTTGATTTGTTCGTCCTCCCTTGAGTACCGACCAAGTTCGACGTCGCCACAACTAAGCGCAGCGCCGTCGATAATGGCGACTTTGCGGTCCGCAGTCTGCCAGGGAAGACCCCCCTTGCTCAGGTGGCGACTGGTACTCACCCAGCGATACAGAATGCGCGGCGGCCTATTTTAGTTACCGGCGCATATGAAGTTGAACGGATCCGACGATCCCACTGTGCCAGTCACAGTGAAGGACGCCGCGTTGATGTTGGTCACGATGAGAGCGATGGCCGTGGTCGAGTTGCTCACGGTGCATCGGTAAGTATCGGTGGCTGTGAACTGTGCGCCGCCAGCGAAGCTGATCGTGGACGTCCCGGCGATAAGCGTGCCGCTGCCCATCACGAAATGAGCGTTCTGAAATGGAGCGCCAGCCACCGATAGCAGGCTCGGCGGATTCGTTTGGATGGATTGGAACCCGGAAAGGTTGACCGGGAGCCCACCGCCAAGGTTGGTGACGGAGGCCCGCAGCAGGTTTCCGCTGCCGCTGTTGATCGCGGGATAGACGCCTGGGAAGCTCGTCGAGATGTTTTTGAACGAGTCGTTCACGCTGGTGAAGTCTTCGATGGTGCCCTTCGCCATCGTATCCGGGCAACCATCCGCTGGACTCTGCACGGACGACAGCAGCACGATGCCGCCGATTCCAAGGTTCGAGTAGGAATTGCCTGATGAATTCACGTGCCGGATGATCGACTGGCAATTCGCCTGGACGAAGACCGCAGCGTAGTCGGGCGCATAGGCGCTCGGATTCTCGGTGATGATGTTGTCTTGAACATTAAACACCGGCAGGATCACGCCGCAGTAGGTGTAGGCCGCCACCGCCTGAAAGGCGCTGCGGATGGTGTTGTTCCGCACCGTCCAGCCGAGATAGTCGTTATTGATCGTCGGGCAGACCGCACCTACGCCAAACGTGCCGGAGATCAGCTTGATCGCGCTCGAGGCGTAGTGCTCCATGCGATTGTCGGCGATCCGGACTTCGCGCACGGCCAGCGTGTAGATGCCGTGGTCGCCGTTCCCGTCGCCGGTGAGGGTGTTGTTGACGATCCAAGCCTTCTTGCCGTTGGCGATATTGAGCGGGTTCGAGACGTTGTTTCCGGCGGCGGTGTTGGTCCTGATGTCGCAGTCCTCGACCACCAGCGTATCGAACAGGTCCGTGTAATTGTCCTTGCCGGCAATGATCAGGCCGAAGTTGAAGCCGGCCGAATTAAAGCGGATGAACTGGAACGTCTGACCCACCGAAGTCGCTGCGGGATTGGAGCCACGCACCACGGCTGCCATGCCCAGGTCGGTCGAGAGCGGGGTCGTGTTCACGGCTATGTCGATCATGGTCAGCGAGAAGTCGGTCGCGAACGCCTTCTGGGCTGCCGAATGATTGGTGTGGAAGGTGATGCTGGCCTGGGGACCGTCGCCGTGAACGTAGAGCGCGCACGGCAGCGTGACCACGTCGGATACGTTGTACTGGCCGCGCGGGAAGTAGAGGCTCGGCACCGTTGGCGTGTAACTCGTCGCACAAGCGCTGTTCGCCGCATTCTGAATTGCAGTAGTGTTATCGAAGCTCGCATTCCCGAGCGCTCCGAAGTCTGTCACGTCGAATGTTCGGCCGAAAAGGGAACAGGAGACGAGGAGAAAGAAAAGGCCGGCTCTGTGAAGCAAGGTGGTGCGCGGCGTGAGACAGCAAGTCATGATTCAAAACCTCCGATTCGCTTCCACCGTAAGACCGGGGGCCCATTCGACATGAGGAACTGCGACTGGATTGGCAAGAAAATAATGCAGTTCAGCGTTAACCAAATGCCGGACCGCTCTTGACCTGGGGTGCAAAGACTTCCATTGGATGACGGCGTACTCGGAATGTTCCTGGTTTTCAACTGCTTGAATTGGACGCCGCTTCGCAACCTCGCGAAAACGCAATGCCGGAAGGAGGAATTCACGAAAAATGCCCGACCCTTTGGCTTCTTACACTTTTTGGGTTCGTTTTGTCGCTGCGTTTTTCGCGGTGGCGGCGCTGGGTCAGACTTCCAAAATCACCGGCATAATCAGCGGGCGTCGCGAGGTTTGCTTGTTCAGGAACCGCTTCAGATCGGTGCGGATCTTTTCCTGCATCACGCCCCAATCGCCGCGCTCCTCGGCGGTCGATGACTCCAGAGTCTTCAGGACCACCTGGCGGGCCTCCTGCAACACTCCGGTGCTGTCTTCGGAGGACATAAAGCCGCGGCTCACGATTTCGGGCAAGCCTTCGCAGCGCCCGGTGCTCTTGCTGATGGCGATGATAGGCAGTACGAATCCGTCCTCGGAGAGATGACGGCGGTCGCGTATCACGAACTCCTCCACCACTTCATCCAGCGTGCCGGAATCGATGCACACACGGCCGACCGGCACATCCTCTGCCTTGCGTGCTCCGTGGTCGTCGATTTCCAGCGTGTTGCCGGACTCCAGAATGAACGTCTCCTTCAAGCCCGAGTGGCTCAAATGCTGGGCCAGCTTGGCGTGCCGGGCGAGCTGCCGGTATTCGCCATGAACCGGCACGAAATACTTCGGCCGGACCAGATTCAGAACCAGGCGCAGCTCCTCGGCGCTGCCGTGACCGGAGACGTGAATGGGCGGGTTCATGGTTCCGTAGACCACATCGGCGCCGCGCCGTGAGATGTGGTTGATCATCCGGTAGATGCCTTTTTCGTTCCCGGGGATGATGCGGGCGCTCAACGCCACGGTATCGCCGCGCTCGATCGAAAGATGTTTGTGATTGTCCACGGCCACGCGCGACAGCGCCGACATCGGCTCGCCCTGCGTCCCGCTCACGACTGCCACGACCTTGTTGGGAGGCAGGGACATAGCGTCCTGAGGCCGCAAGAGCACGCCGTCGGGGATGGTGAGGAGTCCCAGATCGTGCGCGATTTCGGTGGTATTGGTCATGCTGCGGCCGAAAAACGCGACTTTGCGGCCGTACTGATGCGCGAAATCCAGAATCTGCTGGAGGCGGTGAATGGAGGAGCTGAAGCAGGAGATCACCAGGCGGCGCGGCGAGCGCACGAACAGGTCCTCCAGCCGCGGCCCCACAGCGCGCTCACTTTCGGTGTAGCCGGGACGATCGACGTTGGTCGAATCCGACATCAACAGCAGTACGCCGCGCTTGCCGTACGCAGCCAGCGTGTGCAGGTCGAACAGAAGATTATCGGTGGGCGTCGGATCGACCTTGTAATCGCCGGTATGGATGATCACGCCGAGGGGCGTGGTGATGGCCAGCGCCACGCAGCTTACCAGCGAGTGTGTGACGTGGATGAATTCGATAGAGAAGGGCCCTAGTTCCAGCCGATCGCCGGGCTTGACCGTGTTGAGCTTGGCGTCATCGGTCATCTGATGCTCTTCCAGGCGCCGTTCCACCAGCGCCAGAGTGAAGGCCGTGCCGTACACCGGCACGGAAATCTGCTTCAGCAGAAACGGCACGCCGCCGATGTGATCCTCGTGGCCGTGCGTCAGGATCAGGCCGCGGACGTGGGCTGCGTTCTGTTCCAGGTAGGAGAAATCGGGGGTGACGATATCGACGCCCAGGAGCTCATCGTCCGGGAACATCATCCCGGCGTCCACTACGATGATGTCGTCGCCGTAGCGGATGGCCATGGAGTTCATTCCGAACTCGCCCAGGCCGCCGAGAGGGATGATCTTCAGCTTTTGATCGGACAAGTCTCAAGCGTAACAACTTTTGTCGCGCACAACGCAGCAGGACGCGATCTCTCGTGATTCTGCCGCGATGCGGTGCGCGCCCTACGCTGTGCGCTTTGCGGGGGTCCGGACTCTTCAGCGAGGAATTTCGCGGCCCAGGTAGCGGGAGACGGCCGACCAAAGCTCGTTGGCGTCGATCGGTTTGGACAGGAATGCCTGCATGCCGATGGCGCGGCACTGCTCGCGCACCTGATCCGAGCAACTGGCAGTCAGCGCGAGAATCGGAACGTCGCGGTAGCTGTCCATCCGGCGGATTTTCGCGGCTGCTTCCAGACCGTTGATGTCGGGCATCTGCAGATCCATGAGGATCAGGTCGTAATGCCGCCGCGTGACCGCAACCAGCGCTTCGCGACCCGAGGCCACGCAATCCACATTCTTGAGGCGGCGCTGCAGGACGTGGCGCAGTACCGTGATGCCGATCGGATCATCCTCCACGGCGAGCACGGCGGGACCGGGGTCAGCCAGGCGGGCATGCTGGCCAGCGGGCGGCGCGGCTGGACGGCGCAGAGGGACTTCCAGCGTGAACGTGGAGCCTACGTCAGGACGGCTTTCGACACGGATCTCGCCGCCCATGAGCGTGGCCAGCTTGTGCGCCAGCGCAAGACCCAATCCGAGTCCCGGATATGCGCGCGCAAGGCCGCTTTCGCCCGGCCGGAAGGATTCGAAAAGGCTGTCCAGTTTGTCGGCGGGAATGCCTATCCCGGTGTCACGCACCTCGGCCATGAGCACGCCGGGCTTGTGCTGCTCCGTGGTTCTCATGGACACGCGGACGTCGACCGATCCCGTATGGGTGAACTTGATGGCGTTGTTTACCAGGTGCCCCAGCAGTTCCCGTAGGCGCGCTGCGTCCCCCAGCAGGGTTTCCGGAAGCCCGCTGTCGAGCGTCAGCCGCAGGGCGATCTGCTTCAGTGCGGCTTTGGGGCGCTGCTGCGCGAGGGCCGCATCGAGCATCTCTTTTACGCTAAACTCCGTCTCCTCCAGGCCGATCTGCCCAGCTTCCAGCGCCGCGTATTGCAGGCTGGAATTCAGAAGCTCGGAGAGCGATTCGGCGCACAAATGGGCAGCGTTGAGGTAATCGCGCTGGTCCTCGTCGATGCTGGTTTCCAGTAGCAGGTCGAGCATGCCCAGGATCCCGCTTAAGGGCGTGCGGATCTCGTGGTTCAGGCTGGCCAGGAAGACGCCCTTGATCTGATCGAGCTGCGGCTTGTCGGGCTGCGCAATAACCAGGTCAGGAGTATCCTGCGTCTCGTCCGGTGGAGCTACGTGAACAACCATGCCGAAATACTTCCTTCGGCAGTTTCCCAGGCGCAGTTTAGGGGTTTACTTTAGCACTCATGTACCAGAGACTATTGCTTTTTGGCGGGTGACGGAGCCTTTTTCTCGTCTTTCGCTGGTGCCGGTTTAGGCTGATCGACCTCGTCGCCGAAGGTGATGGTCGTAGTGGCCCGGAACTGCTTATAGTCCTCATAGCGAACGGTTTGCTTGATACGCTGGTCGTACTCGGGGAAGTGCAGTGTGGCGTTGGCGATGGTATAGGTGGGGAACCAGTATTGGCCATCGATCTGTTCCCTGTAGGTCTCGAACTTGGGGTAAGCGTTCCCTTTTTTGAAAACGCCGGTGCCGCGGCCGTAGCTCTTCACGATCTGCAGGTCGCGATCGTCCACCCAGACGATCCCTTCGAAGTAGCGCTGGCCGGCGTCGACTTTCTTGGGTTTTACGGCAAACGCGTAGCACCCAATCTCATCGAGCTTCTCCTTGCCGAGATAGCGGATCAAGTACTTGGGCAGTTCGGTCGTGGTCAACACGAAGGGTTGGACGCTGCGCAAGTCCTCCAGGTCCTCCGGGGTGAGGAGGATGTGATCGAGTGTAGAAACCGGGGCGCGCACCACATGCTCGGTCCGCTTTCCGGCCGTATCGAAGACGATGTCGGAAACCGTCTCCCAACGGCCGGTGGCGGTTCCGGACGGCTCCAGTTCCTGAATCCGCGCGGTCTGCCGGTAGGTGTAGTTCTCGCGGGCCTTGGCAAATTGGGCTTCTTTGGCTGCAAACTTTTGGACGATCTCGTCGATCTGGGCTTGCGACGGGTCCGGCGCATCCGCGGCAATAAGAAGCCCGGCGGCTCCAAGAATCATCAGGCCGAATAAGCGCATGGAATCTCCTTCTTCCTTAGACGAGCATCGCTACGTCCGGTTTCCGAGTAATTGTTTGGCGATGGTCAATCGCTGCATATTGCTGGTGCCTTCATAAATCCGGCCGATCTTGGCGTCGCGATATAGTTTTTCGACCGGGTAATCCTTGGTAAAACCGACGCCTCCCAGAACTTCGACGGCTTTCGAGGCCACCCTTTCGGCTACCTGCGACGCATAGTACTTGCACATGGCTGCTTCCATCAGATAAGGCCGTCCGGCGTCTTTGAGCCGCGCCGCGTTGTACACCATCAGGCGGGCGGCTTCCACTTCCACCGCCATCTCCGCCAATTCGAATTGTACTCCCTGAAATTCCGCGATCGGCTTGCCGAACTGTTTGCGCTGGCGGGCGTAATCGATGGCGTGACCCAGCGCGCCTTCGGCCAGGCCGGTCATCTGCGCGCCGATTCCGATGCGGCCCTGGTTCAGCGTTTCGATGGCAATTTTGTAGCCCTGCCCGACTTCGCCGATGATGTTGGCCTTGGGTATGCGGCAATCATCCAGGATCAGCTCGCAGGTGGAGGACGCGCGGATGCCCAGTTTGTCTTCTTTCTTGCCGACCGCGAATCCGGGGAAATCGCGCTCGATCAGAAATGCCGTGATGCCCTTGTAGCCTGCCTCGGGATTAACTGTGGCGAACAGCAAGAACAAACTCGCTTCGGCAGCGTTGGTGATCCAGAGTTTCCGTCCGGTGAGGCGATATTCGTCCCCGGACTCCGCTGCGCGCGTCGTCAGCGCAAACGCATCCGAGCCCGATCCGGCTTCGGACAATGCATAACTGGCGACGGCGTCCTTGGCGGCGCGGGGCAGCCAGCGCCGCCGTTGGTCTTCACTTGCCCACTGCAGGAGCGCGTTGTTGAACAACGTGTTCTGCACGTCCACGATCACCGAAGCGGAAGGGTCCACCTTAGCCAGCTCCTCGATCGCCAGGATCGCCTGGAAAAATGTTCCGCCTTGCCCGCCATATTCTTCTGGAACGTCGACGGCCATGAGTCCCAGGTCGAACAATTCGGTTATCAATTCCTTGCGGAAGACGCCGGCATCGTCCATGGCGCGCACGTGCGGAGCCAGGCGCTCGGCCGCGAACCTCCTGACGGAGGCCTGAAACATGGATTCTTCTTCGCTGAGCTGAGTCAGCGGCGCCGCGGCGGGATGCTTGTCGGCGGCCAGCATCACCTTGATTGTATAGTGACTACGAAATGACTGACTGGAAAGCACTGGCCGCCGCCGCCGAGCCGCCTGTACCCGAGGACCTGTTGCCGGACGTGATCCCGGCCCTTGAGAAGCTGGAAGCCGCGTTCCGGCCGCTGGAGCGAGCGCTGCCACCCGATACGCTCCTCTGGACCAGCTGCGAGGACGACGCGTGACGGTCCCCGTCACCATAGGCGAAATCGGCGCGGCATTGCGCGCGAAAAAGATCTCGGTGCGTGAACTGACGGAAGAAGCGTTGCGGCGCGTGGCGGAGGCGAATCCACGCCTGAACGCATTCCTCACGGTCACGGAAGCGGCAGCACGCGCCCGCGCGGAGGCTTTAGAGGACGAACTCGCGCGCGGCATCGACCGCGGGCCTTTGCACGGCATTCCGATCGCGCACAAGGACAACATCTGTACGCGTGGCGTGCGCACCACCAGCGGGTCGAAAATCTTCGCGGACTTTGTACCGGAGCACGACGCGGCGATTGTCAGCCATTTGAACGACGCGGGCGCTGTCATGATCGGAAAAACCGGGATGCACGAGTTCGCCTATGGCATCACTTCGAACAACCCGCACTTCGGCGCGATTCGGAATCCATGGGATCTGGGGCGGATTCCCGGTGGATCGAGCGGCGGGTCGGCCGCGGCGGTGGCGACGGGACTCATTCCTCTCGCCACCGGCTCGGACACGGGAGGGTCTATTCGCATTCCGGCGTCGTTCTGCGGCGTGGTGGGGTTGAAGCCGACCTACGAACGGGTGAGCCGCAAGGGTGTGATGCCGCTCGGACTAACGCTGGATCACGCGGGTCTGCTGGCGGGCTCGGTGCGCGACACCGCGCTGGGGTACAACCTGATCGCGAAACATTCGAGCGGCTACCTGCCTCCCGCGCACGCCGATTTGCGGGGCATGCGCATCGGCGTGCCCGAAAATTTCTTCGTGGAGAGAATTGCCCCGGAGGTCATGCTTTCGTTCCGCGCGGCGGTGCAGACAGCGGCAGCGTTGGGAGCCCACGTGACCGAGATACGGCTGCCGGACGTTGAAGCGGTCAACGTCGTCGGACGCGTAGCGCAACTTTCGGAAGTCTCGGCACTGTTAGCCGGTTACCTCGACCGCCGTACCGAAATCGGGCGGGACATTTTGGTGCTGGTGGAACAAGGCCGGCTGATTCCCGCGATCGATTACCTCAACGCACAGCGTGTCCGCACCGTGCTGGCCCGGGACTTTTCGAAGATTTGGAAGAATCTCGATTGCCTGATGACGCCGGCCACGGCGATCACCGCCCCAAAGATTGGCGAGATGACGGTCGCGTTCGGCTCGATCAGTGAAGATGTTCGCATGGCTGCCACTCGCTTGGCCCGGCCGTTTAACGTGTTAGGCTGGCCGGCGCTGGCTCTGCCGTGCGGGTTTTCAAGCGCGGGATTGCCGATCGGTTTGCAATTGGTGGCTCCGCCCCAGCAGGAAGACACGTTGCTGCAGGCCGGCGCAGCTTTGGAGGACGCCTTCGGAATCGCGGGGCGGCGCCCGCCGTTGCCGTAACTAGTCGGGGAGTTTCTCGGGCGGTTCGGGCAGCCAGAACGTGAGTACCAGAGCCAGCAGATACACGCCGACTCCCACGACGGCCGCGGCGTAGGCCAGTTGCGCCCCCGGCAACGCCGCCGGCATGACCGCGGCGAGATGCGTCGTGACAAAAGACGCCGACGTCCCGAGCATTCGGCCACCGACGTTCGCCGCGAATCCCTCGCCGGTCCCACGCAGATGCAGCGGATAGATCCGGGGCATGTAGTTCCCGAGAAACGTGAGTTGCGCGATGGTGAAAAACCCGGCCATGAACACGCCTATGCGGAATAGCTCCAAGCTGCGCGTGCCTGTGTAGAAAAAGACAATCGCTGTGACAAATAGGCCGGGTATCAGGAATACTCTCAGCAGCGCGCGCCGGCTGACGATCAGCAGCCCCAGGCTGGCAATGGTGAATCTGCCCGCCAGGCCTCCGAGTTCCTGCATGGTCTGCGCGCCCGCTGTCGCCTGACCGCGCTCGGATGTAGGTAGCAGCCGGACCTCTGGAAGACCCGCGGCGATTTGCGGCGATTGCTGTACGGTCCCGAATGCGGCTCCATAGGCGCAGGCGAACAGCAGGGCGGTCACGACGGTGCTGCGGCGAAACTCCGGACGGAAAAGTTCCGTCACGCTCGGCCGCTTGAGGGTCCCTTCGAGGCGCCGCTGTTGCCACTGCGGAGATTCCGGCAGGAACGGGCGGATGAGCATCAAGGGAATCGCGGGAACGACACCGGAGATCAGCGTATAACGCCACGCGGAGTGTCCGCCGTAAATAGCCGGGAGATCTGCGCCGTAGCGATTGGCGAGATAGAATGCGCCGGCAACCATGGCTCCACCCAGGGAAGAGAACAACTGGGTATAGCCGAGCACGGCCTCGCGCATTTTGGGCTCGGGGAACAGTTCGGCGAGCCATGCGACCGCCGCGATGAATTCGACGCATATACCGGCGAAGCACAGCGCGCGAAACAGGAGCAGTGTTTCCATGCGCGTGGACATTCCCGCGGACAGGGCCGACACGGTGTAGAGCAGGATGCTCCAAACCAGGATGCGCCGCCGCCCGAAGCGATCCGCGAGGTAGCCACCCCACAAGCCGCAGAAGCCTCCGACCAGAGGCGGGATCCAGAACAGCAGTCCCGTCCAGTGGCGGTATTCGGCCGTGCCCGGAGAGAATCCGCCGAGTTCCATGACGGCGGGCTGCAACACCAGCGGAGCCACCAGCACCTCGTAGATGTCGAACAGGAAACCGACCGCGGCCATGGCGCAAATGGTCCACTTGATGGGGTTAGAGATGTGGACGGGGTTGGAGATGCGCGGGGGGGCGGACATGAAAAACGCAAGGCTAGCACATAGCAGTATCGGTGAGACAACTTAAGGCCAGTTATCACTATGGTCGTATGGCCACTTCGCGAAAACCCGCTGACTCTAAGCTTTCGGTTCCGGTGCAACTCGTTGACCGCAGGATCTATATGATCCGGGGACAAAAGGTCATGCTGGATGCAGACCTGGCGGAACTCTACCAGGTGCCCACGAAACGTTTAAATGAGCAGGTTCAGCGCAATCCCGGCCGCTTCCCGAAGGATTTTATGTTTCGCTTGAAGCAAGCGGAGTTCAAAAACTTGAGGTCGCAAATTGCGACCTCAAGTTGGGGCGGACGCCGCAATCTGCCATACGCGTTCACCGAGCACGTGCGTAGCCATGCTTTCGGCCGTGCTGGCCAGCGTGCGCGCCGTCAAGATGAGCGTCCTGATCATCCGTGCGTTCGTGCGCATGCGCGAGCTGCTGGCGAATCACAAGGAGCTGGCGATCCGGGTGGAAAGAATCGAAGATCTGCAGAGGCGGCAGGTTTCGGTGATTACGATCCTTGCGGATGAGATCAGCGAATTGAAGGCGATCCCTCCGCCAGGACCCAAGCGCCGGATCGGTTTCCCACGGCAGGGATAACGCCCTGCTACATTTGAAGGAAGCCATGCAAAAAACCAGTGACGTCGCTCAACTGGCTGCGATTACTAAACGCATGCGGCGCACCGCGATCGAGATGATCACCGAGGCGGGTTCGGGTCATCCGGGCGGGTCCCTGTCGGCGGCTGAAATCGTGACGACGCTGTTTTTTGATGTCCTGCGTCACGATCCTGAAAATCCCCAGTGGCCGGATCGTGACCGGTTCATCCTGTCGAAGGGACACTGCTGCCCGATCCTCTACGCCGTCATGGCGGAGTGCGGGTATTGCCCCAAAGACCAGCTGATGACCTTGCGCAAGCTCGGTTCGATCTACCAGGGTCACCCGGACGTCCGATTTCTGCCGGCGCTGGAGGCATCCACGGGCTCGTTGGGGTTGGGGCTTTCACTTGGTCTGGGTATGTCACTAGCCGCGAAGATGAATGGAGGCAAGGCGCGATCCTACGTCGTATTGGGCGATGGCGAGATCCAGGAGGGCCAGATCTGGGAAGCAGCCATGGCCGCAGCGTTCCTCCGCGTAGATAACCTGGTGGCGATTGTCGACTACAACCAGATCCAGCTGGACGGTTTCGTCAAGGACATCATGAGTCTGGAGCCGCTGGCAGAGAAGTGGCGCGGCTTCGGATGGCACGTCATTGAGGCGTACGGGCATGACATCGCGGCTCTGCAAAGTGCGTTCGGCGAAGCGTCCTCGGAGAAAGGCAGGCCCACTTGCATCATCGCTCACACCATCAAAGGTAAGGGCGTATCGTTCATGGAGAACAATCCCAAGTTCCACGGTTCCGCGCCGACCCGCGAGGAGTGCGCAAAAGCTCTTCAGGAGCTGGCCTGATGCCTGCCAAAACCAAATACGAACTCCCGCTGGGCGCTGCCACGCGCGAAGCGTTCGGGAAGGCGCTGGTGGATCTGGGACGGACGAATCCGGATGTCGTGGCACTGGATGCGGATCTCTCCAAATCCACGTACACGGCCGGATTCGCGAAGGAGTTTCCCAGCCGCTTCATCGAGTGCGGTATCGCCGAATCTAACATGATTGCGATCGGAGCGGGCCTGGCGTCCGCCGGGAAGATTCCGTTCGCGGCGAGCTTTTCGGTGTTCGCCCTGAACAAAGGATTCGAGCAGTTACGAGTCACCGCGGCGTATCCCAACGTGAATCTCAAAGTGGTAGGCACGCACAGCGGCATCTCGATCGGTGAAGATGGGCCCTCGCAAATGAGCGTGGAAGATCTGAGCCTGGCCTGCTCTCTGCCGGGATTTACGGTGCTTTCTCCCGCCGACGAAACGTCCATGATCGAGCTGGTCAAGCTGTCGGCGGCGCACGTCGGGCCGGTTTTTATCCGCGCCGGGCGGCCCAAGGCTGCGCGCATCTATCAAGCGGGCCGCCAGTTCAAAATCGGCCAGGCGATCGAGCTGCTGGAAGGCTCGGATGTAACGTTGATCGCCACCGGTTTGCTGGTAGCCGAGTCGATTCGCGCGGCGGAAGCACTCGAAGCGGAAGGGATTTCCGCGCGGGTGATCGACTTCCACACCATCAAGCCTCTAGATCGCGAAGCTATTGCACGGGCGGCGCGCGAAACCGGGGCGATCGTGGTTGCCGAGGAGCACCTTGCCGATGGCGGATTAGGCGTGCGCATCGCGCAAGTGGTGGCCGAAACGCATCCGGCCCCCATGGAATTCGTGGGGATCCAGAACACCTACGCGGAATCGGCGACGCCGGAGCAGCTGCTCGACAAGTACGGCCTGCTGGCGCGCGATGTGGCCGCAGCCGCGCGGCGCGTTGTGAAGCGGAAGCGTTAGATCCCGTCCATGGCGAAGCGGCTTCGCACCAGGCACAAGGCGAAGAAGACCGTGAAGAGCGACGTGGAGCAGGTGGCCGCGCTCTATGTCCAGGCGCGGGCCATGCTCATTCGCGCCGGGCGTACGCTGCACGATCACATCGGATCGTCGCTCTCGGCCGCGGGAGTGCAACTCCAACTGCTGAGCATGGACATGCCCGCGGCTCAGGAGCGGATCGGAGAAACGCTCCGGATCCTGGAAGAGGCGCTCGATCGGGTTCGGGATCTTAGTCAGAACTTGTGCCCTTCGCCGGCGTACCGGGGCGGCCTGAAACAGGCCCTTTTGCGGTTGGTCGACCAATATGGATCGGGCAGTTGTCAGATAGAAGTTGAGTACTCCGTGACAGCCGCGGTGCCGGCGGAGATCGCCGTGGCGCTCTACGAGGCTGGCTGTGCGGCGGTGGAGCAAGCGCTTCAGCGGGGAGCCGCGCGGGTAAACATCGCCGTGCGGGGCACCGGCCGGGTGGTTCTGCGCATCGTGGACGACGGGCGGAAGACCGGCCGCGCTCGCGCGTTGTCGGCGATCCGCTCCCTTGCGCGCGAACAAGGACTGGCATTTGAATGCACGACAGGAAAGAGTACAATTGTTTCCATCTGCTATGCCAGTCGACGTACTGCTCGTGGATGATCATAAGATCATGCGCGATGGCATCAAAGCCATCCTGAACCGATCGAGCGAATTCCGCGTGGCAGGCGAAGCTGAGAACGGCTCGGACGCCGTGCAGTTCGTCAAGAAATTCCATCCGCAGCTGGTGCTGATGGATATCGGTCTGCCGGGCTTGAACGGCGTCGAAACCACGGCTGAAATCCTGAGGCACCAGCCGGACTGCAAGATCGTGATTCTTTCGATGTACGACGATGAGAATTCCGTGGTGAGCGCGGTGCGCTCCGGCGCACGTGCTTTTGTTCTCAAACGCGCTTCCGATAACGATCTTCTCGAAGCGTTGCGGATGGTTGCGGCCGGCGGCATGTATCTTAGCCCGCAGGTATCCGACCGCCTGCTCACGCGCATCCAGAAGGGCAACCTGGAATCGCGCCAGACGCCCGCGGTGCTCGAATCGCTTTCGCCCCGCGAGGTGCAGGTGCTGCGGCTGGTGGCCGACGGGAAAACCAGCAAGGAAATCGCGGTTCTGCTCGACCTGCGCGAGCAGACTGTGCGCAGCTATCGCAAGACCATGATGAAGAAGCTGGGAGTCAACAACGTGGCAGGTTTGACGCAGCTCGCGCTTTCCACGGGCCTCACGCACGCCGCGCGCGGCACCCACAAGTGAGTGACCAGATGACCCGGCCCTCGCCCTGGGGGCCGCTGGCCGTAGCCGACGCGCATCTGCACTTCTTCTCGCATCACTTCTTCTCCACACTAGTTAGCCAGAAGCCGGGCTTGACGATCGAGGCCGCGGGCGCGCAACTGGGTTGGCAACTGCCTACGCGGGAGCCGGAGAAGCTAGCGGCCACCTGGGTCCGCGAGCTTGACCGGCACGGCGTGTTCGCGTCGGCGCTGATCGCCAGCGTACCCGGCGATGAGGGCTCGGTGACTGCCGCAACGCGTGCCTTTCCGGACCGTTTTTTCGCGTACGCGATGGTGAATCCGCGGGCGCTGACAACCGGTCTGCCGGCCACGTTCTCAGAAGTGCGCGTGGCCTGTCTGTTTCCGGCGATGCACGGATACTCCGTGCAGGACGACTGCGCCCGGCCGGTGTTTGAATGGGCCCAGACCCATCGGCGGGCGGTGTTCGTGCACTGCGGCGTTCTGAGCGTCGGTGTGCGCAAGAAGCTGGGGTTGCCGTCGCCCTTCGATATGCGGTTCTCGAATCCCGTCGATTTGCACGCCGTCGCGCTGCGCTATCCCGAAGTTCCGATGATCGTGCCGCACTTCGGCGCGGGCTATTTTCGGGAAGCTCTGATGCTGGCCGACCAGTGCTCGAACGTCCACCTGGATACGTCCAGCTCCAATCAATGGATGCGCTACCACGCCGGGCACCTCACCTTGCGCGAGGTTTTCCGGCATGCCTTGGAAGTTGCGGGGCCCAGGCGGCTGCTGTTCGGGACGGATTCCTCGTTTTTCCCGCGCGGCTGGCAACACGGGATCTTCGAGGATCAGGCACGGGCGCTCTATAAAATCGGGACCAGCGAAGCGGATGCGCGAGCCATATTCAGCGAAAACTTAGTGAGAATTCTCGCGGCCTGAGGCAACGTCATCTTGGTATGACGCTTGTGAATAAGACACTCGACACATTCCGCCTTCGGCGAAAATCCGTGTTCCGGTATCCGATGGACCCGGCGCCACGCACGGCCGTGCTAGCGGCCTGTTTCAGGCAACCAAGGCTGCGGCCGAATTATCCCGTTCGGGTTTTCCCGCAGGGCTGGTCCGAGGAGGTCTCCGCATTCGCCCCGGCTGCCATCGCGGCCCCGCGCGAACAATTGCTGAAGCTGGCTGCGGCCGACCGGCCGCCCGAGCTTACTCATGCGGCCATCGCACTCGAGAGTCCCGGCGATCCGATGCTCTCGGCGGTGGAGCGCGAACGGCTGTGGCGGGCGTTTCGCGTCCCGGTGTTTGAGCAAATCATCGGGCCGGACGGCGAGCTGCTCGCGGCCGAGTGCGAGGCGCACGACGGGCTACACATCGAGATCCCCGGCTTGCCGTGGAACGGCTACCGGCTCGAATTGGCAGCGTGCGGCTGCGGCCGCAAGACCCCGCGCCTGACACCGGTCCAGCCAGCCGAACGTGTCCGTAGCGCGGCTGCTTACGCACGCTGAAAGCATGTCCGGGAACACCCACGCGGGCTATAATGCCTACAGTCACGTCCCTGCGGCCCCGTGGCGGAATTGGCAGACGCGCCAGACTTAGGATCTGGTCTCGAGAGAGGTTCCGGTTCGACCCCGGACGGGGCCACCAGTGTTCTTGGGCCTGACCTCTGCGAAATGCTGCTCGTGCCTCATCTCAGGACAGCGCCCGGCAGCGCATTCTAACCACCAAGATCCTTTTTTCACGAACAAGCTGCGCGTTTTAGCGCAGGCCTGGAATCGCACAGCTAGCCGCCGGAGAGCAATAAGCCTTCTCGAATCACAGCCCTGCGTTCTTAAGTCACGTAAGGAGGCTCGAGTGCTTCCACGTTACCCGAAAGGAGGATCTCAATGATCCACAAATCGACAACTTGGATGGCCATTCCCGGGCTGCTGCTGGCAGGGTTCCTGGCTATCCCGCCCGCTTCGAAAGCTGCCAACGCTCCCGATTCTGAACAAGTCTCGAAGCTTCTTTCCGAAGCAAAGACGATGTCATTCCAGTTGAAGGAAGACGCCGTCACCATGGAGAGTTTCACCCGCATGAACGTGAGCTGGGAAAGCCACGCTGCGGCGATCAACCAGATCAAAGACCACATCAATGCTTTGACACGCCAGACGGCCAAGCTTAAAGAAGCAAGAAGCACTGGTTCGCCCTGGCAACAGACCGCGATCGATCGGATCTCGCCGTTCCTGGATGAACTCGGTGGATATACCTACGCGGTTATCGAGCACATCAACGGCACGACAAAACACACGCCGGCTGAATACAAGGACTACCTGGAAGCGAACGCCGACTACGCGACGGACTTGGCCGCAATGATCGGAGACTTTGTCGATTTCGGCAAGACCAAGGACCGTTTACAGAACCTTGGCGACAAACTCGAAATTGGCAGACGCTAATCAAGAGAAGCAAGGGGAGGGACAACCATGAATACGTTCAGACTGCACCTGTTGGTTGGGCTGTTGTTCAGCGCCATGATCGCGCAGGCGCAGATCTTTGGAACCGTTCGCGGCACTGTCCTGGATCCTCAGAAGCTGCCGATCCCTGGGGCCATGGTCACCTTGAAGGCCCAGGGATCGGCTTGGTCGGCAGAAGCGAAAACAAACCAGGCCGGCGAATTCAGTGTTCCCACTGTGCCTGCCGGCGCCTATACTATCGAAATCGAGCATCAGGGCTTCCGGACGATGAGCGAGCTGCTCACGCTGAGCATCGGAGGCGCGCCGACCCTGATCTTCTTCATGGAGTTGGGTTCGGTCAAGACCGACGTGGAGGTTACCGCGGCGCTCGAAATAACCAACCCCGAATCCTCCAGTCCCCCGGTCAGCATCTCCGAACAGGACATTCTGCACACACCGGGTGCGGACCGCACCAGCAGCATGAATTTCGTCACCGACTACGTGCCGGGGAGCTACATGTTGCACGATCACCTGCACATGCGTGGTGGGCACGGCGTCAGCTGGCTGGTGGATGGCGTTCCCATTCCCAATACGAACATCTCAACCAACGTTGGCCGCCAGATGGATCCCAAAGACATGCAGTCGGTGGAAGTATCCCGGGGCGGTTACTCCGCCCGCTACGGCGATCGCACTTACGGGATGGTGAACATCGTCACACGCTCGGGCTTCGAATTCGACCGGGAGGGCGAACTCAAGATAGGCTACGGAAGCCTGAACCAGACCAACGATCAGTTGAGCCTGGGCGGTCACAGCACGAATTTCGCGTACTACGGCAGCCTGACGGGGAGCCGCACCGATCTCGGCCTGGAGCCTCCCACCACCTACATCCTTCACAATCAGGGATCAGCACTGGGTGGATTCACATCGCTGTCCTATAACGCGGGACCGAACGATCAGTTGCGGATGAACGCATCCCTGCGCAGGGATCGGTACCAGATTCCAAATACGTACGCTGATCAGGCCGCGGGCTTCCGGGACGTCGATGTCGAACGGGATTCGTTTGTGAACTTTTCCTGGGTTCATACGGTGAACGCGTCCACACTGCTCACGGTGTCGCCCTTTTATCACTATAACAACGCCCAGTACTTAGGAGGGCCCGGGGATCCACTGATCACCACGAATGAGCGTGTGTCCCACTATGCGGGTGGCCAAGTTACGCTCGGCGTGGTGGAAGGGCGGCACAATTTCAATGCCGGACTCTATGGGTTCCAGCAAAGAGACGACAACCTGTTCCGGCTGGAACAGACGGGGGCAAACCCTCTGAGCGCCAGCGAGCACATTCAGCCTGTGGGAAGCGTTGCGTCGGCGTTCCTCGATGAGCAGTACAAGCCCTGGCGATGGGTCACGCTCAATGCCGGTCTGCGATTGACGCACTACTCCGGGCAATTGAGTGAGAATGCGGCGAACCCGCGCATGGGAGCGTCCATCGAGATCCCCCGTCTTAAGTGGGTTGTGCGCGGCTACTACGGCTATTACTATCAGCCGCCGCCGCTTTCGACGATCAGCGGGCCGCTTCTGTCCTTTGCGATTGCGAAGGGTTTCAATTTTCTGCCGGTGCACGGCGAACGCGACCGCCAAAAGGAAATCGGATTGACGATTCCGTACCGTGGCTGGGTGGCGGACTTTGCTCACTTCCAGACCGACGCCTCGAACTTTGCCGACCACGATGTGCTGGGTAACTCCAATATCACCCTGCCTCTCAGCATCGAGTATGTGCGCGTTCGCGGGTGGGAAGGGACGATCCGCTCGCCGCAAGTGTGGCATAGGGTGCGGTTCCATCTGGCCTACTCGAATCAGGTCGTCAAAGGGCGCGGCGCCGTCACCGGCGGCCTGACCAACTTCATCGCGCCAGCGCAAGGATTCTTCTACATCGATCACGACCAGCGCGATACGCTATCGACGGGCGGCGAGGCAACGCTGCCGTGGCGCACCTGGATGTCCACGAACATCAACTATGGGTCGGGATTCCTCGATGGCGATGGTCCCCGACACCTGCCGCAGCACACCACCGCGGACTTTTCCATAGGGAAGAGCTGGCGCGAAGACTGGACGTTCACGTTCACCCTGTTGAATATTGCCGATACACGTTATCTGCTCGGCAGGGATAGCTCTTTTGCGGGCACGCATTACAACGATCCTCGGCAGGTTATGGGGCAGGTCCGCTATCGATTCCACTATTGAGATCGAACTGACTTGCTAGTGCGTCATTGAGTAGAGGACGTAGTTCACGCCGATGCGGATTCCCAGCGCGGAAAATCGCTCAGGATAAGCAGGCAGATCCGCGAACTCCCAGGAATCGCCGATATCCGAATTGGCCGTAATGGCTACCATGAGGCGGCCCTTATCGTCGCGAATGCCCCTCCACTGCGGAGTGATGCCGCCGTCGCGCGGCCCGCGCCGCAGGCCCCATTCGCCGAGGATCTGATACCGGTCGTCCAGGTCGTACACGATGTGAAACAGCGCTTCTTCGTTGGTCAGCTCGACAATATCGCGGTTGGGAAAAATCTTCTTCATGCCCGCTTCGAACCCGCGCCACTCGTCCGGACCCCAGAAGTCGTCGGCGTAGAAAAAGCCGCCGCGCAGCAGGTATTCGCGGATTTTCGCAGCCTGCTCGTCGGTCAGATCCCAGTTTCCGGTCAAGCCTGAATAGAGCCAGGGCCAGTTATAGATGTCATCCACGTCGTCCGGATTCACGGGCTGCTCCAGACCACGCGCGTTCACCCGGCTCAAGCGCCGTAGCGCGACAACGAAATGCCGGTCGGCGCGCGGATAGTCCTCGGTCCAGCTGGTGCCGCCCTCGCGCCAGTTTCTGCGTCCGCGGAATTCGAACCGCGCGTACGGAAGCGAAGGGAACATCAACCGGGCGAACACGAATTCGGCCGGATCCTGTCCGTCGGCAGGGATAGGGATGTCGTCGTACTGTTCGAGACTCTCGAAGAGCCGCCACGGGCGCTGGTACGCATATAGGCAGCAGCCACAAAGTGCCAGGCCGCCTATTCCCAGCCACAACGCGTTTTTCAGCTTGATCACACGCTTATCCCACCACGCACACTCAAGCCGGCATCAGATCCTGATTCACCCACAACAGGTTCCAGGGACGGATGGTCCAGGATACAAACACGCCGCCCTGTCCGAACGGATCGTTACGTATCATTTGCTCGACTTCCTCTTTCGATTCCGCCTCGTAGATCAGCAACCCGCCGCTGTCGTCGGTGAACGGGCCGGCCATGGCCGCCTTGCCTGCTTTTCGGAGACCCATCAGGTATTCACGATGCGGGGGCCGGAACTGGGCAATTTTGCTCTTGTCCGGCGTGTATTCGATGACGGCGGCGAATTTCATAGGATTTTCTAGTGTATCCCCATCTTACCGCCGCCCCTGCCGGTCCCCGTCGGGCGGCAGCATACACTTGATGTAGTGGTTCCTTCCCGTACCAAGCCCGAAATCAAGAGTCCCGCCGGTCATTGGCCGCAGCTACACGCGGCCATCGAAGCGGGCGCCGACGCCGTGTACTTCGGGCTGACACATTTCACCGCGCGGGCCAAAGCCGGATTTACCATGGCGGAGCTACCGGAAGCTCTGCGAACTCTACATCGGCGCGGCGTCAAGGGATACGTAACGTTCAACACCCTGATCTTCGACAATGAGCTGCCGGCCGCAGCCAAAGCCGTCGCCGCGATCGCGGAAGCCGGCGCCGATGCAATCCTGGTGCAAGATTGGGCAGCCGTAGCGCTCGCTCGCCGTATCGCGCCGGATCTTGAAATCCACGGCAGCACGCAGATGAGCATCACCAGCGTGGAAGGCGTGAGACATGCCCTAGGGCTGGGCGTCCGGCGCATGATTCTTGCCCGCGAGCTTTCGCTCGACGAGATCCGGACTATCCGGCAACAAACGGACGCTGAGTTGGAGCTGTTCGTGCACGGCGCGCTGTGTGTTTCGTATTCGGGGCAGTGCTTTTCTTCGGAAGCCTGGGGCGGCCGCAGCGCCAATCGCGGCCAGTGCGCGCAAGCGTGCAGGCTGCCCTATGAAATGCTCGTCGACGGTGTCTTGCAGCCTTTGGGCGATGCGCGCTACTTGCTTTCGCCCGGCGATCTGTACGCGCTCGAACAAGTGCCCGAGATTGTGCGCATCGGCATCTGCGCTCTGAAGATCGAAGGCCGGTACAAGGATGCGGAGTATGTCGCTGTGACTACCCGCGCGTATCGAAAAGCCGTGGACGAAGCGTGGGCCGGACGCGAGCAACCCGTCGAGAGTGGAGTGAAAGCCACGCTTGAACAGGTGTATTCGCGCGGGCTTGGGCCGTTCTTCCTCACCGGGACCAATCACCAAGCGGTGGTGCGAGGGCGCGCGCCCCGGCATCGCGGATTGCGGGCTGGCCGCGTGATTCGCGCGTCCTCGGCCGGCGTACTCGTAAAGCCCGATGTCCTTGAGTCGCCGTTGAAACCGGGCGACGGTGTGGTATTTGACGCCGCTGACTGGCGCAGTCCCCAGGAAACGGAGGAGGGCGGACGCATTTATCAGGTGCTGACCGCGGCGGAAGGTCTCGAACTCGCCTTCGCCAATGGAGCAGTGAACACAGCCCGGATTCGCCCCGGTGATCTGGTGTGGCGCACGCATGACCCCGAGATCGATAAAGCTGCGCGACCCTACACTACCGCTACAGCGCCCGTGAGCAGGCAGAAGGTGGATGTTCGCGTCGAGGCGCGTGAGGGCCAACCTCTGGAGCTGGAATGGCATCTGCCGGCGCGGCCTGACATCTGCGTTCGCGTCGTTTCCGATGCGCCGCTCGAGGCTGCGCAGAATCGTGGACTTACTCCCGAGTTGCTGCGCGAACAACTTGGCCGTTTGGGCAACACGCCGTACGAACTCGGTAAAGTGGACCTGGTATCCGAAGGTTCGCCCTTCGCGCCCAGTTCGCTGCTGAATCATTTGCGCCGGCACGCAGTCGAGAAACTGGTGGAACTCCAGTCGAAGCCGCCTGGGCTCCAGATTCACGATCCAGAGACCGCGGTAGAGCAATTATTGCCATCCCCAAAACCGGCCGAGGCGGGCGCGACAAAACTTCATCTTCTGGTACGCACGGCGGAGCAACTGGACGCCGCCATCGCGCTCGCGCCTGCCAGTATCACGCTCGACTATCTCGATCTGTACGGTTTGCGGCCCTCGCTCGACCGTGTGAAGGCCGCCGGGATCGAAGCGCGCGTGGCTAGTCCACGCGTCTTGAAACCAGGAGAGCAGCGCATAGCCGATTTTCTGCTGCGTTGCGAAGCCCCAATCCTGGTTCGTTCCGCGGGCCTTGTGGAAACGCTCCGTTCGGCTGGCGTTCGCCTGGATGGAGATTTCAGCCTCAACGCCGCCAACGCCATCTCGGCCTCTATGTTGCTCGCGACGGGATTGGGTCGCATGGCCCCCACGCACGATTTGAACGCCGCGCAGATCGCAGCGCTGGCCCGCGGCGTCGATCCGTCGCGGCTGGAGGCGATCGCCTACCACCATTTGCCTGTGTTCCACACCGAACACTGCGTCTTCTGCAGGTTTTTATCCACCGGCACCAGCTATCGCGACTGCGGCCGGCCGTGCGAGAAACACCAGGTCGCGCTGCGTGATTCTGGCGGTCGCCCTCACCCGGTGATGGCGGACGTTGGCTGCCGCAATACGGTCTTCGGAGCCGAAGCCCAGGAGGCGAGCCTTCATCTGGCCGAATGGCTCGCCGTGGGAATCCGGCATTTCAGGCTTGAGTTCGTGCATGAGACGCCGGACCAGGTCACACGCATCGGCCGCGCCTTCGCCGATTTCTTCGCCGGCCGCTCGACGCCCGAGGAACTCCGCAGCACGCTCCGGCGCTGCGCTCCGGAAGGTGTGACCGAGGGCAGTCTCTTTGTGCCTGCCAGTTCACTGCTGCCGGTGTTGCAGTAACTCCAGATTTGATAGAGTCGTGCCATGAAACTTCCGTTTGTGCTGTCCGTACTGGCGCTCGCCATGGGTCCAGCGCTGGCGCAAAAGATCGACATCGAATTCGACGACTCCGCCAATTTCGCCGCATACAAGACGTTTCACATTGTGGAAGGCCAGCTCAACGCTAAGGCCGCGGCGCTCAATAGCGAACTCACGCGGCGCAAGATCGAAAACGAAATCCGCAAGCGGCTTACCGAGAAGGGGTTGATGGAAGTGGAGAGCAAGCCCGATCTGAACGTTCGCTTCACCCTGGGACAAGCTCGAAAAACGGAAGTGGAGGCTTATCCGGCAGGTTGGCGCGGGTTGGGCACGCGACGTGTGCGAGTCGCGTACACCCAGGGAACGCTAGTCATCAACCTGCGCGATACCAGCCGTAAGGAACTCGTCTGGCGCGCGATTGCGGTGGAGGAGAAAAACGATCCTGCGCAGATCTCTCAGCACCTTGACGATATGGTCAGGAAGTCGATCGAGAAGTATCCGCCCAAAACGAAATAGCCGCTAGTGATCGTGCCCGGCGTCCGGCCCGAATGCCGAGCGGTGATACGGCGCTGCCGGTGTCGACATTTTCTGGTGCTCGGGACCGGTGGCCGGGCGCGGACCCGGATACTTGATCAGGTCCCAGCCGGCGAAGTTCTTATTCCCGCCATAATACGGATCGCCAAACATGCCTTCGAGCGTCAGCCTGCGCGCGCGATTGAAGAACACGCGGCCTGAGGGCAGTCCCTCGGCGCGATTGGCGTCGATAGCGGTGAGCACTTCGTCGCGTTTTTCGGCTGAGAGATCGGCCAGCGGCGCACCGTGCGCCCGGCGGGCATACGCGTCCACGGCTTCCAGGCCCGCGATGAACGCGTCCTTTTCGCCCTTGAGATATCCGGCTAACTGGCGGTCGATGTAATTCTGCGCGCCGGCGTCCACAGCTCCCGGACCGTTTTCATCGCGCGGGATCAGCCGGTCGATAAATGCTTCAAGTGTGCGAAGCTGCGCGGGCGTCAAGGCGTGCTCTGATTGCTGTCCAGAGGACTTAAGCGCGGCGACAGGGACAAGCGCCGCGCTGGCGATCAGAGTACGCCGGGAAAACGACATGGATTCTACTGCTGCCCGAACATCCCGATATACACGCCCTTCGAAAGAACTTTGCCGTTCATCGCGGCCATCAGATCCGCGCGGGAGGTGCTGGCAGGAAGGCCGAGCTTGGCACTGAGAGCGTAAATCTCGAAGGTGTAGTGATGATCTCCGTGGCCGGCCGGCGGACACGGGCCGAAATACCCAGGTTGACCGGCGATGTTGTTGGGCTGCTTGGCGCCGTTCGGAAGGTCAGCCGTGTTTGGCACCCCCGCCGCCAGACTGGTGGCATCCCCTGGTATGTCGAAGATGGCCCAGTGCAGGACGTCATTGGTAGCGGAGCCCGCCAGCACCGGATCGGGATCGTGCAGGATCAGAGCGTAGCTCTGGGTTCCGGCGGGACCGGCGGTCCAGCTGATCGCCGGGGAGGGAACTCCCTGGCCGGCCGCGCAAGTGTTCGCTGCGGGAATCTTGCCGCCGTCGGCGAAGCCCGCGATGGTCATCTTGACCATGGGAGGAAGGTTGGGACCTTTGCCCTTTCCGCCGCCTTTACCGCCACCCTTGCCTTTGTCTTGCGCGATCATGGCGCCCGCGCCCACTGCGACTACTAGCGCCACCGCCATCAGAAACCGAGTTACTCGCATTGTAGATGTATTCTCCTCATTTCAAACTGTACACAATTTCTTCTAGCTTCGTTTAACCGCCGCCCGGGTGATGTCCTTGATGGCCGGGGTTCCGCACTGTTGCATGGTCAGCCGCAATTCGGCGCGCAGGATATCCAGGACCCGCTCCACGCCTTCCTGGCCGAAGGCGGTTAACCCGTAGATGTAGGGGCGGCCGATGCCGACCGCGCGCGCGCCCAACGCCAGCGCCTTGTAGATGTCCGTCCCGCGGCGAAATCCGCCATCCACCAGCACCGGAAGCTGGCTGCCCACGGCGTCGACTACCTCGGACAGGCTTTCAATGGTGCTGCGCAAAGTTTCCGTGGCGCGGCCGCCGTGATTCGAAACCACTACCGCATCCGCGCCATGCTCGCGGCACAGGCGCGCGTCCTCGGCGGTATCGATGCCTTTGATGATCAACTTCATCTTGGTCAGTTTGCGCAGCCGATCCACGTAGGTCCAGTTCGCCGCAGCCGGGTTGATGCCTCCTTCGATTCCGTCCAGCATCGGCCGTCCTTTAAGCGACCCGACTCCGTCGGTGTGGCAGGACAGGCAGTTTCGAGTATCGGTGCGCCGCATACGCGTTGCGGTCTCCGTGTTACGTCCGCCCAACAGATCCACCGTCCACACCAGGACGGGACAGCCCGCGGCCTCCGCCCGGCGAACCATCTTCTCGGTGCCCTCCCAATTGACGGGCATATAGAGCTGATACCAGAGCGGGCCGCCCAGCGCTCGGACGACGTCCTCCACTGAAGAAGACGAAACGGTGGAAAGAATCTGGGTGGCCTTTTTGGCTTTGGCCGCTCGTGCGACCGCGACTTCGCCCTCCGCGTGGAACATCTTCTGGCCACCCACCGGGCACAGGAAAATGGGCGTTTCCCAGGAGACCCCGAACACTTCCGTCCGAAGATCGGGTTTGGAAACGTCCACCAGCCGCCGTGCGCGGAGCTGGAAGTGTTGAAACCCCTCGCGGTTGAGCTTCAGCGTGGCATCGTCATCCACGCCGCTCATCAAGTAACCAAGATGCGCGGGAGGCAGCATTCCGCGCGTGAGAGCCTCGAAATCGCTCACACTCAGGGCGTCGGCCGCGCGATAAACGGCCGGGGAGCTCTGCTGCGCCCAGGCCCGAGCCGCCAGCGGGCTGGCTGCGAGAAAACGCAAAAACTCGCGGCGTTTTGTAGGTGGCAGGGAAGGCATCGCCGCTGATTTTAGCAAAGAATAACTCTCTAAGAATTACGGGGACATCCCTGTGGTAAAATTCGATAAATCCGTTTAATGTGGACTACCCGGTGAACTCTTTTACGAACGCGCGCCAGCCGAACATTGCGGCGGAATTCTCCTCCCAGACGGGGCGCACCGTCCTGAATCTGCGCGAGATGCTCCTGCGCGGCGATTTTCAGCCGGGAGAGCGCCTGTCGGAGCTTCCCCTGGTGGCGCGGCTGGGTGTTTCGCGGACCCCGATTCGGCTGGCTTTGGATCGTCTGGCAAACGAGGGCTTGCTGGAAATCTGGCCGACCGGCGGTTTCGTGGTGCGCGCTTTCACGTTGACCGATGTGTACGACGCCATCGAGATGCGCAGCGTGCTGGAAGGCGCCGCGGCCCGCCTGGCCACGGAGCGGCTTGAGGACCGGCGTGAACTCTCAGCTCTTCGCACGCTCCAGGAAGAACTGGAGAGGGTGATGCCTCTTGATCCCCAGCTTTATCCCACCATTGATTCCTTCGCTACGTATCTGGATTTGAACGAGTCCTTCCATTCAACTTTGGTCGACCTGGCGAAGAGCGCCATGCTGCGCAAGTCGGTGGACCGCCTGCTCTCGCTTCCGTTCGCGTCGCCCAGCGCCACGGTGTTCGCGCGGCTCAAACTGCCTAAGGCGAAGGAGCTGCTGACCGTCGCCCACGATCAGCATAACGCCCTCATTGAAGCCATTGAGAATCGCCAGGGAAGCCGCGCCGAGAGTCTGGCCCGGGAACACGCCAGCCTTGCACTTCGAAATCTGGAGGCCACTTTGGCCGATAAGGAAATCTTGAACTCCGTCCCGGGAGCCTCGCTTATCCGAATGCCGGGCGTGGCTTGAAGGCGTGTGCCGGTGGCGACAGCTAGTGCGTCAGAGCGTACATCACGTAGTTGACCCCGATGTTGATGGCCAGATGTGAGTATTTCTCCGGGTAGCGGGGATCGTCAGCGTATTCCCAGGCATCGCCCAGATCCGAGTTCGGCGTAATCGCCGCCACGATCCGGTTCTTGTCGTCGTAAATAGCGCGCCAGTAGGGGGTGTCACCCCCGTTCTGCGCCCCGCGGCCATACAGACCCCAGGCGCCTAGAATCTGGAAGCGGTCGTTCAAGTCGTAGAGGATGTGAAACGCGGTATCTTGTTCGGGAATATCCACGGGGGTCTTTCCGGGAAGGACGCGCCCCATGCTCTGCATGAAAACGTCCCACTCAAACGGTCCCCAAAAATCATCGCACCAGAAGAAACCTCCGCGAGCCAGGTAATCCCGCATCTTAGCGGCTTGTTTGTCGGTCAGATCCCACTCGCCCGGCCGCACCGCGTAGAGCATGGGCCAGTTGTAGACGTCGTCTTCATCGTCCAGATTCACGGGCTGTTCCACCGGGCGCGCGTCGATCCGCGTCAGGCGGCTCAGCGCGGTCAGAAAGTGACGGTCGGCGCGGGGATAGTCTTGCGTCCAACTGGACATGCCGTTCATCCATCCTCGCCGGCCGGAACGGTCGAAACGCGCGGTGGGGGCAGGCGGATACATCAGCCTCGCAAACACCCATTCCGACGGCCGCTGTGCATCGTCCGGCATCTGGAAGTTGTTGTACTCGATGGCCGGGTACTCGCGAAACTCACGCTGCCACGCGGACAGGGACCCGACCAAGACGGCGCCGCCGGCCAGCAGGAGCAGGATGTAACGACGGCTCATGACGCGACCAAATCCCTCCAGAGGATAGCACCTGGAATATCATAGGTGGCATGGTCGCGCTCCGGAAACTCCTATTCGTTTGCGCGCTGGCTTCTGCGAGCCTGCTGGCAGCGTCCGTGAAGAAGTGTGAAGAACTGGCCTCTACGCCCTTCGGGACCGATGTGAAGATTGAATCCGCGAAGCTGGTGGCGGCCGCCGCCAATCTTCCGGAACACTGCGATGTGCGCGGAGTGATCTGGCCCGAAGCTAAGTTCGCGGTGAAACTCCCCGCCAACTGGAACAACCGTTTCCAAATGGTCGGCAACGGAGGCTGGGCGGGGACCATCAGCATCGCGGCGGTCGATACTGCGGTTCGCTTGGGTTACGCGGCCACCTCGACCGACACGGGCCACGATGCGCAAAAGGAGCCGGGCGCGATCTTCGCCTACCCGAGTGCAAATAATCCCAACGCCGCGCGCAAGCTGGTCGACTTCGGCTATCTTGCCGTGCACGAAACAGCGCTGCTGGCGAAGAAGATTATCCACGCGTATTACGGGAGTGATCCGCGGTATTCCTACTGGGTTGGCTGCTCCACGGGCGGTCGTCAGGGATTGATGGAAGCACAGCGCTACCCGGAGGACTTCGACGGCTACGTAGTCGGTGCACCGGTACTGAACTTGACTGGGCTCATGACCAAGTCGATCTACAATTTTCAGTTGGCCGGAAGCGGACCAGGGCAGATCAAAGCGGATAAATCGCCGACCTTGTCGAAGGCGTTTCTGGATAAGTGCGATGCGCTGGACGGCGTGAAGGACAGGCTGGTCGAGAATCCTTTGAAGTGCGGCTTCGATCCGGCTAAGGATCTGGAGCGGTGCCCGGCCGGTGCGGACAGCCCCGGCTGCTTCACCGAAGCGCAGGTGCAAGCACTTCAGAAGATCTATGACGGCGTACGCGATTCCCACGGCCGGCGGCTGTTCCCCGGCATGCCGCCCGGTGGAGACGGGGCGGCCAGTAACGGCTTTAACTTGGGCGAAACGTTCCTGAAGTTCATGGCGTTCCAGCCGCCCGCGGGAGCCGAGTGGGATTACCACACGTTCAACATCGATACCGATCCCGCGCGCATGGCCGCGACATCGCTTGAAATCGATGCGACCATCTCCGATCTGACTGCGGTCAAAATGCGCGGCGGAAAGATTTTGCATTACCACGGCTGGTCCGACCCGGGCGTCAGTCCGAAAATGTCCATCGAATATCACGAGGCCGCGATGAAGACCATGGGCGCGAAGGAAACCGACGACTTCTATCGCTTGTTCCTAGTTCCCGGGATGGGGCACTGCCAGGGTGGACCGAGATGCGGCAACGTGGATTGGCTCACACCGGTGGTCGAGTGGGTGGAGAAGGGAATCGCGCCGGCGGTGCTGACCGGGGCGCACGTCGAACGAGGCCAGACGACCCTCACGCGGCCGATTTGCGCCTATCCGCATGAAGCGCGCTACAAGGGCGCGGGCAGTATCGATGCGGCGGAGAACTTCACGTGCGGGGCGGGCTTGCCGTGATGCCCGAAAACGCTCCCGCGAAGTCCCCGTCTCTTTTGACCCTAGTCACGTCCACAGAAGGCGACAGCACCATTGTCCGCTGCACCGGCAAGCTGGTTGCCACCTCAACGGGAATCCTACAGACCGAGGTTCGGGGCCTGCTCCCCGGCTCCAAGCGAATCGTGCTGGACTTGACCGATCTCGGTTACATGGACAGCAGCGGGCTGGGCTCGATCATTGGACTGTATGTTTCCGCCAAAAGCGCCGGCGGAAGGTTGGAAGTGATCAACCTGAGCGCGCGCGTCAGGCAACTGTTCAGCATTACCAATGTGCTGAGCCTGTTCGAAGTGTGCGGCGAGCAGAATATACGGCTTCCGTAGCGGCAAATTTTTCCGGGATCGTCCGGTTAAGTTCCGGCGAAATGGTCCGCTCACTACACACCTTCAATAATTTAGCGCTGGCATGGGAATTGCTTCCTTAGCCGCTCTAGAGGTGTTAGCAATGGAACCTGTCGATCGACCCGTGCAGCATGAATCGGGCCCCCATCCAAGTTGGCCCGTCTACCTGCTGGTGACCGTGCTCGCGGGGGCGGCCTTGATCAGTTGGGCGTACTTTTATCGTGAAAAGCGGCAGGTCCAGGAATTGGCGGCGACCAACCAGACCCTCAATGCGACCTTGGTGCAGTTCCAGAACCGGCTTCAGGATCTTACGCAGCGAATGGACGAAGTGAAGAGTGCGCCGGTGGTGGCTGCCCCGGTCGCGCGGCAACCTGCGAAGGCTCGCCCGGCCAAGGCATCCAAGGCAACGGCGCAGCGGACTGCGCCGCGTGACGATCCGCGGTTCCTGGAACTGAAGGGACAGCTATCCGATCAACAAACGGAACTCGCCAGCACCCGGGAGGATCTGAACAAGACCCGTGACGATCTCAACGGAGCCCTCAATAACACCCGCGACGAGCTATCCGGTTCCATCGCCCGCACACACGATGAGCTGGTCGCGCTCCAGAAACGCGGCGAGCGCAATTACTACGAATTCGAGCTGAATAAGTCCAAGCAGTTCCAGCGCGTGGGCCCGCTGCAGTTGGCTTTGCGCAAAGCCGACACCAAGCATAAGCGCTTCGATATGAACTTGTTCGTCGACGACAACCAGCTTGAGAAGAAGGGCGTGAACCTCTACGAGACTATCTGGATCAACATGGGTGACCGCCCGCAGCCCATGGAGCTGGTGGTGAATCAGATCACCAAGGATCACATCCAAGGGTATCTGAGCGAGCCGAAGTATAAGAAGTCGGAGCTGAGCCAAGCCGCCGCACCTACGGATCCTCCTCCCGCCATCGGCCTCTCTCAGCGGTAGCCCGGCCTGCTACATCGTTATCCGGGCTTGGGGAGTTACTATTTAGAAACTGCCCCATGCTCTCTTTGCTTCACGGCCGGGTCGTTGAAAACGCCGACCAGTTTCGTCGGGAGTTCCTTGGGAACCAGCCTTTCCGCCATGTGGTCATCGAACCATTTCTCGATCCCGCTTTGTGTGCGCGATTGATCGCGGAGTTTCCGCCGTTCGACCAGAAGCATGCGGTCAACGAGCACGGGGAACCGGGACGGCATGCGGTCCACCCGGATCTGGCGCGGCTTGGGCCGGCGTACGCGCAATTCGATCGCCTGATGAGCGATCGCGATTTTCTGGCGCTGGTGGGCCGCATCACCGATATCCCGGATGTTCTGTACGACGCGGAATATGTAGGCGGCGGTACGCACGAAAATCTGAATGGAGAAGAGCTGGATACGCATGTCGATTTCAACTATCACCCGCGGACCCATACCCATCGCCGGCTCAATCTGATCGTGTTTTTGAATCCGGAATGGGAGCAATCCTGGGGCGGCTGTCTGGAGCTGGTGAATGACCCGTTCGAGTCCACTACGGATTCGCGAAGAGAATTCACTCCGGTGGCTAACCGTGCGGTGATTTTCGAGACAACAGAAAACTCATGGCACGGCTTTCGCCGGATTCAGATTCCAGAAGGAAAAGCTGCGTCGCGCCGCTCGATTGCGGTGTATTTCTACTCGAAGGACCGGCCGGCTGCGAATACCGCAGCGTCGCACGCGACCTTCTATTACTCCCGTCCTCTGCCTGAGCACCTGCAGCCGGGTTACACCTTGCGGGAAGAGGACGTGGGGGAGCTCCGGAAGCTTGTGGCTCGGCGGGACACGCAGCTCCGCTTTCTGTATCAACGCGAGCTGGAGTTTTCAGAGCTGTTGGAGAATTCGGCGAAGGCGATCACGGGGCTGAATCAAACCGTCGCGAGTGTGCTGGGGTCTACTTCGTTCAAAGTCGGTAGAATGCTGATATGGCCGGTTCGACGCCTGAAGTCGCGGGGCGGTTAGCGAGGAAAATGAAACGGGCGATATTGCTTGCGGTGAGTGTAGTCTCCTTAGCTGCCCAGAGTTCCTATCAGGACCGCTTCGTAACCGTGAACGGCCTGCGGCTGCATTACCTGGACTGGGGTTCGCCCGACAAGCAGCCGTTCATTATGCTGCACGGGATCGGGCGCGTGGCTCACTCTTTCGACCACATCGCACCACGGTTCAACCACGATTATCACGTCATCGCGATCGACATGCGCGGCCACGGCGACTCGGCCTGGTCGCCCGAGGGCGCTTATCTGGTGGAAGATTACGCCAAGGATCTGACGGCTTTCGTCGATCAGCTCAACCTGCGCAACATCGTCCTGCTGGGGAATTCTACCGGCGGACGCGTGGTCCAGGTTTACGCCGGGATGCATCCGGAGCGCGTGGCGAAACTGGTGGTTGAAGATGTCGGACCGGAGCGGACCAATGAGATCGCCTCGGGATTTGCTCGCAGAGTCCAGCAGGAGGAGAACGGCTGGGCATCGGAAAACGAGCTGCTGGCTTCCCTGATGCGCGGCGGCGGAAGAGTTTCCGAAGAGCTGCAGCGTAACTACGCCCACTTTGGCAGCAAGCCGCGCGCGGATGGCCGCATCGTGTGGAAGCGCGACCCGAACCTGGTCAAGGGATTCGTTCCAACCGAATTGTGGGCGCAAGTGCTCAAGATCAAGTGCCCGACGATCTACATTCTGGGCGGCGCCAGCACCATCGTTCCTCTGGAAACGCAGCAGAAGTTGCGCGAGAGTTTGCCGGCCGTGCAGATCGTCACGATGCCTGGACTCGGGCACTATCCGCATCAGGAAGCGCCGGAGGACTATATCCGCATCGTGCAAACCTTTCTTGCCCGGTGACCGGGCTTCGTGTTAACAATAGGCCTTGATCCAACGGTTAGGAGCGCTTGCGTGGCTGTGCGCGATCACCGTTCCCGCATCCGCGCTGGCACAGGACCAGCGCCTCCCCCGCCAGACCCCCGTACAGACCGCGGCGTTCCAGGGGATCCTGCGCGATCCATTGGGCCTCGGCCTCGGCGGCGTTTCCGTCACGCTAAGAAATCTGGGAAATGACCAAACCGTCTCTACGACTACTTCCGGCGACGGTGTGTTCCGCTTTTTGAATCTGCCGCTGGGCCGCTACGCGCTTCAAGCCGATTTGGATGGTTTCGAGCGGATCGATCGGACCTTTACCATGGTCAGCGGCGTCGAGGTGCTGTCGATGGAACTAACCATGACGCCGGTTCCTGTGCCCCCGCGACCTGCACCGCCGGAGCCTTCGCCGCAGCCGCCGTATCGAACGCTCCCGCAACCTCCGCCGGACGGGCTGCCCGAAGTTCTTCCTCCACAAATCATCCCTCCTCGCGAGCGCGTGTTCACGCCCCTCCCCAACCGGTGGAAATTCGATTGGCCCGATTACCAGCGCTACGGACCGCAGGACGAGGCACCTTACGTGAAAGCTCACTGGTACGATCCGTTCAATCGCAACAAGCTGAAGGGTGACTATCCAATATTCGGGCAGCGCACGTTCCTGAACCTCAACCTGGTGAGCGACACCGCTGTCACGGGCCGCAAATTGCCGGTCCCGAGCGGCGTAGGCTCCGACGATCCCGACAGCGCTGACTTTTTCGGCCGCATGGGCCAGTTCGCGCTCAGCCAGAATTTCTCCTTTTCCGCGACGCTGTTTCACGGCGACACGGCATACCGTCCGGTAGATTGGCAGATCAAGTTCACGCCGGAAGTAGATGTCAACTATCTGAAGGTGCGCGAGAACGGCCTCGTTAGTCCGGACGTGCGTGCGGGAACAACGCGTTTGGACGCGCACCTCGGACTGCAGGAAGCCTTCGTCGAAGCCAAGATCGCGGATCTGAGCTCATCCTTCGACTTCCTCTCGGCTCGCGCCGGCATTCAGACCTTCAACAGCGATTTCCGCGGGTTTGTCTTCTTCGATCAAGAGCCGGGGCTGCGCCTGTTCGGCACGCTCGACTCCAACCGCTATCAGTTCAACGCGGCGTACTTTTCCATGCTCGAGAAGGACACGAATAGTGGGCTGAACAGCATGGCCTACCGGAACCAGCAAGTGCTGGTGGGCAACTTCTACCGGCAGGATTTCCTGAAGCCTGGCTACAATATCCAGGCGAGCTTCCACTACGACAAAGACGATGCCACGCTGCAGTACGACACCAACGGGTTCCTGGTGCGGCCGGCAGCGGTCGGCTTGGCGCGGCCACACAACGTTCGCGCGTATTATTACGGCTTGACGGGCGACGGACACATCGGGCGGCTGAATCTGACGCACGCGTTCTATCAGGTGCTGGGTTACGATTCGAAGAATCCGATCGCGGGAAGGCGCACGGACATCAACGCGCAAATGGCTGCGGCCGAACTTTCCTGGGACCGCGATTGGATTCGCTTCCGGGGGTCGATTTTCTGGG
This sequence comes from Terriglobia bacterium, assembly GCA_020073345.1. GTDB lineage: Bacteria > Acidobacteriota > Terriglobia > Bryobacterales > Bryobacteraceae > Palsa-187. Next base: position 69,741 of record JAIQFI010000014.1, read on the forward strand.
CCTCGGGTGATGACAATCCGCGCGACGGGACGGCTCGCGGTTTCGATGCCATCCTGGACAATTCGAATTTCGCAGGCGGTTTCTTCAGCTTCTGGAATCGCGAGGGCATTCTGCTGACCGGGTCGGGAGTAGGCTTGGTTTCAGCAGGGAGCTTGATCCCATCCCTGCGGTCGAGCAAGCTTCAGGGGCAGGCGAATTTCGTGAATCCTGGAATCTTCATCTATAACGGCGCAGCCGACGTGGAGATCACGCCGAAGCTGCGGGGCGTGCTGAATGTAAACGTGATTCGCTTCGATCACACAGAACCGCTGGAGTTGATTCAGCTCCAGGCGCCGATTCACAAGGGCGTCGGAGTGGATTCCGGCGTTGGAGTGACGTACCGCCCGCCGCTGACCGAGAACATGGTGATTACGGGCGTATTCAATGCGTTTTCCCCAGCGCAGGGGTTCCGCGATATCTTTACTGACAAGACTTTGTTTTCGGTGGCTGCCAATGTACGGTTCCGCTTCTAGGCACATGTCATTTTACAAAACATGGCTAGCGGCCCTCGCGGGCGGCGTGACCTTGTTCGTGATGCTGGCTTTGTTGCCGGGACAGTCTCCGGAAGTCAAAGGGCAGTCGCAGGAAGAAGCCGCCCGAAGGAGCGCGGGCTGCGTTTCCTGTCACGGGTTCACCGAAGCTCCGAGCATGCACACCACCGGCACCGTGCAACTGGCGTGTATCGATTGCCACGGCGGCAAGGGCGACGTGATGCGTCCCTCGGGGTTCGATATGCAGGCGTATGAGCGCGCAAAACATCAGGCGCACCCGCCCTCGCGCAATGCCAGTCATGCCGATTCGTCCGCGAATCCGGTGCGGGCGTATGCCGACTGGTTGAAAGAAGACAAGGAATATATCCGCTTCATCAATCCCGGCGATCTGCGTGTTGTCGATGAAACCTGTGGCAATTGCCACGCTCGCGAGGTCCGCGCCGTCCAGACCAGCATGATGACGCACGGCGGCATGCTGTGGCAGGCGGCTCTCTACAACAACGGCGGATATCCGTATAAGAATGCCCGCTTCGGCGAGAGCTATTCGCCTGATGGCCAGCCCCAACGGATCACGATGCCGGACCAGCCAGGCAAGGAACTGACCAGGGCCAAGGGCGTTTTGCCTTATTTGGATCCGCTGGATCGGTGGGAAGTATCGCAGCCGGGTAATATCCTGCGCGTTTTCGAGCGCGGCGGCGAGGCGCGCTCTGAGACAGGCATTCCGAATCGCGAGGCTCGTCCCGGCCTACCGGATGAAAAGCTGAGCGATCGCGGCTTGGGCACGCTTTTGCGCACCGACCCGGTCTTTCTTGGCTTGCAGAAGACGCGTTTGCTGGATCCTTTGCTGTCGTTTCCGGGAACCAACGATCATCCCGGCGATTATCGCCACAGCGGCTGCACGGCGTGCCATGTGATCTATGCGAACGACCGAAATCCGGCGCACTCCGGGCCATACGCCGCGTACGGCAATCAGGGGCACAGCGCGCAAATGGATCCCACCATTCCAAAGAATGAGTCGGGGCACCCCATCAAGCACGAGCTGACGCGGGCGATCCCGACCAGTCAGTGCATCGTGTGCCACATTCATCCCGGCACGAACATGGTCGCGTCGTACTTGGGCTACATCTGGTGGGATTCGGAAACCGACGGGGCAAAGATGTATCCGTCCAAACAGCACGACCCTACGGATTCTGAGCGGCTGGAATCGTGGGTCAAGAATCCACAGAACGCGGCGGCACGCGGCCTATGGGGCGATCTGGATTTCCTGGAAAAGACCGGCACGCCGGAGTTCAATGCCCAGCTTCAGAACACGCAATTCGCCGATTTCCACGGCCACGGCTGGGTGTTTCGCGCGGTGTACAAGCGCGACCGCAAGGGGAATCTGCTGGACGCCGAGGATCGCGTGGTGCCGCCGGACGATAAGAACAAGTTTCAGGACGCCGTGCACCTCAAGGACATTCATCTCGAGAAAGGGATGCACTGCACGGACTGCCACTTTGAGCGCGACAGCCACGGCAACGGGAATCTGTACGGCGAAACGCGAAATGCGGTGGAGATCGACTGCGTGGATTGCCACGGGACGGTGAAGTCGAAAGCCAACTTGCGTACCTCCGCGGCTGCCGCGCCCGTGGGAGGAACGGACCTTTCGCTGCTGCGGACGGCGTCGGGACAGCGGCGCTTCTATCAGGAGAATGGCAAGGTTTATCAGCGATCGAACATCGATCCGACCAAGTCCTGGGAGGTTGTACAAGTGGTCGACAGCATCACGCCGGGGAATCCGCATTACAACGAAGCCTCGCGCCTGGCCAAGACTCTGTTGAAGGACGGAACCACATGGGGTTCCGCGCCGGGTGATGAAAAACAGCTCGCGCACGGCAACGACCGGATGACTTGCTACGCCTGCCACTCGTCCTGGACCACGAGCTGTTTCGGTTGTCATCTGCCGATGCGGGCGAACGCCAAATCGTCCATGCTGCACAACGAGGGGCTCGATACGCGCAACTACACTTCGTACAACTTTGAGATCTTGCGCGACGACATTTACATGCTGGGCGTGGATGGCACCGTTACCGGCAACCGTATTGCGCCGACGCGTTCCACGTGTGCCGTGGTGGTGAGCTCGCAGAACGCGAATCGCGACTGGCTGTACTACCAGCAGCAGACGATTTCCGCGGAAGGCTTCAGCGGCTTCGGCTTCAGCTCTTACTATCCGCACACCGTGCGTGCCAAAGAGACCAAGACCTGCACCAGTTGCCACATCTCGCGCGACGGCGATAACAATGCCTGGATGGCCCAGCTTCTGATGCAAGGGACGAATCTGGTGAATATGATGGGACGTTACGCTTACGTCGCGGAGGGAGAAAAGGGCTTTGACGCCGTGACCGTGGCCGAGCACGACGATCCTCCGGCGGTATTCGGCAGCGACCTGCAAAAGATCGCGTACCCAGCGAACTTCGCCAAGTTCGAGAAGCACGAGCAGGAGATCGAGGAAGCCGATCATCACGCGGGTAACGTGCTCGATTTGCAGCTGCGCGGCGAGTATCTCTATGCTGCGCTCGGCAAGGACGGGTTCCGAATTTACGACGTCGCCAATATCGACAATAAGAACTTTTCCGAAAAGATGATAACTGCGCCCGTTTCCCGGCTGGGCCAGCAGTTCTATTTGAAAACGAAATATGCGACCGCAGTGGCCTCGCCCTCTACGCTGGCGGTGGATCCTTTGCGCACGCAGATTCCTGAGAACGAGGAGCAGCGACCCGCCGTGATGTACGGATTCCTGTATGTGGCGGATCGCGACGAGGGGCTGATCGTGGTGGGCGATCCGGATCTGAAGAGCCGCAGCCCGGGCGTCCTGACGTTGCTGGACGGCAATCCGCGCAACAATTTCCTGAAGCGCGCGGCGACCTTCAACCCGGGCGGAGTGCTGACGGGTGCGCGGCGGATCACTATCGCCGGGACGTTCGCCTACATCCTGACGGATCGCGGACTGGTGGTCGTCGATATTGCCAACCCCGTTCAGCCGAAAGTGACGGCGCAGATCGGTGCACCTGACTTAGTCGATCCGCGCGGTGTCGCTGTTCAGTTTCGTTATGCATTCGTGGTGGATCGCGAGGGTCTGAAGGTGCTCGATGTCACTTCGCTGGCGAACCCGCGAGTGGTGCCCGGTGCGAAGCTAGTCCTCACCGACGCGCGCAATCTCTATGTCGCGCGCACGTACGCCTATGTGGCGGGCGGCAGCCAGGGTCTGGTGGTCGTTGACGTCGAAAAGCCGGAGCGGCCGGTGATCGACCAGATATTCAACGGCGGCGGTGCGATTCACGATACCAACGATGTGAAGCTCGGCATGACCGCTGCCAGTGCCTTCGCCTATTTGGCGGACGGCGCGGGCGGGATGCGAATCGTACAGCTATTCGCGCCGAGCGATAATCCCAATTACCTCGGGTTCAGTCCGCGACCCACGCCCAAGCTGATCGCGACCTATCGAACGCGAGGGCCGGCTCTGGCGATTTCGAAAGGCGTCGATCGCGACCGCGCCGTGGATGAGAGCGGCAATCAGGTGGCGGTGTTCAATCGCCGAGGATCGCGTCCGCTCAATAAGCAAGAAGCGGAGCGGCTGTACTTGCGCAACGGGCAGGTTTATACGGTCACGGATGCACCGCCAGGTCCACCGCGCTAGCGGGCGAAATCGGCGATCGCGTGCAGGCTGGACGCGGGTTTCGTTTTCGACCAGTCGTGATAGTCGTGACATTCTGAGCAGCGCGAATCCGCGGAAGCCCGCCCGCCGCTATGGCACTTCTGACAAGTCGCGATGCCCGGGAGCAGCACATCCGCGGTATTGTTGCTGGTCTTGGCTTGTCCGTGACACTCCGTGCACATCACTAATTGGTGCGCGTTGTGATCGAACTTGGCATGGGTCATCCATTTGATTGGGATCGCAGATTTCAGGATCTCAGGACGCGCATCGGGAGCCGGATACGTGAGCACGTGACACTCTTTGCAGGATTTCTGCCACAACAGGCGCTCGGCTTCCGCGACGCGCTGCGCGACCCAATCCGCGCCATTTCCATGGTTCGCCTCGGTGTACTTTTGGACCACGAAATCGTGCACGACCTTCGTTTCTTGGTGGGGCGCAGGTTCAGCGAACCGGCTGTCAAACACAAGCGGATGACAACTGGCGCAATGCTGCGCGTAGTTGACCGCTGCCATCGGGGCATTCGGTGAATGGGACGCTGGGCGATGGCAATCCACGCACTGAAGCTGCACAGGCCCGCTGGGTCCCTTGAGGTCGCTCTTCATGTGCACCTGATGGCTAAGTTTGATGGTGCCGGGATCGGGTGCGTGCCCCGGCCGCACCGCGGCAAAATCGGGATGTCCGCTAGTGAATGACGAAACACTAGTCACGTATTGGGGTTTTCCGTCAGTAGTCTTCAAGCTGCTGTGGCACTGCGTGCAGGACGCTTCGCTGGCCGCCGCCAGGCGAAAGGATCCCTGATGCTCAACGTGGCAGGAGGTGCAAGCCGGCGTGAATGTCTGTTTGGCCTGATGCACCGGCGCGTTGTGACAGGCGAGGCAAGCGGTCTCGGTGACTTGGGTTCCGAAGCTGCCTGCCGGCACGTGACAGGACGAACAGTTGTTAGTCAGCAGCACATGCGCTCGCGCCAGAGGACCTGCGTTGAACGCGCTCTGCTTGCCGGTCAGTCCGGCCCAACCCAGCCACGCGACGCCTAGTCCCGCGGCCGCGATGCTTAAAATGCGCCTCCAGCGCGGGATTGGATACGCGCGCTTGAAATAATTCAGGTCGATGCGCTGCGCGAGTTTCTTGGTGGTTCTGGTTCGTCCCGCCATACCTTAGTACCTGAGCGCCATGACGGCGTGGATGCCGCCCAGCACTAACAACGCGACCGAAAGCGGGACATGTACCAGCAGCCAAGCGTGCAGCCAGTGATATAGATGGCGTTGGCGGCTGAGCTGGCGTTCCTCTTCGCAGATGTTCTCAAGATCCTCCAGAGCCTGGTGTAACGCGATTGGGGTTGTCCTGCGAAGTGATTCAAAAACCGGAGCCGCCGCTGTCTCGGGAGCTTCCAGAAACGGCCGGATGGAACTTACGTAGGTTTCACGGAATCGTACCTTATCATCGTGCTCGGCTTCGACCGCCAGTGTGCCGACGAGCTGTTCCGCTTCCTCGCGAAGCTGCGCGCGAACATGCGGGATCTCTTCGTAGATCGTTTCCATCGGCACGCTGGTGGTGATCGTGCGCGGAAGATAGTGTTGCAGAATCGCGCCGAGAATCCCGCTCGTGACGACGATCACCAAAAGCACCATCAGCACAGCCGTAAGCGCACCGCGAAAAGCGAAGCCCGCGTGAAACAAGATCAGCGGCAGCGTCAGCACGCCGAGCCACAAATGTCCTCGCATCCATGTTGACGCCCGGCCCAGCCTCCAGACCGGCACCTTCTTGCGCGCGCCCAACAGCCCCTCGAACAGCATTACGGCATAACCGGCGATTCCGAAGGCCAAGCCGGCAGCCGTTCCGCCGCGCGGCCCGCCCGGTGTTCGCAAGGCGTACGCCACATACCCGATTACTGCCGCCAGGAACACCACGATCGTTCCCACCAGCCACGGCCGATGTGTGCGGTCAATTCGCATCCTTTTACCCGGAAATCACGTGACGGAAGAACTGGTTCGGATCCACGCGATGCGCCGCATCGTGCGGGCAGGCATAAACGCAGCTCGGTTCGGCGTGATCGGTGCAGAGATCGCAGGAAGTCGCCTTCTGCTTGGTCACCACCGCACGCTTACCCGGCGTATCGGGATTATCGATATTCACCTCGAACGGATGCAGCGTGATGTTGCCATAAGGGCAGTTCTTAGCGCACAGTCCGCACCCTATGCACCAATCTTCAATGATGACTTCGAGCGACTGCCGGCGCCGGATAGAGCCGACCGGACATCCGACCATGCAGAGTGGGTCGCGGCACTGGCGGCAGGAGGTCGCAACCAAGTAGTTTTCGAAGCGCAATCCTTCGCGAATCAGGCGCGTGACTCCGTCGTGAGCATCGGCGCAGGCGCGCACGCACGAATCGCAACGCGTACATTTTTCGAGATCCAGAACCAGCAGGCTCTGCGCCTCCATGAGCCCTTGCGCCAGGAACCGGTCCAGCGGGACATCCACCGTCTGGGCCAGGCGCTGGCGATTCTGTTCCAGGTGCTTGACGGCGACGGATTCCAGATTCTGGCGGATCTCAGGGAAGGAATCCACCATGCGCTGGAAGTCTTCGGCGCCGATGCGGACCACTTCCACGTGATCGAGCGCCGAGCATGTGGCTGTACGGCGCCCCCCGCCGCCGGCTCCCATCCCCAACAGGCCGATCTCGCCGAAATAGCCGCCGCGGCCCAGATAATTAAGCACCAGCTCACCCTGCGGATGGTCTTCGGAAACCTTCACGAAGCCGATGCGGATCAGATAGAAACTGTCGGCCACGTCGCCCTGGCGGCAAATCACGTCGCCCTTTCCGTAGCGCACGAGCTCGACACGATCGCGCAGCGAATCAATGAACTCAGGGGTGAGAGAAGCGAACAACGGGACGTTTTTGAGATGATCCTCTAGCGCACGACGCTTGTAGTTCTCGTCTAAGCTTCCCTTGATGTTCTTGTTCCGCTGCATGATGTCAAGCACATTCCGCAACATTTCGTACATCGTGCAATCCGTTGCCGCGCGCACCGTAGCCGAGCGCGGGTAGAGACTCATGCAGGTCATTTCGCCGAACAGATCACCGGGACCGAGTTGGGCCACCGGATTGTCGTACGGCAAATCCACGGAGGCGTCGATAGGTATCGTGCGACGGTTGACTTCGCCTTCGCGGCGATCCTGCTTGCGGCCGAGCAGGCGGCTCCCCAGACGCTGGAAGAATCCATGCGCGCCGCCCTCGGTGTGCACGTGCGCAATAGGAGTCGAGAGGAACACCTGGGCTGTGCCTTCCAGAATGTAGAACGCGGTAGATCCGTACTCGCCTTCGCGGCAGATGATATCGCCCGCGCGAAAATGGCGCCTCACCACTGCGTTGCGGTTCAGCTCCAGGAACGTGCCCGAAACTTTCTGGAAGTAGGGAAGCTTCAACAGATCCTCGACCTCGGCCGGTTCGCCGCCGAGCTCTGTCTGGACGACGAACTTGTTGGTGAGCGCGCCGGTGGGGCAGGAAACCACGCACTCGCCGCAGGAAACGCACGTCGAGTTGCCCATGGGACGGTTGAGATCGAAGGCGATCCCCGCGTTGAAACCCTTGCCCCGCCGGCCCAGCACGAAGTTGTTGCGGATCTCGCCGCAGCCGCGAATGCAGCGGTCGCAGAGAATGCACGCCTCGTGATCCACGGCAATGGCCAGCGACGAATCGTCCTGGCCGCGGGGAGATAGCCGCTTCGAGAATCGCGATCCGCTGAGACCTTCCTGACGGGCCAGCGTTTCCAGCTCGCAGTCGCCCGACTGGCTTTGCCGGGCGCAGGGCGAAGGATGATCAGCCATCAACAGTTCGAGTAAAGTTCGGCGCACGTTGCGAACCTTGTCGGAGTTGGTGGCCACGGTCATGCCTTCTTCGGCGGGCCGCACGCACGAGGCGCTCAACACGCGTCCACCCGCTTCCACCACGCAGAGACGGCAGACGCCCACGGGAGTTTCGTTTTGCTGATGACACAGAGTAGGGATTGCGATGCCCTGGAGGCGGGCAGCGTCGAACACGGTCGTGCCGCTCGGCACGGTAACGGCTTGACCGTCGATCGTAAGATGCAGGTCGCTCAAACGATCTCCCGCATGGGACACACGCCTTCCGGACAGCGATGTTCCAGGATGTGCGCTTCCACTTCTGATCGGAAGTGTTTGATCACCGAAGTAATCGGCGAGTGCGCAAATTGGCCCAGTCCGCAGATGGAGGCGAGCTTCATGGCTTCCGACAGCTCGTCGAGCAAGGCCATGTCCGAGGCGGTTCCTTTGCCCTGGGTCCAGCCCGTGAGAATATCGGTCATCTTCTGCGATCCGTTGCGGCAAGGAACACACTTCCCACAGGATTCGTTGCGAAAGAAACGCACGGCGTTCAGCGCCATGTCGAGCATGCAGCGGCCTTCGGCGCAGACCACAATGGCGGCCGATCCCATCATGGAGCCTGCCGCAGCCAGCGATTTAAAGTCGATATGAACGTCCACCATGGAAGCCGGTAAATAGCCAGACGACGGGCCGGACGGTGCGAAGGCTTTCAGACGCTGGCCACCTTCGATCCCGCCGCCGTGCTGGAAAATCACCTCTTCCATCGGCGTTCCCATGGGGATCAGATAGATTCCCGGCTTGCGGACATCGCCACTTACGCCGACGAATTTCAGCCCGGCGCAGCCGTTTGCGCCCTGCGATTTGTACCAGTCGATTCCGTTCACCAGGATTTGCGGCACATTCGCAAACGTCTCGACGTTGTTGAGCGCCGTGGGCTTGCCCCACAAGCCTTCGTAAACCGGGAACGGCGGTTTGTTGCGGGGTTCAGCGCGTTTGCCTTCGATGGCTTCCATCAGTGCGGTTTCTTCGCCGCAGATATACCCCCCAGGACTGACAAAGAGCTCCAGGTCGAATGGCAGATCCGAGCCGCACACGCGAGGTCCGAGCAGACCGGCCTCATAACAACGCCGAATTTCTTCCGCGATGAGATGTTCCTGTGGCTCGTATTCGTGACGGATGTAGAGGATTCCCTTGCGTGCCCCGGTTACCAGGCCGGCGATGATCATGCCTTCGATCACCAGGTGCGTCAGATGTCCCAGGATGAAACGGTCCTTGATGGTGCCCGGTTCGCTCTCATCGGCATTGCAGACGACGTACTTTTCCGTCGCGGGAGTCTTGCGCACAGCTTCCCATTTGACGCCGGTGGGGAATCCCGCGCCGCCTAGACCGGACAATCCGGCAGCCTTAAGCAGCGCAATCACGCCGTCGAAATCGCGTGACTCGGCCAGCTTCCGCAGCGCGCCATACGGTTCGGCGGTCTGGTAGGGATCGGCCGCAAGTCCGGTTCGCCTCGGCTCGGCTTCCAGCGCCGGAAGTTCACTCCCCCCCATCGCGCCGATCGCGATCGCCTCGGCTTGTGGAGCGCTTGCGTGGCGGAAAGAATGGTCGTTGATGCGCACCGCGGGCGCACCATCGCACTGACCCAGGCAGGAGACGTCGGTGATGGCGATGTCGCGGCCGCTCATCCCACTGAAACGCCGGGATAAGTCGCGGCGGAGTTCGTCGGCGCCGCGCAGATGGCAGGACATGTCTGCGCACACTTGAACCGTCACACGGGGCGGAGGCGATAGATGGAAGTGCGGGAAGAAATCGGCGACGCCGTGGATGTGCGGCAAGGGAATCTGAGACCGGCGTGAGAGAGCCTCCAGTTGATCGGCGGGCAGATAGCCGTACTGGCGCTGAATCTCTCTCAAGTCATCGAAGATCAAACCGTAATTATATCGGCTGGACCCCCCGATCATTGTAATGGGCCCCAGGCATCGAGTATTGTGAGAGACAGATCGTGATCAAAGTGACGCGTCTAGCTGTCTCGCTGGTGTTTGGGTCCGGCCTGCTGCTGGCCCAGACTGCGGAGCCGCCCAAGTATACCGGGCCGGGTTCATGCGCTTCGCCCAGCTGCCACGGGGGAGTGCAGGTTCGCACCGATACTTCCGTTCAGCAGAACGAATACAGCACCTGGGTGGTCAAGGACAAGCACGCGCATGCGTTTGCGGTGCTGACCAATCCCGTAGCCACGCGCATGGCCAAGATTCTGGGCCCCGATAAACTGGGATCAGTCAAAGCGGAGGCCGCTCCGAAGTGTCTCGCGTGCCATGCCCTAAGCCCGGCGGACCCGGAACGGGCGCGGACCTTCGATTCCACCGACGGCGTGAGCTGCGAATCCTGTCATGGACCGGCCTCGAACTGGCTTGGTCCGCACACTACCAAGGGCTGGACGCATGAACGTTCCATCGCGGCCGGGATGCGCGATCTGCGCGATCCAGTGCGCCGCGCCGAGAATTGCCTGACCTGTCACTTGGGAACCGCGGACAAAGCGGTGGACCATGAGATGATCGCCGCGGGACATCCGGATTTGTATTTCGAGCTTGCGTCGTTCACGGCTGCGATGCCGCGCCACTGGCGGGAACATGCCGCCGACGACCGCACGAAGGAAGACCCCTTCGCCGACGTTCGCATGCTGGTTGCAGGTCAGGCCGTGCAATTGCGAGAGCAGTTGCAGCGTGTCGCCCGCAATGCACAAGGGAACTCCTGGCCGGAATTCGCCGATCTGGATTGTTTCGCCTGCCATCACAGTCTGACCAACGCCGAAAATAGCTGGCGTCAGGAACTGGGATACGCGGGGCGCAAGGCTGGGAACCCTCCCTGGAACTTATCGCGATACGCCGTGCTCCGCCAGATCGTGAATGAGATGGATCGCGAAGGCGGCCGCCGCCTGGAAACGGAGATCGACAAGCTGTACGCGATCATGAGCGCGGGAAACCAGGACCGCAATCAGGCCGCCGCGCAGGCGCGAGCCACTTCCGATGTGGCTGGGCGCCTTGCCCAACAGATATCAGCCGGGTCCTTCGACCAGGCGCGCACACAGCGCTTGCTACAGGCCATCGCCCGCGACGGCGACCATATTTCCCGCCAGGGCGAGCGGGCGGCGGAACAGGCGACGATGGCGCTACAGTCGCTTTATATTGCCTATGCTTCGCAAGCCCGTGCGAACAACGATACGCAAATCCGCGCCGCGCTCAAGGCGCTGTTCCAGCAAGTGGAGAATCCGTCGGCCTATAACGCACCCAAATTCGCCGAGCAGATGCGTGCGCTCAGCCAGGTGTTACCTTGAAACGCGCCCTGTTTACGGCGTTCGTGGTACATGCGGGCATCGTGCTCGGACAGGAGCTTACCGCTGACGAAGTGCGCTCCGTAGTAGAACACGCTGCTTCGTCCGTAGGCTCACATGGGCTTGCGATAGCCGTCACCAATCGGCAGGGCAATATTTTGGCCCTGTTCCGCGCTCCGGGCGTGCCTGATACGGCCATCGGCAACTTCGGTGCCAGCGTGGACACCAACGAACTAGCCGTCGCCTTGGCGCGGACTGCATCCTTCTTCAGCAACAATCAGGCCCCGCTTTCCAGCCGCACCGTCCGTTTCATCAGTGGCGTGCACTTTCCGCCCGGCATCAGCTTCACGCCCAGCGCGGCTCTGTATGGAATCGAGAACACCAATCGTGGATGCGGATTCAACACGATATTCATTCCCGGCAAGGAAGTCCCTCCGGCGCGCTCCATCGATGGGACGCAACCCGGCTTGGGAATCCAGACCGGCAAGGCGGATCTGAACGACAGCATTCCCGAGGCGGTGAATCCCGGCGGGGTGCCTCTTTTCAGGAACGGTGTGGTGGTCGGCGGCGTCGGCGTGGCGGGCTCATCCGGAGCGGTAGCGGAATACGCGGCCTTTAGCGGCGCCATCGCCGCAGGATTCGTCCCCACTCCCGCCGCTCCCGGAGTGATCTTCATCAACGGAATCGAACTGCCGTTCGTGAGTCAGACCACGGCGCCCGATGGAGTCGCGGCGGGTAACCTACAGGGAGACTTTCTGATCGGACCACTGGACAGTCCCGCGCCCGCGCCCGAAGGTGATCTGGTCGCGCCGCACGACGGTTCCGCGCTGTCCGCGGCGGAAGTCCGGCAAATTCTGGATCGAGCCATAGCCACGGCCAACGAAACTCGCGCGGTGATTCGCCTGCCCATCGGCTCGCGGGCGCGCATGGTGATCGCGGTGACGGATATCGATGGAACCGTACTCGGCTTGAACCGCATGACCGATGCGACTTTCTTCAGTGTCGACGTGGCAGTCGCCAAGGCGCGCAACATGGTGTACTTCAGCTCTCCGGCCGGCCCCACGGATCTGCCGGGAGTTCCCGGCGGCACAGCCGTCACGAATCGGACCGTTGGCTTCGGCGCACAACCGTTTTTTCCGCCGGGTATCGACGGCTCGGATCACGGACCGTTCTTCGATTTATATGTGAAGGACACCGCCAATCCTTGTACCCAGGGATCGCAGCCGGCCAACCCCAATCAGAACGGGATCGTATTCTTTCCGGGTGCTCTGCCTCTATACAAGGATGGTGTTCTCGTGGGCGGACTCGGCGTCAGCGGCGACGGGGTGGAGCAGGACGATTACGTGACCTCGGGCGCAGCGCAGGGTTTTGAAGCCGCTCCGGATTCTCGCGCCGATCGCGTTTTTATCGACGGCGTGCGGATGCCCTATTTGAAGTTCCCGCGCAACCCGACCAAGTAGTCACAGCTGGATCACTGACCCTTCTCTAGCCGCGCAAGCTGGCTCGAATTCCGCCGCGGCCAGCCGCTCGGATTCCGCTACCCGCGCGTCCGTATGCGCCGGATCGAAGTGGAACAGGAACAATCGTCCGACGCCCGCATCCCGGGCGACACGTGTGGCCTCGTGCCAGGTACTGTGGCCCCATCCGCGATGGGCCGCGTATTCTTCGTCGTTGTACTGCGCGTCATAAATCAGCACGTCGGCTCCAGAGGCGTAGTCTCGCAAGACCCGGTCCAGCTGGGCATCGCCATGCTCCAGATCCGTGGCATAGACGATGCTCTTACCGCCGGCCTCGATGCGGTATCCGTAAGCTCCCTGGGGATGATTCAGCGGGAACGATTCGACCGAGACATCGCCGATCTTCAGGCGCTCCGATTTCATCTGCGCGAAGCTAAGCTTCGCCGAGCCGTACGTCAAGCTCACCGGGAAATACGGGGCTTGCATCTGGGCTTCGAGCACGCCGCGCGTGTCCTCCATCGAAGTCCACGAGTGCACGTCGATCCGCGTGGCCGGCGAGAACAGCGGCTGGAAGTACGGAATGCCCTGAATGTGATCCCAGTGGAAATGGGTAAGAAACAAGTTCAGCGGAAGATCCCGACCGGCGAATTCGGCGGCCAGCTGACGCCCCAGCTCGCGAATTCCCGATCCGCCATCGAACACCAGAATCTGGTTGGAAGCCGTCCGGATTTCCACGCACGGGGTGTTACCGCCGTACACCAGCGTGTCCTTGCCGGGCGAGGGCGTAGATCCCCGGACACCCCAGAAGCGCAACTGCAACTTGTGGGCGGTTTCCATGTCTTCTCACGAAACGGGGCTGGCGGCCGGCGTTGCTTGTACGATACTTTCCCAATCCACCGAGTACACGCGTATCTGCGCGTCGCGGTTTTTTACGCTGATCTGGCCCAGGTCGTGGAACAGGTCTCCGCCGCCCGCCGCCGCGTGCATCGTTTCCGAAATCAGAATCTGGCCGGGTTCCGCCCGGCTTACCAGTCTTGCGGCGACGTTCACCGTGTCGCCGATGGCGGTGTATTGCATTCGCTCCGTCGATCCGATGTTGCCGACCACCGCCGGGCCGTGGTGCAGTCCGATGCCAATCTTCAGGGGAGCCAACCCGCGCTCGATTCGTTCCGCGCTTAGCCGCGAAACTTGTTGCTGCATGCGCACCGCGGCCACCAGCGCGTTTCTGGGGCTGCGCTCGGAGGGGATCGGCGCGCCGAACAGCGCCATCACGCAATCGCCGATGAATTTGTCGAGCGTGCCATTCGACTGGAAAATCGCCGCCGTCATAACGGCGAAAAAGTCGTTCAGCAGGTCCACTACTTCGCGCGCGTCCATCTGCTCGGAAAGGCGGGTAAAACCGCGGATATCGGCGAACAGGACCGTCACGGGCTGCAGTACGCCGCCTAGTTCCACCGATCCGCCTTTCGAGGTAATCAGGTCGACGACTTGCGGCGGCAGGTAGCGGCTCAAATTCGCCCGCTCCACGTCCTGACGCGAGATTTCCTGCCGCGCCAGGCTGTTCGCCAGCGCCATGCCGGCCTGGGCGGCGATGATCGTGAAGGTCTGAAAGTCTTCCTGCGAAAACGCGTCGGAGCGCATCAGATTGTCCGCGTAGAGCACCCCGAGCATGCGTCCTTGCGAAGTGACCGGCGAGCAGAACGCAGCCTGAATGCCGGCCCGGACGATGCTTTTGGAAAGGCTGAACTCCGACGACTTAATATCGCGGATGAGCAGAGGTTTGTTCTGCTGCCGCACCCGATTCAGGATGGTGCTGCTAAGGACCAGATTCTGTGGATCGAACATCGGCGCTGAAAGCTGATCGAATCCGGCGCGCGTCTCGAGCGGCATCTGATGAAAGCAGCGCTCCTTCTCATCCCACGGCCATAGAGTAGCGCGCTGCACGCCTTCGATCCTGAACAGCAGCTGGATGGCTTCCTTCACCACTTCCGAAGGCGTGTGCGTTCCCGCCAGCTTCAAGCCGACCTCATTCAACAGCTCCAGCACCTGGAGGCGCGGCGCTTCGGAACCCTTTGCCTCCGGCTTCGGCGGTTGCTGCAGCGCTCCGAGGTCGACCGACCCAGGCTCGATGTTCCATGCCAGGCCGCCCGCTTTCTCTTCGCGGAATGTAAGTTCGTGCGGACCGATGGTGATCACGTCCCCGCTTTTCAATGTCACGGGAGCCGTGACTTTTTGTTTGTTGACGAACGTGCCGTTGACCGCGCGTTCATCGCGGAGAGTGGCTCCCTTTTCGGGATCCCATTCGATGAGCGCATGGCGGCGGGACACGCGCAGTTCGCTATCGGTGAGAACCACGTCGTTGTCCTGGGACCGGCCCAGTGACAAGGTCGGCCGCTCGATCGGCACTACGCGCTTCTTGCCGTCGGGTTCTTTGATGAGTAAGGAACAGGCTCCCATGCCGCAGTAACCGTTATATCGGAGACTAATGCGTTATGGAATAGATCAGGTAGTTGATCCCGTAGTGATATGCCAGCGTGGTCATGCCCTCGGGGTAATAGGGCACGTCAGCGAACTCCCACGCATCCCCGATGTCCGTGTCGAAATTGACCGAGACCACCATGCGGTTCTTGGGGTCGTACATGGCGCGCCACGCGGACTTGGTGCCCGGTGGCTGGCAAACCCGTCCCCCGCCGCACAAATGGCGAGACCCCGGAATAAACATCAGATCTTTCTGCTGGATGTCGTAAAGAACATGCATAACCGAATCATCCAATCCGATATCGGTGATGGGCTGGCCCGGCAACACCCGGTTCATCGCCTCCGTGAATACTTCCCATTCCTGGGATCCATTCTGGTCCCAGAAATCATCGGTCATGATGAAGCCGCCTCGCAGGAGAAATTCACGAAGCTGCGAAGTCTCCTGGTCGGAGAGCTCCCAGTAGCCGGTTTGGGTCGCGTAGATCCACGGATAGTCGAAAAGCTTCTCATCCTTGAGGGACACGTGCTGCGGGTTCCCCGCATCGATGCGCGTCAGCCGCTGCACGCCTTTGGTGAAGTGTTCGTCGGCATCCGGCCAGTCCTGGCCCCACCAGCCTGATGCTCTCCCCCGGCGCGAGCCGAAGCCAAACCCCCGGTTTCCGCCGGCGTCGTTATACTCCACGCGCAGAAAGTGGAATTCTGCGTTTGCCGGAAACTCGGATTCGGCGGCATCGGAAGTAAAACCTCGAAACCCGCCAAAGCGTTGAGAGAAAGCCGCTGCCGTCAGCCCTAAAAGGCCCGCCGCTACCAGCGCAGCTCTGATCCCACCCATTCTCATCTCGTGTCCTCATTGTAGCCCCGGCCAGACGGCCGGCGGTCACGCCGAGTGCTTGCGTCCGGCGATAAAGAAGTGTACCGCGGGCGTCACGATCAGCGACAGGAGCATCGAGGCCAGCACGCCGCCGATCACCGCGATCGCCAGGGGCTGCAGCATCTGCGATCCAGCACCCAGCGCTAACGCCAAGGGGATCATGCCCGCGATGGTTGCCAGTGCCGTCATCAGAATGGGCCGCAGCCGCCGCTCGCCCGCCAACACCATCGCCTCGAACGGCGGAATACCTTGCTTGGTGAATTTCTGATCGGCGTCCAGGAGCAGAATTCCGTTCTTGGCGACGATTCCGATCACCATGATCAGTCCCATGAAGGATGCGATGTTGAACGTGGTGTGCGTGACCAACAGCGCCAGAAAGACGCCCGAGGTGGACAGCAACGCCGATGCGATAATCGCCACCGGCGCCGCAAACGAACCGAACTCGAACAGCAGCACCGTGAACACCAGAAGCGTCGCCAGCACCAGGATGATCACCAGATCGTGGAACGACTTTTGCTGCTCTTTGTACGCCCCCCCGTATTCGACGCGAATCGTCACGGGAAGGTTCAACTTCGCGATGGCCTTCTGCACGGCCGCAATGCCCTCGCCCAGGCTCAGATCCTCCAGCCGCGCGGTCACCGCGACGTCCCGTTGCAGATTCTCGCGGCGGACCTCCGTTTGGCCCGGCAGCTCGGTAATCGTCGCCAGCGCGCCCAGTGTCGATGTTTTCCCGGTGGAATTCACCAGCAACGTGTCGCGGATCTCGTTGATCGAGGAGCGCGCCTGCTGCGGATACCGCACCCGAATCGTGTACGGCCGGTCGTTGGCCACCACAGGAATGTCGGCCGGCTCGCCTTGCAGCAGCGCGCTGGTATCCAATTCGATTTCTTCAGCCGTAAATCCGGCGCGCGCCGCCGCCGCAGGATCCACCTTGAAGGTCATAGCCGGTCCGCTGATGGTGTTCTCAATCCCGTCCAGCACATCCACCACGCCTTTGATCTTTTTGATCTCCTCTCCCACCTTCGGCGCCCATTCGCTCAGCAGGGCTTGATTCTGAGAGAAAAGCTTGATCTCGATCGGTTCCGGCGAGCTGGTCAGATCTCCGATCATGTCGGAGAGCAACTGCGGGAATTCCACGTCCAGCAACGGCAACTGTTCGTTGATCTTCGAGCGCAGGTCCGCAATCACTTCGTCCGCCGTGCGGCTGCGTTTTTTCTTGAGCCGCACGGTGAAGTCGCCGCGATTCGCTTCGGTCACTTGGGCAAGGCCTAGCTGCAATCCCGTTCGCAGCGATGTGTTCTCCACTTCCGGAGTGGCATTGATAATGTCCTGCACCTTCAGGAGCACTTTGTCGGTTTCCGCAAGAGAAGACCCCGCCGGCATCAAGTAGTCGAGAATAAATCCGCCTTCGTCCATGGCTGGAAGAAGATCGCTGCCGAGCGCCTGGTAACAGAAATAGGATCCGCCGATCACCGCGACGATCAGAACCACGAGCAAGATGGGATGCGCCAGAGCGGCTCGAAGAACCTTGGCGTAGATCCGGACCAGTCCGCCGAACAATCCTCGTGCCTCTTCCGGATTCGCCGGGGCTCCATCGGGTGTGTGCGGTTTCTCGCGAATAAAGAAATGGCTCAGCGTCGGCGTCCAGGTCAGCGCCAGTCCCAGCGACGCCAGCAGCGCCACCCCCACCGTGATCGCCAGCGCGCGGAAGAAGACTCCGGTGACTCCGGCAATCGCGATCAGCGGCAGGAAAACCACGATAGGCGTCACGGTTGAGCCCACCAACGGCTTGCTGATCTCGCTGATCGCATTGCGAATCGCATCTGCCCGGCCGTGCCCATGGTCGCGGTGCATCACGATGTTCTCCACCACCACGATGGCATCGTCGATCACCAGTCCCACCGCGGCCGCCAAGCCGCCCAGCGTCATCAGGTTGAAGGTCTGGCCAACCACGCGCAGCACGATAAAGGTGACCGCGATGGTAGCCGGTATCACCAGTCCGGCCACCAGGGAGGTGCCCCAATCGTGCAGGAATACGACCATGATGATCGACGCCAGAATCAGCCCGATCAGGATCGCATCGCGCACGCTCTCGATGGATGCCTGCACGATCTCCGACTGATCGTAGAACGGCTGCAATTCGATTCCGTGCGGCAAATCCTTGCGGATCGCTTCGATCTCGTCGTGAACTTCGTTGGCTACCTCAACGGTATTCCCGTCCGGCTGGCGGTTGACATTGAGCAGCACGGCCGACTTGCCATTGGCGCGCACGATCGTATAGACCGGCTTCACCGAGTTCAAGACTTGCGCGACGTCGCCGATGCGCACCGGAAGGCCCGCGGGCGTAGTCTTGAGCACAATCTGCCCGATTTCCTCCGGCGTCCGCGCCTGTCCGCTGACCAAGCCGAGCACCAGCGCCTGATCCTTTTCGAGCAGCCCCGGAGAATCGATCAGATTGCTGCGCTTCAGTCCGTCCAGGATTGCCGGAACCGTCACTGCCGTCTGCAACATCTTGGCGGGATCCAGGCGAATCTCGAACTCCGGTTCGCGACCGCCCTGCACGATCACCGTGGCCACGCCATTCAGACGGTTCAGCCGCGGTTTCATTTCATAGGTCGCCAGCTCCCACAGACGGGTTTGCGGAACCGTCTCCGAAGTGAGGCTATACCCGATGATAGGGAAGGCCGCAAACGTCAGGCGTTGTGCCGTCAGTTTGGCGGTGGGCGGCAGGCTCGGCTGCGCCCGCGCCAGAGCGGCATTCACGCGCTCCAGCGTCTGGTTCATCTCCACGTCCCAGTTGAAAAACAGGTCGACTTCCGCCGAGCCCCTGCTGGTGACGGACTGGACACGCTCCAGTCCCTGAATTCCGTTCACCGCTTCTTCCAGAACTCGCGTCACCGTGACCAGCATCTGGTCGATCGGCGTTACGCCGTTGTCGGCGCCGATCACGATGCGCGGGAAGTCGGTCTCCGGGAACACGGCCACCGGAATGTTGAAAGCCTGATAGGCGCCCGCGGCCACTAGCGTCAGGATCACGAAGATGATCGATTTGGCGTGGCGTGCCGTCCAGTGCTCGTATTCCGCGACGCGATCCAGGATGAGAGAACGATCGCTCATTTTTCCTTCTCGCCGCCTTTGGATCCCTTCTCTTCCTTGTCGTCCTCTTTCTTCTCGGCTTCGGCCAGTTTCACTTTTGCGCCGTCCTGCAGTCCCAACCCACCGGCGACGATCACTCGCGTGCCGGCATCCAGGCCGGTCAGAACCTGCGCCTGTTCCGGCGTGCGGATGCCCACCTGAACTTTGTGCTCGTGCGCCACCATGTCCTGGCCAACCACGAAAACAGACGTTCCACCTTCTGAAGACGGAAGCAAAGCCGCCGGCGGAACCACAACCGCGTTGCGCACGGTTTCGGCGTTGACGGTCACGTGCACGGTGCCGCCCGGGCGCAGTTTCTCCCCCGGATTTGCGGCCTGCACCCATACTTCGAGCGTGGTCCCTTGCGGATCCACTGCGGGGCTCACAATCGTCACCTTCCCCGCGGCTTCGATGCCGTCTACCGAAATGATGCGCGCCGCCTGGCCGACCTTGACGTATCCGGCCTGCGCCTGCGGCACATTCACGCGCGCGATCACGCTCGAAATATCCAGGATGGTCATCAGCGGCATACCCGGAACCGCCAGCTCGCCTTCGAACACCGGGCGTTCCGCGACCACGCCGGAAATCGGACTGTAAATCTGCGCATAGGACAGCTGTGCTTGCGCCGCCTCCAGTTTCCCTTTGGCCGAATCCAGCTGGGCCGCGACTACTTTCACGTTCTCCACGCGGCCGACCGCCTGGACCGAGGTCAAATGCGTCTGCGCGGTATCAAACTGGCTCTTGGCCTGCGCGTACGCGACGCCGGCCTCGTCCACCAAGCGGCGTGCGATCGCCCCTTGTTGCAGAAGCTGTGTTCTGCTTTCGACCAGCTTCTGCGCCGCATCCATGGCCTGTCTGGCCGCTGTCACGTCCGCCTGAGCCTTGCTGAGCTCGTCCGGAACCGACGCATTGGAGACGTTGCGAAGCGTCGCTTCCGCTTGCTCCACGGCCCCTTTGGCGTCCGTGACGGCAGCCGCCAGGTCGCGATTCTCCAGCTCAGCGATCAGTTGACCCTGCCTCACGTGATCGCCGCGAGTCACCAGGAACCGCTTCACGGGAGCGCTGATCTTGGACGTCACTCCGGATTGATTCAGCGCGCGCAGAACGCCATCCACGGCGATGATGCGATCGATGGAATCGCGTTTGACTTCCGTCAGCTCCACCGGCCGGACCGGTTCTTCCTCTTTCTTGGCGTCTTCCTTATTCGACGAACAGCTCGCCAGCAGCAAACTCAGAAGCAGTCCCGCGGTTTTCGGTTGCCAGTTCATTGTCCTAGTACCTTCCCGTCAGGATTTCGATATTGCCCTGCGCCAGACGGTAGCGCGCTAGCCCGTCATCGTAAGCGTTGCGTGCGTCGGCGACCGTGCTCTGGGAATCCACGACCTCCAGCGCCGTGGCCTCGCCCGCCTGGTATCGTAGCAGCGTCAGGCGGAGACTTTCTTCCGCCAGATCGGCCGAGCCGCGTAAGGATTGGATCTGCGCCCGCGCCGCCTGCGCCTCCAGGTAAAACGCGCTGGTGTTGGCATCAATCTGGCGCTGCGCGAAACGGAGGTCGAGCTGGGCCTGTTGCCGCTGCAGCTCGGCCTGGCGTACCTTGCTGCGGGTCGATCCCCAATTCCACACGGGGACCGTCACCGTGGCTTGAACGACATTGCCCAGGTTCCGGTGGCCTTCCGGATCGCGTACGGCCCACTGGTGAGCGTCGATTCCATAAAAGTAATCGATGCTGAAGGTCGGCAGGTACCCGGCGCGCGCCGCTTTGATCCCGAAGGCCGCCTGGTCCACGCTGGATTGCGCCGCGCGAATGTCGGGACTGCTCGCCACAGCTTCCTGGCGGATTTCCGGCGGCGCCGCGACTGGCGTGTCGGGTTTTAAATCGTCCACCACCCTGAACGGCTGGTTCAGATCCGCGAAAATGAGCACGGCCACAGCCAGCGTGGCCTTCTCCACGTTGGTCTGAGCTTCCGATAATTCCCGCTCGCGCTGGGTGCGCGTGAATTGCGCCTTCACCACGTCGGCTCGCGCGGCCTCGCCGCCTTGTTCCTGTTTGCGCGTAATGTCCTCGAAATTGCGTGCCTCATCCAGGCTCCGCCGGGCGTTCACTAGGTGCCGCTGCGCTGTCACCAGGCCGTAATAGCTGGTGATCACAGTGGCCGCGAGTCCCCGCTGCGCGACGTCCTGCCGCGCCCTCGCGGCCGCTTCCGCGGCGATCGCCCGCCTGTATTCCGCTTGTTTGCCGAAGGAAAACACTTCGGCGTGGACGGCCGCCTGCTCGTCATAAACGTGCACGCCGTTGTTTGCCACGAAGACCCCTGTATCCGTGGCGTTGCCCTGCGTGTAGAGGACTCCGTTGACGGCCTCCACGGTGGGCAACAGCGCTGCTCTCGCCTGAACCTTGTCTTCGCGCGCCAGCGACGTCGCGACGCCCGCCGCCAGAAACAGTGGGTTGTACTCCCGGGCGCGCTTGAGCGCGTCGGCCAAATCAATCGAGAGCGGGGACTGTGGCTGTCCCCTCAAACCCAGGGGCAAGCACAGCACGGCTACCAGCACGGCGTTTCGCATTTTGGCTATCTCCCAGTAAGAAACACAAATCTGAAAATACACTGAAAGCGCCGCTTCTTTCAGGGAGGCACGCCTCTTTCACGAAATCTTCAGACACCCCGAGCTAGGATGGTGGTAGGCGATGCGGATTCTGGTCGTCGAAGACGAAAGCAAGCTGGCGGGGGTCTTGTGCCAGGCGCTGCACGAGGAAGGGCACTCCGTCACCGTTGCCCTCGACGGCCGGGACGGTCTGGCGCTGGCCCACAGCGGAGAGTTCGACGTGATCCTGCTTGACGTCATGCTTCCAGGAAATGACGGTTTCACGGTTGTTCGCCGCCTGCGCAGTGAAAAGAATCGCACGCCGATTCTGCTGCTGACTGCACGCGACAGCGCCCAAGATGTCGTCGAGGGCCTGAATCTCGGCGCGGACGACTATCTGACCAAGCCGTTCTCCTTCGACGTGTTGTTCGCGCGCATTCGCGCGGTGTCCCGGCGCGGCCCGATCCCGCAGCCCGCGCATCTGCAGACAGCCGATCTGTCGCTCGACCCCGGCACGCGCGAAGTTCGCCGAGGCAGGCGCACCCTGACGTTGACCCGCACTGAATTCGCCATCCTCGAACTGCTGATGCGCCACTCGGGCCGTGTGGTGCCGCGCGAGCGGGTGATCGAAAGCGTCTGGGGCCACGGCGCCGATATCGAGAGCAACACCTTGGACGCCTTCATGCGCCTGTTGCGCAGTAAGATCGAGCTGCCCGGCGAGTCCAAGCTTCTGCAAACCGTTCGCGGAGTCGGGTACGCGCTCCGCATGGAGGAAATGTGAGGACCTGGTCCGTCGGCCAGCGGCTTACCGCGTGGTACGCAGCCGTCCTGCTCGCCGGATTGGCCCTGTTCGGTGCCGGAATCTGGCTATTGCTCGAGAATCGTCTGATGGCCGGCGTCGACGAGAGTCTGGCTCAGGAAATCGCGGGACTTCAGACCGTATTCCAGATCGAGGGACCCGAGTCCGACGCGAAGCAGCTGCGAGTGGAGCTGGCCGAATTCACACGTGAGATTCCCGATGGCAGCTTGATCCAGCTCCGCGACAGCTCCGGCGCATTGCTGCTGCCCTTGGACAGTGAGCCGATCTTTGAGAAGGTCGCGGCGGGGTATGGGGCCGTGGCACGTAAAGGCAGGACGCTGCGGTTGTACACGGCGGACATTCGTTACGGAGGGCAGACTTACACCGCCACAGTGGGAGCTTCGCTCGATCGGGTACAGTCCATCGTCCGCGATTTCCGCAATCTGCTGTTCGCCACCGCACCCGGCGTGCTGCTGATCGCCTGCCTGGGCGGTTACTGGCTCAGCCGCCGGGCTCTTCGTCCTGTGGATGAGATCACCCATGCGGCGCGATCCATCAGCGTGACCAGTCTTTCCAAGCGGCTTCCCGTGCCTCGTACCGGCGATGAGATCCAGAGGCTGTCCGAAGCCTGGAACGATCTTCTGGTCCGCCTGGAGAAGGCGGTCGGCCGCATTCATCAGTTCACCGCCGACGCCTCACACGAGCTGCGCACGCCGGTTGCGCTCATTCGCTCGACTGCCGAACTGATGCTCCGCCGCGAGCGCACCCCCGAAGAATACCGGCGCGCGCTGCTGGACATCGAACGGGAAGCCGACCGGATGACCGATTTAACGGGTTCCCTGTTGGAACTGGCTCGCGAAGATGTCGGCGGCCATGCGATCCCCTTGCGATCCATCGATCTCAATACTGTTGTGCAGCAGGTGGTGGAACTGAGCGCCCCGTTAGCCGAGGAGAAAGGCGTCGAGCTTCGTGCGTCACTGGTGGCCAAGCCCGCCGTCGCGCGCGCCAACGACGCAGGGATCCGGCGGCTGCTGCTGATCCTGATCGACAATGCTCTGAAGCACACGCCTGCGGCAGGCAAGGTGAACGTGTCGACGGCAGTATCGGACCGTGCCATAGTTCTGGCGGTCGAAGACTCGGGCTCGGGGATCGATCCGGACGCGCTGCCGCACATCTTTGAGCGCTTCTATCGGGCTTCAGAGTCGCGCAATGGGGGAGGCGCCGGTTTGGGGCTTTCGATCGCGCAAACTATCGCGCGCGCCCATGGGTCGAGCGTAGAAGTGCACAGCTCGCCCGGCGCGGGCTCCCGCTTCGAGATCACCCTGCCGGGGTGATGCTCTACTGATGGTGCGACCGGATCGGCACCACAGGGCTCCCTACAACAAGACACACCTACCGGAAGGCGAGTTTTGCTTTGCGATCTTCTTCAGCCTTGATTTCAGGACCGAACAAGCTCTCGAAGAAGCCTTCTTTCACTAAGCGATCCACCAGGCTGTTGTCGATTACCTTGCGAAAATCGAACACCCGCATCTGCGCGGCGATCTGCGGATCGGCAACATGCTCCAGGATGTATTTCACCGCGGCGGCCGGAAGGTAGGGCACTCGTTCATAGGTGTTCACTTGCTTGTAATGATCGTAGGTGCGCTCGAGCTCGGCGGGATCCTGCTTGTCCCAGGCCAGATACGCCTTGAGCGCGAAGGCCTTGTCATCGTAGAAACGCTTGATCGCCTCGGCGTGGGCCTTCATCAGCAGTTCGGGGAGTTTGGGATTGGCGGCGATGGTGGCCTTCCGGAATAAGTACACGGACGGGGCATAGATATCGTCGTAGTCGCTGATGTTACCCAGGTTAGAGTAGCCGTCCTGTTCGATCTTGAAGTACACCGGCGCTGTGATCATAGTGGCGTCGACGCGCCCGGTCAGAAGGGCCGTGGCGCGAGTACTGACGTCGCCGCCGGTGGGAAGCCACTGAACATCTCTCGGCTTCAAGCCAGCCTTGGCAAGCAGACCGTTGGTGTAGTTGTAGGGCGCGTCGCCCACCTGGCTCACGCCAATCCGTTTGCCCTTGAGATCCTGGACGCGCTTGATATCCTTGGTCGCCATGAGGGCGAAGAGGCTCTTCTTAAAGGGACTCCCCAGGACCACCAGGGACCCGTCCTTGTAGGAGGCCGTCATGGACTGCTCCAGCGTGTAGGGAGTCATCACGGCTTCGCCGCTGACAACCATCGCGACGGCCGCGGGGTGAATCGCGAAGACCAACGACGCGTCCAGTCCGTACTTCTGGTAATATCCGCCCTCTTTGGCGATGTAGAGCGGCCAGACTTGGCCGGTGCGCGTGGCGTAGTTGATGGTGATTTTTTGGAGCTGTTGCGCCGACGCGGCACGAGCCGCCAGGAGGATCGCGAACAATGCGATGCGCCGGTTCATGGGAGCAATACTAGCACCACCGGGCGAAGCCCATCGCGCTTCCCGTGCCCGCTTCGGATCGATAACACGGTACATAGTCCACGAGGCTCATTTTGAGCCCGGCCTCGGCCATGACGCCCGCCACCACGATCCAGTTCTTGATCTCGGATGTCCCCGCCTGGAACATGTTTTCCGGAATGTCGGCCAGCTTGGCGGCGTCACCGGCCTGCATCGCATCGAGTAGTTCGTGATCGAAGGCCTCATCGAGCACAAAGTGCGTCATGCCGCCGGAGGCGATGAAGGCGACCTTGATGTCCTCGGGCCAGGACTTAATGGCGCGCGCCAAAGCCCGGCCGAACTGGAAGCATCGTCCGGCAGGCGGCTGGTTGGGCGGATAGAACGTGTTGACGAATACCGGCACCTGTAGCGGCACCTTATCGCGCATGATGCGGCGGTACACGAATCCATAGGCGTGCGGCACGGCGTTCGATCCGATCTCGCCGGTCGGGAGCTTGGTGAGCTGCGCGACGTCGAAGCCGTCCGTGATCACGCTCTGGATGACGTGCTTGCCGAGCTCGGGCGAACACGGATAGTCGGTGTGAACTGGGGGCGTGCGGTCGGCTTCGGCCCGCGCCACGGCGGGATTGAGCTTCGCCAGAAACTCGGGCGAGCGGGGGTGACCTTCCACGTGATCGCCCCAGAAGACCGCGAATGCGGGGACGTGCTGATCGGTGAAGATCTCCATCTGGTCGTTTCCGACGACGATCGCGATGTCCGGGCGGTGCTGATCGAAATAATCGGCGAGCTGGCGGATCGCATTCTGGTTGCGATTGTGCCGTTCGAGGCTGACTTCGGGCGTGATCTGGTCTTCCAGACGGGCGCTCTTATGCAGCTCGACCATCTGATTGAAGTTGTAGGTCTTGCCCTTGTAAAAATGCCGGGGATTCTCGCGATCGAAGGATACTCGATCCTTCCAGTACTCGGGCGGAATCGAGAGCATAGGACCGTGCGAGGTGCCGAGTCCGAAGGTGATCTTGGCCATGGCGTTATCTCGATACCGTTTGGGCCGCGTCCTGGGATCTCGGAATCTTCAGTCGGGAGAACAGCCGGCGGGCATTCTCTTCGAAGATGTTGCGGCGGTCTTCGTCAGTCAACGTCTGAATGGCATCAATGAGGGGTTTGATGTCGTCAAAGGGCTTGCCGGTTTCCGGATTCGGCGCCGATCCCGAGCCCGGATTCTCGGTTCCGAACATGACGTGCTGGCTGCCGGCAATGCCCAGCAGCAACTCGAGCGACTTGCGCGCGTGCAGGCACGTATCGAAGTACAGCATGCTCAGACGGCGATTGAATTCGTCGACCGTACCGCCGCCTTTGAGGACGTAATCGGCCTGCCAGCGCCCGATCTGGTAAGGAACCGATCCGCCGCCGTGCGAAACGATGATCTTCAGCTTCGGAAAATCCTGCAGCACGCGCGAATTCACGATCGAGAGAATCGCCAGACTCTCTTCGGTGATGAAATGCTGGCTATAGTTTTCGCGCCCGTGCTTGCAGCCAGTGGAATGGATCAGGCCGGGGAGATCCAACTGCACCATCTTTTCCCACAGTGGATACCAGTATTCGTCGCCGAGCGTGGGCGTGCTGTTGTCGCCTTCGCCCGGGTCCGTGTCAATCAACAGCCCGATGAATCCGAGATCCTTGACGCAGCGGTCGATTTCCGGGAAGCCGAGCGTTATGGGTGCACCGGGGGCCTGCGGAATCGCGCACACGCCTTGAAAGCGGTTGGGGAACGCTTTCACTTGCTGGGCGATGTAGTCGTGATTGGCCACCGCCCACCCTTCCATGATCTTGACGGGTTTCTCGGCGTGCATGAGCTGGAAGGGCCGGGGTGAAAGAAACTGCACATCGGTCCCAACCGTATCCATGACGCGCAGGTTGCGCTTGGTGTCGGGGTGGTCGCGGACCCACTCGTCGGTGAATTTCTTGGGCGCGAATCCGTGCGCCCCGCGCGCCGACATCTGGTTCGCTTTCCACTGGTACAGCTCCGGAGCAGCGCAGACGTGGGCGTGAATATCGATGATCATAGCTAAATCTCCACTAGGAATCGTCTCACACTGAGGATCGAATTGAGAATGACGGTCACTTCAATCCATGCCGGCGCAAGACTTCTTGCACTGCCTCGGTGCCTCCGAGCTTGTCGGGCATGCGCGCACCTGCATCGAGCAAAACTTTGACCGTCGCGGGGTAATCGCCCGCTTCCCGATACCATCCGCTCTGAGACCCGTGGATCGCCCAATTCAGCGGGGTGACTTTGTAATCGTTGTCGGAATTCTCGATCGGCCCGCCATGAGCCAGAATCTGTCGAACCAACTCCGCCCTTCCGTGCCACGCAGCCCAATGCAGAGGCGTAGCATGATGCTGGCCGAAGCTTTCAACGGGCAGGCCGGCAGTCAGCATCAGACTGGCGGCTATCGGGTCATTGTTTCTGGCGGCATGCGCCAGCTGCCGGCGACCTTCGGCAGGCAGATCGGCGGCGAGATTGGGATGCGCGGCAACCAGGGACTTCACCAGCGCTTCATCGTGCAGCCAGCAGGCATTGAGCAACTTCTCATCATCGGGGCACCGTTCCATCAGGAGGTTGAGTACGTGCGAGTGGCCGAACTTTTTGGCCACCTGACACGCGGAAACATGCCATCCGAGTTCCCATTGATAGATGGTGCCGCCCCCATGGAAGTTGCTCTTGGGGAAGTACTGATCGTTCACGCGCATGCGAATGCATTCAAAGTCGCTCAGCAGATGTTTCTCAACCAAGGCAAGATCGCCCAGCGCGGCCGCCATCAGGAGGTCCGATTTCGCGCCGCGACTGATCAGATGCCGGGCGACCTCGGGGCGCGATCGCACCATATATTGCGCCGGAGTCGACTCGTGATCCACATCGCGCGCGTTAATATCGGCGCCCTGATCGAGCAGATACGCAGCGATCTCGATCGTCGAAGCGAAATGGAGCGGGGTTTGTCCATCTCCTCCTCGCGCGTGAACCAAGGTTGGATCCGCTGCAATCAGTTCCTTGAGCCGATCGATCATGCCCAGCCGCGCCGCCGCATGGACCGTGACTAGTGCGCCCCGCTCGATCGCACGCTCGGCCAGTGCAGGTTCGGCGGTATCGAGCAGTCCAAATCCTCCAGCCCACCATTGGCTGCGGGCGTTGAGGTTCGCGCCCGCGTCGAGCAGAGCTTCGAGCATCGCCTCGCTGCGGACGTGGTTAATGAGCGGCGAATCGAAGTGCGAGACGGGTTCGTTGATTCCGGCTCTCAGTTCCGGACATCGGTCCAGCAACTGTCGGAAGCCTGCGACATCATCGTCTTGTAACGCTTTGTTCGCGAGCGGTATAGCTTCTGCTATGGAGATCATCGCTTCGACCTCAGCCCACGAACGCGATCACTTCGCATTGCACCAGCATCCCGGGAGGCAGATCGGGCGCCGGAAACGTGTGCCGAGCGGGACGCGAATGCGGATCCGGGAACATCGCCAGCCATTCCTTGTTGACGTGCGGGCGCAGCGCGCGATCCTTGATCCACACGTTGATCTTGGCGATGTCTTCCGGCGTGGCTCCGGCGACCTTCAGAATTTCGCGTACGCTCGAAAACATCTGTGCGCATTGCGCCTCGATGCCCTCGGGGTACTTGCCGGTATACGGTTCCTTGCCCGACACGCCGCTGGTGATCAGGAACGGTCCGACGCGGCACGCGGCTGGAATGGGATTGTCGTGCTCGAACCCCGGTATTTCGATGCTCACGCGTCTGCCCATATGCTTGCGACCCTTTATAATAGCCGAAGCATGGGACCACTCGCCTCTATTCGCGTGCTCGATCTGACGCGCGTGCGCTCCGGGCCGACGGCGGTTCGCCAACTGGCCGACTGGGGCGCCGATGTGATCAAGATCGAGCAGCCCGCGCAGGACGACGTCGATCCCTTCGGAGGCGGCGAGCGCCATAGCCCGGATTTCCAGAATCTGCACCGCAACAAGCGCAGCCTTTCGCTCAATCTGAAAGCTCCCGAGGGCGTCGCGATCCTGAAGCGCTTAGTTCAGAGCTCAGATGTAATGCTCGAAAACTATCGGCCCGAGGTGAAATGGCGGCTGGGAATCGATTACCCTGCCATGCGCGCGGTCAACAAGCGCCTGGTCTACGCGAGTATTTCCGGCTTCGGTGAGGACGGCCCTTATCGCGACCGGCCGGGGTTCGATCAGATCGCGCAGGGGATGGGCGGGTTCATGTCGGTGACAGGGCTGCCGGGGCAGAGTCCGGTGCGCGCTGGTATCCCGATTGCCGATCTCTGTGCCGGTATCCTGTGCGCGCAGGGTGTTCTGTTGGCGTTAGTCGAACGGCAGACTTCCGGAGAGGGCCAGTGGGTTACCACGTCTCTGCTGGCGGCGCAGATTTTCATGCTGGATTTCCAAGCCTCGCGCTGGCTGAACGCGGGCGAGGTACCTAAACAGGCCGGCAACAATCATCCGTTGTACATTCCGACGGGGGCGTTCAAGACGGCCGACGGCCATATCAACATCGGAGCCAGCGGCCAGAAGATGTGGGAGCGATTGTGTCCCGCGATCGGCGCGCCCGAGTTACTTGCGGACCCCCGATATACAAGCGCCGCGCTGCGTTCCGAGAATCGCGATGTGCTCACAGCGGAGATCGAGCGGCGGCTGGCGTCGACGGATAGCGCCACTTGGATCGAGCGTCTGAACGCGGCCGGCGTGCCGTGCGGACGGATCTATTCGGTGGATCAGGTATTCGCCGATCCGCAGGTGGAGCATTTGAAGATGGTGGATGAGATCGACTCGCCCTACTTTCATCCGCTGAAGGTAGTCGCGCAGGCGGTGCGGTTGTCGCGCACGCCGCACGAGCTGACCCGTCGGCCGCCGGAACCCGGTGAGCACACCGACGAGATCCTCGGCTCGCTGGGTCTTAAGCCAGCGGAGATCGACGACCTACGGAGCCGGGAAATCGTATAAACGTGGATAAAATACTCTCAACGACGGACGGCCGCATTGGCACGCTGACGTTCAATAATCCGGAGCGTCACAATGCGATGTCGCTTGACATGTGGCGGGCCGCGACTACCGCGCTGGAGCAGTTCGAACAGGATGGTGCGGTGCGCGTGATCGTGCTTACGGGCGCGGGCGGCAAGGCATTCGTCTCCGGCGCCGATATTTCGAAATTCGAAAGCGAACGCGACACGCTGGACGCCGTGGCCGAATACAACGCTGCGGTGGACCGGTTCGGGCAGGCGCTGGGCGAATGTTCGAAGCCCACCATCGCCATGATCCGCGGATACTGCGTGGGAGGCGGCCTCGGCATCGCGGTGTGCTGCGACCTGCGCATCGCCAACGACGCGGCGCGTTTCGGCGTGCCGGCGGCCAAGCTCGGCCTGGGCTACGGATACGCCAATGTTCGGCGGATCATGGATCTGGTGGGTCCGCAGTTCGTGACCGAACTGCTTCTGACCGCGCGTCAGTTCGATTCCGCCAAAGCCGCGCAAACCGGTCTGGTCAATCACGTGGTGCCGGACGCCGAAATCGAGAGCTACGTCCGGGACCTGGCGGAAACCGTCGCGGGAAATGCTCCGTTGACGATCCGGGCGGTGAAGCGCATCGTGCGGGAGCTCCGTCGCGATGAACCGGACATTGCGGCATGCGACGCGCTAGTGAAGCAGTGTTTTGAAAGCGCCGACTATCGCGAGGGCCGCCGGGCGTTTATGGAAAAGCGAAAGCCTATTTTTCGGGGAGTCTAATGAAAGCCGTTTACATTGAGCAAACCGGCGGGCCGGAGGTTTTGCGCTTCGGCGATCGCCCTGTCCCTGAACCAAAAAATGACGAAGTTCTGGTTAAGGTCGCCGTATCGGGCGTCAATTTCACCGACCTCAACCAGCGCAGCGGCATCAACAAGATTCCGGCTCCCGCTGTGCTGGGCTCGGAAGGCGCTGGGACTGTAGAACAATCGAACTCATCCTCATTTGCGCCGGGAGATCGAGTGGCCTGGTGCATGGTGCGCGGATCGTACGCGGAATACGCGGCGGTTCCTGCGAAAATGCTGGTCCGGATCCCCGATGGCATCGACTTTCGTACGGCGGCAGCCGCCATGCTTCAGGGCATGACTGCGCATTACCTGTCGCACTCGACGTTCCCTCTCAAGGGCGGCCACGCCGCGCTGATTCACGCTGCCGCGGGCGGCACAGGCCGGTTACTCGTACAGATGGCGGCGATGCTGGGGGCTCGCGCGATCGGCACGGCGGGGACTCCGGCCAAGGCTGAGCTGGCTCGTGAAGCCGGCGCCAGCGAAGCTCTTCTATACGACCAGGTGGATTGGGTCGCGGAAGTGAAAAAGCTTACAGGCGGCAAGGGCGTCGATGTGGTCTACGACTCCGTTGGCCAAGCCACGTTCCTGAAGGGTCTGGATTGCCTGAAGCCGCGCGGCATGATGGTCCACTTCGGAGTTTCGAGCGGACAGATCGAACCATTTGACACCCGAGGGCTAACGAGTAGAGGTTCGCTATTCCTGGCGCGCCCGACGCTGAACACGCACATCTCTGATCCAAAGGAGCTGGCGTGGCGCTCGAACGACGTGTTCCGCTGGATCGCCGAGGGCAGGCTCCGCCTGCGTATTGACCGCGAATACGCGCTCGCTGACGTGGCCCAGGCGCATCGGGATCTCGAGGCTCGCGCGACCAGCGGGAAAGTG
This sequence comes from Terriglobia bacterium, assembly GCA_020073345.1. Taxonomy (GTDB): domain Bacteria; phylum Acidobacteriota; class Terriglobia; order Bryobacterales; family Bryobacteraceae; genus Palsa-187. The sequence continues at coordinate 101,593 of JAIQFI010000014.1, forward strand.
CTTCTTAGCTTGGCCTAGCCGGTTATTGGCAACCCCTACTGGCAACCATTGACGCCCTTGGTCAGGCAGATCGAGGACGTGATATCGGCCGGGATGGGAAGGCCCTTTTCCGTCATCAGCTTCTTGATGAACGCCGTGGTCTCCGGATGCGCGATGGCCGACTGCACGCCGACGCGGACCAAACCCTCGGAGTAGTGCACCGGGATCCAGGTCATGCCCTTCATCGCGCCGTTGACCGTATCGCGGCTTCCGTTGTCGTGAGCCTCCAGATCCCCGCCACGGTCGACCAGCATCTGGATGATCTCGTTGCGGCCCTTGTGCGCTGCGCCGTGCAGCGAAGTACGTCCGTCTTCGTCGTGGATGTTGGGGTCGATGCCCAGGTCGAGCAGCATCTTCACGGTTTCCTGATTCTGCTCGCGCGACCATTCGTAGGTGACGCCTTCTACCCAGGCGATCCCGGCGGCTACGGCCAGCGCCGTGACGTTGCGTTGGGTGGCGATCTTGGGATCGGCGCCGTGGGCCAGCAACAGCTTCATGAGTTCCACGTCGCTCGACTGCGCGGCGCGCAGGAAAGGCGTCGCTCCGTCCTCGTTAAGCCACTGCATGGTGAAGTTGGTGCGCGTTTCGGTGCTGTCCCCGACGCAGTTGGTGGGCGTCGATTGCGTTCCGCACACGCGGACGTTCACGTCAGCGTTCTTGGCCAGCAGCAGATTGATGAACTCCAGGTGGTCCATGTCGGGCTTGCGGACCGGATAGTCGCCGCTCTCGATATTGCGGTTATCGGTGGCCAGATACAGCGGCGACCAGCCGCCGTTGTTCTTGATGTTCGGATTGGCGCCGTGGTCGAGCAGGTACGCGCCGATTTTATAGTGCCGGTTCTGCGTTGCCGTCAACAGCGGAGTCCAGCCGTAGTGCGTTACCTGATTGACGTCCGCTCCCGCTTCAAGCAGGATTTTCACGCACTCCATGCAGTTCTGCCGGGTGGCGAAGACGAGCGGGGTGATCCCTCCGCCATCGGTGTCGCGCGTGCGGCCGAACGAAAACTCCGCGGCAGCCGCATCGAGCGCCGCCACCTGATCTTCTTCCGTAGCGGCGGCATCGCCAGCCTTGGCCTGTTTCGCCTGCTTGCCCTGGCCGCCTCGGCCGCCCTGCTTACCCTGGCCAGCCCCGCGGCCGCCGGCCTGTTTTCCCTGACCTCCGAAGCCACCGGCCCCGAAACCGCCCGCTCCCTGCGCCGATTCGGCTCTCTGCCGCACGGTGGGAGCCAGGTACGCACGATTGCCTTTGGTGTCAAAATTCGAGGCAGCCTTGTAATCCGCGCCGCTGGCGAGCAGCAGCTTGATCGCCTCGGGATGCGACTGCTCGGCGGCCCACATCAACGGAGTGGTCCCGCGCAGCTTTTCCTTCGCGTTCACATCGGCCTTCTGGTCGAGAAGGACCTTGATCGCGTCCACGTTGCCGTTGCGCGCCGCGAACATCAGCGGAGTTTCGCCGTTGGGGCTGAGCTCATTTACGTCCGCGCCGGCCTTCAACAGCTTCTGAATCATGCCTGCGCTTCCGTTGGTGCTAGCCAGTCGCAGAGCCGTGGCGCCGTCGTGATTCGGCTTCTTCACGTCCGCCCCGGCGGCAATCAGCAGGTCGGCCATGTCCAGGTCGTTGCGATACGCAGCCCACTGGATGGCGGTAGCTCCGTCGGCCTGCGGAAGGTTGACGTCCGCCTTTTGCCGGATCAGCGACTGCACGGCCGCCTTGTCGCCCTTCATGGCCGCGTCGGACACGGGGCTATTGGCGGCGTTGAGTACTGTCAGATAAATCGCGGGCACTAATATGGCGGCACAAGCTGCCACGGCGTGTCGGAAGCGTATCGTCGATCTTGTCATTGTGATTGTAGACCTGGTGAGCATGAGCAATGAGTATTAAGCGAGGCCAGCGAGCCGGCCCGTGCTATCGTCCCCGATTTTGTCCTGCTTCACTCCAAACATATCCAGCACGCTGAGCAGAAGATTGGCCGTGGTGACGGTCTTGGTGGGGAAGGACAGGTGCCGTCCGCCCTTGAGCTTTCCGCCTGCTCCGCCGGCCAGGATGTAGGGCACGTCGTAGTGCAGGTGCTGGTTGGAGTCGCCCATGTTGGTGCCGTACAAGACCAGAGTGTGATCGAGCAGCGTGCCATCGCCGTCCTGGGTCTTCCTGAGCTTGTCCAGGAAATATGCCAGACAGAGAACGTGATACCGGTTGATCTTCGAATAGTCGAGGATGCGGTCGGGATTCTCGGCGTGGTGCGACCCGCCATGGAAACTGGTATTGGTGCCGCTGGCCGGGAAGCTGCGGCCGGTCAGGTCGCGGGCGTAGAGCAGCGTCGAAACGCGTGTAATGTCGCCCTGGTAAGCCAGCGCCTGCAGGTCGAACTGCAGCTTGATGTGTTCGTCGAAGGAATCGGGCACGCCGGCGGGCACAATGATGCCTTCCCGGGTTTCCATGGTTCCGCTGGCCTTCTTGGCGATTTCCAGGCGCCGCTCAATCTCGCGCACGCTGTCGGCATAGTCATCGACACGCCGTTGATCGCTGGCCGGAAGACTTTTCTTGAAGGCGGTCAAGGTGCCGGTGATCGAATCCAGGATGCTGCGATCCTGCTCCCGGCGGGCCGCACGTTCTTCCGGAGTCTTGGCCTGCACGTCGCCGAACAGGCGCTCGAACACTACCTGAGGGTTCAGCTCCATGGGCAGCGGAAGGTTGGTGGCGGCCCAGGAAATGGAGTTGGTATAGGCGCAACTGTAGCCTTCGCCGCAGTTGCTCGAATTGGCGCCGGGATCCTCGATGGCCTGCTGCAGCGAAGGCAGCAGAGACTCCTGGCCTATATGATTGGCGATGATCTGGTCGATGGTGACGCCGTTGTGGATGTCCGAACCGGTGGCCTTCTTCGGTTTCTCGCCGGCCAGGAAGGCTGCGGCAACCCAGTGGTCGGCCCCGGTAACTCCCGGAGGCGGTTCCGCTGACTTCGACCACAGTCCGCTGATGATCACACTTTGGTCCACGAACGGAGCCAGGGGCTCCATGATAGCGGGGAGCTTCTTGGCATCCAGGACACTTCCTTCTGGGATCCAGTAGCCAGGCGCCGCCCCGTGAGGGACAAAAATGCCGGTGAAGCGCGTCTTGGGAACCGCCGCGGTTTTGCTCAAGGGCGTCTGCGCCGGGATCATGGAATCCAGGAACGGCAACGCCAGGGTCACGCCCGCACCACGCAGAAACGTCCGCCTTGGTATGTACTTCTTGGTTATGAACATTGTTTCCGCTCTCCTAACAAATTCTATAAGCTCTCAAATCCTAGCGGGAGGCGCGTTCCTGCCCATTCCCGCTCGATTCCAGTTTCTGATTCATCTGGAACGGCTGGCTCTTCACCACTCCGATCACCAGAGAAGAAAACCGGTCTTTATCTTTATCGGCCGCGTGCACGATGGAGCGCACCAGCGGCATGTCGTAGTATTCCGTCCCGCGGCCCAGCGCGTAGATCAGGAGCTTCTCGGTAACCACCCGCACGAATTGGGGCGAGTACTTGACCAAAGCGCCGCGCAGATCGGCGATGCCGTTCAGCTTGGTGCCGTCCACCAGCTGCCCGGAGGGATTAATCGGACTCCCCTCATCCAGCGTGCGGTATTGTCCGATTCCGTCGAAGTTCTCCAGGGTCAGTCCGATGGGGTCCATGATCTTGTGGCAGCTGGCGCAAGGCTCGTTCTTACGATGCATCTCCATCTGCTGGCGCATGGTCGGTTTGGCGCCCCCATGGACGTTGCTCTCCGCGCTCAGGTTGACCTCTACGTTCGGCGGCGGGGCGGGAGGATCTACGCCGAGGAAGATCTGTAGCGTGAACTTGCCCCGGTTGACGGGCGAAGTCCGGTTGGGGACCGAGGACACCGTGAGAAAGGACGCCTTCCCGATCAGCCCGCGGCGCGTATCGAACTCCGGCGGCAGCTCCACGCGGCGGAAATTGCTTCCGTAGATGCCCGGGATTCCGTAATGCATTGCCAGCCGTTCATTCAGGAAGGTGTAGTTGGCATCCAGAAGTTCCGTCACCGGACGGTCTTCCTGAACCACGCTGTTCACGAACAGCTCGGTTTCTTTCCGCATGGCCTGGCGCAGGACGTCGTCGAAATCCGGATACTCGGAGGGTACCGGAGTCTGAGATTGCAGAGCGCGCAAGCTGAGCCATTGGCCGGCGAAGTTGGCCACCAGCTGCTGCGAGCGCGGATCCTTGAGCATGCGGCGAACCTGCTGCTCCAGAACCGCGCTGTCGCGCAGCTTATTCTGGGTGGCCAGATTCAGCAGCTCATCGTCGGGGATGCTGCTCCAGATGAAGAAGGACAAACGCGAGGCCAGCTCGAGGTCGCTGATCCGGTAGGTTTGCCCGGCGGCCAGGTTGGCCGGCTCGGTTTCCCTGCGGAACGCGAATTCGGGGTCGGCCAGGATGCGGCGAAGAGCCATCTCAATCCCGGTGTCGAAATCTTTTTCATTGCGTCCCCGCTGGTAGAAGCCCAGCAAAACTTCGGTGTCCTGATCCTTCAGTGGCCGGCGGAACGCCCTACGCGCCAGAGTGGAGATGATGCGGCGCGCGCAAGCCGTTTCCTGTCCGGCGTTGGCGGGCTTGCACACGAAAATCCTGCGGCGGGCGGAGGTGTCGCTGGCACCCTTGGCGTCGTACGGACCGTCGATCACGAACTTGCCCACGTGGGGAAAGAAGCGGTATCCAGGAAGTCCACCGGTTTCGATGGTGCTGCGCAGGAAGTGCTCATTCAGGTCGTTACCAGGCGCGTAATTCGTCGCCAGGAAAGTCACCACCACCGTGTGGCGCCCCGCCTTGGCCGGGAATTTGAAATCGAAAGTGCCGTCGCCGCCGCGTGCGACCCGATCCTTATCCCAGTCGAACACGTGTAAGCGCTCGCCATCCAGCAATACTTCCAGCTTCTCGCCGGGGATTTCGCCGAACGGGTTGGTGTTCCCCATGTTGCCTTTGCTGATGGGGGTGATCTTCATGCTGTACTCGCCATCGGCCGGAAATTCGTGTTCGGCGAGCATGCCGCCGCGGGTCCCGAAGGGCATTCCTTCGATGTGATAGTCCTGATCGGTGTCTTCCGCTACCCGGTAGGTGGTCTGGGTGGCGGTGCTTACGTCGCCGATCGCCAGGCGGCTGATCTTGCCCGCGGCCGAAACGTAGCCTTCGAGCAGCGTGGGCGAAATGCCCAGTGCGCCCGCGTTGTTATCGAAGCCCCGCGTGGAATCGTCGGACGGCAGGAACTTGCCCGGGTCGATCTGGATGTCCAGCAGATCCTTAATCGCATTCGCGTACTCAGTGCGGTTCATGCGATGCAGGCCGGGAGGAGGAATATGAAGTTTAGCGGTGCGGTCTAATTCGTTTTCCGCGAAGACGATGGCCGATTCGAGGAACTCCGGTTTCGGCCGCGGCATGCCCGATGGGGGCATCATGCCGGCGCGAAGCTTCCGGACTACCTTTTCCCACACTTCCGGATCTTTTTCGACGTGCGCCGGATCGAGGGAATCAAGGGTGATGCGCAACGCGGATTCCACTCCCCGCGTCTTGGCCGCCTGATTGTGGCAACCGTAGCAATATTGAGTGAAGAAGGTCTTTTCGGCCTCAGCTGTGGTCACGGTGGCCGCGGGGGCGGCCTTTTGAGCCTGGCCCGACATCCCTATAACGCTCAGTATGATAGCCGCGCAGCCCACCAGGATTCTTATTCGCATGATTTCGTTAACCCTCAAAAAACGACGTAAGTCGTGCCAGAACTATGACGATCCGCATGACTCAAAACTTCCCTCGGAATTGGGCAGCGGGGCGTATTCCGTGTCCGTCTCTAGTATACACCAACCTATTGAAAATGGGGGATCTATGCCAAAATGCAGGATCGGAAACATGGCCGTTGCAAACCAAAGTAACCCATAGCACTCGGCGTGCCGGATGGCCTGCAGGTTACAGATCAACAGATTAGCGGGGTTAGGCGGCAGGCGCTATCGCGTCCTTGGGGGATTTCACATAGGACCGTGGGTTAAACGGCGCGTTCCTGGCGTCGTCCGGACACCCACGTTCAAAGAATGGAAGAGATTAGCGAGTTGGCGCGTCAAATGCTCGATGGCATCCTGAATGACACGCATGTTGGCTCGACGATGGGTGGGGTTGGGATGCGCCCTGGCCGGCTGGGTGAGCGGTCAGACGCCCGGCGAGACCGCCCTGATCCCCATAGATCACCCAGCGATTCAATACGATACGCGTCCTTTAGACGACCGCATCACGCGCCTTACCCGGGATCTGGCCAGCGGAAAGATTAGCCTCAGCCCAAGTGCCGAGGGGTCTCTGCCGCCTCTGCTTCGGGCGTTAGGGGTGAATCCCGATTCTCAGACTCTGGTATTTTCGAAAACCAGCTTCCAGGCGGCGCGCATCGAACCTCGCAATCCGCGAGCACTGTACTTCAGCGACGACGTCATGGTGGGGTTTGTCCGCGGCAGCGATCTGCTGGAAGTGGCGGCGCTCGATCCGAGGCAGGGCGTGATCTTCTATAGTTTCAACGGCGCGGAAAATCCTCCGCGATTCGATCGCCGCGACGCGTGCCTGCAGTGCCACACCAGTCCGGGCACGTTGGGCATCGCGGGCCTGATGATCACTTCGTCCTACACGGACGCCTCGGGGATGCCCGCATTTCGTGGCGCGCAGCGCATCACCGACCACCGCACCCCGTTGGAGGATCGCTGGGGTGGATGGTACGTCACCGGTACGCACGAAGGTATGCGCCACATCGGGAACGCGGTGGGGCATGATTCGGCTCATCCTGAAGTGCTGGACCTGCGCGACACGCAGAACCTGACCAGCCTCGCTAAGAAGTTCGACCCCCGCGGTTACCTCAGCGGGCAGAGCGATATCGTGGCGCTGATGACACTGGAGCATCAGGTTCGCATGACCAATCTGATGATTCGCACGGGATGGGAAGCACGCATCGTTGAGGCAGGTGGGGTGGACGCGACCGCCAAGTCCCAGTTGGAGACTGATCTGCAATCGCTGGTGACGTACATGCTGTTCGCCGACGAAGCCTCGCTCCACGGTCCCGTGGCAGGCGTGTCAACATTTACCCAGACCTTTCCCCTGCGCGGCCCGCGCGACCGGCAGGGTCGCTCCTTGCGCGATTTCGATTTGCAAAAGCGGATGTTCAAGTACCCGCTCAGCTACATGATCTACAGCGAAGCTTTCGACGCACTGCCGGATCAGGTCCGGGAGCGGGTCTATCGGCGTCTCTACGATGTCCTCACAGGCCGCGACCAAAGCGAGAAGTTCAAGCGGGTTTCAGCAAGCGATCGCCGGGCGGTGCTTGAAATCTTGCGCGAGACTAAGCCGGGGTTGCCTGAGTATTTCAAGACCGACGCGGTTGGGGCCTTGCGTTAGCCGTTACGAGTCACACCACATCTCCGGTTTGCCCGCATATCGGGATTTTGGCTACCAACTCGCCCGATTTCACTGCGAACTGACGGATCCGTTGTCGAATGAACACCCTCGGAGTACTCGATTGAGTCTATTGGCCCACTTGCGAAACCACTGCTGAGCCGATAAACACAAGCCGCGGTGAAAATGCGATATGAATGGCCTAGAAATGCCCTTTCAACCGGTCATCGACTTGCTGTTAGTACTTGCGAAGGCACAAGGTTCGGAAATTCATGGTGCAACGATGGAAACCCGCCTGGCTGGTGTTGGTTGTGGCTTCGTGTGCGTTTTCCCAAAGCTCTGCGTGGATCAACAAAGCCCCCTTGCCAACGGACCGGGATCGCTTCGGGATTGGAGTAGTGAATGGCGTCATATACGTCATTGGTGGCTTGGCCCCCGCCGGTGCTGCCCCAATACTAAATACCGTGGAGGCCTATGATCCGGTCACCGATACGTGGGCCACGAAGGCTCCCATGCCCACTGCACGGTTCCATCTTGCAGTGGGAGTAGTAAACGGCTTGATTTACGCCGTCGGGGGAGAAGGTTATGTGGGCGACCGCGACGTGATCTTCAACACAATGGAAGCCTACGACCCTGTTACCGATACTTGGGCCACCAAACCTCCCATGCCCACGGCCAGGACGGCTCTCGCCGTCGGTGTTGTGGATGACATCCTGTATGCGGTGGGAGGTGCAAACCCCGCTTACGGACTGAATACAGTTGAGGCATACAACCCTTCCACTGGCGTCTGGTACGGTCGTGCTCCCATGAATATAGGCAGGGAGAGTTTCGGTGTCGGCGTGGTCGGCCGTCGGCTCTACGCCGTGGGCGGCGGTAATCCAGATCCCCACGCCAAGGACACAAGGGTCACCCAGACTTATGATCCGGCGCGGGATTCTTGGACGAACCTGGCTCAAATGCCGCGAGGACGTCTCGGATTCGGGGTGGCGGTGGCGGGAGGAATCCTCTATGCGGCGGGAGGGTTGGGAGGGAGCGGCTTCACGCCGACGGCTTTAGCCGAAGTGGACGCCTATGATCCGGAGACTAACGTCTGGACCACGCCGGCACGGCTGCCTTTCGGACGGGCTTTCTTGAGCGCGGCGGCCGTCGGCGGATTCCTCTACGCTCTTGGCGGCGGGCATCTGAACCTTGCGTTGGACCTTCACCTCCTCGGGACTAGGAATTTAGCCAGCTATTGGCCCGACGTGGTTGCCCCGGATATGATCGCCTTTGGGGAGGCCTCGGGCATCGCGCCGAAACTAATCGGGGCTACTGGTCGTCCCTGGCCTCCTAGTCTCGGCGGCGTGAGCCTGGAGATCACAGATAGTCAGAACCAAAGGCTCCTAGCGCCGATTTACTTTGTCACGACGAACGCGATCGGCTACCTGATTCCCGACAGTGTCGCGCCAGGATATGCCACAGCGAGACTGACCACTTTCATCGGCGCCACAATCACCGGCACGTTCACGGTGGAGCGCGTAGCGCCTGGTCTGTTCAGCGCAAACTCCACTGGCTCGGGTGTCGCAGCTGGACTTGCCAATCGTGTCGCTCCGGATGGAGCGCAGACTACCAGCTCTTTGTTTGATCTTTCCAATCGCGACCTTCCCGTGAACGTGGATCTCACCGCCCCTGGCGATGTTTACCTGTCTCTTTATGGCACCGGGTTCCGGGGCGCTACTGGTTCCGCTACGGCCACAGTAGCAGGAGTTCCCGTACCCGTCCTAGACTTCGCTGCGGTGCCCGAGTATCCGGGCGCGGACGTGGTAAATATCGGACCCTTGCCGAGAACGCTCGGAAGCGGTGTGCAGAATATCGTACTCACGTTTGCAGGTAAGGTCGCGAATACCGTGACTGTCGGCATACGCTAATGGTGGCGCATCCGGACGCTATCTCCACGGACGGCTCGACCCAACTCCGCCGAGGATTCCTGAGATGGCGGTTCAATCCGTAAGAAGGGCTCAAGTGACGGTTAACCGGCAAACTTGCGAGATGTCTTTCACTACCGCCCCGCTTCTCTCGGTACTCGGGCGCGCGATATACTGGCCGTGAGTTTTTCGCCATGACACCGGCTCGATTCGCGACAGTTCTGGCTGTTGGCACGCTGCTCGCTGGAGCCGCATTCGCCCAATACAGCCGTGGAGCCTGGACGACGTTTGGAGGAGACCCGCAGCGCACCGGCTGGAACAGGCTCGAAACCGAGATCACTCCGGAGACCGCGCCCAAGCTGAAGCTGGAGTGGAGCATCAAGCTCGACAACGCTCCCATGGCGATGCACGGGCTGACGGCTCCGCTGACCCGCGCGCAAATCTACACGGCCAATGGCGTGCGCGACCTGGTGATTGTGGCCGGTTCCTCCAATAAGCTCTACGCCGTTGATTCGGACACGGGCAAGATCTACTGGCAGAAGACCCTGGCCGCGGACGGAGCGCCCCAGCGTACACCAACCTGGCTATGCCCCAACGCTCTCACGGCGACGCCCGTGCTGGGGCCAGCGCCCGCAGGATCGCCGGCCGGCGGGCAGGCTGTGTACGTTTTGGCGAGCGATGGGAAGCTCCACGCATTCAACCTGATCAGCGGCGAGGACCTGATTCCGGCCACCAAGTTTCTTCCGGCATTTTCTAAAATGTGGAGCCTGAACGCGGTGAACGGGATGCTCTACTCCACCACTTCGCAGGGCTGCAACGGAGCCGCGTCGGGCGTGTATGGGATGGACCTCGGCAGCCCCGAGCGCAAGGTCTCCTACTTCCAGGCGGGAGCGCCTGGATCGGGCGTGTGGGGGCGCGCGGGCGTGGCCGTCACCAGCGATGGCCGCGTGGTTTTCGAAACCGGCGACGGCCCATACGATCCCTCCAAGAACCTGTATTCGGATTCCGTGATCGCGCTTTCCGGCAAAGATCTCAAGCTGGCCGACTATTACACACCGGCGAATCGTGCCTGGATCACCAAGAAGGATCTGGATATGGGCAACATCAGCCCAGTGGTCTTCCCGTTCAAGACCTGGGAGCTGATCGCAGCCAGCGGCAAGGAGGGCGTGATCTTTCTGCTCGATTCGAAATCTTTGGGCGGCGCGGATCATCGCACGCCTCTATATCGCAGTCCGCTGCTGGCCAACGATGAGGTGAACCTGAGCGGCAAGGGATTCTGGGGCGCGTTCACCACCTGGGAGGATTCGTCGGGCACGCGATGGCTGTATGCTCCCGCGGACGGTCCTCCGGCGGCGGGCGTGGCGTTCCCGCTCAAGTACGGCGAGACGCCCAACGGCAGCGTGATGGCGTTCAGGGTGGAACTGAAAGACGGAAAGCCCGAGCTCACGCCCGCGTGGAACTCAGTGAACATGGGGGTGCCCACGCCGTCGATCGTCGCCAATGGCATGGTGTTTGTGTTGTCGGATGGCGACAATCCCGCGCAAATCAGCCCGAGCGGCTCGCAGTACAGCGTGGCGGACCGCGTGAAAATGGCGGCGCACGCGACGCTTTACGTGCTCGACGCCGCCACCGGCAAAGTGCTGTTCTCGAGCGGCGAGACCATCCAGGGATTTTCTCATTTCAGCGGAATCGCGCTGGCGGGTGGGCGGATCTACGTCCCGACTTACGACGGGACCTTGTATTGCTTTAGCCAAGGCTCGCCGCTACCCTGAAGGATGCACAAGGGATGCACGGTATGGTTCACCGGCTTGTCCGGCGCCGGCAAGAGCACCATCTCGACTCTGCTGCACGAGCGGCTGCGCGCGGCGGGCGCGAAGGTAGAGCTCCTGGATGGCGACATCGTCCGGACTCATCTTTCCAAGGGCCTGGGCTTCAGCCGCGAGGACCGCGATGAGAATATCCGCCGCATCGGCTTCGTCTGTGAGCTGCTTTCGCGCAACGGCGTGATCGCCATCGCCGCCGCCATCTCGCCGTATCGCGAAGTGCGCCGGAGCGTCCGCGCTCGCATCCCCAACTTCGTCGAAGTGTTCATGGAGTGCCCTATGGACGTGCTGATCGGGCGCGACGTGAAAGGTCTGTACAAGAAGGCGCTGTCCGGCGAGATTGAACACTTCACCGGGATCTCTGATCCTTACGAACCTCCGGAAGCGCCCGAGGTGACTATCCATTCCGCGCGCGAAACACCCGAGCAGAGCGTCGAGAGGGTTTGGCTTACACTCAAGAGTTTGGGCCTGATCACTCATGATTGACTTGCACTCGCACACCACGGCGTCGGATGGAACCTACTCGCCGGCGCAGTTGGTGGACGAGGCGGGCCGCACCGGCGTCCGCATCCTCGGTATCACCGATCACGATACGTTCTCCGGATACGATCAAGCCTTGCCGCTGGCGCGGCAGGCGGGGCTCGAATTAGTGTGTGGGATCGAGCTGTCCACCAAGCTGCATGGTCACTCCGTGCACCTGCTGGGCTATTTCCTCAACGCCTTCCTCAACCCAGACGGCTTAGACGTTTTTAGAGGATGGATTGGCGATTTGCAGGCCTCGCGCCGCGAGCGCAACGTGCGTCTGGTGGCGCGGCTTCGGGAGCTCGGCCTGGATATTACGCTCGAGGAGGTGCGGGCGCGCGGCGGGGGGATGACCGGACGCCCGCATTTCGCGCAGTTACTTTTGGAAAAAGGCTACGTGAGCAACCTGCAGGAAGCCTTCGACGAGTATCTGGACGAAGCCGCCAAGGGCTACGTCACCCGGCGCGAGCCCCAGTTTGCCGAAGCCGTGCGGCATATTCGCGACGCGGGCGCCATTGCTTCACTGGCGCACCCGGTTCGCCTGCGCGAGGACGCGGCGGCGATACTGCCGGAGTTGCGCGCCGCGGGACTCAACGCGATCGAAGCCTATCATAGCGACCATAGTCCGAGTCAGACAGCGCTATATCTGGAGCTTGCCGCGCAGCACGGGTTGCTGGTCACCGGCGGCTCGGATTTCCATGGAGCCGCGAAACCCGAGATTGCTCTGGGGACCGGCCGCGGAGGTAATCTGAAGGTTCCGGACGATTTAGTAGCCCGGCTGCGGGCGAGTGTCGCCGGCTAGATTGACTCGGCCGCCTTTCGTATCTGGCTGACGGCGCGGAGATACGGTTCGCGATTCGCTTCCATCGTCGCGCGAGCCTTGTCCCGGACGTTCCCGGATACCTCCAGGCCGCACCAACTAATGAGAAGATCCAGCGCAATGTCGGGGAACTGCAGGGCCTTCTCGTAGGAGATCAGCAGGCACCTCAACCTGGAGTTCTCCACGAAGTCCAGCATGCGTTCCTGCCACACCAGCGCGCGCCGCATGGCGTGCATCGCGTCGAACCCCACCGAGACCACTTCGCGGGAGGAAACCGCCACCACATCACGAAACACAAGTATAAATTGCGGATTGCGTAGTTCCTGTTCCAGCACCGGCAGGGAATTGAGCGCCATTGGAAGCTTGAAGCCCCACACGGCCCGATCCGTGTTCCTGCTGAGGATCAGCGCGCGGAGGCCCGGCATGTCAATCTCGCCCGGCGATTCCATCTGAAGTAGTTTCTGGAACTCGAGGTCCTCGAAATTAAACTGTTCCACGGGTGGAGGTACCGGAATGCCCATGGGCAAGCCTAAGGTGGCCAGACACTCCGCCAGCATGGTAGTGCCTCCGCGCGGTGTCCCGGTGATCACGATCGTACGTTGGGAGGGAGGGGGTGACGTGTCGCCAACCACCATGATCCCAGTGTTGTAAGGCTGATCGGACGCAAATCCGTGCTGGGGATGCTGGGCTAGATGAACCGGCTTCTCTTCACTCATCCTGGATTGGCATGATAGCAGGAAGCTGTGGTTCGGGCGAAAGGCGGCTACAATGCAAAGGAGCCACATGCCCGGATCGCGAATCGACTATAAACCCTACGACGACAATACGCAGCTGGCGCGCTATATCGATCGTTATCCGCTCAGCTTCACGCGCACGCCGCTCGCGCCTTTGGTTCCCCGGCCATTGACGCTCTCCGAGCGCACCGGGCCCATTGCGTCTGACCAGTTCGCGCTCGGCCCGATGGATCTGTCCAGGGCCGCCGCAGACGCGCCCAGAGCCACAGGACAGCTCATCCAGATCAGCGGACGCATCACCGACGAAGACGGATCGCCCATTCCGAACGCGGTGGTCGAGATCTGGCAGGCCAACTCAGCCGGCAAGTATATTCACGATGCCGATCGCCACAACGCGCCCGTCGATCCAAACTTTACTGGCGAAGGGCGGCTGATGACCGATGCCGAGGGCCAGTTCCAGTTTTTCTCCATCAAGCCCGGAGCGTATCCGGTGCTCGAATCGGGCTGGTGGTGGCGGCCACCGCACATCCACTTCTCGATCCTCGGGCGGAGCTGGATGGATCGTTTCGTGACGCAAATCTTTTTCCCGGGCGAGCCGCTGAATGAAACGGATCTGTTGCTCAACGCCGTCCCGGATCGCGACGTGCGCGAGCGCCTCATCTTCCAATTCGAGGGAACGTCGATGGGCGAGGTGAACGCGATGGGATTCCGGCGCGATTTTGTTCTGAGGGGGCGGCGGCAAACGCCGGAGCTCGATTGACGATGGTAGTTTCTCCTTACTGTACGATTGGCCCGTTTTTCCCGGCGTCGTTTGTCGGGGGCCACGACGATTTGACGCACTTTCGCGGTGGCACAGCTCGTGGCCAGCATATTGTCCTTAGCGGGCGGGTTCTGCAAGAGGGCGGGGTTCCCACGCGGAACACCATCCTCGAAATCTGGCAGCCCGATGCAAACGGTATTTTCTCGAGCTGCCCCGACGCTGATCCTGGATTCTCCGGCTGGGGACGAGCCCGCACGGACGCCGAGGGATGGTATAGGATCCGGACCGTGGTCCCGGGTAGCTATGGCGACCGCTGTCCACATGCCAATCTGATGATTTTGGCTATCGGGCTCACGCATCGTCTGGTGACGACCGTGTTTTTCGCGGACGATCCGGATACAGTGCGGGATCCGGTGCTGGACTGCGTTGCGGATGTTGCGGCGCGCAGGCGGCTGTTTGCCCGCCGCGAAAACGCAGGCGAGTATCGGTTCGATCTTATCCTGCGCGGCGAAAACGAGACGCCGTTTTTTCTGGATTAGGGCAAGCTGAACACGTAAATCGCGTTGTGCCCGGAGGGAGTCTTCAACTCGGGAACTTCGGCCGCCAGCTCGGGAACTTTCAGATTGTCGCCCGTCATCACCGCGATGTACTGCTTGCCGTTCACCGCGTAGCTGATGGTGCTGACCGAAACATTCCCGCCCAGGATCGATTCCCAGAGCTGCTTTCCAGTCTCCGCATCGAACGCGCGGAAGCGCCGGGACATGTCCCCGTGAAATACGAGGTCCCCCGCTGTGGCCAACATGGCCCCGTTGCCGGGAGCGCGGCCGAGGTCAAAGCGCAGGATCTCTCCTGTCGACAAGTTGATTTTGGCGAGGCCCGTGAGAGCCTTGGGATCGGAGCCGGGTCGCGGCACCACTTTCCAGCCTCCGCGACCGGCAGGACCGGCGGTAGTCAACTCGCGGCAGTTGTCGATGTAGGACGTGTACAGCGAATTCGTCGACGGTGAATACGCCGTGGGCCAGTAGCTGCGCGTGTTCCAGTAGCAGATGGTGTGCTTCTCGCCGGGCGTCTTGAACACGTTGTCCCAGTTAATGGACGTCCTGCCGGTCTTGACGTCGATGCCGGAGATGACGCTTTCCGGGGCGTCAAACGGGAACGGCTCGGCCCAGAGAAACTTTCCCGTGGAACGGTCCAGCACGAAGAGGCCGCCGGCTTCGCCGATGGTGACCGCCAGATCGACGTCCTGCCCGCGCGGAATGTCGGGATTAATCCACTTCACGAACTTGGGATCGGGATTCAGACGCGTGCGAACCAGCGTCCGTTCATGGGTGTAATCGGAGTCCCAATCGTCGCCAGGGAGATGCTGGTAATACCAGGCTAGTTTCCCCGTGTTGGGGTCGAGAGCGATGGTCGAATTGCTGTAGAGGTCGGCGGGCGCGGTGCGAGAGACGGCGTCGGGATTTCCGTCGTGACGCGCCGAGCGCTGGTCCGGCATCGGATTGGCAACGCCCCAATAGAGCATCTTGCGCACCGGATCGTAGGCGCCGGGCAGCCCCCAGGTGGATGCCAGCCGCTTGTCCACGGCCGCGCCAGCCCAGCTTTCGTCGCCGGGTTCGCCTGTCGCGGGAGTGGTATAGAATCGCCAGACTTCCTTGCCGGTGAGGGCGTCGTGCGCGGAGATGTAGCAGTTCGCACGATTGCCCGCGCAGGCGCCGCCGGAGATCACTTTGCCCTCGACGATCAGCGGTCCGGACGTGTTCCCGCGCGAATCGACCTTAGTCTGCCAGCGCGGCTCGCCGGTGCGCGCATCCAGGCCGACCACGAAACTGTCGGGCGCGGTGTAGGCCACGATGTCCTGGTAAATCGCCAGCGACTTGGTGCGTCCCTGGGCGGCGACGTTGGCGGGCACGTTGCGCTTGTATTCCCACAGGACGTTCCCGTTAGTAGCATCCAGGGCTTGTACAACGGCTCCGGGATTCACCACGTACATGACGCCGTTATGAATGATCGGGATGGTCTCGGTCTGACCGGCGCCCATGCCACGTGTCCAGGTCATGCGGAGCTGGCCGACGTTCTGCTTGGTGATCTGCTTCAGCGGGCTGAAGCGCTGGGCGTCGTAAGTCCGGCTGAACATCAGCCAGTCGTCGGGGCTCGGGTTTTCGAGCATCTGCTGCGTGACGGGCACGTAGCGCTGAACCTGCCCTGTTAACAGCGGACCTATCAGCAGCGAGGAGCACAGGAGGAGAATGCGGGTCATCGTGACGAATTATACTCGATTTGTGCGTACTGCCTTGCTGTTGCTGCTTCCTATGATGCTGCCGGCTGCGGATTTAACCATCGACCATGTGACCGTCGCGGGGAAAGACTTGAAGGCGATGCAGTCGACGCTCGCGGCGCTGGGGATTCCCACCGAATACGGCGGGCCGCATAGCAATCATGCCACGGAGATGGCGCTGACCAGCTTTCCGGATGGCTCGTATCTGGAGCTGATCGCGATCCAGCCCCAAGCCGATCCGGCGGCGGTCGCGGCACATTACTGGTCGAAACGCATGCAAAATGACGCAGGACCCTCCGCGTGGGCCGTTCGGCCAATGGACCTGGCAGCCGAGGTCAAGCGTCTGCAGGCTGCCAGCGTCGCCGTGAACACGCCGGTTCGCGCTGGACGCGCTCGGCCCGACGGTGTGCGCCTGGAGTGGGAAACAGCGAACGTGGGCGCCGGTCCGAACGGCATGTTCTTTCCGTTTATGATCCGCGATTTCACGCCGCGCGAGCAGCGGGCGTATCCGAGTGGCAAGCCCACAACTCAGGACTTCGGCGGCGTAGCGCGCGTGGTCATCGCGGTTCGCGATCTGCAGGCAGCGGCCAGGCGCTATCGCGACGCATACGGGCTGCCGGAGCCGGTTCAGCAGGACGATGCCAAGTTCGGCGCCCGGCTGGCTTCTTTCCTCGGTACGCCAGTGGTGCTCGCTACGCCCTTAAACGGCCAATCGTGGCTCGCGGCGAGGCTCGAGAAAATCGGCGAAGGACCGTGCGCGTTCCTTCTGCGTACGAGAAACACGAGATCTTACCGCATAACTTCTGAGAGCACTTGGTTTGGAATCGCGATTTCCTGGCTGAATACCGGGAAAACCGGCTGGTGGCTTGGATTTGAGTGATCTGCGATCATTAATCTTTATGGCTAAATTTGTCATCGCTCCGCACATGCGCCTGCAGGAATGGGTCGCCGAAGAGAAGGGTTACTTTGTCGCCGAGGGCCTGGATTACGAATTCCGCGACGAGCTTTACTCGAAAGAGGGCAAGAAGCACGACCTGGGCGACAAGTTTGGCGCCTATCAAACCTTTGAGAAGGGGCGAACCAGCGACATCAGTTGCGCCTGCCACTGGACGGTCAACGTCGCGGCCACCAACGGGCACGGCAAGCTGTATCGCGACGCCTACTCGGTTTCGCCGGCCGGTGTTTTCGTGCCGCCGGATTCGCCGATTAAGACCCCCGCCGATCTGGCGGGCGTACCGATCTCGGTTGGCTTTCAATCCGGCAGCCATTACTCGACCATCCAGGCTTTGGAGCAATATCTGAAACCCGATCAGATCAACCTGTCGTTTTCCGAAGGGCTGCTGTTCCACCGCATGGAGCAGCTCATCGACCGGAAGACGCCGGCGGCGTCGCTGTTCAGCGGTCCGTATTATTTCGTGGAGCAACTGGGATTCCGGAAAATTATCGACAGCACCTTCATGATCGCGACGCTCATCACCGGCGATCCCGAGCCGGAGGATGTGCGCAAGTTTTTCCGCGCGCTGCGCCGCGCTCAGCGTGACATCGATCTGCGACCCGAGCTGTACACGCACTATTACAAGAAAGAATTCCCCGCGCGGTTCCACGATCAGATGGACACGCGCCGCTGGGGACCGGGCGAGCGCATCGTCTTCGA
>JAIQFI010000062.1 GCA_020073345.1 Terriglobia bacterium
TCTTGCGAGTATCGCGGAATCCCACGATCTCCATTTCCTCGCCGACCTTGCAGATCCCTTTTTCGATTCTTCCGGTCACCACCGTGCCGCGGCCTTGAATCGAGAAAATGTCTTCGATCGGCATCAGGAAGGGCTTATCTTTTTCACGGACGGGTTGCGGGATATAACTGTCCACCGCCTCCATCAGCTCGTCCACCGTCTTTTCCCACTTCTCTTCTTTGTTCAGCGCTCCCAGCGCGCTGACCTTGACGACGGGGAGATCGTTGCCCGGAAATCCGTAGCTGGTCAGCAGCTCGCGTACTTCGAGCTCCACCAGCTCGAGCAATTCCGGATCGTCCACCATATCGACCTTATTCAGCGCGACAACGATATAAGGCACGCCCACTTGGCGGGCGAGCAGAATATGCTCGCGGGTCTGCGGCATGGGGCCATCGGTGGCGGCCACGACGAGGATCGCCCCGTCCATCTGCGCCGCGCCGGTGATCATGTTCTTGATGTAGTCGGCGTGGCCCGGGCAATCGACGTGGGCGTAGTGCCGCTTGGCCGTCTCATACTCCACGTGCGCCACGGCGATCGTGATCCCGCGGGCTTTTTCTTCCGGCGCGTTGTCGATCGAATCGAAGCTCCGGAACTTCACCTTGGGATTGTGCTTCGCCAGCGTTTGCGTAATGGCCGCTGTCAAGGTCGTCTTGCCGTGATCGATGTGTCCGATGGTGCCGACGTTGCAATGCGGCTTGCTGCGATCGAATTTTTCCTTCGCCATGAATGTCTCCCTGTCTCCGTATCAGAACCTACGAAACTGCTTTGCCCTGCGCCCTGCTGGTAATCTCTTCCGCCACGCTCTTGGGAACTTCCTCGTACCGCCCGAAATGCATGGTGAACGCCCCGCGCCCCTGCGTGCGGGAGCGCAGCTCGGTGGCGTAGCCGAACATTTCCGAAAGCGGAACCATCGACTTGATGATGTGAGTCGACCCCAGAATCTCAGTACCCTCGAGGCGCCCGCGCCGCGAGATCAAATCGCCGTTCACCGAACCCATGTATTCGTCCGGGACCACGACTTCCACGCGCATCACCGGCTCGAGCAGAACCGGCTTGGCTTTCCGCGCCGCTTCCTTGAAGCAGATGGACGAGCAGATCTTGAACGCCATTTCCGAAGAATCGACTTCGTGGTAATCGCCGTCATACACAGCGATCTTGATATTGGACATGGGATAGCCCGCGAGCACGCCGTGCTCGAGCGCCTCGACCGCGCCCTTCTCCACCGCCGAAATGAATTCTTTCGGAATCGATCCGCCGCGGATCTCGTTGACGAATTCGTACTCGCCGCTCGCCAGCGGCTCGACGCGCAGTTTCACCCGGGCATATTGGCCGCTGCCGCCGGTCTGCTTCTTGTGGGTATAGTCGGCCTCAGCGATGTTGCGAATCGTTTCGCGATACGCCACCTGAGGCTTGCCGACATTCGCGCCCACGCCGAACTCGCGCTGCATGCGGTCGACGTGAATCTCCAGATGCAGCTCGCCCATGCCGGCCAAAATAGTCTGGCCCGTATCGGGATCAGTCGAAACTTTGAGCGTCGGATCTTCCTGCACCAGCTTGGCGATGGCCATGCCCAGCTTTTCCTGATCGGCCTTAGTCTTGGGCTCAATCGCCAACTGGATCACCGGCGTCGGGAAATCGATCGACTCCAGAATCACCGGAGCCTTCTCATCGCAAATGGTGTCGCCGGTAGAAACCGATTTCAGCCCCACCGCGGCGCAGATATCGCCCGCCAGGACCTCAGTGATCTCTTCGCGCTTGTTGGCATGCATCTTGACCAGACGTCCGATGCGTTCCTTGCGGCCCTTGGCGACGTTGAAGATCGAATCGCCCGCCCCCAGGCGGCCCGAATACACGCGGATGAACGCCAGCTGCCCGACAAACGGGTCGGTCATGATCTTGAACACCAGAGCTGAGAACGGCTCGCTGTCGCTGGCCTTGCGTTCAACGATCTTTTCCGGATCGTCCACGCTGGTACCCTGGACCGCGGGAACTTCGAGCGGCGAAGGCAGGTAATCGACGACCGCATCCAGCAGGTTCTGCACGCCCTTGTTCTTGAACGCCGAGCCGCAGATCACGGGGAAAATCTTTTGCGCGATGGTCGCCGTGCGTATACCGGCGCGCAGTTCGTCGACTGTGATGGGCTGGCCCTCGACGAACTTGGTGAACAAATGATCGTCGGATTCGGAGACGGCCTCGACCAGTTGGTCGTGATAGTGCTTGGCCTGCTCTTTCAAATCCTCGGGAATTTCAACATCATCGTACTTGGCGCCCAGCGTTTCGTCCTGCCAAATGCGCGCGGTCATACTGACCACATCGACAATGCCCTTGAACTGATCCTCGCTGCCGATCGGAATCTGGATCGGTACGGGGCGGCACTTCAGGCGGTCCACGATGGTATCCACGGCGCGGAAGAAATCCGCACCCACGCGGTCCATTTTGTTGATGAAGCAGATGCGCGGGACCCTGTATTTATCGGCCTGCCGCCACACCGTTTCCGATTGCGGCTGAACGCCCGCCACCGCATCGAACACCGCCACGGCTCCATCCAGCACGCGCAAGCTGCGCTCTACTTCGGCCGTGAAATCCACGTGACCGGGCGTGTCGATGATGTTGACGGTGCAATCCCGCCATTCGCAGGTGGTCGCGGCCGAGGTGATGGTGATGCCGCGCTCCTGTTCCTGCTCCATCCAGTCCATGACGGCCGTGCCTTCATGAACTTCACCGATCTTATAGGTCCGCCCGGTGTAATAGAGAACGCGCTCCGTAGTGGTGGTTTTACCGGCATCAATGTGCGCCATGATGCCGATGTTGCGCATTTTCTCGAGTGCTACAGTTCTTGCCATACTTCAGTTACCGGGACAACGGGGGACCAGTATTCTCCTTTACCAGCGATAGTGCGCGAAAGCCTTGTTCGCTTCCGCCATGCGATGAACGTCGTCTTTCTTCTTGATTGCTCCGCCGCGCGAATTGGCTGCGTCGTTCAATTCGTTGGCCAGCTTTTCCGGCATGCTCTTTTCCGGGCGGGTACGCGCGTTTTGCAGAATCCAGCGAATCGCCAGACTGGTTCGCCGGTTGTTCGGAACTTCCACCGGCACTTGATAGTTGGCGCCGCCCACTCGACGCGTCTTGACTTCGAGCAGCGGCTTGCAATTCTCCACGGCCTTCTTGAAGAGCTTGAGCGGATCGTCCTGCGAGCGCTCCTTAATCTTCTCCATGGCGTCGTAGAAAATCCGCTGCGAGACGGCCTTCTTGCCGTCCCACATCATGGAGTTGACGAACTTTTCCGCCAGCGTCGAGTTATACACCGGATCGGCAATGATTTCGCGGGTTTGAGGTCTGCGTCTGCGTGGCATCAGTTCTCCTATTTCGCCGCACCCTTGGGACGCTTGGCGCCGTATTTCGACCGGCTCTGCTTGCGATCTGTGACGCCCGCCGTATCGAGCGTGCCGCGCACCACGTGATAGCGCACGCCCGGCAGATCCTTCACGCGGCCTCCGCGGATCAGCACGATAGAGTGCTCCTGCAGGTTGTGTCCGACGCCGGGGATATAGGTGGTGACCTCGATCCCGTTGGTCAGCCGGACGCGCGCGACTTTGCGCAACGCCGAATTCGGCTTCTTGGGCGTGGTGGTATACACGCGAGTGCACACGCCGCGACGCTGCGGGCAGGCCTGCAACGCCGGACTGGCAGTCTTATAGCGCGTAGGGCGGCGGCCCTTGCGGACGAGCTGAATAAAAGTCGGCAAAACTCTTTCCTCACAAGCCCACTCGATCCCGCGTGACCTGCGTATCGACCACGCGCGTGCGGAATGAGCAATCAAGACTGTTGAAACCACCCAGGAACCAGCAGACTGGACGCACCAGAACCGATCCCAAATTCAAAACGAGGGTAGTAGACTTCGGACTAGCCCATACTCACGCAAGCGTTAGAATCCTGCGAAGCCTCGGGGCCGGCCCCTAGCCGGACTCTCCATCAGAAGAGCGGTAGCACAGGAGCAGAAGGTCAACCAACCAAATACTCTAAGTAGGATAAACAACCGAGTGGGGCATTGTCAACGTCTTAAACAACTTGTCGCCAGTCAGAAGATCGGCCCCGCCTGGTTAAGAACGCTCTCGGAAGTCGTCTCTCTATTGACGAATGTCCAATTGTAGTATAAGGTAGTTTACGATAGTTTTAGATACTATGAATGATGCAGACTTGGCGGCTTCTTTTGCCATCTTCGTCGCCAAACAGCGCGGGGCTGAGGAAGTCATGCCCGACCACATCCTGCTGGGTTGTCTACGGGCGATCTCGCGATTCGGTATCGTAGCCCTCGGGCCGTGGAGCCTGGACCTGGAGGCCCTGGGTATCGATTGGATCCGGCAGCCCGACGGCCCGCGCCCGAAAGTGGCGTATTCACAAGAATCCGTGGACCTCTTCGATCGCGCCGCGCAGATCGCGAAATCGGCCGGCGAAACCGGAGTCACCGTGAATCATCTGCTGGCTGCATTCGCCACCGAAGAGGACGGGCTCATGGGCGAGCTGAAGCGCAGACATGGAATCGTGAGCGCGTCGTGGCGCGCGGCGGTCGCACGGCTGGCCGCGGAGGAAACCAACAGTGCTCATGCTGGGGCTAAGCCGGACCACGCCGCGAGGGATAAGAAGATCGCGCGCGAATATCTGACACCGGAAGAAGCGGCCGAAGCGCTCGGTATCCACGTGCAGACCATGCGCGCGTACATCCGCAGCGGAAGGCTGCCGGCGTTCCGGCTGGCGGTGGAGCGGGCTATCCGCCTGCTCCGCGCCGATCTGGAAAAAGTTCTGGAACCCCTTACGGGGGAAAAGAAGGAGGAATGATTATGCCGTTCTTTGTCGTGAAACGCGACCTGCCGGGAGTGACACCGGAGGTCCTACAGAGCGCCGGGATCCGGGCCAAATCGTGCTGCGCCGAGATGACGGGCGAAGGACAACCAGTGCGCTGGGTCCGCAGCTTCTACCTGCCAGAAACAGCGCAGACCCACTGCTATTTCGAAGCTGCATCCAAGTCCGCGGTGGAGGAAGCCAATCAGCGCGCGCGCATTCCGTTCACGCAGATTATGGAAGTGGTGGAGATGACGCCGGAGATGGTTTAAGCCGCCGCGCCAAGTTGACGAGCTCGGAGACGCCGAGAGCTTCGGCGCGATCTTTGGGTCCGACCAAAGCTTCTACTGCGGACCGATCATAGAGCCCCGCAAGGTTGTTGCGCAGGGTCTTGCGCTTGTAGCGGAAGCAATTCCCGGCAAACTTCAGAAAAGAAGCCAGGTCATTGATTCCAAAGTCTCGGGCGGGATCCCGTGGCTCGAGGCCTACCACAGCGCTGTCTACCTTGGGTGGCGGGCGAAACGACGTCCGCGGTACCTCGAACAACCGCTCGGCCCGGGCCTGGGCTTGCACCATGACGCTCAGATATCCGTAGTCGCGGCGGCCGGGCTCGGCCACGATCCGCGCGGCGACCTCGGCCTGAACTAAGAATACCGCCCGTTTCCAACTTTCGCGAACTGCGAAAATCCGCTCCAAAATGGGCGAAGTGATGTAGTAAGGAAGGTTCCCGGCGATGACCGCCGGCCCCCATTGACCAAGATCCGTCTTCAGAATGTCGCTTTCCACTAGGATCAAGCGGCCTGCGTCGAGCGCATCCCGAAATTTCTGGCGGAGATAGTGGACCAGCACAGGATCGACTTCGATGGCGACTACCTTTTCGGCCCGCTCCAGCAGCGATTCGGTAAGCGCGCCGCGGCCCGCTCCGATCTCAATCACCAGAGGTGTCCGCTCGCGGCTTCCACATGCAGCCTCCGCAATCCGGTTGAGCGTCGATTTACGGGTTAGAAAATGCTGGCCGAGACGGCGACCCACTTGTCTTTAGAATACTCGGCGCGAGATTCAGCCTTTAACGTAGATCCCGGGCCAGTCAGAGCGAGGAACGGAGAGAATCCAGGGGCTGGGCAGCAGCAGCACTCTGGCCTTGCCGGCCATGGGCATTCCGAACGTCGTGGCAGGAGCGAACCTGATGAACAGCAGCAGATTCTCCATGCGGCGGCGCGCCGTCGGGTTCGACACCACGGATGCGCCACTCACCACCTGATAGTCCACCATGCGGCCTTGATCGTCCACGTCTACGTCCACCAGGACGCTGTCGGTCAGCCCGGCATCCACCGAGGCTTGCACCGTCTCTACAGAGGTCGTCAGGTTGGTGGGGATATCGATGGCGTTCTTGGCCCCCATGGGATACGTGGGAACCACCCACATGCTGAACAGAACTACCGCGGAGAACAGGCCGCCCGCTGCCGGCAACGCCACCGGGCGCAGCATATCCTGCAGTGTCAGGCGCGTCCGGTCCAGCCAGGTGGCGAAAATCCGGCTCGGGCCGCGGCTCTCGCTAAGCCGCTGGCGCTCCCGAGAGGCGATCACTCGCAGAGACGTGGCCAGCCCGGTGGGCGGTACGCGGGGCGGCAGGCTCTGCAGCATCATACTCACGTGTTCTTCGCTGACCTGGCGTTTCATACGGCGTCACTCCCTTGCGTCCCGATGTGTGTTCCGACGTGTGCCCCGGCGTGTCTCCCGAGCGCAAACGGCCACTCCACCTGCGGAGTTGCCCGCAGCCGGTCCACCAAATGTTTGCGCAGCGCTTCCCGCCCACGCAAAATCCGGGACTTTACTGTTCCCAGCGAGACCTCCAGAACGTCGGAGATCTCTTCGTAACTCAAACCCTCCACTTCCCGCAGCACGACGGCTGCCCGATAATTCGGACTCACCTTACTCAGCGCCGACTCGATCAGTGCATGAGTTTCCTGATCGAGAGCCGTCTGATAAGGGCTCTGTCCCGGATCGCACAGCCAGTCCTGAGGCCCCTGCGCGGACGATTCAGCGGGCTCCAGCCCGATCTCTTTTCCCCGATGCCGGACGAACCATCGGCGCTGGTTGCGCGCTTCGTTCACCGCGATCCGGTAGATCCAGGTTTTCAGAGAACTCTCGGAGCGAAAACCGCCCACCTTGCGAAAAACTTTCAGAAATACTTCCTGGACCACGTCGGCCGCATCCGCGGGATTGTCCACCAGCCGGCTGACCAGGTTGTAGACCGGCTGCTCGAAGCGCTGGATGAGGATCTCATAAGCACACTCGTCCCCCGCGCGTAATCCGGCCACCAGCGCGGAATCTTCTTCGTGCGCCGCCGGCGTCGGAAACGCCTCCGCCCCACACTCGAATTGGAACCCCACGGTGGTGTCGGCCATACTCACCCAGTCCAATTCTACTGCTTCCCGTCAAATTCATAGACACCGGAGTTGGGCAGCAAGTTCCGGTCAACCTCAAGTTGCTGATTTCAGGATAAATAATGCGATTGTACCCAGTCCGTCCCTCCCGGCGTCGTACAGTTGAGTAGGGGAACTCGCGCTGTGGATATATTTCGGAGAATAATTTTGTGCGCATAAAATCGCTTCATCTTCTTGGATGGATCGCTCTGGCTGCTGCCACTCTGCACGGCCAATCGACCACGCCCGTGTATTGGTCCACCAATCCGGCTATGGATTGCAATGCCAACAACTTGCAAGAAGTTTCGTTTACTATCCCCTCAGGGGCGACGGTTTATTCTTGCTACGTGAGCGGGACGTTCGTATGGCTGGCCGCAGGAGGGTCGTGGGGCACCTCGATCCGCGTGGCCGCTCCGGCATCGGGCGCGCTCGGTGTGGATTACACTTTCTACGACCCGACCGCAAACAACCTGAGTTTAGACACCACGTTCGGCAACGGTTCGGCTCCCACATCCGGCAATGACGTGAACTTTGCCTTGTTTGCGAACCAACCCGCACAACTCGACTTGCTCGGTGCTACCAGCGACGCTCCGAACCACGGCTCCACCGCAACAGGCTCGGTGTTCGCGCAGTTTTACTGTCCGAACGCAATCACCTGCCTCAGCGTGCTTCCGCAGTTGATCTATTCCGAGACAGATCCCAAGTTTCCGTGGGCGTTGAGCGTACCCATCTCGTGGGACGGCTCGCAATGGAGCCAGTGGTCGGCGGAGGGCATCGATGACGGAGGTTCGCACCGGGTGTCTTTAGTGATTTACAACCAAGGCACCGTAGCCTCGATCTACACAGTTCGGGTCTACGACGGCAATGGAGCCCTTGCCGGAATAGGCACCACGGCGGCGGTGGCTGGATTTGGGACCTACGGCGATCTTCTGTCGAATATAGTCAAAACGGCATTGCCCTCGGGCATCTTCAAGATCCTCATCGACGGCGGGGCGAATTTGTCCTCGGTTGCTGTGCTCCAGATCAGTGGGCAATCCGCGACTACCCTTCAGGTTGCCTATGACAGCGCGCCAAGTACGAGCGCCATCGCCACGTCGGCCTTACGGTCAAACGTTAAGCGGGCGCCGTCGATCCCCAAGCGGGTATTTAACGGGCTGCCGAAGTAAATGTGGGGCCAAAGTCATCTGCTCCAAAAACGCTGAAGCGACTGATTTCCGCTGGGTCGAACTTCATTGTTCCCCGTCCGCTCGTACCGGGGTCGTACAGTAAGTAGAGTAAGAGACCTTCCGCAGTTATGAAAACCCAAATATCCAGCTGGGAGAATTTTGCACGTATGAAATCGTTTCATCTTTGTGGACTGATGGCTTTGGCTTCGGCAGCGATGTACGCCGCGCCGCCGACCACCGGAGCGAAGTTTTGGTCAACCGATCCTAATCTCGATTGCTCCGCAGCCCATGCCCTGAGTATTCAAGTCCCGCTCGCCTCAGGAGGAATGGGGGTTTCCTGCCTGGTCAGTGGGACATTTGTTTGGCTGGCGGCGGGGGGCGGTTGGAGCACTTCGATCCGCGCAACTGCGCCAGCCTCAGGCGCCATCGGCATCGATTATGGCTTCTGGCAGGATGGTCAGCGCATTACGATGGACACCACTTCGGGCAACGGCGCCGTTCCGGCTTCCGGTAATTTGGTCAGCGTTGCGCTGAACGCCAACCAGCCTTCGGAAATCCGCTTGCTTGGCGCCACCAGCAGCGCTCCGCAGTACGGAACCACTCAGACCGGCTTCGTGTACGCGGTATTCTATTGCCCCGACGCAGCCACGTGTGCCACGTTGGTTCCCCAGTTGCTGTATTCCTTCGCGCCGATCAAGCCGTGGTCGTTAAGCGTACCGATTTCGTGGGACTTCGTCTTTTCTTCATTTCAACCGAAGGGGATCGGAACCGGCTGGTCGGCATCGGGCATCAGTGACGCGACCCATCTTATTTCTTTCGCGATTTGCAACCAATCCAGGTTTGCGACGACCTTCAATGTTCGAGTGTTCGACAGCAACGGCGCACTGGTCGGGCAGGCCACGACACCATCGATTCCTGTATTAGGCACGCTGGGGCTTCTTCTGACGGATCTGATACGAACTCCGTTGCCGACGGGCATTCTAAAGGTCACCGTCGACGGCGGGTCCAACCTTTCCTCGGTCGCGTTCTTCCAGTTTGATGGGGACTCCGCGACCAGCCTGCAGGTCTCCCCGGAGCTGCCAACCGGATCGAGTTCTGTAAGTGCCCCCGCCGTGCGATCCAAGTTCTAGGGAACGGACCGGGGCGGCCATTTCCTGCTTTTGTTACAATGAATTAAGAGGGAAAATGGCCAACAAACCAGCCTTTGCACAAGGCGCCCAAGTAGAACATGCCAAGTTCGGCCTGGGAAGCGTGCTGTCTTGTACCGAGGAATATATCGTGATCAAGTGGGACGACCACGGAGAGAAGAAGTTCGTTCTGTCCATCGTCCTCCCCAACCTGAAGAAGAGCGACCGCACTCCTCCAGTGGAAAAGCGGCGCAGCTCCCGCAAGAAAGTCGCACCCGCGGCCGCGGTATAAGAAACCTCACTCAGCGGCTGCGCAGATCGCTCACATTGTTGAGAAGCAGTGCGGCCGTATTGGAATCCGGATAGGATTTGGCGAGCGCGGTATACTCCCGCTCGGCAATTGCCAACATCCCCAGTTGCTGCGCGACCAACCCGATCACCAGGTGGGAATCCTTGTGAGCGGCCTGCATGGCTCGCCATAGCATCGCCTGGCCGTCATCCAGGACGCGAAAAGACGCTTGTTCGCTCGCGCCGGCAACGGTGACCTGCCAGGTGTATTCGCCGCCGCGCCGCAGCGGAATCAACACCATCCAGGAAGTGTTCTGAATCCCCTGTGCACGCGCGATCACCTGACTGCGGTCGTCACTGATGGACACGGTGTAAGGCGGCTCGCCAAACGCGGCCGACCAGTACAACACCGGTTGATTCTCCTCTACCGCCTCTGAGACGGGCCGCAGAACATTCGCCCCGGTGGCCACGGGCAAGTTCGCAATCGCGTCAGGAGGCTCGGGCGTTTCGGTGGTCAGCAATAACATCGCCCCGTCGCGAAGCGAATCCGGAAGCGTGTCCAGGTCACTGATATCGAGGTCGACGCCGGGCGGGCCGGATTGCGTTTCCTGCGTGGATACTCTAGGAGCGTGGGGCGACAGAAGATAGAGCGCGTAAGGACCCAGGATCGCGACGGCTACACCAGCCACCACCATCAGGATCACCTCGGGCGATCGAAACCCCTTGCCTGCCATGCGCTTATATTATGCGGTACAAAAGCTTTTGGCTAATTCGCTCCACGTCTTGAACCGCCAGATTGTATCCTGCGAGCTTTGCCCCCGGCTGCGGGCCTACGGCCGCGAAGTGGCCCGCGTGAAGCGGCGAGCCTATCTCGACTGGGAGTATTGGGGCAAACCTGTGCCCGGCTTCGGCGATCCGCACGCACGGGTACTGCTGATCGGCTTGGCTCCCGGAGCACATGGGGCAAATCGTACCGGACGGATGTTCACCGGCGACAGCTCCGGCGATTTTCTGTATCGGGCGCTCTATGAGACCGGCTTCGCTTCGCAGGCCGAAAGCCTCTCTCGCGAAGACGGGCTGGAGCTTCAGGGCGCCTACATCACGGCGGCGGCGCGCTGCGCTCCTCCGGATAACAAACCGTCGCGCGAGGAACTGTCCCGTTGCCGGGCGTATCTGGAACGGGAACTGGATCTGCTCAAGAACGTACGCGTAGTGGTGGCGCTGGGCGGCATTGCGCTGCGGACTTACTTGAGCATCCTGCGCGACCGAGGCGCGATCCAGAGCATGGCCGCGTTTCCGTTCGGGCATGATCGCGTCTATCGTCCGGCGCCAGGACTGCCCGTGCTGATCGCGTCCTATCATCCCAGCCAGCAGAACACGTCGACAGGGAAGTTGAGTGCGGCCATGCTACGGCATGTATTCGAGCAGGCCAAACGGCTGGCCGAGTAGACTGGCACCATGCGCCAACGCCTGGAGCAATATTTCGAGTTCTCGCGCCTGGGCGCCAACTGGCGCACGGAAATCCTGGCGGGAACCACGACGTTCATCACCATGGCGTACGTGATCTTCCTGAACCCGTCGATTCTGGCGGAAGCAGGGATGCCGTTTCAAGCAGTGGTCGCCGCCACGTGTTTTTCGGCAGCCCTGGGCAGCCTGCTGATGGGCACGGTCGCGCGATACCCGATCGCGCTGGCGCCGGGTATGGGGCTGAACGCGTATTTCACCTACACGGTGGTCAAGGGAATGCATGTTCCGTGGGAAACCGCGCTGGGTGCGGTGTTTCTTTCCGGTGTCGCGTTCCTGATTCTTACGCTGGCGGGCGCGACGCGGCTGATTGCCGAAGCCATCCCCCGCGAGCTTTATGCCGCGGTGGCGGCGGGCATCGGCCTGTTCATCGCCATGATCGGACTGCGCAACGCGGGGATCATCGTGGCCAGCCCGTCCACTCTGGTCACCCTCGGCAATCTGCGCGACAAGAACACGCTGCTGGCGATCTTCGGGCTAGTGCTGACCTCAGCGCTACTGGCCTGGGGCTTGCGCGCCGCCATGCTCCTGGGGATCCTGACGACCACGCTGGTGGGCGCGGTGTTCGGACTGGTGAGCTGGTCGCCGCAGTCGTATCACCTTACCGATATAGGTGCTACTGCGGGCAAGCTCGATATCGTCGCCGCCTCGAAACTGGGGCTGCTGGAAGTGGTGTTCGTGTTTCTGTTCGTCGACGTGTTCGATAATCTGGGCACGCTGGTCGCCGTCAGCAAGAAAGCCGGCTTGCTGGATGAACGGCAGCGCATTCCGCGTCTGCGCCGCATACTGCTGGCGGATGCGTCGGCCTCGATCGCCGGCTCGCTGGCCGGAACGTCGACGGTGGTGAGCTACATCGAAAGCGCCGCGGGTGTGGCGGCAGGCGGACGGAGCGGGGTAACCGCGATCGTCACGGGAGTGCTGTTCGCGGCTGCCCTGTTCGTGGCTCCGCTGGTCGGCGCGGTACCGGCCGCAGCCACGGCTCCGGCCTTGATCGTGGTCGGGTCGCTGATGATGTCGCATGTCGGCGAGATTCCCTGGTCAACACCCGGTGTCGCGGTGCCCGCGTTCCTGACGATCTTGACCATCCCGCTGACCTTCAGCATCGCCACCGGACTTTCCTTCGGGTTCACGGCTTACGCCCTGCTCAAGCTCGCGCGCGGCGAGTTCCGCCGCGGCGACTGGCTGGTGTACCTGCTGGCGGCGCTGTTCATCGCGCGATTCGTCTATCTGGGGAGCACCTAAGGCGAGGCATGCCTCGCCCCTACCAACGCCGTCACTTGATCGCCGTCACGACGTGCTGGCCGCGCGGCAGCATCACCACGTTGTCGATGGTGACCGGATGCGCGTCGGCGCCGTCGATCTGAAAGCGTGCGGGCAGCGTTTCGAAAGCGGCGAGCGCGCGGGCGCTGCTCTGGTAGGCGAATTCCATGCCGCCGTCGACCGCGGCCGCGGAGTGAAGCTCGGCGTTCAAGTCCACCAGACGCAGCACTGGTTTCACCGCGGCCGGCTGAATGGAGTGCGACCCCGGCGCAAGCCAGACGACGGTATCCGACGCCACCGGCCAGGGCCGTCCGTCGACCAGCGCCGGACCGGTCCACTGTGCGCCGACGCCTGCGCGCGATTCGACCACCAGCCGATCGCTGGCTCGTTCGGCACGCTGAACGGTGGTCGCAGCGGATGGCAGCAGCGGAAGGTCTGGCGCCAGAATCGAGTTTTCGAAGTATACGGCCACGCGCGGAAACGCCGACGAAGCAAGGTGTAGCAGGGTGAACAGTTCCGAGCCAGTCTGCTGCTTGGTGGGGTAAACATCCTGATACCGCTCGACGACGTTGATATCGATGGCCAGTTTTTCCGTGCGAGCCGTCAGGGCCTGGTAACGCGCGGCGATCTGAGGATAGCGCTGCGGGCCCAGATGCCAGATAGTGGCCGGATCCTCGATCAGAAACGTGAAATCGTGCTGGACCAGAAGAGGCAGCGTCCTGGAGGTGTCGGCTCCGACCTTCTCGCGCATGGTGGTGTCGAACCGATCGTCCACATGAGTAAGCGTCAGGTCGAGCCAGGATTTGGTTTTGCGGATGTCTTCCACCTGAGCGATCCATTCGGCTTGCTGGCGGCGGGCCAGATCCGCGCGAAACCCGAGGAATTGGGCCATCCCCTGGGCGGTCTTCCCGTAATACCGAGGCGATTTCGGGTCGAACAAATCCAGAGGGTCGATTCCGGACGCGGCCAGGAATTCCGCGCGCACGTCGCTATTCATGGGGGTGAACCGGGCCGGGTTCTCGTGACCTTCGAGGGATTCGAAATACAACTCGGCGAGATTCACACCATCCCAGTCGAAGCGGTCGACTAGTTCGCGCAGTCCGCGCGAGGCTTCGGCGAACGCCGCGCGATTGGTCAGGTTCATGAGCTTGCGCCAGTCGAGCTGGGCGTCCTGGAGCAAGGCGGTTTTCTCGCGCCACTCCGGATGCCGGTCCCAGAAACGTTCGCTCACGTGCGGCAACTCGATCCAGGCGTAGACCTGGATGCCGTTGCGATGGCAGGCGTCAATTAAGTGGCGTAGGTATTCATCCCCTTGTGGGTCGGGCTCCCAATAATGCCACGCCGCCACGTGTAGCGCGGCGATTCCCGCCTGCCGCCAGCGAGGCGCGAAGTAATCCAAATCGACGCGCGACCGGTAGGACGAATCGAAGAACGCCCACAAGCGCGCCGAACGAAAGGGAGGCGTCAGTCCGAGATCGGCGAGCGCCTGCGGCAGATAAGGAAACCGATCGTAGCCGCGCGGGCCAGGAGCCACGGCGACCCACAGGACCGCGCCCGCACCACGGCGGAATCCGGCCACCAGAGGCGCTTTTTCGTGACGCTCGCGGGCGAAGACGTGGGCCTCCTTCGGTGTTTCAATGACCGGCGAATCTGCCGGTTGTTCCCATATGATGCGCAACTGGGGCACGCGCAAATCCTCGACGCTCTGGACGGAGACGCGCTTGGTTCCGGCGCGGAAGCCGAACGAAGCTGCCAGAGGCGAGGCCCCCTCGAGCACCAGGATGGTGCCGCGCTCGACGCGCTGGTTCCAGTCGGTCTCGGTTACCGTGACACCGGCGGGGATCACTTCGACTTCGCCGCGGGCTGCGTTCTGCAGACCGATGGAAGAAAGAATGGCGGGCCATCCGCCGGGATCGTCGCCGGCGACGTGGTAGGTGAGCGTCGCGCCTGCGCAGGGCCAAGCCGCGCAGATAAGCATCAGCCGGCTAGCGCGTAAACGCATACCACACCCCGATACGCACATCGTTGAAATTGGGCCGGTACGGGTTCGATTGATTCACCAGGTACGCGCCACGCAGAAAATTCACCGTGAACTGCAAGGGATTCAGCCTGAAACGGACACCAGGACCGGTCTCTACCGTGTTGGCCCAATACTCTCCCTTGGCGTCGACGGTGGCGTTCCAGTTCCAGTAAATTTGAAAGTTTTCGCCGAAAGTCCGGCCCGTACGGTTCTGCGAATACGCGAGCGTGTCGTTATCGAAGCGGCTGATGAAAACGCCATCTTCATTGGTTTCCGCAAATAGCCGGCCGGGCCCGCGCACGGCTTTGGCGTAAGTAATGCCTCCGCGATAATCCGGCAGGGCGCTGCCGGTCTGGCCGTGCGGAATCTGGTACCGCAGCGCCTCGCCGGCCTCAAACCAGCCCATCAGACCGTGCCAGGTAGGACCCGCCAGACCCGCGCCCACGATCACGCTGCGTTCCGAGAGATTCTGAGGTGAAATATTGGCGCCCATGCGCACCGCGCCGCGCGAATCGCCGATGAATCGCAGACTCAAGTATGGGTGGATGGGAAACGCGAGCCGCAACTCGGTCTTGGCTTGAGCATAGACGAAGGTGTCCCGCCAGCGCGTCGAAATGGTGGGGAAGGCCCACACCGTGGTTCGCAGCCGTCGCAGAGACGGGGTTAAGTTCCCGTAGGCTCGCGACGCCTCCGTTGCCGTTTCCGCGTCCGGACTGTGGCGCGCCAAGTCGAACCAGTGCACCGCGTCGCGGTCATCCTTGAGGATGTTGTAAGTCCAGCCGAGCTTCAGCATCACCTCGAAATCCATGGGATCGTTCTCATGGGCCGCCTGAAGATACTTGAGTGCGTCGTTCAGGTAACCCTTCTCCAGGCTCTGCTCGCCCAGCAGCTTGCTGTTGTTCGATGTGGGCCGCGGCGGATTGTGATCGGGTGGCGGCGGAGCCGGGTCGGGGCGGTCCGGCAAGAGATGTAACTGCTGCTCCGCGGCCGATTTGTTACCCATTTCCAAATGCAAGTACGCCAGCTCGCGACGGAGCGCGTCATTCGAGGGGTCGAGCGCCAGCGCATTCTCGAATTCGTATACGTAGGGGTAGCGCGGTGGCAAAAGTTCCCGGGCCTGTTCGGCTACGCGCGGCTCAGTTCCGTGGGAAGCCGCGAGTAGGGCGGCATGGGCGTCCTCGACACGGCCCTGTTCCTTCCAGACGCGGCCCAAATCGACCAGCAGGTCGCGGCGCGCGGGCCGCAACTTCCACGCGGCCTCATACTGCTCGGCGGACAGGTCGAGCTGGTCGCGCTGTTCGGCCAGCCGGGCAAGCTCCTCGTGCGCACTGAAATTATCGGGAGCCAGTTCCAGCGCCTGCTTCCAGCGCGCGATGCCTTCGCGGAGGGGCCGGTCCACGTTTTCGAAAGCCTCGGACGCGGTTGAGTTTCCCGACTTCCGTAGCCGGTCGAACACGCGCCGGGCCATGACTTGTTGCTTGGTCTCGTAACACAAGAAAGCGTATTCGAGCGCGACCTGATCGTCGGCCGGGGCATTCCCGGGAAACAGGCGCATCGCTTCCGCGAACTGGTCGCGCGCCGCTTCCGTTTCGCCGACCTTCAACAGCGTGTAGGCCAGGTCCATGCGGATCGAAGCACGTCCGGGAGCAAGCGTGGCAGCCTGTTCGAACCCCCGGATGGCTTCCTCGTAATTCTTGGCTTTAAGGGCCGCATAAGCCCGGTCCAGCGCGGCATAGCTTGGATCGGGGACGGGATCGGGAACCTGCCCTGCCGTCAAGAGCACGCCGAATATGAATCCGATCAAAACCTTACCCATACTTAGCCCCTACCGGGGTACAAGATAGTGGCGCGAGCTCCAGTGGACTCTCCGAAAAACTTGCGCTCGAATATCTCCATTTCCCCGCGATATGAAGAGGTGGCAATGATCACGGTAACGTCAGACAGGCGAGGCAGATCGCGGAAACAGGCCATGTTGAGCCTGGCGCGGGTACCCGCGTTGTCGCCCACGGCCACTCAGCTCCTCGGACGGCTGGCCCGGCGTCATTGCGAAGTCCGCGAACTGGCGGTGTTGATCGAACGCGATCCTCTGCTCTCGGCGCAGATCCTGGCCATCGCCAACTCCGCCGCTTTCGGCCGGACGCACCAGATCAGCTCCATTCAACACGCGATTGCCATGATCGGTCTGGGGGCGGTGCGGAAGTTCGCCCTGGCCCGCTCGATTTCCAACCTGTTCGGGAAGCGCAAAACCGCGCCAAGCTTTTCCATCACACGGTTCAACCTCCACTCGGTGGCTGCCGGAATGTTCGTGGAGATATTGGCGGAGTATGTGACTCTGGAGAACTCGGAAGACGCGTTTCTGGCGGGCCTGTTCCACGATGTCGGCAAATTAGTGATCGCAGTCGCCTTGCCGGAGGAGTATGAAGAAATTCTGGAGACTGCCGCTTTGACCTGCGAACCGATTCTCGAAATCGAGCGTCGTCTGCTCCAGACCGATCATGCGGAATTGTCGGCGCTGGCGGTGGACTACTGGGGCCTGGGCGATCCAATCCGCACGGCCGCCGCTTATCACCATGAGCCCGACAAATCTCCGGCCGCCTCGGGCAAGATCTCGCTGGCCATGGCCGTCGCGAAGGTGGATGCGGTGGTGAATGCCGCGGGCATGTCCCTGTTGCCGGCGCCCCCCCTGCGGAACGAGATCCCGCCGCTTGCATTCGATGGCTTCCCGCTGGATCAGGGGTTGCTGATTGAGCGCTTCACCGCGGAATGGACCACCACGGGCGCGATGTTCCGCTGACAGAATATACTGACTTCGAATGAAGTCACCCGACCGCGCCGAACACGTCGGCAGTTTACTCCGCCCTCCGGAACTCCTGCAGGCCCGCGCCGCCTTCACGGAAAACAGCCTCGACCTGGATGGTCTGCGCGAAATCGAGGACAGGGCCATCCTGGACGCGCTTGAAAAACAGAGCGCGGCCGGGCTCGACCGAATTACGGATGGCGAATTCCGGCGAGGATCATGGCTCACCGATATGGCGGACGCGGTGGAGGGATTCGTTCGCGACCGTGTAGTGCTTGATTGGAAGGGCCCGGGCGGTGGCCCGGAAGTCAGCAGCGCGAACGCGGTGGGCGCGAAACTGCGTAAAACGCGACATCTGACGGAACACGAGGTTCCGCTTCTGCTGAAGTCGTCAAGACAGCCGTTCAAAGTCACCTTGCCCGCGCCGTCGAACTTCGTGGTTTGCAGCTATCGCCCGGGACTCACCGAAAAGGTCTACGCCACGCGCGCCGAACTATTGCTTGATCTGACTGCGATTATTCGCGAAGAAGTGCGATGGCTGGTTTCCCAAGGCGTGACGTACATCCAGTTCGATGCGCCGTACTACACGCACTATCTCGACCCGCAGCATCGGGCGCAGATGCAGGCGGAGGGCCGCGATCCGGATCAGGAACTGGCGCAAGGAATCGCCGGGGACAATACCGCACTCAAGGATGTTCCCAGGGATCGGGTCACCGTGGCCGCCCACATCTGCCGCGGAAACAGCCGCAGCCGCTGGTTCACCGAGGGCGGCTATGACATGATCGCCGAACGGCTGTTCGGATCGCTGGATGTGGACCGGTTCCTGCTGGAGTTCGATGACGACCGTTCCGGCGGGTTCGAGCCTCTCCGATTCGTGCCGGCCGGAAAGACCGTGGTGCTGGGGTTGGTTACGACCAAGGACGCCAAGCTCGAATCGCAGGACGATCTGCGGAGGCGCATCCACGAAGCAGCCCGTTATGTGCCCCTGGAGCGGCTGGCGCTGAGCCCGCAGTGCGGCTTCGCTTCGATAGCGGCCGGAAACCTTCTCTCGATCGACCAACAGTGGCGCAAGTTGGAGCTGGTGGCGGATACCGCGCGCAAAGTCTGGGCCTAACCTTACAGCGGGGCCGATCCGGGGAAATGCGGATGAATGGCTGCTTTGTCAGCGGCGCAATACCCGGCGGTCACGTAGGTGCACGCCGACGTGATCACCCCCAGCATCGAGTTCATGCGCGCGGCGCTGAAAGCAGGAGTCGGGTCGGGAAGATTGTCGAAGTTCGAGGATACGAGTCCGGAGCTTCCATTCGCCATGCTCAATTTGCCGATGGCGCCTGGGGCGCCGTAGGGATCGAAGCCCGCCTGCAGAACCAGAATCATCGCGATCAGGTCGGCGTCGGCCTCTTTGTTGGTAGCCTCGTTGGGCAAAAGAATCGTGTTCATGCCGGTCCTGGTCTGGGCGATGTGGGCCAATTCGTGTGCCACCAGGAACGCCAGCTCGCTGGGAGAATCGCTCACCAGCTCCGATAGGGCGAGATTGATTTGCACATTTTGATTCGAGTTCACAGAGGCGCTGGCCGCGGCAACATCGGAAGGTGTCACGAGTTTCGGCGGAGGCTGCAGGTTGAGGTTGATTCCGGACAACGACGAGGCCGCTGCCAGAAGTCTCTGGAAGACCAACTGAATGCGATCGGGATGGGAAATGGGCCATTCTAACTGTCCGATGGGGAGAGTCGAGATGAGATTGCGCTCGACGTTCACCGTCCAAGCCAACACTTGATCTCCAGGGACTTGGGGCGTGATCACAATAGACCCGCTGAAATCGGCTGGAAGATCCGGAAGCTCTTGCCCGAGGTTGAACGCATGGTGGCCAAATCCCGCGAGCGTAATCAGGGTCGTCGCCACGGCGGTACCGGAAGAGTCTACGGCGGTGACCACAAAGGATTTAGTGACACCCGAAACATTTGCAAGCGCCACACCCAGATCACGCGTGGCCAGCGAGAGATATCGTGAGGTCGGTAGAGTCGGCGGCGCCGACAGTTCGACCCCCAGCTTTCCGTTTACAATGTTCCGGAACAGTATAGTCCCTTGGATGGGGATATCGGAGTTGGCGACGGCCTGGCCCTCAACGATCGTGCCGGATGCCAGCGTGCTCCGAAGCGTGATCCTGCCAGATGGCGGAATCGAGAACGGGTGCACCGCGAAGGAGCCGGATCCGAAGTCCAGGCTGAGAGGCAGCCCTTGATCCCCGAACAAGCTAAGCTGCACGTGAGCGGTCATGGTGGGACTCGGATTCACAAACTCCACGGATGACTGCCATTGCCCGAACACCGGTCCTCCATCCGCCAAGTGAGGAAAGTACAAATTTACGTGCGCGGCGGTGGGGTAGAAGGTGGGATTGTTCTGCCCGAAACAACCGATCACACTGAGCACGCCCATTAGAAACGCCCTTTTCGCCATGGACAACTCCTTTTGCTCTGTATAGAGAATAGAGAATGAGACTCTTTGAAGATCGCACAATGATTCAGAATCTTTATGACTTCAAGAGCAGGAACCGGCCTCGCCCGTTACCCGCTAAGTGACGATGGATCCAGGCGTTAGGTGGTCCCGCCGAGGTCGCGTTACGTTCTTTACCCGAACCGTGCGTACGGCTCCTGTCCTGGCCGCAATTGTAACTCCCGCAGAATCAGATTTGCTGAAAAAAGCGCGGGCACTTTCACAGATCCTGGAACCGCGGCGAAACGCTTAGCGCTGGCAGGTGAAGTGCTAGTCGTTAAACAGGCAGAAGGAGCAAATCATGTCACAAGTCGCAATTAAGAAGGTGAATGGTGCGGGCCAGGCGGCGCTACCCATCTTCGATGAAATCGCAAAGCGGCTGGAATTGGTTCAGCAGCGTGCGTTCGATCTGTTCGAGAAACGTGGCGGGGAGCTGGGACACGATCAGGAAGATTGGCTGAAAGCGGAGCGGGAACTTTTCGGTTGGCCGGCGGCGGAACTAGCTGAAAAAGATGGTACTTACGAGATGCAGATCACGCTGGCCGGCTTCGAGGCCAAGGATGTCGAAGTGACTGCTGCGCCTACGCAAGTCATCGTTCACGCGGCAACTCAGGAAGAGAAGAAAACGCAAAAAGGCACCGTGCTGTGGACCGAGCTTGGTTCCAACGAGGTCTATAGGCGTTTCCAAGTGCCGAAGCTCATCAACGTCGACAAAGTCACAGCGAAACTTGAGAACGGCATGCTACGCATCAGTGCTCCGGAGGCTCTTGAGGCCACAACAATAGCAAAGCCTAGGGAAATCAAAACTGCGGCGGCCTAAAGCCGGTCACTTGGCGCGCGCTACCAGGTCGCCGTACGCTCGGGCTACCGCTTGGGATCTGGCTCGGTAGGTTCGCGCGTCTCCGTACGCCACGAAATGTTCATAGCGTGAGTGCTGTTGTATAGGTGGATGGGCATGCTGGATCGGGCAGAAGCGCTGTTCCGTTCGCGCCGTGATTTCAGTAATATATGCGAGCAGGCCGTTGGCATAGGAACAAAACACACAGCCGACCTTCTCGATCGCATTCAGATAGGCCAAACGCCCTCGATCGAAGATGAGGTAGTCTCCGCGCCGAACCTGCGGGATTCCATAGATGGGAAAACACACGGACTGATAGAGCGTGACCCAAAAATCCAGGATGAGAAAGGGAATGGCACAAGCGTAGATCAGCGGGACGGACAATACCACCAGCACTTTCGCAGTCCGAATGTGCTTCCAAACCGGCGTCTTGAACAGTCGATGCTCGGTCAGGGTTTCTGGCGAAAAGGACGTTGGCTCCTGCCTCCGTTCCGGACTGAAGCGTTGATCCACTACCTTTTTCATGGAAATACGAGTGCACGAGCGTGGCCGTGGTTTCCCGCAGGACCGGCCGAACAGAACGGTGAGAGCGAGCCCTTAGTCTAATTGGGTTGCGCCAAAAAACCCATAAAAACCCAGTCGATGTGCGTCTCTTCGCGCAAGCCGCGAGCGGTCCATAATCGCCCCACGGGTATTGTCAGCGCCCAAGAAGGAATGGCATGAGCCTCCTTGATGCATCTTTTTGAAACACATTCCCGCGACGACTGCCGGGTTGCGCGTCAAGGCAGGTCCATCGCCGTGACATTTCAGCCATTTCTCTCACGGCAGTAGTGAGTTTACTGCGAAACACATTTCATTAGAAGGAAAACAGAATTTAAATAACGCTCTATTTCACTCTCATGAAAATTCTTTTCTGAGGAAATGTCGGATCGAACGCCAGCTGTCGGCTGCGCCGATCTGCGGGATCGTCTTTAGGTCGCCCGAGCCGGCCACTGCTGCACACATACGACTTCGACCGGCTGCGAATCCGCCGGATGCATTTCCCTCACCGGGTGCTCCACGGTTCTTAGTTGCCACGGAGGCCACTGGGGTCGGCAGGCTTACCTAGGCGCTAGTGGTTTCCCTCAGACCCGACGACACTAATTGGAACGGCGCGTGCTGTCGATTCATCCTCCGTATTCATGCGCCGGTTTCAAAGCGGGTTTTGGCTGCTCTGGGTGGTTGTGTTGTTGGCCGGCCCGATTCGCGCCCAGATTTCACCCGGCCCCCTGTCCCGGGCTCACCAGGACCTGGAAGGCGCCACCAAGTGTGCAAGCTGCCACAACTTTGGACTCGGGGAGCGTGGCTTCAAGTGCCTGGAATGCCATACGGAAATCGCCAAGCGGGTCCAGGAGAAACACGGCTATCACGCCCGGGCGTTCAACGTCTCACGCGGCCAGGCGGATTGCGCCCGCTGTCACCTCGAACACAACGGCCGCCAATTTCAAATCACCAAATTCGACCGGCCAGGGTTCAAACATGACGCCCTGACAGACTTTGCGCTGGCCGGTAAACACAAGACGCTGACGTGCGAAAACTGCCATAATCCGGAGCACATAGGGGCCGCCGTTCGGGCCGAGATAAAGGTCAAGGATGTTCGCAACACATTCCTCGGGTTGCCCACGGAATGTGTCAGTTGCCATAAGGATCAGCACGGCGGGCAGCTCGGCGACAAATGCGCGAACTGCCATTCGCAGGACGCCTGGAAGCCGGCTGCGAGCTTCGATCACAGCCGTACAGCGTATCCCCTGACCGGGCGCCATCAAAGCATCGATTGTGTGAAGTGCCATGCGCCCTCTCCGGGCAGTACTACTGCCCGCTATAAGGGCTTGAGCTTTTCCAGCTGTCAGAATTGCCACACCGATCCGCATCGCGGCGCTTTCGTGGATGCGACCTTCAGGGGCACCTGCGAGACCTGCCACGTGACGGCCGCCTGGAAATCCGTGCGAACCGACGCCGGATTCAACCATGACCAGACCAAGTTTCCGCTCCACGGAAAACACGCCGAAACCGGCTGCTTCAAGTGTCATAAGAGCTCCGATTTCAAACAGCCCGTCGCGCACGAAAAATGCGCCGATTGCCATGAGGACGTGCACAAAGGCCAGTTCGCGGGCCGAGCGGCCGGCAGCGATTGCGTCGCGTGCCACACCGAAACCAGTTTCAAGCCGTCTCTATACACTCGCGAACAGCATCAAGAGAGCCGATTTCCGCTGGAAGGCAAGCACGCGACCATGGAGTGCGCCCAGTGCCATAAGCCCGCCGGGCGCGACGCAAAATATAAACTGGAAACCACGACTTGCGCGCAGTGCCATACGGACGTGCACACCGGACAATTCGCCGGAGCGGCTTATGCAAACCGTTGTGAAGCGTGCCACACTCAGGTTACTTTCGCGCCGTCCACTTATAGTCTGGCGCGCCACGCTCAGACGAAGTTCGTTCTGACGGGAGCGCATGTCGCCGTGCTTTGCGCGGACTGCCACAAGCCGCTAGCTGTGGCGGCCACTCCGGCAGCCCGCCAGTATCACTTTGCTGAACAAAACTGCACGAGTTGTCATAACGATCCGCATCGAACCACGCAGGCTTGCGAGAGTTGTCACAACACGAACCAGTGGAAGGAAATCCGTCTGTTCGATCACAGCGCAACAAAGTTCAAGCTGGAAGGCGCCCACCAATCCGCCACATGCGTGAGTTGTCACCGTCCGGCTCAAGGTTCCTCGCTGGCGAAGACTAAGCCGACCCCGGATTTCTTTCACACGCCCACGCGCTGTTCGGAATGTCACGAGGATGTTCACGGAGGGCAATTCCAAACCACCGGCGCAGATAAAGAATGCTCGACGTGTCACACGATCAGCAAGTGGGACGCTGGCGCATTCGA
The DNA here is from genome assembly GCA_020073345.1 of Terriglobia bacterium. Lineage (GTDB taxonomy): Bacteria > Acidobacteriota > Terriglobia > Bryobacterales > Bryobacteraceae > Palsa-187. The sequence continues at coordinate 23,732 of JAIQFI010000062.1, forward strand.
CCACAACAAAACGTCCTATCCCCTGGATGGCGCACACGCCAAGGTGCGATGCGCTCAATGCCACACGCAGCAGCTCGTCGTGGACGGGCGACAGATCCGCGTTTATCGCGGGACGCCGACTCAATGCACGAGCTGTCACGGCGCTGGCAAGTGACGTGCAAGACCCTACGAAACATCAAGAGCGAAATACTTAGTACCCCTTAGGGAAAAGTCCTGATTGGCGGAACTAAAGTTCCTGTACGCCGTTCATTTTCACGTGCCCACCGCCGATCTTTATCGCAAGAACACCATTGATGGCGATGGTGTGGGTGAGCGAAATCGGTAATGGCCGGGCGAACCGGGATGTGTCGGGCGTGGTTTATTCCGTTGTTTGTTCTCGGATTGTGGCTCATCGCACCAATCCAAGCCCAGACTACGCGTAATCCGCACGGGCCGATTTCGATCCCTTGCGAGAACTGTCACACCACCACAAGCTTCTCGCCCTTACGCGCCCAGCCCGAGTTCGACCACAGCCGAACCCAGTTCCCGCTACGCGGAATGCACCAGAACGTGGCCTGTAATTCTTGCCACGTCTCTAGAGTTTTTACCGAAGCCGGGACGCAGTGTGCTAACTGTCATGCGGATTTCCATAGGCGCCAGTTCGGGGCGCAATGCGAAAACTGCCACACGGTTCAAGGATGGCGGGCCGCGACGCGATCAGTGCAGGATCACCTGAATCGCTTCCCGCTGTTCGGCGCTCACGCGGCGGTGGCGTGCGATGCCTGCCATCGTGGAGCCGCGACGGGTGTCTATACGGGGCTGAGCACGCAATGCGTCACTTGCCACCAGCCGGACTTTCAGCAAGCCAAAAGCGTGGATCACCGCGCCGCCGGTTTCCCAACCACGTGCGAGACCTGCCACAACGTCAACAACTGGCAGCTGGCGCGTTTCGACCACAACCAGTTTGCGAAGTTCCAACTCACGGGAGCTCACGCCACGGTAGCGTGCGCATCGTGCCATGTCGGCGGCCACTATCAAGGGACCGTGGCGACCTGCGTAGGCTGCCATTCGAGAGACTTCGCCGCCACGACCAACCCGAACCACGTCACGGCTGGATTCCCGCAAACCTGCGAGACTTGCCACAGCACGACCCAGTGGCTGGGCGCAGTCTTCAATCACAACACGACAAAGTTCCCGCTCACGGGGAAGCACTCGACGGCCACGTGCGCGCAGTGCCATGTCAACGGGCAATACGCCACCTTGCCGACCACCTGCGTCTCCTGCCACCTGCCCGACTATCAGAAAACGACGACTCCCAATCACGTCGCCGCTGCCTTCCCACAGACGTGCGAAACATGCCACAACACGACCCAATGGCTGGGCGCAGTATTTAATCACAACACGACGAAGTTCCCGCTCACGGGCAAGCACTCGACGGCCACGTGCGCGCAGTGCCATGTCAACGGGCAATACGCCACCTTGCCGACCACTTGCATCTCCTGCCACTTGCCGGACTACCAGAAAACGACGACTCCGAATCACGTCGCGGCCAGCTTCCCGCAGACCTGCGAGACCTGCCACAACACGACCCAGTGGCTGGGCGCAGTCTTCAATCACAACACGACAAAGTTCCCGCTCACCGGGAAGCACTCGACGGCCACGTGTGCGCAGTGCCATGCCAACGGCCAGTACGCCACCCTGCCGACCACTTGCGTCTCCTGCCACTTGCCGGATTACCAGAAAACGACGACTCCGAATCACGTCGCGGCCAGCTTCCCGCAGACCTGCGAGACTTGCCACAGCACGACCCAGTGGCTGGGCGCAGTCTTCAATCACAACACGACAAAGTTCCCGCTCACGGGCAAGCACTCGACGGCCACGTGTGCGCAGTGCCATGCCAACGGCCAGTACGCCACCTTACCGACCACTTGCGTCTCCTGCCACTTGCCGGATTACCAGAAAACGACAACTCCGAATCACGTCGCGGCCAGCTTCCCGCAGACCTGCGAGACTTGCCACAACACGACCCAGTGGCTGGGCGCAGTCTTCAATCACAACGCGACAAAGTTCCCGCTCACGGGGAAGCACTCGACGGCCACGTGTGCGCAGTGCCATGTCAACGGGCAATACGCCACCTTGCCGATCACTTGCGTCTCCTGCCACTTGCCGGACTACCAGAAAACGACGACTCCGAATCACGTCGCGGCGAGTTTTCCGCAGACCTGCGAGACCTGCCACAACACGACCCAGTGGCTGGGCGCAGTCTTCAATCACAACACGACAAAGTTTCCGCTGACCGGTAAGCACTCGACGGCAACATGCGCGCAGTGCCACGCCAACGGCCAGTACGCCACTTTGCCGACCACCTGCGTGTCGTGCCACCTGCCGGATTACCAGAAAACGACGACTCCGAATCACGTCGCGGCGAGTTTTCCGCAGACCTGCGAGACTTGCCACAACACGACCCAGTGGCTGGGCGCAGTCTTCAATCACAACGCGACAAAGTTCCCGCTCACGGGGAAGCACTCGACGGCCACGTGTGCGCAGTGCCATGTCAACGG
>JAIQFI010000063.1 GCA_020073345.1 Terriglobia bacterium
CCTTGCCACTTCTTTGAGAGCGTGTTGCCGGATGTCCCTCCAGGCTTCGGGGCTCCAGGACACTCCTCGCGCCCTGATGCCCACATGAGGCCAGTCGTCCGAAGACCGAGACGTAATGAGGTTCTCCGTTGGCGTGTCTCTGCGAGCCATGCTAACGTCCATGCCCAATGGATAACCAGAGCTCACGAGAAAAGAGGCGTGCGATGACCAGAGTGTCCAAAGTCAGAGTCGATGGACGGGCTCGCGACCAGGTGACTGCCGCCGTTCGACGGGCCGTGAGTATGGCCGGGGATCTCGCGGACCTCGTCCGCCCGGGGATGCTTGTGATGGTGAAACCGAACCTGGTGGCGGCACCTCCATCGGCTGAGGCGGGCGCCTGCACCAGCCCCCTGGTGTGTCAGGCAGTGGCCGATCTGGTGAGTGAGCTTGGAGCCACACCAGTCATCGCCGAGTCCTCAGCCAGGGGGGCGGACACGGAGGCTGTATTGCGCGTCATGGGTTATGAGGAGCTCCGGCAGCAAGGCTATCAGGTGGTCGACCTGAAGAAGGACAAGACCGTGCGGGTGAAGATTGCCGACGGCAACGTGCTGCGAGAGATCACGACCTTTGCGCTGGTCACTCGGGTGGATGCCATCATCAGCGTCCCGGTCATGAAGACTCACGATCAGGGGCAAGCCACCCTTTCCCTGAAGAACCTGAAGGGCCTGGTGACGGACGTTGAGAAGCGGCGCATTCACCTGGAGGGGATGTTCGAGGGGACAGTGGACCTCGTCGGCCACTTCAAACCGGTCTTCGCCGTGGTGGACGGGATCATCGGGCAGGAGGGAATGGGGCCGCTCATGGGGTTGCCTGTCGAACTTGGACTGGTCCTAGCGGGTCGCGATCTGGTGGCGGTGGACGCTGTCGCCAGCCGCATCATGGGGTTTGAGGCGGAGGAGGTCCCCATCACCAAGGCGGCGGCCGAACGTGGCCTGGGCACACTGGATCCTTCGCATATCGAGGTTGTCGGGGAGCCGGTGGCCGCGGTCCGGCGACGCTTCATCCGCTGCGAGGAAGACCATCGTATCGACCGAGAAGGCATCACCATTGTCCACAGCGAGGGCACCTGCACTGGCTGTCGGAATGGGCTCTTGAGCTCGCTTTTTGATATGCGCGCGGAGGGAACCCTCGGTCGTGCACGCGGGTTCACCATCGTTGCCGGGCCGGCGGCGATCCCGGAAGGCGTCCCACCGGAGAGATTGGTGAGCATCGGCTCGTGCGGTTTGCTCGAAGCCAGGCGCCTGCCCCGGTTCGTGCGGGGCTGTCCCCCCAACAACGTGGACATCGTCCGAGCCCTGAGCGGAGGCGTGTGAGACGAAAGCCCCCTCTTTGTGCAGTGGCTGGCCTTCTCTGCGACATGACCCCACGCCGTCTTCCTCTGAAATGAATTCCGATGGCATTCTCTGCCGAAATGCAATCGAGGCGGCTCGCCTGCGGCATGGAGGGTCGGCTGCTCTCTTGACATGACATGGTCATACCGGGACCACGTGCCACTCACGCCCGAGGTCCCCCAGCCCCTCGCACTCGTGCTCCGTCACTGCCACGGCGTCCTCGATTTTCACGTGCCCGACCTCCGGATGGACGAACTCCGTCTCGATGGAGAGGACCATGCCGGCCTCCAGAGGGCGCGGATTCACGGGGGAGATCGTCGGTTGTTCGTGTGAGACCATGCCGATCCCATGGGCGACAAAACGTCCGTAGGGCGCGAAGCGGTGCTCGCCCACCGCGCGCTCGCCCTCGCGGAGCAGCTCGCTGCACGGCAGCCCAGCCCGTACGAGTTTCCGAACGCGCCCCTGCACTTCAAGGCAGGCGTCCAGGAGGTCCCTTGCGAGTGGTGAGGGATCGCCCAGGCACCCCATCCGGCAGATGTCGGCCAGGTAGTCCCGATCCTCTCCGCCGGCGTCAATGTGCAATGCGCGGCCCTGCCTCCACTGCGCCCCCGATGGCGCCCTCAAAGTACCCGGCCCGGCACAGGTGAAGGCCCAGAGGAAATTCAGCCCACGATTTGCCATCTCCCGCCGCACGCGCTCAGCCATGGCCGAAGTCGTGACGCCGGGCAGTCCAGAGGCGAATGCAGCCTGGATCGCCTGGGCCGTCCGGTCGTATACCGTCCGAAGATGGGCCAGTTCGGTCGAAGTCTTCACGGCCCGCAGGCCGTCAAGAACCGGTGTTGCATCCACGAATTTTGCCCGGGGAAGGGCCTGCTGGAACGTCAAGAGAGCATCGGCCGGCAGAAAGGGAAGTTCGAGACCAATCGTGGCTCCAGCCATGCCGAGCTGCCGGATGGCTTGGACCGCGGCCTCGGCCGCACCCAGGGTATTCCCCTTGGCAGGGGGGCGGTTCTTGATCCAGAGGCCTTCTGCATCGATCTGGCCTTGCTCGTCGGGGCGCCCGATGTAGAACGCATCCTCGAACCGCCGGCGGGGCAAACCGATGAAGGGCAGGTATTGGCTCTGCCCCATACGGGTCGCGTAGGCATGAAAGTGAAAGTAGTAACCGCCGGTGAGATACCGAACGTTGTGACGTGTGTTTGCGACGAGCAGATCGAGGCCGGATTCCTCCAGAAGATCCCCGAGCTTCTTGGCGTCAAAGGGTATCATGCCATTCCCTCCATTCCCCCTTCAGGCTTTCCACCGATGCCCGCATTGTATATACCCGGTACGTGAGTGGGTCAATCTCGATTCGGCGTTGTCGATTCTTCACAGAGAATCACGTGGTGGGCAGGTTGCCGAAGACGGAAACGCCATTTCGGGATCGATAGTAAGCGCAGAATTCCGAATGCAGAGAGTTGTGCTGATAGATTCAAGGGCACGGCAAGGTGCCCGTAGTTGAAAGCTTTCGTGTCTTTCCGGCTCAACGCAGCTCTCAACTTGCTTTGCTATTCTTCTGCATAGAAACTCTCTTGTTTTCTATGGACACGCGGGTTTTTGATATGGTAGCTTCCCGAATTACAAACGGTGGTTTGAATCAGGGGTTCCTCCCGCATGGACCAGGTGCAAAAGATCCTGCAGGGCGATCCACGCGCAGCAGCCCGTCTCATGACGATGATCGAGAACGGGTCCCCCGAATCCATTACTCTCCTGAAATCCCTCTACCGCCACACCGGAAGAGCGTATGTCATCGGGGTCACAGGTCCCCCCGGCTCAGGGAAGAGCACGCTGACCGACGGGATCACGGAGGAGTTGCGCCGCCGGGGAAAGACAGTCGGAGTCGTGGCCGTGGATCCGACCAGCCCATTTACTGGCGGCGCAATCCTGGCCGATCGGATTCGTATGCAGCGGCACAGTCTGGATTCGGGTGTCTTCATCCGGAGCATGGCGACTCGAGGGCATCTCGGTGGATTGGCGCGTGCCACCAATGACGTGGTGGACGTCCTGGATGCCGGCGGCAAGGACTATATCATCATCGAGACAGTCGGCGTCGGCCAGGACGAGATTGAGATTGTGAGGTCCGCTCATACCAGCATCGTGGTAGCAGTGCCCGGGATGGGAGACGACATACAGGCCATCAAGGCTGGCGTCATGGAGATCGGGGATCTCTTCGTGGTGAACAAGGCCGATCGCGACGGCGCCGACAAGGCGATCATGGAAATCGAAATGACGCTCCACCTCGGCAAAGGGACCGATGGGTGGCGACCCAAGGTGTTGAAGACCGTGGCGGTGAAGGGGGAGGGTGTGGCCGAATTGGCCCAGGCGATCTTGGAGCACCAGGCCTTCCTGCAACAGCGGGATGGGCGGCGGCAGAAAGGGAAGGAGCGCAGTTACTGGGTTTTCTTCGAACTGCTCCAGGAGCGGCTCACGACGCGGGTTCTCGAAGGGGTGGCGAGTAACGGCACGCTGGATGGCCTGATCGAGCGGATCGCGGCGCGGGAGACCGATCCATATTCGGCGGTGGAAGAGGTATTGAAGAAGGCAGGATTGTAAGCTGACGACCCTATGGGCACTCCGGATGCCGAACCGCATCTCTCCTATCCAACGAACACTTCCAGCCATTTCGTGTTGCCTTTGATACCTGAGATTCACCGTGAGGGGAGGGGCTTGTCTTCATGCCAGCCATGGGTAGGAACGGCTATTTCACCTGGGCGGATCGGGCCTTTGACGTCCGCAAGGTCTTCGACAAACCGGAGGCCCTCGAAGGCCTTTCCAAGGACGTGAAGGTCGAGCGCGGCCTGGCGCCGGCGGCAGGTTTCGAAGCGTCCAATGGATCCGCGGCCGCAGCCGACGTCCGCAAGCCAGAGGTCAACTTTCTGGATCTGATTGCCGGGGCCCGGCAGGAAGTCCAGGCTTTATTCGAGATCTCACAGGACCTGGGGAATTCGCTGAGCCTGGACGAGACGCTCTCAGTTCTGGACGTTCGTTTGCGGCGCATCATTCCGCATCACTCCCTGGCCGTGTGGATGGTGCGCGGCGATGAGTTGACTCCGGAGTATGTCAACGGTGAAGACTGCCGCTTGTTTTCTTCGCTGCGGATTCCGATGGGTCAGGGACTCTCCGGCTGGGTAGCGGAAAACGGCAAGCCGATCGTGAACGGGAATCCTTCGGTGGAGCCGTCCTACCTCAATGACCGCAACCTGACGTCGTCGCTTCAGTCCGCGGTGGCGATGCCCCTGGAGGGCACGGCCGGCACTCTGGGGGTGCTGACGCTGTATCACATGGAGCAAGACGCCTTCACCAAGGACCATCTGCGGCTTCTGATGGCGATCGGCCCGAAGATCGGCATGTCCATCGAAAACGCGCTCAGGTTCCAGCAGGCCGAATCTTCCGCGACCACGGACTACCTGACGTCCCTGCCCAACGCGCGCTCCTTGTTCCTGCAACTCGACGCGGAGGTGTCGCGGGCGCGCCGTAACAGCCAGACACTCACCGTGGTGGTTTTGGACATGGACAATCTCAAGCAAATCAATGATCGCTACGGGCATCTGGAAGGCAACCGGCTCCTGCGTGAAATCGCGGCGGGACTCAAGGACAATTGCCGCGAGTACGACTATGTGGCGCGCATGGGCGGGGACGAGTTCGTGGTTCTGATTTCCGGAGTGAAGCAGGCCGACGTGGAACAAAGGGTGGACGAATTCCGGCGAGTGGTCTCCCGCATCGGGACTCAGTACTTCGACAAGCCTCTCTCAGCCAGCATCGGGGTGGCGCACTTTCCATCTGATGGCGCAGATGCCGAACGGCTGCTGGCTGAAGCGGACCGGCTGATGTACCAGGAGAAACGGGACCGCAAGAATAACCGCAGCAAGTCCCCAGCGCGGGCGTGGACGCGAGATTTGAATACGACGTCCGTGCAGTAGCGCCGGCCAAGGCGATTCGCTCACGGGGCAACGGTTCCAAAGGACGTAAACGCGCCCGTGGAATTGAACCGGAAAACCACGGTGGAGAGTGCCGTGCCGGAGGTAAACTCCGCGACGCCAGTCCGATTCGCGGTATTTGGAAATTGGCTGGCAATCGCAAAGGCCTGATGATTGCGGCCGGCTAGTGACGGATAGGGGACTACCTCACTGCTCCCGTCGCCATAGTGGAGCGTGACGACAATGTCGTTAGCCGCGGAGGCGCCGGGATCGGTAATCGCCATACTGGTGACCGCTCCGGCAGTGTTGTCAAACGGCAGGAAAAAGTGCGTGCTTCCGGATGCCACGATGGTGGCTGTCCCCTCTTGTACCGACGGCAAGCCCGTCTTTTGACTGTAGATGACGCTGCCACCCACCGAGGCGGGAGCCGTCAATTCCGCCCAGCCATTCACCGTCGCGTCCCCCAGTCCGGCCGTGCGAATGGTCACCGAGCTGCCGGCCGGAATCGTGCCCGTTAGCGATCCCGCCTCCAATTCAAATCGCGAGGTAGGAATGTTGCCGTGATCGTCGTTGAAGCGCAGCGTGTACGACGCCGATGCAGAACCTGTGTTGGTCAGAAGGACCGTGGTCTTGAACCCATTCCCATCGGCGGCATGAGCCAGGGGCCGTGTGATGAGCGTCGCATCGCCTCCGGCCGATGTTCCATCCAGGGCCGTAAAGGCGCCGGTGGAATTGAACCGGAATACCACTGTGGAGAGTGCCGTGCCGGAGGTAAACTCTGCGACACCGCTCCGATTCGCCGTATGCGGAAACTGGCTGGCGAGCGCGAACGCCTGATGATTGCGGCTAGGCACTTGGGGATAAGCGATTGTTTCATTGGGGCTGCCGTCGCTGTAATGGAACGTGACGCTAATGTTATTTGCCGTGGAGGCCCCCGGGTTGGTAATCGCGACGCCCGTGATCGCTTTGGCCGTGTTGTCGAATGGCAGGAAGAAGTGCTGGCTTCCGGATGCGACGATGGTGGCCGTTCCTTCTTGGATCGACGGCAGGTTCGGATTCTTTTGACTGTAGATGACGCTGCCCCCCACGGAGGCGGGAGCGGTCAATTCCGCCCAGCCATTCACGGTCTGAGGCCCTATTCCGGCCGTTCGAATGGTCGCCGATCCGCCCGCCGGAATGACGCCGGTGAGCGATCCCGCTTCCAGTTCAAACCGCGAGGTTGGAACATTGCCATGATCGTCGTTGAAGCGCAGAGTATAGGGCGCGGGGCCGGAGCCCGTGTTGGTAAGAAGGACCGTGGTCTTGAATCCCTGCCCATCAGCGGCATGCGCCATTGGGGTGGTCTGGATCCCGGGTACACCAACGCTAAACGGAACAGAAAAGAGCAGACTGCCTTGGTCGAACACGCGGGCTTGCCAGGTTCCAATCGGATTGAAGTTAATCTCGGGAAGGGACAAGGCGTCGTTCGCGAAGCAGAAAAATCCTGCTGCGACGGACCAAGTGACACCAGCGACAACAGTTCCGTTAGGGGCGAGCCAGTCGCTGGTCAGATGGTCATTCGCGGTTACGGCGGCGCTGAAATACAGATGTACTGTATCGCTGATTACGAAAGAGCTGACGGCAGGTGGAACGACACAACCTGAAAACGGCGGTGCGGTCGTGGTGACCCTTTGGATGCTGACACCCGCGCCGAAGGCCAGGTTTATGGCAAGCGATACTGGGGCGGAGGTTCCTCTGCTGCTTTGGACCGTAACGGCGACCGAGCCCGGCAAGCCGATCAAGGCGCCCTTTACGGTCGCCAGTAACTGCGTTCCATTCACGAACGAAGTGGGCAATGGCGCTCCCATCCACTGGACGACACTGCCGGGATCGAAGCCTGTGCCATTCACGGCCAGGGTGAAGTCTCCTGTTCCGGCGATGACGGAGCCGGGGCTCAGGAGCGCGATGGCAGGAGTGATCCACTGCGTCGCCAGGTTGACCGCGAGGTTGAATCCGTCCACGGAGCCTAATCCGGTTACGGGATCATATCCGGGTCCAGCGGTGTAGCCGAGCGTTCCGGTGGAACAGTCAGGTGTGGCGACTGCACATGGAACAATGTTGTCTCCGGCGATAATGTCGTGAAAGACGCCCGCCGTGTTTCGGGCAAGGCTATAGAGGTTGGGATTGAGGTTGCCCTGGCCGGATTGAGTTTGCAGGCCATTGAGTTCCTGATAGTGATTGACCAACGCCAGAATTCCAGCGAAGGAAGGGGCGGCCGCCGACGTTCCGCTTGCCACGCCGGGCACGCCCTGGGTAACTATAAGATACCCATCGTGGCCCGCAGCGGACAGAGAGACATCCGGTACCGCACGGGAATTTGCGCCCGGTACGCCGGGCGCCGTCTGCCAGGATGGTTTGGGAAACGCGACGCTCAAGCCGCCACCGCTGGACGCCAGGCCGTCCGCATCCGATTCATTCCAGCCTTTCTCCGGAATATAGGAGAGAGCCGACGCAAAGTTAATCGAATTGGAAGCACTCCAGTACTGGCTGCCCGTTTCGTCTAATTGTGTTCCACCCACCGCGGTCACTTCCGGAAGGCTGGCGGGGAATGATACACCCAACCCTTGAGACGCCTTGTTCTGAGTAAACGGTGCATCGCAACCTGCTGCGCCGGAATCCCCGGAAGACGCCAGCCACGTAATTCCCTGCGCATTGGCCTGTTGCGCTAACGCTCGTGTGCTGTTTATCTCGCCTGGAGGGTTTTCCTGTTCGCACGAGCCGTAGCTCAAAGTAAGCACGGATCCGAGGTTCTGATTAATCGCGTAGGACACAGAGACTCGGACATCTGGTGAATAAACATAAATGATGTTAGCGTTGCGGGCGACGGCGCCGGACCATTCGATATCGAGATCGGCCTCGCCTTCGTCGCCGAAGACATGGCCGGGGTCGGGGCTGCCAGGCACGAGCACCAACTGAGGGTCTTTCTTGGGCAGGCCGTAAATACTGCGAAACACCTGAATATCGGCTAAACCGACGGCGGACTGCCCCGCCACGACGATTCTTTGGCCGGAACCGTCGTGACCGGCATTGTAAAGCGGCATGAGGTTATAGATGGTCGCAAAGTCGTCCGGCGTCAGAAAATGCGTGCCGCCTGGGCTGGAGAACTGAGGACGTATGGAGTTCGGAGTATTTTCGTTTGACGCCCGAGCCCGCGCCGCATGCGACGATCTTGGACGAAAGTCGTTCAGGCCCAGAATGCCGGTTATAGAAGGTCCGATGGCCGCGGGTATTTCCGGTTCACCCGCGTTGGCGTAGTGCAGTTCCCCATCAACCCGGTAGCGGCGTATTTCGGTCCGCAGCGCCGCTTGCACTTGCCCCGCCGTTCCGCTGAACCAGATCCAGTTCCGTGCGCGCGAAATCTCATCCACCACCAGCCCTTCCGACTGCAACCACGACACAACCTGCGCGATATCGTTCGAACTAAGCCCGAAACGGTCCCCAAACTGTTCCGGACTCAGCCAGGCATGATAGTTGGGTGAGGAGCGATCCTGCTGTTCGGCGAGCAACTGCTCCAACGCTGCCTGCTGCGCGCCGGAGCGGTTCAGCATGACCATCACATGGTCCAGCTTGAGCGATGGATCCACGGGACCGGCGTCGAACTGCGGAGTGGCTCGGGGATGGATGTTGCCCCTTAGCCGAACGGTCCGGAGGCGATCCACGGGGCCAGTAATGCGGTCTTGCTGGGCCAAGAGCATCGCGGTCGGAACTAAGAAAAGCGCCAAGGCGCGGATCATGCGGGCAGCGCGACAAAGCATGGAATCTTGACGAACCTGTCTGACTGTATAAAAGCAGTCTGGACGCGGATGTTGCGGCGTCCGTCATTTTACCAGGGAAACGGCATCCGGTTCTGGCTTGCGGACGCGGTCCATCAAATAAGCCCACGCCACCAGCAACGTGAAGAAGGTCAGACTGGTGAGTGCCGCGATCGTGAGGCTTCCGGCCGGCGGTGTAGCTGTGAGGTTGTTGATCCACGAGAGGGTGAGGAAGGCGATCATCGCCCAGAATAAGTAGATGCCCGTGCGCTTGCTGGCTCGAGTGGCACGGACGTAGACTGCGAGCGCGATTAGCCACAGGAGGCCCTCGACAACCAGCGTGGCCGGCACCGACGTCCAGAGTCCCAGGCCATAGCGCCCGTTGAGGCCCGGCGCCAGCGGCATATCGAGTCTGTGGCTCATGAAGTCGAGAACCCAGTGGCTCAACACGGCTCCGAAGAGGATCGAAGCTTCCCAGGCATGGGCCCCCGCGGCTTGTCGACGCCATAGGAAATAGCCGCCGGCAAACAGCGTCGCCCAGAGGAGGTTAGGGAGAAGTCCATGGCTCCAGGCCACGCTATCCAGATCGACCGCGTAAATGCCGGCGCGGCCGGGGTTCATCGTCCAGTGCTCGATCCCCAGCAGGATGAATACGAACCCCAACAGGTCCGCCAGGACCGCGGCGGCCATCAGCGTTCCGAGAGAAAGCCTGGGTTCGAAGCGCTTGCCGGCCAATGCAACCGCACAGTGTCCAACCAGCATGGGTCGTTAGAACCCAGGCGCATTCAAAAGTTCCCTCTTGACATATTCGCCTATTCTTCGCTATGCTAGACCAAGGCGAATACAAGGAGAATACAGGAGGCCCAAATGTCCCCCTCCATCCAAGTCGGAACCGCAGGTTGGTCGTATCCTCACTGGAATGGTTTGGTTTACCCCAGGGCGCATGCTCCGGGATTTCACCCGCTGGAGCTGATTGCAAAACAGCTCGATTGTGTGGAGATTAACAGCTCGTTTTATCAACCACTCAAGCCGGAAGTGGTGAAGTTATGGATGAAGAAGGTAGAAGCTTATCCGGACTTCGCCTTCACGGCCAAGCTCCATCAGGATTTTACTCATAAACGCGTGCTGGACGCAGCCAGCGTCGCGCAGTTCAAGGAAGGGTTGTGGCCGCTGTTGCGGGCCAAGAAACTCGGCGCCCTGCTGATGCAATTTCCCTGGTCGTTCCGGTTCACGGCCGAGAATCGGGAGTTCTTCATCGACCTTCGCAGGGCCTTCCACGAGTTTCCGCTCGTCGCGGAGATGCGCCACAGCAGCTGGATGGCGGAGGAGGCCATCGGCACCTTCCTTGACTACCGGGTGGGGTTCTGCAACATCGACCAGCCCCAATACACCCGGGCCATGCCGCCGACGGCGATCCTGACCTCCAACGTCGGGTACGTGCGGCTGCATGGGAGGAATCCGCAAAACTCTCTGGGCGCCTTTGAGCGCTCCGCTTTGCGGAAGCGGCAGCACGACTACTTGTATTCGCAGGCGGAACTAGCGGAATGGGCGCAGCGCATCGAGCAAACCGGCCGTTTCGCCGATCGCACATTCGTGGTTTTCAACAACGATGCCGCGGGAAAGAGTTTTGTGAACGCCTTGCAGACCCGAGCCCTGATCCACGGATCGCGCGGGAACGCCCCGAAGGATCTGCGGCGCCGCTACCCGGTGGAACTGGAGCATTTCGGGCCCCAGCACGCCGAGCAGCAATCTTTGTTTACAGCCGCCTGAGGCAGCGTTTTTTGGCGGCCTGAGGCCGAAAGTGCTGCGCACATTGGCGCGCGTGCGAAGCCGAATTCGGTGGCTACGTTCGGGAATGAGCGAAAAGCGTCGCCGGAAACCGCGCCGCAGCTCCACAACTAGACTGTCACTTGAACCTCTGCCAGGGACTCAGCAGCCTTTTTCAAGCCTTCCAAGTCGTTCATCCAGGCAACGCCGGGGAGAGCCACTAGCAGCTCAACTCGGATACCGGCTATTGGCTCCCAGGTCTGTACCATCTGGGTCAGTTTGATTTCCAGTTCTGCGGGAAGCGAGTGCCCGTTCAGTCTCAAAACCAGCGCGCCGGACGATTTTCGCCAGAGTACGAATGCGACCAGTTTCTCGCCGGTCTGGCTCTCGTCGCGAACGATCCTGGCTACAACTTCAGTGAACACGTTCGCTTCCTCAAACTGCAGATTGTGCTGCATCTCTTTTCCTCGTTAAATCAGATGCAGTCCAGGAAGGAGAAGTTGCAACAAGAACACGAGTTAGCGGGCCGCGTGAGAGAATGAGCCAATCGGGCGTGGTCGAACCGCCGCACCCGATCTGCACCGCAAGCGGAGGACGCGATGTTCACACACCTACCACCGCTGATTCACAAACTCTGGGACCGCGGGGTCGACATCGGCGTCGGCGTGATCACGAGCGTGATCATCGCCGGAATCGGTGTAGCCTTTTGGTGGGCAAAAGTCGAGCTCGACCTTCGCAAGGCGAAACGACAAAAGATTCAAGACCACGAGCTCGACGAAGAGTTCGAACGTGAACGGCGTCAACAAGAAGCCCGCGAGCGCCACGATCGTTTGCTACGAGAAAGAGACGATCACGCCAAAGCGATTGCCAAGGCGGACCATCCGGCCAAGCTCAAGGCGGCATGGCAACTGTACCGTGACTGGCTAAGAGCTAATGGCCTGGACTCACGAAATGCCCTCATTCTTCAGGAAGCTGCGTACCACGAGCAGTACTTTGACAAACCAGCGCAAATCACAACAACAGCTAAGACCCTTTCGCAATTAGCCCAAAGCACCCACATTCCGGAGCCTGAAGACTGAGACAAGTTGTGTTTTCCGCTGCCTGAAGAATGGCCGGCCTGAAGGCCGGCCCTACCAGCCGACAACTACTCGGCCAGCGATTCCTCGGGACCGGTTGGAGTTTCGGCTTCCGACAACCCGCCCGCATACAGCGCGCGAGTCTCTTCGTCGTAGCCGGGAATGGCGTCCAGAGGTACGGCTTCCTGTTCGGCAGCCAGTTCCTCTTCCATGTCCTCTCCGGCGATCTTCACCGTCCGGTAGTACGCCATCCCGGTACCCGCCGGAATCAGGCGGCCCATGATGACGTTCTCCTTGAGACCGCGCAGGTGATCGACCTTGCCGTTGATGGCGGCTTCGGTGAGCACACGCGTTGTCTCTTGGAAGCTCGCGGCGGAAATGAACGAATCGGTTGAGAGCGATGCCTTGGTGATACCCAGCAGCACCGTCTTACCCGACGCCGGCTGGCCGCCGGCTTCCACCACACGCATGTTCTCTTCCCGGAACTTGAACTTGTCGACCACTTCTTCCGGAAGGAATTCGCTGTCGCCGATATCCTCGACCTTCACCCAGCGCATCATCTGGCGCGCGATTACTTCCAGGTGCTTGTCGTTGATATTGACGCCCTGCAGACGGTAGACTTCCTGGATTTCGTTCACCAGGTACTTCTGCAGTTCCTTCTCGCCGAGCACGGCCATGATGTCGTGCGGGTTGCGCGGCCCGTCCATGAGTGGATCGCCGTGATGCACGCGCTCGCCCTCCTGGACGTTGATGTGAACACCGCGCGGGATGGCGTATTCCTTCTGCTCGCCATCGTCGCCGATGATGTTGATCTTGCGAGTACCCTTGGAGATCTCGCCGTACTTCACGATGCCGTCGATTTCCGTGATAACCGCGGTTTCACGCGGCTTGCGGGCTTCGAACAATTCCACGACACGCGGCAGACCGCCGGTGATGTCCTTGGTCTTGGTGGTGGCGCGCGGGATCTTGGCCAGTACGTCGCCGGCGTGAACTTCGTCGCCGTCGGCCACGGTCAAGTGAGCGTGCATCGGCATCAGGTAGCGTTTTTCATCGTGCTTGGATGAACCGGCTCTGACGACAATGGCGGGAATCCGCTTTTCGTCGGGCGAGTCCGTCACCACCCATTGCGAACGGCCGGTGATTTCATCCACCTGCTCGGTCATGGTGATGCTATCGATCAGATCCTTGAAATGGACCGTGCCGCTGACTTCGGTGAGAATCGAGAACGTGTAGGGATCCCACTCGAGCAGGACATCGTTGGTCTTAACCTTGGCTCCGTCCGCGAAGTGAATCTTGGCGCCGTAGACCACCTGATAGCGTTCCTTTTCACGACCCTTGTCGTCGAGGACCGCGATGATGCTGTTGCGGTTCATGGCGATCAATTCGCCCTTGGCGTTCTTGACCGTCTGAATGTTGTGGAACTTCACGAAGCCGTTGGACTTGGCGTCCTGCTTCGATTGTTCCGCCGACCCGGTAGCCGCACCGCCGATATGGAACGTACGCATGGTGAGCTGCGTTCCGGGTTCGCCGATGGACTGGGCGGAGATGATACCCACCGCCTCGCCGCGTTCGACCAGACGGCCAGTGGCCAGGTTGCGGCCGTAGCAGAGCTGGCAGACGCCGCGCTTGGATTCGCAGGTCAGCACCGAACGGATTTTCACCCGCTCGATACCGGCAGCCTGGATCTGGTTGGCCAGATCCTCGGTGATTTCGTTGTTGACCTTGATGATGAGGTTGCCCTCGTAATCCATCTGGTCTTCGAGAGCCACGCGGCCGACGATGCGGTCGCGCAGAGGCTCGATAATCTCGCCCGATTCGACAATCGGCTCGACGTAGATACCGTCGCTGGTGCCGCAATCGGTCTCGGTGACGATTACGTCCTGCGCCACGTCGCACAGGCGGCGGGTCAGGTAACCGGAATCGGCGGTCTTGAGCGCGGTGTCGGCCAAGCCCTTGCGCGCGCCGTGCGTCGAAATGAAGTACTCGAGCACGTTCAGACCTTCGCGGAAGTTCGCCGTGATCGGCGTTTCGATGATTTCGCCGGACGGCCGCGCCATCAGGCCGCGCATACCGGAAAGCTGGCGGATCTGTTGTTTGGAACCGCGCGCGCCGGAGTCGGCCATGATGTAAATCGGGTTGAGGTAGCGGCCGGTGCGGTCATCCTCTTCCATGGTCTTGAACATTTCTTCCGAGACGCGCTCGGTGACCTTGGACCAGATCTCGATGACCTTGTTGTACTGCTCGCCGCGAGTGATGGAGCCTTCCTGGTACTGCTCCTGCACCTCGATCACGGCCTTCTGGGCTTTGTTGACCAAGCCGGCCTTTTCGCCGGGGACGATCATATCGTCAATACCGATGGAGATTCCAGCACGGGTGGCATACAGGAAGCCCAGCGACTTGACCTTATCGAGCATGGTTACGGTGGTCGAGAGGCCGAACTTCAGATAGCAATACTGCACCATCTGAGTTAGACCCTTCTTCTTGAGCAGGCCGTTGATGAACGGCATGTCGTCGGGCAGCACATCGTTGAGGATCACGCGGCCGACGGTGGTGTCCATGTACTGCTTGCTGAACTCGATCGGCTCGGTGTGAATCAGGTTCTGGTTGTCGAACGCCTTCACCAGATCGATCACTTTTCCGGTGTAGCGCAGCTTGATGGGAGTGAGCGTCTCGACTTCGCCCATTTCGAGCGCGATAAGGACGTCGTCATTAGACGCAAAGGTGCGGCCCTCGCCTTTCGAACCTGGACGGGCTTTGGTCAGATAGTACAGACCGAGCACCATGTCCTGAGTAGGAACGGCGATCGGCGCGCCATGCGCGGGCGACAGGATGTTGTTCGCTGAAAGCATCAGTGTCGATGCTTCGATCTGGGCTTCCGGAGATAGCGGAATGTGGACCGCCATCTGGTCGCCGTCGAAGTCGGCATTGAACGCGGTGCAAACCAGCGGGTGAATCTTGATAGCCTTGCCCTCGACCAGCACGGGCTCGAAAGCCTGGATGCCCAAGCGGTGCAAAGTTGGAGCGCGATTCAAAAGAATCGGGTGATCCTTGATCACTTCTTCAAGGATGTCCCAAACCACGGGATCCTGCTGCTCGACCAATTCCTTGGCCTGCTTGATGGTGGTGCAATGGCCGCGCTGTTCCAGGCGGTGGTAGATGAACGGCTTGAACAGCTCCAGCGCCATCTTCTTGGGAAGGCCGCACTGGTGGAGCTTTAGCTCGGGACCCACCACGATGACGGAACGGCCGGAATAATCGACGCGCTTGCCGAGCAGATTCTGGCGGAACCGACCCTGCTTGCCTTTGAGCGTATCGGACAGCGACTTGAGCGGGCGGTTGTTGGCTCCGCGCAGCACACGGCCGCGGCGGCCGTTATCGAACAGCGCATCCACGGCTTCTTGCAGCATGCGCTTTTCATTGCGCACGATCACGTCGGGCGCGTGCAGCTCGATCAGCTTCTTCAACCGGTTGTTGCGGTTGATCACGCGGCGGTACAGGTCGTTCAGATCGGACGTGGCGAAGCGGCCGCCGTCCAGCGGAACCAAGGGGCGCAGCTCGGGTGGGATCACCGGCAGCACGTCCAGGATCATCCATTCCGGCTTGTTGCCGGACTTACGGAAGCTTTCCGTCACGCGCAGGCGTTTGGCGAATTTCAGCTTCTTCTGCTGCGACGCCTCGGTCTGCATTCGCTTGCGAATGTCTTCGCTGAGGAAGTCGACGTCGATTTTCTTGAGGAGTTCCTTGATGCCTTCAGCGCCCATCATGGCGACGAACTTGCCAGGGTGTTCCTGGTCAAGCGCGCGCTTGCGCTCGTCGGTGATCACTTCGCCCTTCTTGAGGTCGGCGACTTCGCCTGGATCGACGACCACGAAGGCTTCGAAATACAGCACCCGCTCCAGCTCTCGCAGCGTGATATCGAGCAGATAGCCGATGCGCGACGGCAGGCCCTTGAAGAACCACACGTGCGAGCAGGGGCTGGCCAGCTCAATGTGGCCCAGACGTTCACGCCGGACGCGGGACAAAGTGACTTCGACGCCGCACTTGTCGCAGATCACGCCGCGGTGCTTCATGCGCTTGTACTTGCCGCACAGGCATTCCCAATCCGCAATGGGTCCGAAAATGCGGGCGCAGAACAGCCCATCGCGCTCCGGTTTGAACGTCCGGTAGTTGATGGTTTCCGGCTTGGTTACCTCGCCATGCGACCAGCTCCGGATTTTTTCCGGAGAGGCCAGCGAGATGCGAATCGAATCGAAATCCGCGATTAAATTTGCTCGATCGTAAGGGGATGATCTGTACATTACAATCTCCTATTTGCGTTCATTCGCGGCCATTAATCAGCAGCTAGCGCGGTTTCCAGACCCTCGCGCGGCTTCTTCATCAATTCCACATCCAGACACAGCGACTGCAGCTCGCGAATCAGGACGTTGAAGCTTTCCGGAACGCCCGGTTCCGCAGCCGCCTCGCCCTTGACGATGGCTTCGTAAATCTTGGCCCGGCCATAGACGTCGTCCGACTTGGCGGTTAGCAGCTCTTGGAGTACGTAAGCTGCGCCGTAAGCTTCCAGCGCCCACACTTCCATTTCGCCGAAGCGCTGGCCGCCAAACTGCGCCTTACCGCCCAGAGGTTGCTGCGTGATCAGCGAGTACGGCCCAATGGAGCGTGCGTGAATCTTGTCGTCCACCAGGTGCGACAGTTTCAGCATGTAGATGTATCCGACCGTCACCGGCTGCTCGAACGGCGTTCCGCTCAAGCCGTCGTGGAGCTGGATTTTGCCGGACGTCGGCAGGTTCGCCGATTTCAGCTGCGACTTGATGTCCTTCTCGGTCGCACCGTCGAACACCGGCGTAGCGAAGCGAACACCCAATGCCTGCGCCGCCCAGCCCAAATGGGTTTCGAGTATCTGGCCGACGTTCATACGGCTGGGAACGCCCAGGGGATTGAGCACGATCTCAACCGGAGTTCCATCCGGCAGATACGGCATGTCTTCGTCAGGAACAATGCGCGCGATCACGCCCTTGTTGCCGTGGCGGCCGGCCATCTTATCGCCAACCGACAGCTTGCGCTTCATGGCGATATAGCACTTGACCTGTTTGATAACGCCGGGAGGCAGCTCGTCGCCCTTCTTGAGCTTTCCTACACGCTCCTCGGTGATCTTCTCGAGCACCGAGATCTGGCGCGAGGTCATTTCCTCGATCTCGTCGATCTGCTCGTTGATGCGCGGATCCTTGTCCTTCAGCTTCATGCGCTTCAGGTCGCGCGCGCGCAGCTTCTCGATCAGGTCCCGGCTCATGTCGGTGCCTTTGGCGAGCAGCTTCTTGTTGGTCTTTTCGTCGTGCAGGTCGGCCAAGAGCTCCTTGCCTTCGAGCAGAGTGGCCAGGCGCTTGGCACGTTCGTCGTTCAGAATGCGCTTTTCGTCTTCGAGATTCCGGCGCATGCGCTCTTCCGAGCCTTCGAGAATCAGCTTGGACCGCTCGTCGAGCTCCGCCCCCTTGCGCGAAAATACTTTGCAGTCGACCACTGTTCCTTCAATGCCGGGCGGGCAATACAGCGATGCGTCCTTGACGTCGCCGGCCTTTTCGCCGAATATGGCGCGCAACAGCTTCTCTTCCGGAGTTAGCTGCGTCTCACCTTTGGGAGTCACCTTGCCGACCAGGATGTCGCCGGGCTTCACCGTGGCGCCGATGCGGATGATGCCGCTCTCATCGAGGTTAGTGAGGAAGCCTTCGGCGATATTCGGAATATCGCGCGTGATTTCCTCGGGACCAAGTTTGGTGTCTCGGGCGTCTACCTCGAATTCCTCGATGTGGATGGAGGTGTAATAGTCGTCCTTGACCAGTTTCTCGGACACCACGATGGCGTCCTCGAAGTTGTAGCCGCGCCAGGGCATGAACGCCACCAGGACGTTCCGGCCAAGAGCCAGCTCGCCGCTTTCGGTGCAGGGACCGTCGGCCAGCACATCGCCTTTCTTGACCTTTTGGCCCTGGAAGACGATCGGCTTTTGATTAATGCAGGTGTTCTGGTTGGAGCGCTTGAACTTGGTGAGCTGGTAGATGTCGGCGCCCACCTCGCGAGAAAGCTGCCCTTCCTGGCTGTTGCCTTCCACGCGCACGATGATGCGCTCGCTATCCACCGAATCCACTACGCCAGCGCGCTTGCACAGCACCACGGCGCCGGAATCGCGGGCCGTCACGTGTTCCATGCCGGTACCCACATAGGGCGCCTCGGCCCGCAACAGTGGAACAGCCTGGCGCTGCATGTTCGATCCCATCAAAGCGCGATTGGCGTCGTCGTTTTCAAGGAACGGAATCAGGCTGGCGGCCACCGACACCAGCTGCTTGGGACTGACGTCCATGTACTCGATTTCGCCCACGTGCTTCAGGACGAAATTACCGGCTTGGCGGGCGTTCACCAGCTCCGCGGTAATTTTGCCCCTCTCGTCGAGGCCTACGTTGGCCTGGGCGATGATGTACTTGTCCTCTTCCCAGGCAGAAAGATAATCGCAGTGCGCTTCGGACTCGGCGGGCTGCTTCTTTGCGGAGCGGTTATGCTTGTCGATCTCTGCGCGCAGGAGAATTTGTCCGACCTTGAGATCGGTTTCCCCCGGATTCAGCACCCGGACCTCGTCCACCACCACGCCGTCCTTCACGCGCCGGTAGGGGCTTTCAATAAACCCGTAGTCGTTGATTCGCGCGAAACAGGACAGCGAGCTGATGAGTCCGATGTTCGGACCTTCCGGCGTTTCAATCGGGCAGATTCGGCCGTAGTGCGTGGGATGCACGTCGCGGACTTCAAATCCGGCGCGTTCCCGCGACAAGCCGCCTGGCCCAAGGGCGGAGAGACGCCGCTTATGCGTGATCTCCGACAGCGGATTGGTCTGATCCATGAACTGCGAAAGCTGCGACGATCCGAAGAATTCGCGGATCGCGGCCATCACCGGCTTGGCGTTGACCAGGTCGTGCGGCATGGCCGTCGACATTTCCTGGTACACGCTCATCTTTTCCTTGATGGCGCGCTCCATGCGGACCAGTCCAATGCGGAACTGGTTTTCGAGCAGCTCGCCCACCGCGCGCACGCGGCGATTGCCCAGATGGTCGATGTCGTCCACCGAGCCGATGCCTTTGCGCAGCCGCAGCAGGTACTGGATGGTGTCGATGAAATCCCTTTGATCGAGCGTGCGCTTGTCGAGCGGCGTGGCGTCGGCCTTGTCGTGCAGCTTGATGTTGAACTTCATGCGCCCGACCCGCGAGAAATCGTACTTGCGGGCGTCGAAGAACATCCCCGAGAACAACTGGGTGGCGGTATCCACCGTGGGCGGATCGCCGGGGCGAAGTTTGCGGTAGATCTCGAGCAGCGCGTCGTTCTGCTGCTTCACGCCATCCTTGCGGAGCGTCATGGAAATCACGTTTCCTACGTCGTCCAGCTCGGGGAAGAACACTTCGAAGCTGGGGATCTTGGCTTCCATGAGCTTGCCGATAATGGTCGGCGTCAGCTCGTGGTTCGCTTCGATCAGGACCTCGCCGGTGTCCATATCGATGACGTCGGCGGCGACGTAAGCGCCTTCCAGGTCATTCGGGGCCACTTCCACATGATCCACCTTGGCCTTCTGGATTTCCTTGAAGACGCTGGCGGTGATTTTGCGGCCCTGGGTGGCTATGGTTTCGCCGCCCTTGGCGATCGCGTGCGACAGTTTGTGCCCGATGAGCGCATCGGTCACTTTCCACTGCAGCTTCTTGCCGCTGATGACCACTTCGCTGCACCTGTAGAACGCGCGCAGGATATCGGCGTCGGTTTTCAGGCCCAGGGCCCGCAGAAATACCGTCCCATAGAACTTGCGCTTGCGGTCGATGCGGACGTGCAGCAGGTTCTTGTTGTCGTACTCGAATTCCACCCAGCTTCCGCGATAGGGAATGATTTTGCCCAGGAAATATCCTTGGGCCGGCTGGCGCTCGAAGAACACGCCGGGCGAACGGTGCAGCTGCGATACGATCACGCGCTCGGTTCCGTTGATGATGAACGTGCCGTTCTCGGTCATCAGCGGGATCTCGCCGAAGAAAACTTCCTGTTCCTTGATGTCGCGGATAGTCTTGTTGCCGGTCTCCGGATCCTTGTCGAACACCGTCAGGCGGATGGTAACCTTTAGCGGAGCAGCATAGGTCATGCCGCGCTCTTCGCACTCGGGCACATCGTATTTCAGCTGCAGACCCACCGGATCGCCGCAGCGGTTGCAGAAGGTGACAATGTTCTTGTTGAAGGTGCCGCAGCGGTGGCACAGAACATCGCCGGAGTGAAACGGATCCGTCTGGATGGTGGCGCCGCAAGCCGGATTCCGGCAGGTCGAGCGCAGGTGGTGCAGTCCCTTGAGGTTGCCGCACTTGCACTCCCAGTTGCCGATCGCGTAGTCGACGAACTCCAGCTGGCTCAGGCCGCGGAAGTCCGAGATCGGGAAGACGCTTTTGAAGACGCTCTCAAGACCAGTGTCGTCACGCTCGCTCGGCAGCAATTCCATCTGCAGGAAGCGCTCATACGACTTCTTCTGAACCTCGATCAGGTTCGGAATGGGAATCGTAGTCTTGATCTTCGAAAAATCGACTCTCGCGCGAGCAGCACCGTTTTCGGGGGTAGGCATGCTTAAAAATCCTCTATTCAAGAGCGACGCCGGCAGATACCGGTCCGCCGGATCAAAAGGCAAAAGCCCGATGGTGTGGACACACCTCGGGCTGACTATTTATTCGCAGGGCAGACGGACTGCCAAGCAGTTCGCGGGATGCCAAATTCACTGTGACCAGGTCCGGGCGCTCTTTCCGGTTGTCTTAATCTTAGCAAACGCCGTGCCAATCGTCAAACGGCGCTGCCGTGAACTTGCAGGCGATCCAAATCGCCTGCCTTACCTATCACTTACCTACTTAACTTCTACAGTAGCACCCGCATCAACGAATTTCTTCTTGATGGTCTCGGCTTCTTCCTTGTTCACGCCCTCTTTGATGGGCTTGGGAGCGCCGTCAACCAGGTCCTTGGCTTCTTTCAGGCCCAGGCTGGTGACTTCACGTACAGCCTTGATAACGTTGATCTTATTGGCGCCAGCGGCGGTAAGAACAACCGTGAATTCGGTCTTTTCCTCGGCCGGAGCCGCAGCCGCCGCCCCGCCGCCAGCCGGTGCTGCCGCGACGGCAGCCGCCGCAGCGGAGACGCCCAGCTTTTCCTCTAGCATTTTGACGAGCTGGGACGCTTCGAGCAGCGTCAGCCCTTGAATCTGTTCCGCAATCGCATTGATGTCAGCCATGTTCTTCCTTCTCAACCGCCCTAGGCGGAAAACTTATTCTCTTTAACGCCTTGATCCACTACCACGGCCAAGTTACGGCCTACCCCGTTCATCGCCGTCACCAGCCGTTGCGCCGGTGCGTTGATCAACCACAGCAACTTCGCGTAAATCTCTTCTTTCGAAGGCAGCGTGGCCAGGGCAGTGATGCCGGAGACATCGATCACGCGGCCCTCGACCATTCCAGCTTTGAAGGTAAACGTCGGGTTCGCCTTGGCGTAGACTGTCAGGGCCTTGGCTAAAGCCACCGGATCGCCCGAAGTGTAGGCGATGGAGCACATCCCCTTCAGTTCCTTCAACAGGTCCGCCGACTTGGTGCCCTCCGAGGCCTTCTCGGCGATGTTATTCTTGATGACCTTGTAATTGGCGCCCGCGCCGCGGACCGTCTTGCGCAGCTCGAAATCCTGCTGCACGGTCAGTTTCTCGTAGCCGGTGAGGAAGACGTTCTTGGCCTTCTCGAGCTCAGCCCGCAACACTTCCATATCCTTTTGCTTTTCCGGTTTCTTTTTCATCGGGCTAAACCGCCTTCAAGTTGTAAGGCGTTACGTCAAGGTGAACGCCTGGTCCCATGGTGGAACAAATCGTCGCGCTGCGAACGTATTTGCCCTTGGCCGCCGCCGGCTTAGCCTTCACCACCGCCTGGAGCAGCATGTTGGTATTTTCGACGAGAGCGTTGGCTTCAAAGCTGATTTTGCCGACCGGGCAATGAATGCAGTTGGTCTTATCCAGCCGGAACTCGACCTTACCGGCCTTCACTTCCTTCACCGCCTGCGCGATATCATTGGTAACCGTGCCGGTCTTGGGATTCGGCATGAGGCCGCGCGGGCCGAGCACCTTACCCAGCCGTCCGACGCCCCGCATCATGTCGGGCGTGGCGATCACGGCGTCGAAATCGGTCCAGTTTTCCGTCTGGATCTTGTTGACCATGTCGTCGCCGCCCACGTAATCGGCGCCGGCTTCGGTGGCTTCGCGCTGTTTGTCGCCCGAGGCGATCACCAGCACTTTTTTCGATTTCCCTAGTCCGTTCGGAAGGACAATAGTCCCGCGGACCATCTGGTCGGCGTGCTTGCCGTCGACGCCCAGTCGCAGATGCAGCTCCACAGTCTCGTCAAATTTGGCGAATTTGACCTTCTTGACCAGCGGAACAGCTTCTTCAACGGAATACGGCTTGGGTTCGACCTGCTCGGCGGCAGCGGAATACTTCTTGCCTGTTTTGCGGCTCATATATGATTGGTCCAAACGGCCAAGCGCGAGACATCCGCCTCAGCCTCCCAAAGTGGAATCTTTAAGGTAGCAAACCCTGTGAAGGGTGTGCAACCCCACCTTCCGACCCCTATGCTAGACTCATGCCATGAAACGCATTTCGATGTTGTTCGCGGTTCTGATCGCCTCGTTCGCCTTGATGCTTTCCGCCCGGCCACAGGGTGCAAAAGACGACATCAAGGATGCCGGCTCGGATGTGAAGAAAGCCGGAGTCGCCACTGGCAACGCCACGGTTAAGGCTGGAGAGGCCACCGGCAAAGGCACTGTTAAGGTCGCCAAGAAAACGGCGAAGGTGACCAAGAAAACGACCAAAAAGGTTGTTCATAAGTCCGCCGATGCGGTTGGGAATACGGCTGACAAGGTCAGCGACAAGACCGCCGACAAGGGCAAATAGCCGCCCCTTTGCCTCGCCTACTAATCCCAAGCTGCCTGCCGGTGCCAGCTTCGCGCGGCTGGTCGAAATCATGGACCGCCTGCGCTCACCGGAAGGGTGCCCTTGGGATCGCGAACAGACGTTCGACACCATCAAGCCGTATCTGCTCGAAGAGACCCATGAAGTGATGGACTCGATCGACGCGCGCGATTGGGACGGTCTGGCGGACGAGCTGGGTGACCTGCTGCTGCAAGTGGTGTTCTTTTCGCAGATGGCGAAAGAGGCCGGACACTTCGATGTCACCGACGCGATCGAGGCCATCAACAGCAAGCTGGTCCGGCGTCATCCGCACGTGTTCGGCAAAGTCCCAACACCGCTTGTTGGTTTCGAATCGTAGCCTTTAACCGCCAGAACATCCGCAGTTTCATATCGCCCAAACAGCTTTCACCCTAAAACACGAGATGCAGCTGTTGTAAGATGAATTATCTTGCGACTGTAACATCGAACGCTCCGGAAGCGGAGGTTTCGGCACTTTGGGAGCAATATCTGCGCTGTTGGAGGCAGTCTGCAGAACGCATAAGGCGCTGATATACAAGGATATAGGAAATAACGACCGTTTTCCCAGGGAGTCCGATTTCAAAGTAACTATGTACGAAAGATTCTTTGGCTTGGAGAAGGCCCCATTCTCGATGGTACCGGATCCGAACTGCGTCCATCTCACCGCTCAGCACGGAGACGCCATCAGCGGCTTGGTCTTCGGAATTATGGAGCGCCGGGGATATCTATTGTTGACCGGAGAAGCTGGTTTAGGGAAAACAACAGCTCTAGGCGCCTTGTCACAGCTGGTAGCTGGTTCAAACGTGCGGTCCAGTCTGATTTTCAATCCGACCCTTGACGCACCCGAATTTCTGGAAATGGTCTTGCTCAATTTTGGATTCCAACACATCCCTTCGAGCAAGACCCAGCGCTTGAAAATACTGCAAGACTTCCTGATCCGCTCTGATGCCGAAGGAGCCGTTTCCGCTTTGATCGTGGATGAGGCCCATAAGCTGAGCGCTGAGTTGCTCGAGGAAGTCCGGCTGCTCGGCAATTTTGAAGCTTCCGATCGCAAACTGCTACAGATCGTGCTGGCTGGTCAGAATGAGCTTGTCGACCGCCTGAACCTGCCGGAACTGTGGCAATTGAAACAGCGCATCGCAATTCGGATGTCTCTCAAACGCTTGGATCGTCAGGCTGTCGAGGAGTACATCCGGTTTCGCTGGGGCAAGGCGGGCGGCGCAGGTGATATCCCGTTCACAAACGGTGCAGTCGAAGCAATTGCAAAATGGTCGGGAGGTGTCCCGAGGTTGATCAACGGCATCTGCGACAATGCCTTGCTAATCGCGTTTTCAGACGAAAGCCACACGGTCGATGTACCACAGGTCCGTGAAGCATGTAAGGAACTCGATTTGCCGACCACGGCGTCGTTAATCCGTGTCGAACCTCCGGTTCCGACTCGGCCGGCCTTGCGACCGGTCCCCCCGGTTCAAACGGACTTATCGAAGGGTCTCCTGGAACGGGAGCGGCCGATCCTTTCGAGTTGGGCGGATTCACAACCTTCGCTACTAAAAAGATGGTTGCGCTTGGCGAAGTGACGCGTTGACCTGCAAATTTCTTAGGGGTCTCCTTCTGTAAAAGATTGTTCACAGAACTCGAAACCCTCCATAGAGTCGTGATACCTCGTAGCGACGGTCCCACAATTGCTTAAGCTTCCGACAAAGTTGCCTATTATCAATAGCCGGCCGGCGAAGCAGAAAACTTTCCCGGACAACCGTGAGAAAAAATTTCCAGTGACGGCACACTTTACCGGCTCCGTTTTGTTGGCAAGTGATGGAAGCGTTCTCTCCCCCAAATAAGGCGTCCACGGGCTAAAGCATAAGCCCCCTTTGCAGCTAAGCAGTTCACCGAAGTACGACCTAAGGCTTAGTCCCATCTCAAGGGGGTTTGGCCTAGGGTCGATGGATGTTTCTAGAGATATGGAGCAACACGTACGAATGTGGAACTCGCTTTTGCGCCAATGTCGTGGTTTCGTTTCTGTGGCCCCCTGCGCCTTGTGGCTTGGCGTTGCCGTCCTTACCGCCAGCCCGGCGAATGCGCAGCAAGTTACTATGTCCGTGTCGTCCGGCAGTGCGACACCGGGTTCTACAGTTACGTTGACGGTATCACTAGTCTCGTCGGGAGGCGCGCTGCCGACGAGCGTCCAGTGGACCATGGGCTACTCCGCCGCAGATGTAACCGGCGTAACCGTTGTCGCGGATGGGGCAGTGACGGCGGTGGGGAAAAGTTTATCGTGTTCTGGCGCAAGTGGGTCCACGACGTGTCTGCTCTTCGGGCTTAACACCACGACCATCCCGAACGGATCGATCGCTTCCGCAACCTTCACGATTTCTGCCGGTACTCTGAGCTCGAGTGTACCCGTAACTATGAGCGGGACGGTCGCGTCCGATGCGGTGGGCAACTCAATTCCCACTTCCAGCTCTGGGGGAACCATCACCATTATCCAGCCGCCACCGGTCCCTAGCTCTCTTTCTTGTTCGCCGAATAGCGTAAATGCGCCGGGTACTTCCGCCTGCACGGTGACACTCAATAAAGCTGCACCCATTGGAGGTCAGGTTGTCACATTATCAAGCAACAACGCGAATGCGACGGTGCCGGCGAATGTGACGGTAGGGGCAGGAGCGACCACGGCGGGCTTCACGGCCACCGTGTCGGCGGTAAGTTCGAATCAGACCGCGGTGCTGACGGCGACCGCGAATAGCGTATCGCAGACCTTCAACTTGAGCCTGGTATCGGTGCAGCTATCTTCGATCAGCTGTGCGCCGGGAGTACTGGGGACGGGACAGACGACCACTTGCAC
>JAIQFI010000015.1 GCA_020073345.1 Terriglobia bacterium
CTCTACTTCCTGTTCAACATCGCCGTCGGCTTCTACTACAAGTCGCGCGCGCAGTCGAGCGTCGACGAATTCTTCCTGTCCGGGCGCAACGTCCCGTGGTGGCTGGCAGGCACTTCCATGGTGGCGACTACCTTCGCCGCCGACACTCCCCTGGCGGTGACCGGGATGGTGGCGGCCAACGGGATCGCCGGGAACTGGCTGTGGTGGTGCTTCGTTTCGAGCGGCATGCTGACGGTGTTCTTCTACGCGCGCCTGTGGCGGCGGTCGGGGGTCACCACCGACGTCGAATTCGCCGAGATCCGCTACTCCGGTCGGCCCGCGGCATTCCTGCGCGGATTCCGCGCGCTATACCTGGGCATTCCGATTAACTGCATCATCCTGGGCTGGGTGAACAAGGCCATGGTGGACATCCTGATGCTGATCCTGGGAATCACCAAGCTCGAAGCCCTGGCGATCGTGATCGGATTGATTGTGATGACGTCGTTGATCTCGACGCTGTCCGGACTCTGGGGCGTGCTGGTCACCGATCTGTTCCAGTTCGCGATCAAGATGGGCATGGTGATCGTGCTGGCGGTCTTTGCCGTGCGGGCTGTGGGCGGCATGGACGCGATGAAACAGAAACTACTATTGGTGGACGCGGCACGCGGCGGACCGGCAGGTGGTTCCGTGCTGAACTTCGTGCCCGATCTCCATTCGGCATGGATGCCGCTGCTGACGTTCCTGGTCTACATTTCGCTCAACTGGTGGGCGACCTGGTATCCCGGAGCTGAGCCGGGCGGCGGAGGCTATATCGCGCAGCGCATGCTGAGCGCGAAGGACGAAAAGAATTCATTGCTCGCAACGCTGTGGTTTAACGTCGCGCATTACGCGATCCGGCCGTGGCCGTGGATTCTGGTGGGCCTCGCGTCGCTGATCCTGTTCCCGGGCCTTGAAAAGCCCGAGACGGGCTACATCCGGGTGATGATCGCGACCCTTCCGCCGTCGCTGCGCGGGCTGATGGTAGCGGCGTTCGCGGCTGCCTACATGTCCACCATCGCCACGCAGCTCAACTGGGGCGCGAGCTACCTGGTGAACGATTTCTATCGCCGTTTCTGGAAACCCGGCGAAAGCCAGCAGCACTATGTGATGATTTCGCGGCTGGCGACGGTGTTCCTCACGCTGGTTTCAGCCATCGTCACGTTTTACCTCGATTCGATCGCGGGCGCATGGAAGCTGCTGCTGGTGACCGGCGCGGGAACCGGAGGCGTCCTGCTGCTGCGCTGGTACTGGTGGCGAATCAACGCCTGGAGCGAAGTTTCAGCCATGCTGACCGCATTCGTGGTATCGGTGGGGCTACAAGTGGGGTGGGGGCTCGATAGCGACAAGCCTCTGGACTTCGCGTGGCTGATGATCACGACCGTTGCTATCACAACCGCGGTGTGGCTGTCCGTGACCTTCCTTACGGGACCCGAAAAATCCGATGTCCTGCTTGCTTTCTACCGGCGGACTCGGCCGTCTAAGAGTGGGTGGGGGCCGATTGCCAAGCTCGCTCCAGACGTCCAGCCTTCGCGCGACGGGCTCTCCAATCTCCTGTGCTGGGGGGGAGGCTGTATGCTGATCTATGGCGCGCTGTTCGGCGTCGGAAAACTTCTGCTGCATGAGACAAGCATCGGACTGGCGCTGCTGGCGATGGGGGCGATCGGTTTCGCCGTCATCTATCGCAATCTTTCGCGGAGGGGCTGGAGTGCGGTGGTGGATTAACGTCGCGCTTCTGATCCTGGCAACCGCGGCGGTACGCGCGGCCGGGCCGGTCGATTTCGGAAAAGCGGAGCTGGACGCCGCGCTGGCCGAGCGCAAGCTCAAGCTGCATGTGGATACCGAGCTTAGCCTGGATCCTCCGGAAACGTTCCGTATTACGCTATACAAAACCGGCCTCGCGCGCGTCACCGGAGGCGACCTCCGCGGCCTGATGTACGGGCTGATCGAAGCGTCCGAGCAGATTCGCGCGACCGGCCGCCTGAAAGCAGTCAGCGGAAAACCGGCCACGGTCGTGCGCGGAGTCCGCATGGCGCTTCGGTCTTACGATCTGGCTCAGCCCTGGTTCACCTCCGACGATCGCTGGCGGGCGTATTTCCAGACGCTGGCTCGCAGTCGGCTGAACCGCGTCAGCGTGATGATCCCTTTGGCCGAGGCGGATATCGAACGCTTGCGGATTCTTTCGGAGACCGCCGCCGAGTTCGGGGTCGATTTCGTCCTGGGCATCCGCCATCTGGCGGGCGATCCGCAGGAGCTGAACGCTCGTCTGCGCGGGATCCTGGATAACTGTCCGCTGATTCGCGGTGTGCAGATTGAGGCCGGCGATGAACCCGTGCAGTTGTACCAGGAGAGCGTGTTCACCGCTCTGCGCGAGTCGGGACGCCGCGTCATGCTGGATTTGCGCAACGCGGATGGCCGGCCGGATGTATTGCGGGCAGCCTTGGGATCCGGAGCTCCGCTTAGCCCAGCCGGGTTCGAAATGGACGCTCCGGGCCCGGATTTCATGGGCGATCACAGCCGGGTCTATTCGACGAATGGACGGAGCAGCTACGACGCGGCGTTCCAGATCCCCAAATAACCTTCAACGAACGGGCCTCCAGCGGCGTATCTCTTCATGAAAGAAGCCATGCAAGCGGCGGCGGGAGAGATCAGTCTGGAGATCGAGCAGACGCGAAGTCAGTTCAGCTTTGACGAGCTCGTCGCGCTGCATCAGCAAAGAGTGCTGCGGACGGCTTACCGGCTGCTGGGGCGCGTGGAAGATGCCCAGGATGCCGCGCAGGAAGTGTTCCTGCGGTTGCTGAAGAATCTGCACCGGATCGAGGACGATCCGCAGGCTTGGCTGTACCGGGTGACGGTGAATATTTGTAACGATCGCTACCGGCGCAGGCATATCGTAATGGAACCGGCGTTGGATCTCGCGGATCCTGCGCCGAATCCGGAACGCGTGCTGGAGCTGGAGGAGCGTAAGCGGCTGCTCACGCAAGGATTGCAAACTCTGCCAGAACGGGAACGCGCGGCGGTGGTGCTGCGGGATATTGAGGGCTTGTCGACGCGGGAAGTCGCGACGATCTTAGACGTGGAAGAGGTCACTGTGCGCAGCCAGATTTCCATGGCTCGCGTGAAGCTGGCGAAATATATCAGGGGACGAAAATGAATTGCGAGGAATGCGAACTTTTACTGGCGCAGAATGACGTCAGTTCGCAAGTGGACGCGCATGTGGCCGGATGCCCGAATTGCCGGGCGCTGGCGGCCGAGCTGCAGGCGAACGCTCACGCTTTGCGCGCGCTGGGCGAAGAAATGATGCCTCCGTTAACCGTGCCGGAACGAGGTATCCCTTGGTGGAAGTGGACCTCAGCCGCGGCGGCCCTGATCATCACGGCGGGCGCCGCCTGGTGGGCTTCGCGGCCGGTCAAGCCGCCCCAGATTGTCTCGGTTGACGTGAAGGTCACCGGGATTGTGGCACAGGCCAAAGTGCAACCTATACCGTCGGTAATTCCGGAAACACTCACGCCCAGGATCGTTCCCGCCGTTCAAGTTGCGCAGACGGAACCGCTGCGAGTGAAGATGCTGACGCCGGACCCTGACGTCGTGATCTATTGGCTGGTTGATTAAGAGAGGGGAACAAAGCTATGAAGCGACTGATTTCAATCTTAGCGATCACGGCCGCGCTGGTTTGCGGGCAGGAAAAGTCGTCCAGCGCGCAGCAGAATTCAAACCTCGAACTGACAGTGTACCTGCTCTCGGGGATTGCGCAAGGAGATACTGCGGACGACGTTCCTCAGGATCTGGTCCCTACTGTGAAGCAGTTGCGGTCGATCTTCAATTACAAGAGTTACAAGCTGACCGAATCCTTCATGCTGCGCGGGCGCCTCGGTGCCGGCGCAAAAGCAGCGGGAGTATTGCCGGGGGGCGCAGGCCTTAATTATGAGTTCCGATACGGCATGGTGACAGCGTCATCAGAAACTCCTCCGCTGTTCCGCATCAATGGATTGCACATCATCCTGACCAGGGCGCCTCGTCGTTTAGGCGGGGAGACGATTCTGGACACGGTGGCCAGCATTCAGACCGATCTGGACATTCGCGAAGGACAGAAGACTGTGGTCGGCAAATCTAGCGTGAGCAGCACCGGAGATGCATTGATCCTGGTGATCGTGCCGAAGCTCGTGCAGTAAAGGCCTACTTCGTCACCGGCTACTTTGTTACTGGTTGCAGTGAGCGGCTCTCGATGATGTGGTCGATCATCCCGTACTCCAGCGCCTGATCCGGTTCCAGAATGTAATCGCGATCCACATCGCGCGCGATCTTGTCCACCGGCTGGCCCGTGGCCTTGGCCAGAATATCGTTCAGCGTCTCGCGCATACGCAGGATTTCCCGGGCGTAGATATCGATATCGGTGGCCTGTCCGGCCAGCCCGCTCATGGACGGCTGATGGATCAGGATGCGCGCGTGCGGCAGGCTGTATCGCTTTCCCTTGGTTCCGCAGGCGAGCAGGACGGCTGCCATCGAGGCTGCTTGTCCCACGCAATAGGTGATGATATCCGGCTGCACCAGCCGCATGGTATCGAGAATCGCCAGGCCGGCCGTGATGGAGCCGCCGGGGGAGTTGATGTAGAGGGAAATATCCTTCTCGGGGTCCTCCGCCGCCAAAAACAGGATCTGGGCGATGACCAGGTTCGCCACGTTGTCGTCAATGGGCGTGCCCAGGAAGATGATGTTCTCCTTAAGCAGGCGCGAGTAGATGTCAAAGGCGCGCTCGCCGCGCGAAGTCTGCTCGACGACCATCGGAACTAGAACGGAATTCTGCATTACTTTCTCCTTGGCGGGACGCGGCCCAGAGGCCGCTCTAAACTTGGGCCAGTGGGCCCCCTAAACTCCGGGGCCGCAGGCCCCTCTAAAGTCTATGATACGCCACCGGATAGCGGCCGCGGGTGCAAAAAAGCCCAAGGAATCCTAAAACCTGCCGATATATTCTAGGGGTAGGGTGACGAGTCGCCCGGCCTTACGACCATATGCGCATCCTGATCGCCGACGATAGCGTCGTCTCCCGGCACCTGCTGGAGGCCACCCTCCGCAAGTGGGGGTACGAAGTCGTCGTCGCAAGCGACGGTGTGGAAGCGTGGAATATGCTGCAAGGCGAGAATCCTCCGCGGCTGGCGATTCTCGATTGGGTCATGCCCGGTCTCACCGGACCGGAAGTCTGCAGCCGCGTGCGGGAGAGTTCCAAAAACAAGGACCTGGACTATACTTACATCGTCCTGCTTAGCTCGAAAAGCCAGCGGGAGGATCTGATCGAGGGGCTGGAGGCGGGCGCGGACGACTATCTGACCAAGCCCTTTGACCAGCACGAACTGAAGGTCCGCCTGCGCGCCGGGACGCGCATCATCGACCTCCAGCGCGAGCTGGTGACCGCGCGTGAAGAACTGCGCGAACAGGCCACCAAGGATTTCCTCACGCGGATCTGGAACCGGTCTTCGATTTTAGACGTGCTGACGCGTGAGCTTTCGCGCGCTTCGCGGGAAAAGCGGTCGGTGGGCGTGGTGCTGGCGGATCTCGACCGCTTCAAATCCGTCAACGATACGTACGGCCACTTCGCGGGCGACGCGGTGCTGCGCGAGTTCACCCGGCGCATGACAGCCGCCATGCGTCCCTACGATTCCATCGGCCGTTACGGTGGCGAAGAGTTTCTGATCATTCTTCCCGGCTGCGACGAGCGGTGCACGGCCAACCAGGCGGAGCGAATGCGGGCCGCGCTGGCGAGCGAACCGATGATGATCGGCGACGTCGCGCACATCGTCACCTCCAGTTTCGGCGCCACCAGTTGGCGTCCAGACGCGAATTCTACCGCCGACGAACTCATCCATCTGGCCGACGACGCGCTGTACATGGCCAAGCACCAGGGACGCAATTGCGTGGCAGTGCTGGCTCCACCCGCAGCGGAAGCGGCTGCGCAACACCAACAGAGTTAACCGCGCCTGTAGCACTTTAGCTAGTGGACACCGTGGGTTGCGGCGTGCGGTCCACGACAGGCTTCCGCTTGCGCATCCAGGAGATTATGCGATACCCCAGCAGCACGGTGACGATGGCGGCGTACATCAGCGGCAGGCGGATGTCGGACTTCACCAGCCACCAGTAGTGGATCACGCCCGCAATGGCCGTTAGATAAACCAGCCGGTGCAGCTTCTTCCAGCGTTTAAACGTCAGCCTGCGGACCCAGCCTGCCGTGGAAGTGATCGCCAAAGGAAGCATGGCCAGGAACGCGAGCATGCCGACGGTGATGTAGCGGCGATTGACGATGTCGTCCCAGATCGCGGGAATGGTGTTTTGCCGCGGGTCCAGGACTACCCAGACCGTGAAATGGAGGCAGCCATAGAAAAACGCGAATAGTCCCAGCATGCGGCGGAAGCGAGTGATCTGCGGCCGGTTGAGCAGCATCCGCAGCGGCGTGATGCACAGGGTAAAGCAGATGAAACGGATAGTCCAATCGCCGGTATAGTGCGTGATGTACTCGATCGGATTGGCGGAGACGTAGTCGGTGGGGTTGCCGGTCCGATAGGCCTCCCAGACCAACCACACGAGCACGCCCAGTGGCACAAGAGCCAGCAGGAACAAGACAGCCTTGGTCCACGGGCTGGAGAGGAATCGATTCATGCCGCGGAAACAACCTGGCGTTTAATGATTGACCCGCAGATCCATTCCGCTATACAGGCTGGCGACCTGCTCGCCGTAGCCGTTGAACTTCACCGTGGGCATTTCGATGCCTTGTCCCAGGAAACCGCTGCCCAGGCGCCGTTCCACCTTCTGGCTCCAGCGCGGATGGTCGACTTCCGGGTTCACATTCGAGTAGAAGCCATACTCACGGGAGGAGTAGAGTCCCCAGTCGGTGGGCGGCTCCTTCTCGACGAAGCGGATTCGGGTGATCGACTTGATGCTCTTGTAGCCGTATTTCCACGGGATCACCAGGCGGATGGGCGCGCCGTTCTGATTGGGCATGGTTTCGCCATACATCCCGAAGGAGAGCAGCGTGAGCGGATGCATGGCCTCGTCGATGCGCAATCCTTCCACATAGGGGAAGGGGATGCCGGCTTCGCGCGGCGACAGCATCTGCTTGGGATCGAAGTAGGTCTCAAACGCGACGTACTTGGCTTTGCCGGTGGGCTGAACCTGTTTGAGCAGGGTACTGAGCGAGAATCCGATCCACGGCACCACGATCGACCAGCGCTCCACACAGCGGTGCCGGTAGATGCGTTCTTCCGCAGGCGCCAGCTTCATCACCTGATCCAGACTTAGCGTCTTGGGCTGCATCACCTCGCCTTCGATCCGGATGGGCCATTCCGCCGGGAGCTTCCATTTCGGAGCGTTCGCCGCGGGGTCTTCCTTTTGCGTGCCAAATTCGTAGAAGTTGTTGTAACCGGTGACGGTGGCCTTGGGCGAAGCCTTCTCATCTCCCAGGTTGCGATAGGGACCCGTCCGGACCAGCGGCTCGATCTTCGTGGTAGCCAGCGCCGCGGACGGCAGGGCTAACGCGCCCAGAGTCGCGGCGCCCGCGCCGATAAAACGGCGCCGGTTCAAATACACTTCCTTGGGCGTGACATCGGAATAACGGAGGTCAGCAGGTTTTCGGATGAGCATGGTCCACAATCTCCCATCTCAATGGTAACTCCATAAACAGGAATCCGCAGGCGGGGTGGTTTATTCCCCGATCAGTAGAAACGTTTGAGGTCAATGCTTGCGTAGAGCTTCGAAACCTGATCGCCATACCCGTTGAACATCTGCGTTTTGATGACCTTGGGACTGAAGACAGTACCCTCGCCCAGCCGCTCCTCTTCCGCTTGGCTAAAGCGGGGATGCTCACGATTGGGATTGACGTTGGAAAAGAAGCCGTAGGCCTCGGGCCAGCTCAGGTTCCACGTTGTGGGCGGCTGCTGCGCCAGGAAGCGGATCCGGACGATCGACTTGATGCTCTTGAAACCGTATTTCCACGGAACCACCAGCCGGAGGGGCGCTCCGTTCTGATTGAGCAGCGTCTCGCCATACATGCCGACGGTCAGCAGCGTGAGCGGGTGCATGGCCTCATCCAGGCGCAGACCTTCGACGTAGGGAAACTGGATTCCTGCCTTTCTCGACGAAAGCATTTGCTGGGGGTCGTAGAAACTTTCGAACGCGACAAACTTGGCCTTGCCGGTCGGCTGCACCTGTTTCAGCAGCGCGCTGAGCGGGAAGCCGATCCAGGGCACCACGATCGACCAGGCTTCCACGCAGCGGTGACGGTAGATACGTTCCTCGAGCGGCGCGAGCTTTAGGATCTGATCGACGTCCAGGGTCTTGGGCTGGGCCACTTCGCCTTCGATCCGAACGGTCCAGGGTGAATTGGGTTTCCACTTGGGAGCGTTCTTGGCGGGCTCGTCCTTGCCTGTGCCGAATTCGTAGTAGTTGTTGTAGGTGGTGACAATTTTTTGCGGCGTGATCTTTTCGTTGCCCGCGTTGAAGGCAGTCTTGACTGCGGTGAGCGTCGCGGCGGCGGCGGGGATGGGCAGCGCCAAGGCTGCGGCCAGGAATCGACGCCGGTTCAGGTAGATTTCCTTGGGTGTGACCTGCGAGTAGCGCATAACACTTCCACCTACTGGCTCCGCCCAACATGGTACACCAGCCTACGGTACGCTCAAACATTCAGGGATGAACGCGATCCGCAAACCAACTTTATGGCTCATCCCGTGCCTGATCGCACAGGCGGCGCTGATGACCCATCGCCTCGATCTGCTCCCGATGTGGGGCGATGAACTGTTTACTATGGCGGCTGCTCAGCTGCCGGTAGGGAAGATGGTCGACATGGTCCGCGGCGACGTGCATCCGCCGTTGTATTTCCTGCTGGCGCACTATTGGATAAGGGTTGCGCCTGGCGACGCGCTCGTGCAGTTGCGGCTACTGTCCGTGGTATTCGCGCTGCTGGCGACGATAGCGCTAGACCGGCTGTTTCTGAAACACATCCCGGCGCCCGTGCGGCTCTGGTGTCTGACACTGTGGACGTTTTCGGCCTGCATGCTGCTCTATTCGCGCATGGCGCGATCCTACAGCCTGCAGGTCCTCGGATTCGTGATCGTCTGCTGGGCCGCCTGGCGCTGGAGCCAGGAGTTCTCTTCGTGGAAACGGCTGATGATCTGCGCTGGTTCGCTCGCGGCACTGCTCTACACGCACTACGCGCCGGGGTTCGCGGCGTGGGCCGGCGTCAACGTGCTGCTTCTGCCGCAGGTATTGAAAGGCGCCCGCCGGCGTCCTGGGCGCTGGCTGACGGGAAACGCGATCGTACTGGGCGCCTATCTGCCGTGGCTCATGCTGACGTCGATGCTCACGGCCTGGCGGGCCAGGCCTGGCCTGCTCCTTGTAACCGGCAATACTCTGGCGGAAACAGGAGTCAAACTGGCGTACTGGGTCTTCTCTTTTTTCTACGGCGAAGCGATCCCGGTGTGGATGCTTCCGGTGACGGCGCTGCTGGCGATACCGGTCGTGTGGCTGCTCTGGATGGGAGTAAGGACGGGAGCGGCCCAAGGTGTCCGGGCATGGCTATTCGCCGTCGCCAGCACGACTCTGCTTGGATTCGTGGTCGTGGCTGGCTGGGTTTCCTATGCGTTCGTTCCGGCGCGGCTGCTGTTCTTATTACCGCTGGCGCTGCTCGCAATCGCCGCTGGAGCATACCGTGCGCCACGCGCGGGAAGCGTGATTGCGGCAGCGCTCCTGGCCGCGAACCTGGCCGGCATCGGTAGCTATTTCCAGGCGCGCGATCTGCTGAACATCGGCTATCTGGCGCCGCTGGACCGCATCGCGCGGGACATCGCCGGCAGCTCGTCACCGGCTGACACGATCGTGCTGGTCGACGGACCGAATCTGAGCGGTGTCGTGCTGGATTACTATCTTCCGGGCTTCTCCGTGCGGTACATCTTTGATGAGCAGGAGGCCGAAGCCGCCTGGCGGGAAGTCAAGGCTCCCGTGAACCGCCACGTCTGGTTTTTGCGCAATCCCCGCGATGTCACGCCGGGGCATGTGCTGGAGCGGCTGGAAACCGAGATGCGCCAGTCACCTGAATTCACAAGTCAAGGCAAGCTACACCCCTACATGTCTTTTTCGCCGACCCATAAAGCGCTGATGCGGCTGATGAATGTGCAGGTTTCTTCAGACTGGATGTACGCCGCGTGGGAGTTTCGCAAGCCTAGCTGATAATGCCCTTGCGCACTGCGTACAGGATCAGCTCCGGGGCGCTGTGCAGGTTCAGCTTTTGCAGAATGTGGGTGCGGTGGGTTTCCACCGTATAGAGGCTGAGGCTCAGCATTCCCGCGATTTCCTTATTGCTCTTACCCTCGGCTACCAGTTGCAGGACTTCCCGCTCGCGGTTGGTCAGCAGCTCGTAGCTGTCTTCCGCACCCTGCTCATCGAGCTGGTGCATGTAGTCCTCTTTGAGCAGACGCCGCACGGCGGGGCTGAAAAAGGATTTGCCTTCCGTAATCGCGCCGATTGCGGCAATGAGATCGGCTTCGGCGGAATCCTTAAGCAGGTAGGCGCGCGCGCCGGCCTTGAGCGAACGGATCACGTAGCTCTCGTCTTTGTGCATGCTGAGAATCGCCACCGCGGTATGGGGATTCCGGTTGACGATCTGGCGCGTGGCCTCGACGCCGTTCAATTGCGGCATGGCGATATCCATGATCACCACATCGGGGTTTTCCGCCGCCGCCAGATCCACGGCCTGGCGCCCATCCGCCGCTTCCCCGACAACCGTCAGATCCGGCTGGCGCTCGAGCAGCAGACGCAAGCCATTGCGCATTACGGTGTGGTCGTCGGCCAGGAGAATACGAGTCATGTGGCCCACATGTTAGCTCGCTAGAGGCAGCTCCACATCCACTTTTGTGCCTGTCCCTGGACTGGACTGAACATGAAACGCCCCGCCCAGGTGGCGGACCCGCTCCTCCATGCCCACCAGGCCTAGGCCGCGCACGCGCCCGGCGTCAAACCCCCGGCCGTCGTCTTCCACCGAAAGAACGATTCGGGAGTCCTCCTGGCGCACCACAACCCTCACGGAACGCGCCTGGGCGTGGCGGGCGCAATTGTGCAAAGCTTCCTGAACCACGCGGTAGATGCAGGTTTTCAGGGCGTCCGGCAGCTCTCCGGCCGAATCCGACGCCGCCACGTGCACGCGAATTCCGGTGCGCTTGGAAACCTCGCGCGCTTGCCATTCCAGGGCCGGCACCAGGCCGAAATCGTCCAGCATGGAGGGCCGCAGCAGCAGCGTCATGTTGCGGATGATATTCACGCTGGCTTCGGCTAGTTTCTTGATCGAATCCACGTGCTGGCGGACATGCGCGTCATCCGGAGCGACATGGGCGGCGGCGTTCCCGGCTTCCATCAGCAGGGCCGAAAGCGACTGGCCGACTTCGTCATGCAGCTCGCGCGAAATATTGCGCCGCTCTTCTTCCTGGGCCGAAACCAGACGCGCGGACAGCTCCGTCAGCTCCTGCTGGGTATGCAGAACTTGCCCGTAGCGCTGTTCCAGCTCCTGTTCCAGCCGCAAAGTTCGCCAGATGGTAAACCCGGCCAGTAGCAAGCCCATGCCCACGGCCAGAGCCACTATCAGACTCAGGCGGCGCCGCAGGCGGTCGAACGTTTCATTCATCCGGGCGTCCGATGCGGCCATCTGCCGCGAGCTGATCGCGTCCACCTGGTCCACCATCTGGATCAGTTCCGCCCGATGCTGGCGGACTTGGTTGGACAAATACTCGGAGCCGCGCAGCAGGCGGTTTTCGGCCGGGATCTCGGCGATGAAGGCCAGCAGCTTCCAGTACAACTGGAGTTCCGAGCGCAATTCATTCAAAGCGGCGCTCTCGGTGGGATCGATCAGGGTGGCGCATTCGGCCAGCGCTTGGTCCGTCCCGGCGCGGGTTTCGGCGAACCGCTCGATCTGCGCGGCGCTGCTTTTCTCATCCAGGGCCAGCAGGTAATCGCGCATGACAATGGCCGATTGGTAGATCCCGGTTCGAATCTGGTCGAGTGCGTGGTCCCGCCGGAGGTAGGTGTTGCGCTCCTCCAGGTCGCTGGTGCGGACCTGTTCGAGGGTTCTCAGTGCATAGCCGCCGGCCAGGAGCATCAGCAGCAGCAGGCTCCCGAACCCCGCCAAAAGCAAGGGTCGTCCGCCGGGTTTCCGTGACAAAGGCATCGGAATCCTAAGTCTAACCTGAGCCTCCGATTAAGGAATACCGTGTACACGGGATTGCCGGATTGTCCGTCGAATGCATTAATGGAGGAAAGCCGTATGAGACAAGCGAACT
This sequence comes from Terriglobia bacterium, assembly GCA_020073345.1. Classification (GTDB taxonomy): domain Bacteria; phylum Acidobacteriota; class Terriglobia; order Bryobacterales; family Bryobacteraceae; genus Palsa-187. The sequence goes on from JAIQFI010000015.1 coordinate 12,324, forward strand.
CACTCGTAAAGGGGATGACTGCGATTGCGCTGGTTTCTGTCGCAGCCTGTTCACACACAGTGGCTACCGTCAGCAAGCCTGCCGATGTCACGCCGGTAGCCACTACCTCGCCAAAGCCGGCGCCCACGCCCGTCAAGGCCAGAACCGATGCTCCCACTGCGCCGAAACAGGCAGCGGTGCAGGCGCCCAAACCGGCCACCATGCCGGCCGACACACGCAAGAGGCTCGACGAATATCTGGCAAAGCTCGAGGATGCGCTGTTTGATTATGACAAGAGCACCATTAGGTCCGACGCCAGCGCCGCCCTGCGCGACGACGTGAGCGTGATCCGAGGGATTCTCGCGGACTATCCGAATGAGAAGCTGGTTATCGAAGGCCACGCCGACGAACGTGGATCAGCCGAATACAATCTGGCGTTGGGCGATCGCCGGGCGCACGCCGTCCAGGAATTCCTGTCCTCGATGGGCATTCCCGGTCCGCAATTGGCGGTAGTCAGTTATGGCAAGGAGAGGCCGGTCTGCGCGGACGAATCGGAGAGTTGCTGGCAGAAAAATCGCCGCGCGCATGTGACCGCGGCACCCTGACTCGGACTTAAAGCCCACAGAGGCGCGGGCGCACCTTCCATCAAAGAAGTTCGCCCGCGCCTTCATTGTGGGTGATTCAAGCAAAAGTTGCCCTGCCGGAGCGAGACCCCCGCCGGAGCCAAGCAGTGCCCGGCGGGGTTTTTTTGTCTAAAACGGGTACACTGTCCTCTATGTGCGCAGCCAGGTAAGCTGCATCGGGCCGGGCACTCCGAGGAGGACTATGAAGTGGTTTTACGCGGAAGCCGGGAAGCAGGTAGGTCCCGTGGAAGAATCCGCTCTGGACGACTTGGTTCGTCAGGGCGTAGTGCGTGACGACACTCTGGTGTGGCGCGAAGGCATGGCTGCCTGGCAGCGCCATGCAGCCGTACGCGGCTCCAGCCCCGGCCAGGCATCGGCTGCCCCACCTCTTCCGGCGGCGCCCGCCGCAGCCCCGGCGTCTGCTGGCTACATCCGCTATTGCTCCGAGTGCGGCCGAGCGTTCCCGGCGAGCCAACTCAGCACTTTCGGGGACGTATTGGTCTGCGGACAGTGCCAGCCGGCCTATTCCCAGCGCCTCTCGGGAGCACGCCAATTTGGCGGCTTCTGGATACGCTTCCTGGCGATCATTATCGACGCGATCATTATTGGTGTCGTTAGCGCCATCATTCGCATCCCGCTCGGGCTGGCGGGCCTGGGGGTAGGGTTGGGGCTGGGCCGTAATCCGGATCCCAACCAGGTGCTGGCCGCTGTGCCGGCGCTCATGAGCCTGATCGGCCTGTCCTTCTTCATTCAGATGGCTCTTTCCTTGGCATACGACGTTTATTTCCTGACCACGAAGGGCGCGACCCCGGGGAAAATGGCGCTGGGACTCAAAGTCACGCGTGCCGACGGGGGCCCGATATCGGCCGGACTCGCCGTCGCGCGGTATTTCGCCAAGATTCTCAGTGGGCTCACTTTGTGGATCGGGTTCATCATTGCGGGGTTTGACCGTGAAAAACGATCCCTGCATGATCACATTTGCGGCACGCGCGTGGTCAAGGTCCGTTAAAACCGGAGCGGTAAGTCGTCCAGCAGGACTTTCGTCCCAGGACCCTCCCAGGACTTGGGGTTCGTTGCACCCCACTGGATTTGGCGTCAAGATAGAAGCTATGAAACGCGGTATATTCTTGCGGTGTCTGCCGTTGCTGCTATTGGTGTTGGCGTCCTGCAGCAGAGACCCGAAAAGTTACGTCGATAACGGCAACAAGTTTTTCGCCAGAGCCAAGTACAAAGAAGCCGTCATCATGTACAAAAAGGCGCTGAGCAAGGATCAGAAATTTGGCGAGGCCTATTACCGTCTGGGGCTGACCGACTTGAAGCTCGGAGCTCTCGGGGAGGCCGTCGGAATGCTTCGCCGCGCCGCGGAGCTGCAGCCCGACAACACCGACGCCGCCAACCAGCTGGCGAACATATATGTGTTCGCCTCCACTCAGGACCAGCAGCACACCGGGCAGCTTTTAAAGGAGGCCTCCGGGCTGGCTGAAACAATTCTCGCCAAGGATCCCAATTCCTACGATGGTCATCGGCTCTCCGGCCAGATTGCGCTCTTGAAACAGGATCCCAAAACTGCCATCGCGGAATTGCAGCTTGCCAATCGCATAAAACCGAATCAATCCGATGTGGTGATGGCGTATTACCAGGCGTTGGTCGTCGACAAGCAGGAAGCGGCAGCGGAAAAACTGGCTCGGGATTTCATCACTCAGCAAAAAGCTTTTGGCGCGATTTACGACCGTTTGTACGTCCAGTACATGACCGATAAGCGGCTTGACGATGCGGAAGCGATTCTGAAGCTGAAAACCGAGAATAATCCCAAATCGGCGAACTACCTGCTCCAACTGGCGGCGCACTACTATATCGTGAAACGGCAGCCGGACATGGACGCCGTCATTCGCAAGCTGACCGGCTCCAAAGACTTCCCCGAGGGGCACTTGCTGGCGGGCGATTTCTACTTGTTCCGGCTGCGCCAATTCGAGTTGGCGAAACAGCAGTACGAAGCCGGAATCGCCGCGTTTCCGAAGGACAAAGCAGTGTATCAGAAGCGCTTGATCGAGTTGTACGCGACTACCGGAAGCAGTAGCCAGGCCAATCAGATGGTAGAAGCTCTTCTGAAGGAAAACCCCAAGGATGCCGACGCCATCGCGATGCATGCGGCCCTCATGCTGAGCAGCGGGAAAAGGGAGCAAGTGGATCAGGCCGCGATCGACCTGCAGAGCCTGGTCGCGAGAAATCCCACCAATCACCTGCTGCGATTCAACTACGCTCGAGCATTGCTGGCCAAAGGCCAGCTTGAGCCGGCCCGCTTGCAGTTGGAAGACGCGGTCAAGGCGCGTCCGGACTTCGTGGCGGCGCGCGAATTGCTGGCCAAGGTTTATCTGGCCAAACAGGATCCGGCGAAAGCGCTCCAAGTTTCTGAAGAGCTGCTGCAGCTGGACAAGAACAACCTGGTCGGACATCTCACGCACTCAGCCGCGCTGCTGTCCTTGGGGACTATCGACAAGGCTCGGCAGGAGTTGGATCTGATCACCCAGTTGTACCCGCAGAGCCCGGATGCCCGTTATCAGGTGGGCCTGCTGGCTTGGCAGGACAAAGACTATAAGAAGGCCGAAGAGGTATTCGGGGCGCTATATCGGGACAACCACGACAGCCGGGGATTGATGGGAATCACGGAAACGCTGGCCGCGCAAAACCGCCTTCCCGATGCCATCAAGGAAATGGACAAAGCTGTGGCCGCGCAGCCCGATCGGCAGGATTTGAAGCTGGGTCGGGCCAATCTGTACGTCCGCTCGCAACGCTACGACGAGGCCATCGCGACCTATAAGGCTTTGCTGGAAAAAGAACCGAATTCGAGCGATATGCTGTTCCGGCTGGCGGAAACCTACCGCCTTAAGGGCGATATCAATCTGGCGGCGGACATGTTCCGCAAATCCAGTCAGGCGGCACCCAATAACCCGCTTCCCCTGCTGAAACTGGGCTTGATCCTGGAAACCATCGGTCCGGTCGACCAAGCCAAGGCGGTGTATGAGCAGATCCTCAAGATCGAACCTAACAATCCCGTCGCCCTGAACAATCTGGCATACCGCAAGGCCGAGGAGGGGTTGGACCTGGATTCGGCTCTCACCATGGCGCAGCGGGCCCGCCAGCTCGCGCCCAATGCGACCGCTATGGCCGATACACTGGGCTGGATCTACATCAAGAAAAACCTGAGCACGGACGCAGTTCGCATCTTCGATGACTTAGTCAGGAAAAACCCCGCGAATTCCACCTTCCGCTATCACTACGGACTGGCGTTGATCCAGAAGGGCGACAAATCTTCCGCCCGGCGCGAACTGGAGGCCGCACTCAAGAACAAGCCTTCCAAGGACGAAGCCGGCAAGATCCAAGATCTGCTCAAGAACCTGTAACGAGATCCATTTTCCACGAGACCCCGAGTGACGTCGCTCCCCTACGTCGTACCGTTCAGCGCAGTGATCGCTCTGCTTGCCGTCCATCCTTATCTCCCTCTGTCTCCTCTGGCGGAGCAGGTGGTTTGGATTCTGGTGATGACCGCTATTCTCGCTTTGGTGGCGCGGCCGGCCTTGGATCTCCGGCTACGAAACTGGAGCGGGTCGGTATTGGCGGGCGTCGCCGTCTTCGCGATTTGGATCGGTCCGGACCGGATCTTCCCCGGTTATCATTCCCATTGGTTGTTCACCAACTCCGTCATGGGTGCGGTTGTTTCCAGCCTGCCCGAATCGAGCCGCGGAGATCTGGCCGTATTGACCCTGCGGACGCTGCGGGCGGCCGTGTTCGTGCCGATTGCCGAGGAACTGTTCTGGCGAAGCTGGCTCATGCGGTGGCTCATCTCACAGGATTTCACGAAGGTTCCTCTGGGCGCCTATTCGGCCCGCGCGTTCTGGATCGTGGCCGTTTTGTTCGCAGTCGAACACGGAGCGCTGTGGGATGTCGGACTGGCTGCCGGGGTCTTGTATAACTGGTGGATGTTGCGGACCAAGAGCCTGGGCGACCTGGTTCTGGCGCATGGAGTCACCAACGCCTGTCTCAGCGCCTACGTTGTGTTCGCGGGCCGGTGGGAATACTGGCCCTGAGCGCTTTTATTCAGGTTTGCGAAACAGGCTGTCGAACGCCGCCCGTGCATCACTCTAAGTAGCCCGCCCGCAAAACGGAGCCTGGGTCGCGGCATGGAACGCCCTGCTGGATTCGTAAATCGAAGGCCGCGACCGGCCCTTTGCGGGGCTGGCTACTCGGGCTTACGAAACAGGCTGTCGAACGCCGCCCGTGCATCTGTAGCGTTGCGCGGCTCGGGGAGACCGGCTCCTCCGGGTCCGCCCGTGGGACTCGCCGTGGGTGCGGGATGAGCCACGTCGCGCGCTACCGTGACGCGGGGCTTGAAGAGTTCGCACTCATTGGCCTGGTCTTTGACCGCGACGCGCACGGTGATCGGCTTCAGGCATTGAAAGCGCGTGGATGGCTCGAAGTGAGCGCACTGTTTGCAGCAGTGCAGGGCCACTCCGCACTTGGGACATTGCTTGAAGTCGAACGCTTCCGCCAGCAGCGTGGAGCAGTTGTAGCATCGCGAAGCGGTTACCGATTGCACCATCCGCGGCAGACGCGGGCCGGTGATGTCCAGCGGCGGGCGCGGACCCTGCGGCCGCGGGCGCTCCTCTCGCTTATATGTCCCGTTGTCGGAATTCGGACGGTCGGAGTCGTTATAGCCCCGTTGCCGGTACTTGCGGTCGCCTTCCATAGAAGCTGGTTGGCACTCCTTTGTTGTTCAAGACATGCTGGGATTCGTTGGATTCAATCGGATCTGCAGAATCGGGAGACGGCGGGTCCCGCCAGACGGGGAACGATTCGATTTTTGGATACCCGCGAGAACGTCTAAACCACTATGTACCACACACTGAGCGCAGAATCCAGCGAAATCTTTTCGGGCTCACCAGTTCCTTCGGCAGTACTAGTGACCTGCTGTAGGGCGGTACTCCCCCGAGAATTCGAGCCGGGGCGTCTGAAATTCACTCTGGAGGTGTTTCGCTGGCCCATTTCAGAAGCGCATCACAAGGCCGGTTGATCGGATCGTCAAAGTGGTTGGGGGCGATCCGGACCGAAAATCCGAGGCGTCCGGTGGCGTAGGGTACGATGTCCCGCCCGAACAGAACTGCGCTTCCCTGTTGCTCGCGGGGTTCCAGGACCAATACCTGTACTTCCTCTAACTCTCCCTCCGGACCCACCCGGCCCACCAGGGCCTCGACGCGCACGTCGTCCGGTTTCAGGCCGGCCAGTTCAACCTGGGCCCGGATCGCCACAGGCAGCCCCGTGGAGACCGTCTCCGCGTCGATGCTGCAGTCGATAAAGCGCACCCGGGGCCAGCTCTCCACCACCGTGCGGCTCCAGCGGACGCGCTCGCGGACGGCCTGGAAACGCGCGTCCGAGATAATCCGGAAGGCGCGATGCGCGGGATCGTACAGCTGCGTACGGTACTCGTCGACCATCCGCTGGCAGTTGAAGTTCGCGCTGAGCTGCCGCAGCGACTGTTTGACGCGCCGCATCCACTCCTCGGGTACTCCCTGGTCCCGCTCATAGTACAGCGGCACGATCTCGTTCTCCAGCGCCGAGTAGATCCCGGCCGCATGCGCATCGTCGCGATCCGGCGAATAGGGCTCCCGGTCGCCGATGGCCCAGCCGCCGGCCGCATCTTCGGCTTCGTCGAACCAGCCATCCAGCATGCTCATGTTCAGCGCGCCGTTGATGCCGGCCTTCATGCCGCTGGTGCCCGAGGCCTCTTCTCCGCGGCGCGGCGTGTTGAGCCAAATATCCACGCCGCCGACCAGTTCGCGCGCCACTTGAATCCCGTAGTCCTCCACGAACACGATCCGTCCGGCGAGTTCCGGATCGCGCGAGAATTCCACAATTTCGCGGATCAGTGTCTTCCCAGGTATGTCCATGGGATGGGCTTTTCCCGCGACCACCAGTTGCACCGGCCGGGTGGGGTGGCACAGGATGCGCTTGAGCCGTCCCAGGTCCCGGAAAATCAGCGTGGCGCGTTTGTAGGTCGCGAAGCGCCGTGCGAATCCGATGGTGAGCGCTTCCGGATCCAGAACGTCCTGCAAGCGCCGGATTTCAGGCGTCGATGCGTTGCGGGTTACCGCGCTGGCGATCACGCTTTCCCGCACGAATGTCACCATGCGCCGCTTACGGCGGCGGTGCGCCTCCCATAATTCCGAGTCCGGAATGTCGGCGATCTGCTCCCAGACTTTCGGCTCGGCGTGCCCCTCGCGCCAATCCGGCTGCAGGTACTGGTCATAGAGCGCCGCGAAATCGCCGTTGATCCAGGAAGGAAGATGGACCCCGTTGGTGATGGAGGTGATGGGAATTTCCCAAACGGGGAGTTTCGGCCACAACCCTTCCCACATGTGCTGCGAAACGATCCGGTGCAGGCGGCTGACGGCGTTGCGGTAAGACGATGCCTTGATGGCTGCGACGGCCATGGAGAAGGGCTCCTGCTGATCCTGCGGATTGCGGCGTCCCAATGCCATGAGCTCTTCAAAGCCGATGCCGGCGGCCTGGCAGTAAGGTTCAAAATACAAGCGCATCAGGCCCGTGTCGAACAGATCGATGCCGGCCGCAACCGGCGTGTGAGTCGTGAAGATGTTATTGGTGCGCGAGGCTTCCAGGGCCTCTTCGATGCTCAAGTGCTGCTCCGCCATCAGCACGCGGATCCGCTCGATGGCCTGAAAAGCCGAATGGCCTTCGTTCATGTGAAAGACAGTGGGCTGAAGCCCGAGTTCCTTCAGCACCCGCAGCCCCCCGATCCCCAGAACGATTTCCTGGCAAATCCGCCTGTGGTTATCGCCGGCATAAAGCTGGCCGGTGATGTCGCGATGAAACGGGTCGGCGTTCTGGGGAATGTTGCTGTCCATCAGATACAGGCGGACGCGTCCGAGATCGATGCGCCAGACTTTCAGGAACACGGTGGTTTCCCCGGCCAGAACGTCCACGATCAGCTCGCGGCCGGCATCGCTGCCGTGGGGGCGCGTCACCGGCGTGATGGGCAGGGAATAAAAGTCGTTGACCGGGGTCCGTTCCTGCTGCCATCCGTTGGGATCCAGCGATTGGCGGAAATACCCGCGCTGGTACAGCAGGCCCAGGCCCACCAGCGGCAGGATCGCATCGCTGGAGGCTTTGAGATGATCGCCGGAGAGCACGCCCAGACCGCCGGAGTAGATCGGCATGCAATCCAGCAGGCCGTATTCCATCGAAAAGTAGGCCACCAGCATGTTCGAGCCGTCTCCGCCCGGCGCGGCCATGTAGGCGTCCTGCGTTTCACAGGCGCGGCGGTACAGGGCCAGGTAGCGGGGATCCCGCGCGGCCCGTTCCAGTGTTTCCTGGGGAACGCGCCCCAGCATCACCACCGGGTTGTGGTTCGACGCTTTCCAAATGGCCGGGTCCAGCCGGCGGAATACCGCACGCTGCGGATGGTGCCAGCTCCACATCAGGTTCAGGCCGAGCTCGGGCAGTCTGCTGAGCGCCGGGGGAAGCGCTGGCTTCACCAGGAATTCTTTAAGGGGATGAATCTGAAAAGACATCTTTGAAGCGCTAAAGTACTTGAGAATAGCAGACGCCGCGTTCTCCGCGGGATTCGGGATATCCTGGAGAATGCTCGCCATGCTGCGTGTTACCGCTGCCGGCCTGATGTGCCCGCTGTTGCTGGCATCTTGCGGCGGCTCGAAAAAGCCAGTGGTGGTCGGTTCGAAGAACGGGACCGAACAAATGCTTCTGGGCGAGATCGTGGCCCAGCATCTGGAACGCCGTTTGGGCCGGCCCGTCGAGCGCCGCCTGGGACTTGGCGACACCGCAATTCTGTACCAGTCCATGCTCTCCGGTGACGTCGGCATCTACCCGGAATACACCGGCCTGATCGAAGCCGATATTCTCAAGGAGCAAGCTAACCCCGATCCGCAAATCGTGCTGGCGCGCGTACGCCAGGAGATGGCCCGGGTTGCGCAGATCGAGGTCCTGGATTCTCTGGGCTTTGACAGCCCCTCGGCCATGGTGGTGAGGGCTAGCGGCCTGGAAAAGATCGCCAGCCTGAGCGAAGCGGCTAAGACGGACAAGCGCTGGAAGATGGGCTTCCCCTACGAGTTTCAGTCCCGGTCCGACGGATACAAGCAGCTTTCTTCCTACCGGCTCTCCAGCGAGTCGCCGCGCATTCTGGACCCAGCGCAGCTTTTTCCCGCGCTCGAAAAAGGCGACGTGGATATGATTGCTACGCGCGCCACGGACGGCCATTTGACGTCGCCGGACTGGAAAATTCTGGCCGACGACCGCAAGGTGTTTCCGTCTTATGAGGCCTGCCTGCTGGTGCGGCAAGACCTGATCGCGGCCGAGCCCGCCCTGCGCCCCGCTCTGGCGGAGTTGTCGCGCAAATTCACCGCGGATGCCATGCGCAAGGCGAACGCGGAAGTGGATGTGGCGCATCGGCCCGTGGCCGCCGTGGCCGCTGATTTCCTGGCCCAAGCAGGCCTGCGTTAAGCACCCGAATCAACGTTTCACCCTCCCGATTCGTTCTATCTGGCAGAGGAATGTTGGAAGCTGCGCTCATGGGCGAGATCCCGCGCGAAACGACTGGGTCGTTCGATCGAGTAGTTCGCGAGCGGGAGGCTCAGATGCTCCGTACGGCCTTCCGCATTCTGGGCAACTGGTCGGACGCCGAAGATGTCGCCCAGGAGGTATTTCTGCGTCTGCACCGGCACGGGCTGAACTTCCCGCACGACGCGGCAGTTGGTGCTTGGTTATACCGGGTGACCGTTAACCTCTGTTTAGACCGGACCCGTTCGAGGCGATCATCGCAGGAATTGCCGGAGATGGCCAGCCCGGATCGATCGGCCGAGGCCGCAGTGCTGATGGACGAGAAAAAGCAGCGGCTGATGGCGGCGCTGGCGATGCTGCCGCCCAAGGAGCGCGCGGCGGTGGTGTTACGCCAAATTGAGGGATTGTCGACCGCGGAGGTCGCGGCGGCCCTGGGGTCGTCGGATGTGACGGTAAGGAGCCAGATCTCCAAGGCGATGGTCCGTCTGCGAAGCATTCTGAATCGGGAGGATGCATGACCGAACAAGAGATGCGGGAAGTCTTTCGCGAAATGCGCGAGGAACCGGTTCCGGCCGATTCCCTGGCTCGAGTGAGGGCGGCGGTAGATGCGCGGACTCATCGACGGCGATGGGTGTCCCCCTGGCAAATCGCGGCGACGGTGCTAGTCGCGGCGGCTTGCGCAGTCGGAGTAGTGATGTTCCGCCCAGCCGTACCGGCTCCCGAAGCGCCGTTTGCGGGTACACTAGTGCCCGCGGCGGTGCCGGAAAGCCCCGTGCAGCCACCCGTTGCCCTGACCCCTGCCCGTCCGAAGCGTGCTCGGCCCCGGCCTCGGCCCGCTGAAATCGTGCCGGTGTCGATTCGTATCGAAACGCCGGATCCCGAGGTCGTGATCCTGCTAGTGAATTAAAGGAGCGAGTAACTATGCGTACGATAATGGCGATTCTCCTGGCCGGGGCGCTTCTTCAGGCTCAAGACAAGCCAGCGGAAGTAGCAAAGCCGGAACCTCGGGAAGCCGTGATCATTCCGGTGAAGACGCTCACCGGCGATTCGTTCGACCGCCTGGTGAATCTGCTGGGGGTCTTCAACGCACAGCTCAGGGCCGACAAGAACTTGCGCACCATCATCGTTTACGCGCCCAAGGACGTCGTCGAACAGATGCGCAAGGTTGTGAACGAACTGGACCGTCCGGGCAGCGAGGCTGCCATCGGGCGGAACATCGACATGACCATGACATTCTTGAAATGCTCGACTAGACAGATCGCACCGCCGCCTGCTGCGCTCCCCGCCGACCTGGAAGCCGTAGCAAAACAACTGCGCGCTGCCACCCAGTACAAGAACATCGAAGTATGGGACGTCCTGCCGCTGCGCCTTCAGGAAGGCAAAGAGACGGAGCAGTCGCTACGCCTGCCTGGTTCGACGGCTCCTGGCGGCGCGTTTGCTACCGCGAATATTCGCATCCACCCGGAGTCGGTGACTCGTAAGGAGGACGGACGCTACGTTCGCTTCGCGCAAGTGCGTATCGGGTTTCGAATACCGGTGCCTACCGGTCCAAACCAGTTCCAGTACATGGATTTCGGACTGACAACGTCAGGGGACTTCATGGAAGGCCAGAAAACCGTGCTCGGTAAGGTGTCCGGAATGGAAGACGACACGGCGATCTTCGTGGTGATCGCGCTCAAGGTTCTGGACTAGGGATTACGCGACGGTCTGCGGCTCCGGCCGCACACCCAGTTGCCGCAAGCAGCGGTCGATCCACTGCTTGGTCAGCTTTTCCTGCACGCCGTTCTGCGATAGGCGTGTGCGGAGCGTGCCCCAATCCACGTGATCCAGCTGCTGATCCTGGTTGAAGCAGGAGAACACCACGGTCTCTTCACCGGTCTTAGGATCTTTGTGCAGCTGGAGGCATTGCGCGCAGATCTCTTTCATCATGCACTGCATGGGTGAATTGATGCTGCCGATGGCCTTGTGATCGGGCTTCAGAAATGGCGCCAGTACAGTATGCCGCGCGCGTGCCACGGCGCCCATCATCGCGTCCGATCCGATGACCACTAGCCGGTCGACCGAGTGGAGGGAGATGTCGGCGTCTGCTTCCGAGGCTGGTACCGCATCCGCACCCGGGGCGAAATCTCCCCGGCCGTACGCCGCGATGGCTTCGACAATATTCCCCACGAAGGCTTTGTCCTGCACGCGGCCCGGCGTGAATCCGGGAGCTTCGTCGCAGCACCAGACGACGATGTCGGCGGCCTTCTCGATCTCCTCCACCTTGTAGCGGTCGATGATCTTCTTGTAGCCGGCGAAATACACCGTGCGCGATCCCTGCGCGCGCAACTGCTGTCCGATCGAGAACAGCACGGCGTTGCCCAGTCCGCCGCCGATCAGCAATACGGTCTCCTGCGACGGTGTTTCCGTAGGGGTTCCTGTCGGCCCCATCAGGATCAGAGGCTCGCCTGGTTTGAGCAGCGCGCATAGATCGGACGACCCGCCCATTTCGAGCACGATGGTCGAGAGCAGCCCCTTTTCGCGATCGACCGACGCGCCTGTCAGCGCCAGCCCTTCCATGCCGAGAACCGTTCCGTTGACGCTCGGAGCAATCGCCTCATAATTCTGGAGGCGATAGAATTGTCCGGGCTGGAACGCGCGCGCCGCGGTCGGCGCCTCCGCCACTACTTCGACGATGTTCGGCGTCAGCCGAATAACGTCCTTCACCACGGCACGCAGTTCATAGTTGAGCTTCTTGAGCAGGTCGGCCGGCTGCGGCGATGAAGGCAGCCTGCGGACGAGAAGGCGCGATACCACCGGATAGCCCTGTTTGGCGCTGGCCATGGCCTTCACTACGTTGCCCGCGAACGAAGGGTGCAGATCGCCGAAGAAGCTGATGCCGCGGCCGTCCTTGCGAATCGACATGAGCACCGAGGCTTGCGCCGGCTTCGCCACGCGCTCGGGCTTCACCGGATGGCCGTCCTCGCCCACCGCCTGGAACCATTTGCCGTCCAGGAAAACATTGTGCTGGTCCTCGCGTCCGAGAACCGTATTCGGCTGCGTTCCCGCGGCCACCAGGATCGACTTCGCAGGCATCCGGACTTGCTCACCGGAGGCGGCCTTCAGGTGCAGCGCGGCGGCGTGACCGTACTGATCGAGTTCGACCTCTTGCGGTGTCAGCGATTCCGCGAACCGGATGCCCTCTTCGAGCGCCAGAGCAACTTCCTCGTGGTTCAGCGTGTAGCTCGGCGCATCGATCAGCCGGCGGCGGTAGGCGATGGTGACCCCGCCCCAGGTGTTGAGCAGTTGCGCCAGCTTGGGGTTGCGGCCTTCGCGAGCCGCCAGGGCCCGTTCCGCACGAATGGCGTAGGCATGTTTCAGAAACTCGCCCGCGGTTTCAGTTTCCTCCGGAGTCCAGCCTGCGCGTACTTCGCGATCGCCTTTTTCATCGACCAGGGTTTCGTAGCGCTCGAGAAACTTCTCGACCTGTACGGTGTAATACGCCAGCGATTCCGTGGCCGTGTCGATGGCGGTCAGCCCGCCGCCGATCACCACGATCGGCAATCTGAGTTGCAGATTGGCCACAGAGTTGGTCTTGGCTGCGCCCGTGAGCTGCAGCGCCATCAGGAAATCGGACGCCTGCCGTACGCCGCGAGCCAGGCCGTTCTTCATCGGGATCACAGTGGGCCGGCCTGCGCCGGCGCACAACGCGACGTGGTCGAATCCTATCTCGAAGGTGCTGTCGATGGTCATCGTGCCGCCGAAGCGCACGCCGCCGAACATGCTGAATTGCGCGCGCCGCTCCAGCAGCAGCCGGATGAGCTTCAGGAAATTCTTGTTCCAGCGGACGGTGATGCCGTATTCGGCCACGCCGCCGAAGCCCGCCATCACGCGGTTGTCGAGCGACTCGTACAGCTCGTTCACATCGCGAATGGGACGGAACGGCGTACGCTCGCCGCGCACACTCACGCCGGACACATCTTCGGGAAGCGGTTCGATCTTTAATCCGTCGATTCCCACCACGGTGTGGCCGTCGTTCATCAGATGATGCGACAGCGTGAATCCGGCCGGGCCGAGCCCCACTACTAGAACCTTGTATCCGGAATCCGGACGCGGAATGGGCCGCGCGAAGTTCAGTGGATTCCAGCGCGTCAGGAGGCTGTAAATCTCGAAGCCCCATGGCAGCTCCAGCACGTCTTTCAGCGCGCGCGTCTCGACCTGCGGGATGTCTACCGGATCCTGCTTCTGGAAGATGCAGGACTTCATGCAGTCATTGCAGATGCGGTGACCTGTGCCTGCCGCCATGGGATTGTCGATGGTGACAATCGCCAGCGCGCCCACGGTGTTCCCTTCTTGTTTCACCAGATTCATCTCGGAGATCTTTTCTTCGAGCGGGCAGCCGGCCAAAGTAATGCCGAACACGCTCGACTTGAACGAGCCGTCCTTCTCCTTGAGGCCCGTCGAGCAACTGTCCTTCGCCTGGTTGTGGCATTTGATGCAATAATTCGCCTGATCGAGCGCCGCGTTCAGGTTCATTCCGGCATCGGTGAGCTTGAACCCTTCGCGATGCCGCCAGTGGTGCTCGGGGAGCGCCAGCATCGCCACTCCGTTGGCTCGTAAGGTTTCCACCGGGATCAGATGAGTCATCTCCAGCTTGTGGGGAACGCGAAACAGCACTCCGCGATGATGCTTCTCCATCCCTGCCGGGCACAGCGCGGCCCACGCAGCGTACTGCGCGGCGATCTGGAGTTGCGGCTGGTGTTCCTTCTCGGCATCCAGCCACCGCGAGACGTGTTCCACGAAGCTCGCTTCGGTTAACGGCTCGTTGAAGAGCGCTTCCAGCTCCGCCGCCACGGCCAGGCCGTTGATGGCGCTAGCCTGCTCCTTGGTGACTCCGCTGATAGCCTTCCTCTGAACGAACCGGCGCTTCAATGCGTAGATGGGTGCCAGACTATGATGTTTGGCCTGGAGCGCGCGCAGATCGCCGGAAATCCCAAACAGCTCGCCGATGAAATCCTCGACGTGCGGAGCTATTTCGATAATGAGTTCGGACTGCTGTTTGCGCGCGAGTGCACTAGGGTTAGCCCTTGCGTCAAGCAGACGTTGCGCCAGCGCTGGGTTGGAAGAAAACAGCTGCTCCAGGAACGTCTGGTCCAGGCGGGCCAGTCCCTCCTGGCGGTACAGGTCCTCAAAGGAGAGCCCAAATCTTAGATCGAGCTGATCAGAACCGGTGTGCATCTGTAGGGTCAGCCCGGGATAACCCTGAGGGCTGAATTTCAACGAGCCGGATAGGGGGCTTGTGAGCCCATCATATCAACTGTGTTTCGGCTCGCGAAAAAAAATTCTATTTTGGGAACAAACAACGGAGGCGGATCGTCCGTCTATATAACAAAGCAGCACGCCTCCGCGCGGTTTCCTTGCCCCCCAACACAAGCCTTCCGCGCGGGGGCCCTAAATCCTTTAGACACCAGTATACCGGATGTTCCGAAATCGGTCACTTCGGACGCTGTGCGCCAGCGGACAGCATGAAGCGGCAAGCTAATTCTTGAATTCCACCACGCGGGCAATCTTTACCGCGCGATTCTCAAGCAGTTGCCGGAGCACCGCATCGGGAACCATGCCATCGGTCTCGACGATCGCCAGTGCCTGGCGGACATCCGCTTGCTTCGGTATGGCGTCTTGACGTCCCAACGAAAAGTTGGCGATGTTGATGCCGTTCTTTCCCAACACAGAACCGATCCAGCCGATGACTCCCGGCACGTCCTCATTCTTGAAGAACAACAGGTGACCCGATAGCGGCACCTCACAGCCGATGCCGTCCACCTGGGTCAGCCGCGGGCGATCGAAGACCACCACGCCCTCCACTGTCGTCACGCCAGTGTCGGTTTCAAGCTCGAGGCTCACCGAATCCGCGCGGCCGGCGCGAGGCTCGTGATGTTCCGCGTAGCTCACGCCCCGGTCCGCCGCGAACTGGAGCGCATTCACCACATTGGCATTTTGCGCCAGCGACCGGCTCAGCACGCCCGCCACTCCCGCGTTGCGAACCAGCGCCGTATTCTGTTCGGCGATCTTGCCGCGATAGGTCAGCCGCACGGCGCGCGGGTTCCCGCTGGCGATATGCGCCGCGAAAGTCCCCAGGCGCTGGGCCAGCGCCGCGTACGGACCCACGGCGCGATACTGCTCGGCGGTCATGGCCGGAACGTTTACAGCATTGAGGGCGACGCCGCGTTGCAGGTATTCCACCACCTGCTCGACGATGCGCACCCCCACGATCTCCTGCGCTTCTTCCGTGGAGCCGCCGATGTGCGGCGTGGCCAGCACCGCTTCGAGCGCGAGCAGCGGATCGCCGGCCGGGGGCGGCTCGGTCTGGAACACGTCCAGCGCGGCCCCGGCTACTTTGCCGGATTGAATGGCGCGGACCAGCGCTTCTCCGTCGACCAGTTCCCCGCGGGCGCAGTTTACGATCCGCACGCCGGTCTTCATCTTGGCGAAGGCCGCGTCATTCAGCATCCCGTTGGTTTCCTTGGTCAGGGCGACGTGCACGGTAATGTAGTCACTTTGAGCGTACAGCTCGTCCTGGTTCACTAGCGAAACACCGAGGTCCTTTGCGCTCTGCGAATTCACGTAAGGATCGCTCGCGAGGATCTTCATTTCGAAACCGCGCGCGCGCCCGACCACTTCGCGTCCGATACTGCCCAGGCCCAGGATCCCGAGCTTCTTGCCGCGCAGCTCGGTTCCCATGAACTTCTTCTTCTCCCATTTGCCGGATTTAGTGGACGCATGGGCTTGGGGGATCGATCTCGCCATACTGAGCATCAGTCCCAGGGTGTGCTCGGCCACCGACACAGCATTGCCGCCCGGCGTATTCATCACCAGCACGCCCGCGGCGGTGGCGGCGGGAAGATCGACGTTATCCACGCCCACGCCCGCGCGTCCGATCACTTTCAGCTTGGGCGCCTTTGCCAGCACCTCGGCGTTTACCTTGACTGCGCTACGCACCAGCAGCGCATCCGTGTCGGCCAGGTGCTGTGCGTATTCTTTGGGATTGGAAACCACCACGTCCCAACCTGGCTGCGCCTTCAACAACTCGATTCCCGCCGCAGCAAGCGGCTCCGCAACAAGAACCTTCATGAGTTACACGACCTGTTTCTTTTTGGCGATGGCCTGGGGGATTGGACTACTTTTTCAGCATAGCATCGCGTAGACTGAGGGAACTATGGCGCTGAGGAATTTATGGCATTGATCGATCAGGTTCAAAAAGATATGGTGGCCGCGATGAAAGGCCACGAGGCAACCCGCCTGGACGCGCTGCGCATGCTCAAGACCGCGCTCATGAAGTACAAGGTGGACACGATGAAAGAGCTCGACGAGCAGAGCGAGCTGCAGATTCTCAACATGCTGGTCAAGCAGCGCCGCGAATCGGCCGACATGTTCCGCAAAGGAAACCGTCCCGAGCTTGCCGACAAGGAAGAAGCCGAACTGAAGCTGATCGAGTCCTACATGCCTTCCGCTCCCACAGAAGCCGAGATCGACGCCGCCATCGCCGCCGCGCTGGCCGAAACCGGGACGACTTCGCTCAAGCAGATGGGCGTGGTGATGAAAGCCGCGCAGGCCAAGCTCGCCGGCAAGCGCGTCGACGGCAAAGCGCTCAGCGAGCGAGTGCGGTCGAAACTGAGCTGAGCCAGCACGTTAGAAAACGACATGGGCTCCATCACGCGGGCGCAGGCGGCTCTGTTCGCCGCCATCGCGATGGTGCTGTTGACCGGCTATTACCTGGTCGATGACTTCGCTCTGATCGGAAACGCACCGGCGCTGGTGTCGTTGCTAATCGTGTTGGGCAGCGTCGTCCCGAGCGTCGTCTGGGTTGGATTCTTCTTCGCGGTCAATCGGAGCCCTTCTTCCGCCAAAGGCGCAGCCTGGATCACACTCGTCTTCGCGGTGCTCCTGGAGGCCGTGGTCGTTTACATCCGGTTTCAGCAGTCGGTCGGCTATTGGACGCCGTTCGGCAACGCGCTCTGTCTGTCGGGCTGGCTGCTCCGGCTCGGATGGGCCGTGTTTCTGATTTCCTTCGCCCTGGCTCCCCATCACCAACGCACGCGCCGGGTCGCGCTGGTGCTGGCGATTGTCTCAGCCCCTTCCGCCCTTAGTGCCGCGTTCGATGCATTCAACACCTGGATCGGGCTCGCCTTCGACGACATTCCGAGGGAGGCACTCTGGCGAGTTCTGATTACACCTGCAATACGGACCATCTACTGGCTGTCGCAAATTCTTTTTTTGTGGACTGCCTGGGGCGAACCCTTGAGGCGAGATCCGATTGAGTTATCGTCCGCGCGGTTCGCACCGTAAGAATCGCCGTCGCCTGAAAACGTGCTTGACTCGCCGCGCACGCCGCGGTATTAAAATAAAGTTCTCGAAATTTTCCCAATGAGTTCCCTAGCCGCGTCCGCTGAGACATTAGGCACGGTGGTCCATGAGCTGCGCCAGCCGCTCTCGAACATCGAGACCATCGCTTATTACCTGAGCATGGTCCTGCCTAGGGATGACGCGAAGATCCAAGCGCACCTTGCCCGCATCCGGGAATTGGTGCAAGAGTCCAACGAAATCCTCTCCAGCCGTTTGCTGGCGGCCGGCGATCCCGCCAAGGCCGAGGTGAGCGGGGATGGGATGTTACCATGAGAGTTTCCCCTCGCGGTAACTCAACATGGTGCGTGCAGTCCCCGATATTCTAGCCCGCATTGTCGAACATAAGCGCGCCGAGCTGGTGCGGGATGGCGCGCGCCGCGGCGAGCTAGAACGCCGGGCGGTTTCCCGGAAAGATCATCGCGATTTCCGCCGCGCACTGACCGCACGTGCGCCCGCCATCATCGGCGAAATCAAGAAGGCATCTCCCAGCAAGGGCGTGCTGGCCGATCAGTTCGACCCCGCTTCGATCGCGAAAATGTACGCGAGCGGAGGCGCCGCCGCCCTCAGTGTGCTGACCGACCGCCAGTTTTTCCAGGGCTCCCTCGGCGATCTGGAGGCCGCGCGCGCCGCAGTGACTTTGCCCGTCCTGCGCAAGGATTTCACTCTCGACGAGTTCCATGTGATCGAAGCCGCCGCGCACGGCGCCGATTCCATTCTCCTGATAGCCGCGCTGCTGGATGAAAGAGAATTGCGATGCTTGCGCGAGCTGGCCGCGCAGTATGAAATGGCCGCGCTGGTGGAAGTGCACGATGCATCCGAACTTGGAGCAGCGCTCGATTCGGGAGCCGAAATCGTAGGCGTAAATAACCGCAATCTGCACACTTTTGCGGTCACGCTCGAGACCTCTTTGCGGCTGGCCGAAAAGATTCCCGCGAATGTGGTGAAGGTCAGCGAGAGCGGGATCCATTCGCGCGCCGACGTGGCCAAGTTGGCCTCAGCCGGTTTTCACGCGTTTCTGGTCGGTGAACATCTGATGAAGTCCGCCGATCCCGTGGCTGCCCTGAAGGAGCTGCGTTCGTGATGGTGAAGGTGTGCGGCATCACCCGCCGGGAAGACGCGGAAGCTGCCGTTGCCGCGGGCGCCTCGGCGATCGGCTTCGTCTTCGTCCCCGCCAGTCCGCGCTATGTGACACCCGAAACTGCCGCCGAGCTCGGCCGCGGCCTGGATGTATTGAAAGTCGGCGTGTTCGCCGACGAATCCCCCGCGTCTATCGAAGCGGTCATGCGCGCTGCTCAGCTCGATGTCGCGCAAGTATACGGCGGCGATCTTCCTAAAGTTCCGCGCGTCTGGCGCGCTGTCAGAGTAAGGGAGATCCAGGTAGTCTTCAGACTGGGCCAGGCTCCCGCCACTGCACCAATAGAAGTCGAGGCGATTCTATTCGACGGCCCCGCCAACGGTATCACCTTCGACTGGAATCTCGCGCGTGGGCTCGCCAAAAAGGTAATCCTCGCCGGCGGCCTCAATGCATCCAATGTCGCTGAGGCTATTCGCATCGCGCAACCCTGGGGCGTCGACGCCAGCTCGGGTCTCGAGTCCGCTCCCGGCGTTAAGGATCACGAGAAAGTCCGGCAGTTTGTAAAGGCGGCATTGGACGCAGAGAGAGCGCACAGGCGTGAGTCCGTTGTGCGCGGTTAAGAGAAATGATGACTTCGCAACCTGACGCCACTGGTCACTTCGGTCCCTACGGCGGACGATTCGTGCCCGAAGTGCTCATGGCTCCGCTGGAGGAGCTCGAACAGGCCTACCGCGCGGCCAGCGCCGATCCGAGCTTTCAGGCCGAGTTGACCGATCTTCTGACGCATTACGCCGGCCGCCCGACACCCTTGTACTACGCGCGCCGGCTTAGCGAAACTCTGGGCGGCGCGAAGATCTACCTCAAGCGCGAAGATCTGCTCCACACCGGCGCGCACAAGATCAACAACTGTTTGGGACAGGCTCTGCTCGCGCGGCGCATGGGCAAGAAGCGCATCATCGCCGAGACCGGCGCGGGTCAGCACGGCGTAGCCACGGCCTCCGTGTGCGCGCTGTTTGGCCTGGAATGTGTCGTCTACATGGGCGAAGAGGACATGCGCCGCCAGCGCCTGAACGTCTTCCGCATGCGACTCATGGGCGCCAACGTCGTGAGCGTCACGAACGGCAGCCGGACACTCAAGGACGCGATCAGCGAGGCTATGCGCGACTGGGTTACCAACGTTCACAGCACCCACTATCTGCTCGGGTCGGCCCTCGGCGCGCATCCTTATCCGCTGATGGTCCGCGATTTCCACCGCGTGATCGGCGATGAGACTCGCGTAGAGATTCTCAAGCGCGAAAGCCGTTTACCCGATTCGATTTTCGCCTGCGTCGGCGGCGGCTCGAACGCCATCGGCATGTTTCATGCCTTCATCGGTGACGAAAACGTCAAGCTGATCGGCATCGAGGCCGGTGGCCGTAGCCTGCAATTGGGCGAACACGCGGCGCGCTTTGCGGGAGGAGCTCCGGGCGTACTCCACGGAGCCAAGAGTTATCTTTTGCAGGATGCCGACGGCCAGGCGGCGCTGACGCACTCGGTTTCGGCCGGTCTTGATTATGTGCTGATCGGGCCGGAGCACGCCTGGCTCCACGATCGCGGACGCGCCGAATACACCTCTTGCAGCGACGCCGAGGCGCTCGCCGCCGCCAAGAAGCTGGCTCGCACCGAGGGGATCATCCCGGCACTCGAATCCGCGCACGCTGTCCACGAGGCCGTCCGCCGCGCGCCCGCCGAACCCGGCAGACTTTTTGTCGTAAGTCTCTCGGGTCGTGGCGACAAAGACACCGATATTTATCGCGAAAACTTTCCGGAGCTCGATGCATCCGGAAAATGATGCGGCGGGAAAGTGATGCAGCCGACCCGAATCCAAAAGCTGTTTGATCGCACTCGCAAGGAAGGCCGCGCTGCGCTCATCGCCTACGTCACCGCCGGCGATCCTTCGCCCGAACGCACTCCCGAAATCGTCGCGGCGCTGGAGCGCGGAGGTGTCGACCTGATTGAGCTGGGTGTGCCTTTCTCCGATCCCATTGCCGACGGGCCTGTGATCCAGCGCGCCGCCGCGCGTGCGCTCAAGGCTGGCACCACGGTTCCCAAAGTCTTGGACATGGCGCGCGCGATCCGCAAGACTTCGGAGATACCGATACTCCTGTTCACCTATTTGAATCCGGTGCTGCGCTACGGGCTCGACAAGCTCGCCCGCGATGCCAAAGCCGCCGGCATCGACGGCTGCCTGCTCACCGACGTCAGCGTCGAAGAAGCTGAGCCGTACGTGAACGCCATGCGCGCGGCCGAGCTCGACACCGTCTTTCTCGCCGCGCCCACGTCCACCGAACGGCGTTTAAACCAGGTCGCCCAGTATTCCACGGGTTTCGTGTATCTTGTTTCGAGGACCGGAGTCACGGGTGAGCGGGCGGATCTTTCCGGATCGTTGGTACCGCTGCTCGAAAAAATGCGGAAAGTCACCAAGTTACCGTTAGCCGTGGGATTCGGCATCTCGACACCGGATCAGGCCGGCGCTGTCGCGAACCTCGCCGACGGAGTAGTGGTGGGCAGCGCCATTGTCCGTCAGATTGAGGACGATCCAAATCGGCTGGAAGCCCTGGCCCGGTCGCTTGCGGAGAGAATGAAGAAATGACGCCCGAAGAAGCTTCCAGACTTCTGCAAAACAGCCGGAAGAGGATCGACGACATCGATGTCACGCTCGTCGACCTGCTGAATCGCCGGGCTGGCGTGGTCGAGGATGTTGCGTCCGCCAAACGAGTCCTCAAAAAAGAGGTCGACGATCCCGGCCGCCGGGAACAAGTTCTCGCCCATGCCCGGGCGCAAAACGAGGGTCCGTTATCCAACGAAGAACTGACCAGCATCTTCGAGCGCATCATTGACAAGATGAGCGACCATCAGGTGGCCCGCCTCAAAACCGGACGCTCGTGAAGACGGTCGCCCCGTGAAAACGATAGCCATTGCCGGCGTCGGACTCATTGGCGGGTCTTTTGCGCTGGCGTTACGTAAGGCCGGATTCCAAGGAAAGATCATCGGCGTCAGCTCTGCCGCGACCCTCGAAAAGGCTCTGGCCCTCGGCGTAATCGACCAATCCATGGCGCTGCCGGAAGCCGCGCGGGCCGCGGATCTGGTCTATCTCTCGCAGCCCATTTCCCGGATTATCGGGACGCTCGACGTACTCGAGACGGACGCATTAGTCACCGACGCGGGCAGCACGAAAGCAGTCATCTGCGATCGCGCCCGGAAACTCAAGCGGTTCGTCGGAGGGCATCCGATGGCGGGCAAGGAATCGCGTGGTGTGGAGCATGCCGATGCGGACCTGTTCCGCGGCCGTCCCTACGTGTTGACCTCGCGCGAGCCACACTTGGAAAGCTGGATCGAACGATTTGGGGCGCGCCTGGTGATTCTGGATCCCGGGGAGCATGACCGGCAGGTCGCCTTCGTGTCCCATTTGCCCCAACTGCTCTCGACCACGCTCGCCGCGGTGCTCGCCGGGAAAGAAAACGTGGCCGGACCGGCTGCCGCCGATCTCACGCGCTTGGCGCTGAGCCCCTACGATATCTGGCGCGACATTTTCGCGACCAATGCAGAGCCGATTGATACCGCTCTCGGCGCCTTCATCGCGCGTCTAGAAGAAGTTCGCATGCAGTTGCGCAGTTCTGAGCTCGAATCGCTCTTCTCCCAAGCCGCCGCATCCGCCCGCGCCCTCCGCGGCAAGTGACCTACCGAAACGGATTCCTCACTCGAACCCCGCCATAGTCCTGCCCGTCGCTCAAGTCCTCGCTCAGAATCTCGCGGCACCCGAGCGCCCGCGCCGCCTCTATGATCGCCGCGTCCCAGTAGGAGATTTGATAACGATGCTTGGTAGCCAGCGCCGCTTGAAGCACGCCCACCGTGACTTCCTGCACTGGAAACTCGCAAATCGCCTGGATAAAAGCGACCGCATCCTTGTGGGAGATATTGTGTTTGCGCGTCGCACAGGTAGCCTGGACGTAAAACTCCTGGAGCACCTGCACCGAGGTTGCCAGATCTGGTTCCTCCAGTAGGCGGAGCGCTCGCTCGGATTTCTCCCGCTCGTCGCTACCGCTGGCGATTGCGTAGATCAGGATGTTCGAGTCGACGAAGCGCATCTCTATCGTGTAACTCATCGCGGCTCAATAGATCCGTCGCGCTGAAGTTCGGGTTGGCTTTCCGGATGGCCTCGATGGTCTCCCTCAGGCGCTTGGGGGGCTCTTTATCTGCGATATTCGACAGGAATTCGCTAACGAGAGCGCTGACAGAAGTATCGCGTTCCGCGGCTCGGATCCGCGCCCGCCGGTAGACGTCGTCTGGCACAGAAACTGTGATATTCTTCACAGTTTCACTGTACCACAGTCAGGTTGTGCCATCCATCTGTGAAATTCGAGCACACCTGGCAGGCGGCTAAGTCACTAATAACAAAAGTGCAACCATTCGGCCTGCGGCGTGCGTCTAAAATTTTCACGTATGCGCACGCTGTTGTTGTTGACCGGAGTGTTCGCGGTAGTCCTTCCAATCGGGTGCGTTCCCCTGCCGGACGAGCCGCCCGATCAGGAAGCCGGGCCCACCAACGTGAATACCCGATTGATCGTCGAAAGCGTCCAGGTTTCCGGGCGCGGTAGCACCAAATTGAGCGACCCGCTGCGTACCGATCTCGACCAGGTCGCCGGCCAGAATTTCGACCCGCCGCTGCTGGAACGGCTGAGAGACCGTATCAAGCAGGAGCTCAAGGTGCCCGACGTCCGGATGCACGTCGCTAAAGGCGGAATGCCGGATCACGTGATTGTGAACTTCGAAATCGGCGCCCAGCGCGAGAAGCGCTTCGACCTGGATCTGGCCCGCTTTCTTTATCACTCCAAGCAAGGATGGTCGGGGCAAGGCCACGCCACGGTGAATATCCATGAGAATGCGTTCAGCTTCGGCATGGTCAGCGATGGCGACCGCCTGAACGAACGTTACGCCGGCATCCAGGCCGGCTACGAGCGGCGCCATGTGGGCACCGACCGGCTGCAGTTGCGCTTCGATTTTGCCAGCTATCACGAACAATGGAACCGGGCCACGTTGCTGGAGGCCGCGCCTGATGACATCTACCGCACCAGGACCCACTTTTCCCCCATGGCGACCGTCGTGATCCTGGAGCCTCTCGAGGTAGACTTCGGCGTAGATTTCGCGCGATATCGGCTGAGTCTGCCGGTAGCGAAAACCGAATCGTCCAACGCGGTGGTATCAACTCTGCGCTACCACCAGCGTTGGGGTTCGGCGAAAGACGGAGGCGAGCACGATATCCGCGCCTCCTATTCGATGCGGGCGGGGACCCATTTCCTGGAAAGCGATCCGGTCTTCGCGCGGCATGAAGCCGACGCGCGCTATCGCTTCCGCCGCCGTCATCAGGATCTCGCGGTAGGATTCCTGGCCGGGACGATCTCGGGGCAGGCGCCCTTGTTCGAACGCTTCGTGCTGGGGAACGCTGAGACTTTGCGTGGTTGGAACAAGTTTGACCTGGATCCGCTGGGCGCCTCGCACGTGGCGCACGGATCCATCGATTACATTTATCGCGGCTTTCTGGTGTTCTACGATACAGGAGCCGTGTGGGACCGGCCGGAGGAGCGCGAGCAGAAACAGTCGCTCGGCCTGGGCTGCAGGAAAGCCGGGTTCCAATTGGCGGTGGCTTTTCCGGTGAAGAGCGGGACCGTCAATCCGGTGTTTTACGCGGGGATGAATTTTTAGACAGCGAGAGATATAAGACAACCAGTGATGCGCGTGCGCACCATCAGACTGTGGTGGGTGATTGCGGCGTTTCTCTCCGGCCTGGCTTTCGCGATGGCGGCCGAGGAGTTGATCCTCAGCACCCAGGAAAGCCGTCTGGAGTTCGCCGCGCCGCGGGTGCATTTCCTGGTCGGCAAATCTCTGGAGCGCCTGCGCAACGCCTCGGAAGTGCCCTTCGATTTCAAGGTTACCCTGTGGTCGGGAACCCATAGCCACGTCCTGCGCGAAGCTCAGGACCGCTTCGTGGTGAGCTACGATCTGTGGGAGGAGAAGTTTTCGGTGACCAAGCTGGTGACTCCCCGCCGCACTGCCCGCCATTTGACCGATACCGCCGCCGAAGCGTGGTGCCTCCAGCAAATGTCCATGGATGTGACGGGCGTGCGTGATAACGAGCCGTTATGGGCGCGCTTGGAAATCCGAGCCCAGGATGGTAAAGAGGCCGGCCTGCCGTTCGGACGTGGGAATATTACCGACTCCGGTATCAGCCTGACCAGCCTGATCGAGATTTTCAGCCGTCCCGCCGCGACCACGCAGCCGCATTGGGGGCCCATTGAGACCGGGCCCGTGACGTTGGAGGAGCTGCGGCGGGGCCGCCGGCGCGGCTGATAGTCTGGTCGTGTCGTTTGTGATTCGGTAAGACATGAACCGGCTGCGAACCCGCCTGATCGCCGTTTTTCTGGTCGCCACCCTTCTGCCGCTGGGCCTCACCCTGTGGACTTCGCTCAGTTTACTGGAGCGCAGCCTGCAGCTGGCGCCGGTAAGCGAACTGGACACGTTGTCTCAGTCTCTCGAGAGGACCGGACGCGAGCTGTATCAGCAGGCTCGCGAATCGCTGCGCCGGGATGTCGCCGAGGGCCGCATCCAAGGTGCGGATCTCAGCCCAGCCGATGCGCGGGCGTTTCGGGAACGTGGCTTGGAGGAAGAATTCGTGCTCGCGGGCGCTAACGGCGACCGTCTGGACTACTATGTGTCCGGTAAACATGACAACGTTGTCATGTATTCACGACAACTCCGCGTGCCTCTGGGCGAGTTGACCAGGCAGATCGGGGCAGCACGGCAGACCGTGGAGACTTCGGGAGTCCGCGATTTTCGCCGGGGATTCAGCCGCACCCTGCTGCTGGTCGCGGCGTCGCTGTGGCTGGCGGCGCTGGCGGCGCTGGTGTTCATGGCCGCGCGCATCAGTCGTCCGGTACGGCAGTTGACGCAAGGGCTGGAACGTGTGGCTGCGGGCGACTTAGCCACTCGCGTCGAGGAACAAGGCTCGGGCGAAATCGCCGCGGCCATGCAGGCGTTCAATCACATGGCGAGCCAGCTTCAGCAGGCCCAGGAACGCCTGATCCAGGTCACCCGCGTGGCCAGCTGGCAGGCTCTGGCGCGCAAGATGGCGCACGAAGTGAAGAATTCGCTCACGCCGATTCGCCTGACCATGGAAGAGATCGTGAGCCGCAAGGGTGCGGCGGATGGGGCGTTCCTGGAACAAGCGGCGCAGATTGTAGCCGATGAGGTGAATACTCTGGAGAAACGGGTCCGCGCATTTTCGGAGTTTTCCGCCGAGCCTCCTGTGCTGCCGGCCGAGATCGACGTGAATGCACTGGTGGAAGAGCGCGTGTCGTTCCTCAAGAACGCGCATCCGGAAGTGATTTATCAAATGAATCTGGCGCCCGACCGGCCTAAAGCCGTCGCCGATCCGGATCTGATCAAGGGCGTGCTCACAAATCTGCTGGAGAATGCGGCCGAGGCGGCCCGCCCCGGTGGCGTCGTGATGGCGCGCACCGCGCGTTCGGGAGAGCAACTAAACATCGAAGTGCACGACTCGGGTCCGGGGCTCAGCCTGCAAGCACAATCGAGCCTGTTCGAACCGACCATTTCTTTCAAGAAAGGCGGCATGGGTCTGGGCCTATCCATCGCGCGAAGGAGCGCGCTGCTATGCGGCGGCGATATTCAGACGCTTGACGGCGAACTGGGCGGCGCGGCGTTTCGAGTGATTCTGGCCGCGGTAAGGAACGGAGTTTGATGGCCCAGCAGCGGCGCGTTCTGGTAGTAGACGACGAAGAAAACATCGGGCGAAGCCTGCGCCTGATTCTCGAGCGCGAAGGCTATGCGGTAAGCGTGTGCTCTTCGATCGGCGAGGCCAAAGCCTATCCGCAGCGTGCCGACGTCTATCTTCTTGACGTCCGTTTGCCGGATGGTACTGGCGTCGATCTGCTGCGATGGCTGAAGTCCAATGACAACGATGCGCCGGTGATCATGATCTCGGGCCATGGGACCATCGCGGACGCGGTGGAAGCCACGCGCGCGGGCGCGTTCGATTTTCTGGAAAAACCTCTGGGCCGCGAGCACGTTCTGCTGGCGTTGAAGCACGCCCTGGACAACTCCAAGCTGCGCGAGGAGAACCGGCGGCTGCGCGAGCTGGTGGGCGGCGCGCGCATGATCGGCGCAAGCCCGGCCTTCGGGCGCGTTCTGGAACAAGCCACCATGGCCGCGCGCAGCGACGCACGGGTTCTGCTGGCCGGAGAATCCGGCACCGGAAAGGAGCTGCTGGCCGCGCACATCCACGCTGAAAGCCCGTTTTCCGCGGGTCCGTTCGTCAAAGTGAACTGCGCGGCGATTCCCACCGAGCTGATCGAAAGCGAGCTGTTTGGACACGAGAAAGGCGCCTTCACCGGCGCGACCTCGGCGCGGCGCGGCAAATTCGAACTGGCCGACCGTGGCACTTTGTTTCTGGATGAGGTCGGCGACCTGCACGCGTCGTCGCAGGCCAAGCTGCTGCGAGTGTTGCAGGAGGGTGAGTTTCACCGCGTGGGCGGAGAGCAGGCCATTCGTGTGTCGGTACGCGTGATCGCGGCCACTAATCGCGATCTGAGTGAGATGGTCGCTCAACAAAAATTCCGGGAAGACCTGTACTATCGCCTGTGCGTGGTGCCTGTACGCGTGCCGAGCCTGCGCGAGCGTCGTGAGGATATCGGCGCGCTGGCCGAGTATTTCCTGGCCGAGTTTTGCGCGCGCAACAATTTCAAGCCGAAACGGCTGGCTGCGAGCGCCCTGGAAGCATTCGACGATTACGGCTGGCCAGGCAACATTCGCGAGCTTCGCAATACGGTGGAGCGCATGGCGATTCTGACCCGTGGCGATGAGATCGACGGCGAGGCCGTGCCGGTCGAGATCCGCATCGCTCGCGGCGCGGGCGCAAAAGGGAATCTGCGCGAGGCCCGTGAATCGGCCGAGCGCGAGCATATTCTGAAAGCGCTCGAGGAGTCCAAATGGAACGTCTCCGGCGCGGCGCGAGTGCTCGGGATGGAGCGGACCAACCTGCACAAGCGCATCCGGGCGTTAGGGTTGAGCAGGGAGAAGTAGGCTCGGCTTCGACATGATTTTAATGTGGGGCAGGATTGTATCCTGCGCGCGGGTTTGTAACCCGCGCACGGCACCGATTAGAAATCGGTGCGCAGGTTGAAAAAGCCTGCCCCACACGCAACTAGGTTCGCGACGCGGGACAATGATAGAGACATGAAGAAGCGTGTGATCAACGTAACTGAGTTGAAAGCTAAGTTCTCCGCTTGTTTGGATGAGGCTGAACGTGGCGCGTCGATCACGATTCTGAAGAACGGTCGCCCGTTTGGGTTCTGGGTCCAGCTCCGTCCGTAGGGACCTCCGCCAAGAACACCTTGGGCGCCAAGTCCCGCTCCTCTGCCAAATAGTGAACGCCGAGAAATCGGACACTACTTATCGTACTTCGGGACTTTGATCCGGCCTTCCCAAAAACTCTTGTTGTTCTCTTCGCACGAGTACTCCATGATCTGGGTGTCCGTACGGAGAGTGAACGTCCGCTTGTTGCCCCAGTCCTCGGTGTAGGTCTTGGGATCATGGATCATCACTTCGTAGGCCATGTGGCCGAGGTCGGTGCGGGTGAAACGCTCGGTGATTTCCATCGCATCGCTATGCGGATGTCCGATGGTGTCCAGTCTGGTCTTGCCGTTGAAGTTGTTGGTGTGTACGACGAGCGTGTCGCCTTCCCAATGTCCCACCGAGTCTCCAAACCAGGTTGGATCGAGATTTTTCGCATGCGGACGGCCATCGATGGGGATCAGCTTGAACCAGGTATTCTGCTCGTACAACAAAGCCAGATACGGCGCATTCTGGATGAACTGAATCGGGTCGGGCGAATTCATCGAGCGCATCAATCCGAAGGGCAGACAGGCACCCGTGTAGTCGCCTTCGCTGGCCTCATACTTGTCCCACTGCGCCTTGCCCAAAGCAGTGAACGGAAGCTCTTTCGGTCCGGTGGGGTCGCCCTGGCGGCTGTCCTTGGCCGGTCCCGACGCCATATTCGGCGTATACGGGCGGAACCACAGGCCGCTCAGATCGGGCTTGCCATCGGCCGCGCGGGGCGTTGGACCCGTGGGAGCAACTGGCCCGCCGCGGCCTTTGCCTTTTCCAGCTCCCTTGCCCTGCGCTTTACCTTGCCCTGGGGCGGGCTCTTGGGAAAAAGCCAAGCCGACCATCGACAGCGCAATCGCCGCGCTCAAAATTCCAACTTGGAAACGAGTGCTCATCATTAAACTCCTACCGTTTTCACGGCCCGAAAGACTCGTTCTATTCTACATCAGCCCCCGTTTTTGAGGAACGTTCCCCGTTCCAGTTCCTCGAAGGCTTCCTTGAGTTGCTCCTGGGTGTTCATCACGATCGGGCCGTACCAGGCCACGGGCTCCTCCAACGGTTTTCCCGAGACCAGCAGGAACCGGATGCCGTCCTCGCCTGCCTGCACCGTAACTTCATCGCCCCGGTCGAACAGCACCAGCGAGCGATTGTCGGCTTGGGCCGGAGGCACCGTCTCAGCCCATCCGACGCCTTCCGTGGGGACCGCCAGCGGGCCGGAGGCGTTCGAAAACTTCCCGTCTCCCGCGAACACATACGCGAAGGCATGGCGAGTGGTTTCGACCGGCAACGACCGCCTCTTGCCCGGAGGAACCGAGACATCGATATAAATGGGATCCGCCGCGATGCCGTCCACGGGACCCTTCTTGCCCCAGAAGCTTCCGCACACCAGGCGCACCTGGGTCCCATCGTCATCGGTGATGACGGGGATGTCGGGCGCCTTTACTTCCTGATAGCGGGGATCGGTCATCTTGAGCGACGCGGGCAGGTTGGCCCACAGCTGGAACCCGTGCATGCGCCCGGCCTGATCGCCCTTGGGCATCTCCTGATGAATGATTCCCTTGCCGGCCGTCATCCACTGGACGTCGCCGGCGGCGATGGCTCCGCGGTTGCCCATGCTGTCGCCGTGCTCCACGGTCCCGGCCAGGACATAGGTGATGGTTTCGATCCCGCGGTGGGGATGCCAGGGGAAGCCCGCCAGATAATCGGCGGGAACGTCATTGCGGAAGTCGTCGAGCAGCAGGAACGGGTCGAAATCGGTGGTGTTGCCGAATCCGAACGCGCGGCGCAAGTGGACCCCGGCTCCTTCCAGTGTGGGCTTGGATTTGATTAGTCGCTTCACGGGCCGGATCGACATAAATTAACTCCTGTAGGAAGTTTAGCGTGTTGATGAAACCACTTCGCGGATTTGTTGTACGTGACGGTGCGGGTGAATGGCGATGATCAGCAGTGTTTCATAGCAGTTGACGGGTCCGATGAGCGGATGATGCGCGGTTCGCGAGCGCGGGTCTTCCTTCCAGGCGTGCACGTAGCGGATGGTGAGGGCGCGGCTCGTAAGGAATGCGTCGAGCGCTTCCCCCAGCGTCGGGAAGCGTCCGGTGGGCCGGGCGACCTCGGGAGCTTCCAGGCGGTTCGTGCGGTCGGCTCCGCGCTCTAAAATGCGGGCCTCGCGTGCCCGGCTGCCTACGGGCCTTTCCGAAGGCTGAGACGCTGCGATTTGCGCGAACAGGTAGTTCTCCACCAGAAACAGGTGCTCCACGCACTCGCGGACGGACCAGCGGCCAGGTTCCGGAACGCGCGCGGCCAGATCCTCCGTCACGCCGTAGAGCGCGGCGAGCAGCGCTTCGCGCCCGCTTTCGAGAGACTCCAGAAGCTCCTGTTTTTCACGGGCATCCATAAGGATATTGGATGCCGCAGGTTTAAATTGGGTTCAAGTTCGCGGAACGTGCAGCGACATTAGCACCAGGGTTCCGTTGATCTTGCTGAACCAGTGCGGGGTGTTCTGGGGAACGATGAAGAAATCGCCCTTCGCGACGTCTTGGGACGTGCCGCCTTCGATCGCCGTACCGGACGAGTTCTCCGGGTTGGGTTGGGTTTCGCCCACGAGCTTGCCACCCGTGACCAGCGTTCCGCTTCCGTCGATGACGAAAAACATCTCCGCTTCGGTTTTGTGTGTGGCTGCCGGGCCGACGACGCCGCGGTATTCCAGATTCGCCGAATAGGGCGCGAGCTGGAGGATCCCTTGGATGAAGTTGGCCTGGTCTTGTTTCCGCTCGCTCTTGGCTTTCGCCATCATGGCGACAATCTCCTTGGCGGAGGTGTAGGTCTTGGGTTGCTTGGGAGCTTGTTTGGCCGCCGGTTGTTGCGCAGGCAGTTGGGACACTACCGCGGCGGTCACAAGCATCAGAGCGAGTGTGGTTAAGCGTGTACGCATGGGGAGATGCTATCACAGGCGACCGAGCTGTTCACATGGTGGGCAAGCGGTCTGTGCTATACATTTTCAAGAGGAGACGCCGCAATGAGACCTTTCTTGAGTTTGTCCTTCGCCCTGGCCGCCACGGCTGCGATGGCGCCGTTCGCCGGGGCGCATTTTAGGCTGCTGGAGCCGGCTTCCTGGATTGAGGAGAACCCTCTGGGCGATCCGCAGAAGCTTGGCCCCTGTGGCGGAACTTCGGCCAATGCCGCTAAGGGAAAGGAGGCCAACCCCGGCAAGGCCACCAACGCGGTGACCAAGGTCCAGGGCGGCCAGAAGCTGCACATCAAGCTGCAGGAGACGGTGTTTCATCCGGGGCACTACCGGATCGCGCTGGCGGTGAACTCCCGCGCCGAGCTTCCGGCAGATCCGCCCGTGGTCACCCGGGACAGCGACAAGGGCCCCTGGTCTGTTTCAGCGCGCATCGATACGGCGCCGAAACCGCCGGTGCTGATGGACGGATTGTTCGCCCACACCTCCAAGCAAATGGATCCGTGGGAAACCGACGTCATGATGCCCAACATCAACTGCCCCAAGTGCACGCTGCAGATCATCCAGTTCATGGCCGAGCATGGCCGGAACCCGGATGGCGATTTTTCCTATCATCACTGCGCGGACCTGCAGATCACGGCCGATCCTTCCAAGCCGCTCGACCGCGCCTGGTTGACCCGAGCCGCGGATCCTCTGCCGAACTTGAAATAATCAGGGCCTTGAAAAATGGAAAGGGCCGCCGGATCCGGCGGCCCTCTCGGTCTTAGCTTACGGATTGAATCGTCTGGGATTGCCCTCTAGGGGCGGTTGACGTTTTCGGCCTGGAGTCCTTTCGGGCCCCGTTTCACCTCGAACTCCACCTCCGTGCCCTCCTCCAGAGTCCGATAGCCGGACATCTGAATCGCGGAGAAGTGAACAAACACATCCTCGCCGCTGGCCCGCTGGATAAATCCATAGCCTTTGGCGGCGTTAAACCATTTGACGACACCCTTTTCTCTCACTACTAATATCTCCTCTTTCACTCCCGGACAGGGCCGGGACCGTGCTTAAAAACTCTGCCATTGTCGCATGTAATTTCTTGTATTGCAATCGGATATTTCGGAATTATGCACTTGACATACCCAGAGAAAACCCTTAAGATTGAAGCATGTCTGGGTTACTCGCTCCGCAATTCCAAAACGATGAGGCCGCAAGGAAGCACTTAGAGGCGACTCTTTGGCCGGATGGCCCGGTCTGTCCGCATTGCGGCATCATCGGCGAAGCCTACCTGATGAAGGGCGAAACCACCAGGGATGGCCTGTACAAGTGCTCCGCGTGCCGTGAGCCGTTCACGGTGACCATTGGGACGATCTTCGAGGACTCACACATTCCGCTTCACAAGTGGCTGTTTGCGATCCACCTGATGTGCTCATCGAAGAAGGGGATTAGTGCTCACCAGCTTTGGCGCAACCTGTGGGGCGTCAATCCCGACACAGGCAAGCCGAACGGGTCCTACCGCTCCGCGTGGTTTATGGCGCACCGCATTCGCTGGGCGCTAGGCAAGGAACCAGTTGCCAGCAAGCTATCCGGCATCGTTGAAATTGACGAAGCGTACATCGGTGGAAAGTTCCGCCACGCTGGAAGCTACACGCCGAAACCGGGCGAGCGTCCGAAGGATCGCCCGTCTCCGACCGCGAACAAAGCTCCGGTCCTGTCCATCCTTCAGCGTGACGGCGAAGTGCGCTCCATGCACATGCCGCGCGTCACGGCGGATACATTAAAGCCGGTCATCGAAGCGATGGTAGATAAGTCCGCGCACATGATGACCGACAGCGCATCGGCGCTGCGAGGGGCACCAATGGGCTACAAGCAGAGCAAGGTGAATCACAGCGCGAAGGAATACGTCAGGCACGAAGACGGCGTGTGCATCACGACCAACACGGTCGAAGGATACTTCTCGATCCTGAAGCGCGGTAACTACGGCGTCTATCACCACTGGGGCCAACAGTACACCGATCAGTACCTACGCGAGTTCGACTTCCGGTACAACATCCGCAAGCTGAACGACGACGCGCGGGCTACGGTCGCCTTGAAGAAAACCAAGGGGCGGCGGCTAGTCCTGAAGGCACCAAAGGGATCATGATTTGTGGCACAAATTGATCTCTAGTCGCTACTGGAGATAACGTCGTTGCTCCATACGGATAATTTCATGCTATAGTCGGTTTAGTAGGCTTTCGTCAGGTAGTTGGAAGAGGAACTTTCTGAGTAGGGGTGACTGGGACCCGCTCCGAAAGGAAAACCCCGGTTAGTGGCCGGGGCTTCCAAATCTATCGGGCGGAAGGAGGTGAGGCCCGATGAGGGTTGTTCACCCACCTACTATGCAGGGTTACAAGCCGCCTTCTGGCTATCGGATCGTTACGGTCCGCCAACTGGAAGACGGTACGTATGAAGTTATGTTGGAACCTTTAGCTTGGTATCTCTAGAGCCAAAGTCCAGCTAACTTCAGGCCGGGGGATTAGCTCCTAACTAGTCCCTCGGTTGCTTTGATTTTAATGTATATCGTTACGATGTTGTCAACGGTAAAAGAGAGGTATGTCAATGGTTCTAAACAAGCTACAGGAAGCATTAGCCGAGATCGGAATGCAGCGCAAGGCTCTAGACCGCGTTGAAAACCAGTTAAAGTCAATGATTTCAGAGCTTTCAGGGATTCCTGATATTGCTTCTCCGGTCTCTAGGTCCTACCCGACACCGTCTGCGGCCATGCCGGTAGTATTCCGAGAAGGGAATCGAGATAAGCTCGATGATATTGCTGATGTGCTCCGAGCGGCGGGAGGGCCGCTACATATCACGGCTATCGCAGAGGGACTATCTAAGCTCACCAGCAAGAAGGTAGATAGGACCTCGATTGAACCGGGGCTCAATCGGCACGTGGCGACGGTGAAAGCTCGCAGGATTGAAAAGTTTGGCCCGAGCACCTTCGGACTCCCGGAATGGAAGTCGCAGCAGCCTACGCTCGCTCATATCGCATAAGACAATTGAGCGAGCGGGAGTGGCGGAACTGGCAGACGCAACCGGCTTGGAGTCGGTATGCTTACGGGTTCGATCCCCGTCTCCCGCACCAAAATAGAGGGAAACTAAGGCACTTACACCTTTTCTTCGCCATGCGTGTCAAGCATTTTATTCACTGTGTATGCAATGACTTGCATGAAAACTAGAGATCGCGTATAGTGAAGGAGTAGTAGTCAGTTACTAGTTATCCCGTGCTTCGTTGTTTCTTTTTCCTCATTCCCCTAGCATTCTGAACTGTAAGGCTACTTGTCCTTGATCTGTAATATTTAAGAGCAGGTCCAATAGGGGAATGATGAACGATAAGCCGAAAGTTCAGTTTCACTACAACAAGAGTAACTTGTTCCGTGTGATTCATGCCGATGGAGCGTGGGGCGGCCTAACACCGGACTTGAACCTCTTCGTCGGTTTTTATAGCCAGCGCCCGCCCATTCCCAACATGACTGTGCAGCCCTTGATGGACGATGGCACGCTCGGCGAGGAAATACGCGAGGCCAAAATATCCAAGGCTGGAATCGTTCGGGAAATGGAAGCCGGTATTGTGCTCAGCGAGAGTACGGTCGATAGCCTCATTGAATGGCTTCAGCAGCAGAAGAAAAACATCGTCGATATAAAACAGAAGAAAGGTCTTAGTGACCCCAGAACTACCACTCATCCTACTGTTAGCTAAATCTATGGCAGCCACTGCATCAACACGAAAATCCCGCGATGAAGTTTTCTCTATCGATATAGCGGAATCCTATGGTGCTGCCCCGCACGTGCTCCGGATTGATGCGATTCAGTATTGGAACGAATCCACGGCTGCCGGAGCTGATGGAATCATTAAACAGCTTCAGGATCTTCGTAATAATCAAGAACGATTTGACGAGGACGAGCCCCGTCCCGCTGACGGCGCCTTCGATGCGATTAGGGACATACTGCGAGGGGCCGAAGGAAAGCACGCAAAGTTGCCACGAGCCGAAGTATCCGCATTTTATGGTGAACTTGCCGTCACTTGGCGTATCGAGAACCGGACACTGCGTCTAGTCTCGTACTCCGATGGTAGACAGCCGCTCTTGTATTTTCACACCGATACCGCAGAGGCCCTTTCTCGCGGAGAAACCATCTGCCCAGCCACTGCCGATATCCTTAAAGAGCGAATTTCTTGGCTAGGTGGTGAGTTGGCGTTTATGGCTAGCTGACGCTAGCGTGGCCCAATGCCGCTACCTCCTCACACAGAGGTATATCGCGCACTTCTTAGGGACTCCAAGCCTAGCATCGACAATTTCCGCCTTCGACCACAAACTGAAAAACGGCCCGCTGAAGATAGTCTCTCGATTGCGCTAACCGAGTTAAAGGCTCGCGACTATCTGAATTGCAAGGGCTATGCAGTCTTAACCGTGGAGGGAATCGAAGCCATTCAGGGACTCACTGTTCAGCAGAAGAGACAGGAACTTCAGCCTGATCCAAACAATCCAGATGAAGAACTTCTAGAGGTCATGGGATTGCCTCTTGCAGCGGATGATCCAACCAGGATACTTGATATCGCGCAAGCGTTGATCAGGGCGGTTGTTCGATCTGAATCGTTCCCAAAGCCCATAAAGCTTGAGCCTCCCGAACAAGAGATCCCGGCTGTCCAGGGCTAGCTATTGATCGGGAATCGGGAGTAAACTGCTAATCGTGGCAAAACCCGCAACTAACATCCGCATTCCGCTCCGCACGGACGAAGCCATCGCGCTCATCGCGCGCGTTAAGCCCGACGCCACGATGCCCCGGCCAGGGGCACAAGCGACGAAGGCGAAGCCGAAAGCGAAGCGCGGTAAGAGGCAACCCCGTGCATGACTACGGCGTGCAGGAACTCATCGTCCTCTTCGTGCTTTTCCTGGTCGTATTCGGACGACGACTGAACAAACGCCCATAGTCTGAAAACTCCGGCCTGCCACGCACTTACGGTAGCCCGCCCATCAGGGTATGTCAAGTGCATAATTCCGGGATATTTATCGGTTGGAGGCTCCTTTTCACGGGTTTGGAGGGGGGGCTCAAGTTAACCCCGCCAAGGGACGATAAACACGTGGTGGCAAACCTCTTCCCAAGAAACGGTCTAAGAATCTGCGGGCCATTGCTGGCGGGTCTCGTGCTGGCGGGCTGCGGCGGTGGGTTTGATCCCAACGGCGTTGTGGAATCGCGCCCCGTGCGGCTGGACGGGGAACAGGTGGTGCTGGATCTGGGGCAGGTGGAATGCGGCGCCCGAGAGGACCTGTGGACGATCTCGCGCTTGGACGAGAGCCGGTCCGTCGGTCGGCTGACGCAGAAAGGCCGCGATCTCCAGTTCAGCGATGATGTGCAAATTGGCGATCCGGGCATCGGGGTTCCCTACGTGCAGATTCACGGTTCCTTTCCGGTCAAGGTGATGCGGATGGGTACCATCCTCGACGAGGACGGCTACACCAAGCTGGCCAACGCCAGAGCAGGCGTGAAGATCGCCCACAGTTGCTTCCCGAACCCGCTGACCCTGATGGGGATCCGGCATGGACAGTTCGACCAGTCCACACCCCCGATCTTTCGACTCAAGCTGGACGCCGACTGGCACGTGGATCAGGTGATTCATTAGTCCCGCTTTCTTCCCTAACTCCTCTGAAGTCCATGTATTGCAAGATCGGCCGGCGACGTTGACTTGCCTGGGATAGTGTGAGTAGTATGGTTCTCACCGAAGGGCTTGTCCAGGGGGCGTAACTTGACCGAGTCAACTAGCGCCTAATGATATGGCGTGTAAGCTCTCGGTCCCGTGCTTCCATCCAAGAGGAACACCAGGAGGATTCTTAACTTGACTAGACCTATCAGTTCCATTCTGTCCGCGGCGGGCATATTTGTCGGCCTGTCTTTGCTGTCGGTGCCGGCTGCCGCCCAGCGTGGCGGGGGTGCGCCGCAGCCTGAAGGTTGCCCGGGTCCACCCCAGTGGCTACTGGATCGCAACGCCGCGGCAGCTGCCGCTCGAGGGGGCGCTGCCGCCCCGGGCGCTGGACGAGGAGCGGCCGCTCCTGAGGGAGCGCTGGCTGCCGGTCGTGGTGGACGCGGTGGTCGAGGCGGAGCTCAGGCTGCTGAGTTGCCACCGGTGCCGCGGTTCCCGAATGAGCCTCAGTACGGGGTCCAAGCGGGCAAACCCGATTTCGGCGGTCTGGCCAAGGGCGTGTGGAGCGTACCCTACATCGTCAATCTCCAGATCAATGCTCACGACGAAAAGGGCTGCCAGTACATTTACCCGCCGTTTACGCCCGCCGCCAAGGCATTGTGGGAACAGCGCGAGCTGAAGGATCTAGAGAAAGACGATCCCGAGGGCTTCTGTCTGCCTCCCGGCGTGCCGCGCATGCTGTACACGCCGTATCCGACGCAGATCTATCAGATGCCGGACCGCATTCTGTTCGTGTTCGAGGGTGGTGCGCACGTCTGGCGCCTGGTTTGGATGGATGGAAGGAAACTTCCTAACCCCGACGATGTGAATCCCACTTATCTGGGTTATTCCGTAGCCCACTGGGAGGGAGACACGTTGGTCATCGAATCCAACGGCTTTAACAACCGCACCTGGCTGGACGCTTCCGGCCATCCGCACGGCGAACAGTTGAAGGTCACCGAGAAGCTCACTCGGACGGACTTCAACAACATCAAAGTGGAAGCCACAATCGATGACCCCGAGTTCTACACCAAGCCATGGACTGTGATCACCGGAATTACGTGGACGCCTAACCGCACGGGCCCGTTCACCATGCGCGGCGGAGAGATCCTGGAATATATCTGCCAGGAGAACAATCGCGATCAGATCCACATCCACGGGGTGTTGGGTAAATAGCTTCGGCTTTGCGTAGCAAACTTTGGCTGATACCGGCGGCGAGCTTATGTGCTCTTCTGCCGGTCATCGGCCAGGTCGCGAATCAGCCAGACCTTGGCGGTTCCGGGGTTTGGAATCTTCCCAACGTCCCCGACGTGACGCCTCACATCGTCGATCCAAAGCAAGGTGGCGCGCCGTTCAACGCCAAGGGCAAACAAGTCTGGGACGATCGGCGGCGAACCCAGTCCGTTGACGATCCTGAAAAGTCCTGCCTGCCGTCGGGCGTGCCGCGCATCATGTACTCGTCGTATTCCATGGAGATCCTGCAGCTCCCCAATCGTGTGGTGATCGTCTATGAGGGCGGTACGCATATCTTCCGCTCGATACCAATCGGTACGAAGGCGGGCTTGAAACATCCGACGGAACCTAATCCCTCCTACATGGGCGATTCCTACGGTTGGTGGGATGGCGACTCGCTGATAGTCGACGTGGTAGGTTTCAATGACCGGACCTGGCTGGACTCCTTCGGGCATCCGCATGGCGAGAAGCTGCATGTGGTCGAAAAGTACACCCGGCGGGATACGCTGACGCTTGATTATACGGCGACCATCGACGATCCCGAATACTACACCGAGCCTTGGACCGTTACGATTACGGCCACGTATCGCCCGAACGATCGGCTGAAGGAAGTTATCTGCCAAGAGAAGCAGTGAACTACTGCAATTCCTGAACAGGGATATCGAAGTGCGCGGTGTTGACCACGCCATTGCGCTGGAACTGGACCCACACCCGGTAATTCCCCGGCCGCGGGAACGTCAGATTGAACTGAATATTGGGGCCGCCATCGGCGATGAACGGGTGTGTGTGGATCAGATCGATCAGATCCTCGCTGGCCGCGAGCATGTGTCCCCAGGCTCCCAGATATTTTTCGAGTCCGTCGCCCGGCTTTACGGTGAAGTGAAGCTGGGTCTTCAGGCCGGCGATCACTTGCGGCGGATCGGTTCTGAAATCCACCTGCATATTGGTCGCGTCTTTCGGCGAGTAATCCCGCGAGAGGTGCACCGCCGCGGGAGGAGTCCTCGCCACGAACATGGTTTTCGCGATCAACTGCGGCGTGGCGCCGTCGGGATAGAAATCGCCTAGCACCCGGTACATTCCGGGCTTGGGAAGCGTGAGATTGTCGTAGCGGAAGGATCCGTCGGGCTGGAAGACCGGGTGATTGTGCACGAAGAACTCCAGATCCTGGCTGATCACGAACATGTGGAAGAGCTTCTCATGCACCACCTGGAAATTGGTCACCGGGCGGCCTTTCCACGGATCGTGGATGGCGAAGGTCAGTTGGGCGGGCTGGCCAACCTGGAGCGTTCGCGGCAAGGTGCTCAGATCCATGTGATATTCGGTGGCTTCCGGGATCTTGTCGGCCAGTTTCATGCCGCAGCGCGGGCACACGCCCGGGGTGCTCGAACGCACGTCCGGATCCATGGGGCAAACCCAGACCTGATCCTGCGGCCACAGGGAGCCGGCGAAGATCAGCATCGCTATCAGGGCGACGCCGAGGATGGACAGGGTCTTCCGCACGCCCTCATCATATCGCCAATTGAAGTTATCTGCTACGATGCGGGTTTGGAGGAATCATGCACAAACTGAGCGTGAGCGCTGCTGCGCTCCTGGTTGCCGCCGCGGGCTGGATGGTGATTCAGGCGGCTGAAAAAGTCGACGTCAAGAGCCTGCGTACCGGAGAGGCCGCGTTTGCCGATGCAAAATCGCTAACGCCGGGCACGTTCCACAAGATCACTCCCGCCGATCTCCCGAAGCCTTTTGCGACGAAATCGGCCATGAACTTCCCGACGGTTGTTGCCCGCCCTGCGAATGCCTGGCCCAAGGCGCCCACGGGCTTCAAAGTCGATCTATATGCCGAGAAAGTCGGAACGGCCCGCCAGATCCGTACGGCGCCGAATGGCGACTTCTTCATGGCCGACGCGGCCGGGCAAATCGTCGTCTTTCGGGGCATCAGCAAGGATGGCAAGGCGGAGCAGACCTCGGTGTTCGCCGGCGGACTGGGCAAAGTCTTCGGGATCAACTTTTATCCCAATGGAGCGAATCCGCAGTGGGTCTACGTGAGCGATCCGAAGTCGGTTGTCCGCTTCCCCTACAAAAATGGAGACATGAAGGCCAGTGGTGCGGCGCAGACGCTGATCTCCGATCTTCCGGCCGCCGGGTTCCACGACACCCGGGACATCGTTTTTTCGAAAGACGGGCAGCGAATGTTCGTAGCGGTGGGCTCGGGCTCGAACATCGACGATCCTGATACTCATCCTGGTGAGAAGAATCGCGCGGATATTCTCGAGTACACGCCGGACGGAAAGTTCGTGAAGATCTATGCGTCGGGAATACGGAATCCTGTGGGGCTTGCCGTGAATCCTGAGACTGGAGAAGTCTGGTGCTCGACCAACGAACGCGATGAACTGGGCGACAACCTGGTTCCCGATTACGTTTCCTCAGTGAAAGAAGGCGGCTTCTACGGCTGGCCGTACTTCTACATGGGCGGGAATCCTGATCCCCGTCTCAATGGAGCGCATGCCGACCAGAAGAGCAAGGTCCTCGTGCCCGACGTGCTGATCCAGCCGCATAGCGCTTCGCTCGGCATCACCTTCTATACCGGCACGCAGTTCCCGGCGGAGTATCGCGGCGATCTGTTCGCAGCCGAGCATGGGTCGTGGAATCGCGCGAACCGGTCGGGGGGTGAGGTCATCCGCGTGCCGCTCGAAAAAGGCAAAGCCAGCGGCGTCTACCAGGACTTCCTCACTGGGTTCGTCACGCCCGAGGGCCAAGTGTGGGGACGGCCTGTGGGAGTTGCCGTGGCGAAGGACGGATCGATTCTGGTGACCGATGAGGGGTCGAAATCGATCTGGCGGGTGAGCTACATCGGGAAATAGCCGCGTTTACTGGGCCGGGAGCAGGGCGATTTTCGCGCCGGGTGGGATGCCGCGGATCACGGTGCGCGCCGGAAGATTCACGGGCGTCTGGAACAGAAACGGATGCCCGAATTGCATCTTGTAATCCTGCAGCCACAATAAGGGCTGGATGCTGCCGTCGGGAAGCTGGGCAGTGATCTGAAACGAGCCTTTCTCGGGGACCTTCTCCGGCCACAGCCCGTCTAAGCTGAACGCACTTTTCAGTGCGAAGTCGCCAGTGACACTCAGTTCGCCTTTGGAGTGACGGAACGTCTCGGGCTCGAGCGATTTGGGCGGCTCAGGCATGTCTTTGGGCTCGCCCTCGGGCACGCCGCCGTCGGACCAGCTCACGATGCGCTCCATTTCTTCCGGCGTCAGCGCCTGATCGTTGCGGAATTCGCCGAATCCTTTGATCGCGCCCCAGGGAGGCATGCGGCGGCGAAGAATTTCTTCCTTGATGGCGACGGCCCAGGGACGCGCATCGGAGTAGGTCATCAGCGAGAACGCTGAGCCGCCGGGATGATGGCAGGAGGCGCAGTGATTGTTCACGATGCGGGAGATGTCCCGGGTGAAAGTGATCGACGTGGTGATGATGTCGTGGCCCTGAGCCGCCCAGCAGACCGCGAGCAGCAGGAGACAGCGCTTCATGACATCCCCATTATAGGGATACAATGACTCACGATATGCGCTTGTTGATTTTAGTAGCGGCCGCACTTCCCGCGGTATTCCCTGCAAGTGGCGCGACGTGCGAGAGCCTGGCACAACTCAGCTTGCAGAACACGACGGTAACGATGGCGCAACCGGTCGCGGCGGGTGCGTTTACCCAGGGCAAGCAGAATGACGCCTTTCGCGCGCTGCCGGCCTTTTGCCGCGTGGCGGCCACCATCCGGCCGGTGGCTGATTCCGAAATCAAGATCGAGGTCTGGATGCCGGCTTCCGGGTGGAATGGGAAATTCCGCGGCACCGGGAATGGCGGCCTGGGCGGATCGATGAACTTCAACGGGATCGCGGCAGCAATGCGCGGGGGGTACGCAGTGGCGGGCAACAACACCGGCCACGACGGCGGCGCCAGCCTGATGATGGGGCATCCGGAGAAGATCCGCGATTTCGGCGAGCGCGCGGGGCATGAGATGACCGTCAAGGCGAAAGCAATTGTCGAGGCGTTCTACAACGATCGTCCGCGGCATTCGTATATGGTCGAGTGCGGCGGCGGGAGTATGGCCGCGATGAAAGCGGCCCAGCGTTTCCCGACGGATTACGACGGCCTGGTGGCGGGCGGTCTCGCCACCTACCTGACGCATCACGTGTTCGGGCAGATCTGGATCTGGCAGGCGACCCATCTGGATCCGGCCAGCACCATCCCGCCCGAGAAATATCCCGCGATCCACAACGCGGTTCTTGCCACTTGCGACCGGCTCGACGGCGTGCAGGATGGTGTGCTGGAGGATCCCACGCGCTGCAAGTTCGATCCCAAGGTTCTGGAGTGCAAGACTGCCGACGGCCCGTCGTGCCTGACGAAGCCCCAGGTGGAGGCGGCCCGCAAACTCTATTCGCCCGCGACGAATCCGCGGACGAAGAAGGAAATTTTCGGGCCTTTGTTCCCGGGAAGCGAGCTACTGTGGGCGCAGTCGGCGGGTCCGGCGCCTGTGTCAATCTCCTCGGACTTCTTCAAGTACTTCGCGTTCAAGGATCCGAACTGGGACCCGATGAAGCGGCCGGTCAACTTTGATAGCGATCTGGCCCAGGCGGATACACCGGAGAACACCGTGATCAACGCGAACGATCCGGACATCAGCAAATTTGCGGAGCGTGGGGGGAAGCTGATCATCTATGGAGGCTGGAGTGATGCGGGAATTCCTCCGCGGCTCGCGGTCGACTACTACAAGAGCGTGGTGGACAAGCTGGGAAGCCGTGCGGTGAAGGATTCCCTGCGGCTGTTCATGGTGCCGGGGATGGGCCACTGCAATGGCGGCGACGGGACGGACAACTTCGACATGCTGAGCGCGATCGAGCAGTGGGTGGAGCGCGGCAAGGCTCCGGACCGGATCGAAGCGTCACGCGTGCGGGATGGGAAGAGCGACCGGACTCGTCCGCTGTGCGCGTATCCGCAGGTGGCGGGCTATAAGGGGTCGGGCAGCACCGACGACGCAGCCAATTTTACGTGTAAGATGCCATAGAGGAGGCCAACAAATCATGAAACTCGCAGGACTGTTGTTGTTCGCGCTCGTGCTGGCCGTATGTCTTTCGACACAGGCCGTGGCCGCGTCATGTGAGAGCCTGAGCTCGCTTTCGATTCCCCACACCATGATCGTCGCGGAGTCGGTGGCCGCGGGGGCGTTCGTGCAAGCGGCGCCGGCGGGCGGAAAAGGCAAGGCCAAAGGCGGCGGCGCTAACCCGTTTGCCGACCTGAAGGAGTTCTGCCGCGTTCAGGTAACCTCCAAGCCTTCAGCCGACTCCGATATCAAGATCGAATACTGGCTGCCGGTCAACGGATGGAACGGGAATTTCGAGGCCAACGGCAACGGCGGCTGGAGCGGATCGATCACGGCCAACACTCTGGCCACGGGAATGCAGCGCGGCTACGCGGCGGCCATGACCGACACCGGTCACGACGGCGGCAGTGCCAGCTTCGCGATGGGTCATCCCGAAAAGGTGATCGATTTCGGATATCGCGCGGTGCACGAGATGGCGACGACCGGCAAAGCGCTGATCAAGGCATTCTATGGCCGCGATGCGAAGCATTCGTATTGGAACGGCTGCTCGGCGGGTGGGCGGCAAGGGCTGATGGAAGCCCAGCGCTATCCGCAAGATTTCGACGCGATTGTCGCGGGCGCTCCGGCCATCAATTTCACCGGCCGGTCAGCCCAGGCGGTTTGGATCGGCCAAGCCACTCACAAGGACGAATCGAGCGCGCTGCCGCAGAACAAGTTCGCGGCGATTCACGACGCTGTGCTGGAAGCCTGCGACGCCAAAGACGGCGTGAAGGACGGCGTGCTGGAAGATCCCACCAAGTGCAAGTTCGATCCGAAAACGCTGGAGTGCAAGGGCGCCGATGCGCCTACCTGTTTGACCTCGGCCCAAGTGGAGACGGTCCGGAAGATTTACTCGGATGTCGTCAATCCGCGCACCAAGAGCGTCATCTTCCAGGGGCACGAGCCTGGCAGCGAGAACGGCTGGACCACCATGGCGG
Source organism: Terriglobia bacterium (assembly GCA_020073345.1). Lineage (GTDB taxonomy): Bacteria > Acidobacteriota > Terriglobia > Bryobacterales > Bryobacteraceae > Palsa-187. The sequence continues at coordinate 56,360 of JAIQFI010000015.1, forward strand.
GGAATAACGTGTTCACCATCGCAACGGACACGTTTAGATACGCAGTTTTCGAGGACAACAACTGGGACTACAAGACGCTCAACTTCGACAGCGACATGGCCACGACACTGCAGAAAGCAGGCAACGTGATCAATGCGCTGGACCCGAATCTGAAGCCGTTCCTGGCGCGCGGCGGGAAGATCATTCAGTATCACGGCTGGTCCGATCCGCAGATTTCCCCGCGCAGCAGCGTGGAGTACTACAAAAGCGTGGCCGCGGCCATGGGCGGGGCCAGCAAGATCAACGACAACTACCGGTTGTTCATGGTTCCGGGCATGGCGCACTGCGGCGGCGGCGACGCTACGGCTAACTTCGACATGCTCGCGGCGATGGAGCAATGGGTGGAACAGGGAAAGGCTCCGGACCGGATCGAGGCATCGCGCACGCGCAACGGGCAGACCGACCGGACGCGTCCGCTGTGTCCGTATCCGCAGGTGGCCAGCTACAAGGGGTCGGGGAACACGGACGACACGGCCAGCTTCGTCTGCAAGGCGCAGTAAAGGAAAAGCCGAATTCAGGCGCTGGTGCTTAAGGAGGATGCGTTAAAAGCGCGATCCCTGATCCGGCCGAAGCGCGGATCCGCGCGCAGTGGATCCACTCGCGGGTCTACATCCAGGACGAATAGCGCGGCGGAATTTTCGTCCACCGCCCGCTCCAGTTCCAGGAAGGCTTCGTCCTTCCGTCCCAGCGCGTGCTGGAGTATGGCCTGGAAATAGGCGTCCACGTATTCGGTTTTGCGAAGTTCTTCCAACTGCTGCAAGATGGCCGAGGCCTCCGCACGGCGGCCGCTATTGGCCAGGCAGATCCCTTCCAGCGCCCGCAGCCATGCGATGTCGGGACAAAGAACCGTGGCCATGCGGTATTGCCTGAGTGCTTCTTCGGTATCGCCGGAGGATTCCAAAGCCTGGGCGTAGAGCGCCCGGCCCAAAGGCAGATACGGATGCAATTCCAGGGCTTCGCGGGCGGCGGCCAGGGCCTCCGGCAATTCCCGGCGAAAGAAACGCACGAAGACTTCGGAAGCGGGGAGCTGCACCCACAGCGGATCGATGGCGCGGACTGCCTCCACTTGTTCGAGGGCCTCATCCAGGCGTCTGGTGCCGGCATAGAGCATGATCATGCGCATGTGCACGGGCACCCACTTGGGTTTTTCCCGCAGCGCTTGCAGGAGGTCCGCTTCGGCTTCGGCGGTTTTGTGCTCAAAAATGTGCAAGCCCTGGGCGCGATCGGCGCGCAGATCCGGCGTTAGCCCGCTTAAGGCAACTGCCCGGCGGTGCGCCTCGAGGAACCCCTGGTACATCTCGCGGGCCGGCCGCATCCCGCAGGTGCCCATCATCATGTAGCACAAAGAGGCTCCCTCGAAGGCCCGCGGATCGTTGCTTTCTTGCGACGCGCGCCGGAAGTAACACAAGGCTTTCTCAAACCCTTCCCGCGTGCCACGATTCCAGCAGTGCCAGCCCTGCCGGACAAGATCGTCGGCGTTGGGGGTTTCGAAGCAATAGCCCATTCGAGGGCGGTAGCTGATCAAGGGTCCGAATTCGCCCAGGATCTTCTTCACTTCGCCGACGGTGACGGCGACCGTGTGCTTGGACACCAGGTTGCCGTTCCAGGCGTCTTGAATCATCTGGTCGTAGCTCACATGGCGGCCGCTGTTTTGAACCAGAACCTGCAGAACGTGTAACGCCTGGGGCCGGACCTCGATCTCCATTCCGTCGCGTAGCAGCCGCGAATTGGCGGCGTCCAGGCAAAAGGGGCCGAAGGGGATGGGCTCTACGGGGACTCTCACCATAACCAACCTAAGAATTTGACGCTGTTTTGATCAACGCCGGATGAAGTTTAGCATACAATTCCGTGAGAGGCTAGCCGTGGGTTTTGCCAAGTTGCCCCTACTGTACTCTACCTGTCCCCACGTCCCAAAGACTCCCAAAAATGAAAGGGAACCTATGAGATCCAGGAACTTACTGCGCCTTTTGCTGGCAATCGTCGTCGCGTTTGCCGTTGGAATCCCCGCTCTCCTGGCCCAGTCGGCCGGTACCGGAGCGCTTACCGGGACGCTGACGGACCCGTCCGGGGCCAGCGTTCCGAATGCAACGGTCACCTTGACCAACGCGGAGACCAATCAAGTGCGCACGACCACCACCGGGAGCGATGGCGGATACCGGTTTACCCTGATTCCGCCGGGGACCTACCGGGTGCGCTTCGCCGCGAACGGGTTCAAGACGTCCGAGGTGACTACGGTCACCGTGAGCGTTACCGAGACGCCGGTGCTGGACCGGAAGCTGGAACTCGGCGCGGCGACCGAGCAGGTCACGGTCGAGGCCGTGCAGGAAACCCTGCAGACCGCGACGTCGACTCTGGGGACCACGGTCAGTTCGCGCACAGTGAGCGAGCTGCCTTTGGCAAACCGGAATTTCACGCAGATCATCGGCCTGTCCGCGGGAGCCAACGTGGGCGTGAACAACGCCACTTCCTTCGGTAAAGGCACCTTGGATATGAGCGTGAACGGCAGCACGCCGGGCCAGAACAACTTTCAGATGGACGGCGTGGCAGTGCAGAGCATGGCCGGTAACGGCAGCGCCAACGACGGCGGTATCTACGTGGGCATCGCGGTGCCCAGTCCGGATGCCATTCAGGAATTCAAGATCCAAACCTCCACTTACGACGCCACCTACGGGCGCAATCCTGGCGCGAACGTGAACGTGGTGACGAAGTCCGGTACCAATACGTGGCACGGAACTGGCTTCGAGTTCTTCCGCAACGCCCAGTTGAATTCCAACGACTTCTTTTACAATCGCGACACCTGCCGGACGACTTATGCCGGGCAAGATTGCCCCAAGCAGGTGCTGAACCAAAACCAGTTCGGCGGCGTGATCGGCGGCCCCATCAAGAAAGACAAGATATTCATTTTTGGCAGCTACCAAGGTACGCGCCAGCGCAACGGCGTGAACGCGGCGGGGAACGCCAACGTCTCGCTCTATCCGATCATTCCCGCCGGAGACCGGACCACGCCGGCGTTCGTGTCGCAGTTAATCGCGGCCAACTGCCAGCTTCCTTCCTTTGGACCTCCCGGAGACAACGGAGTCCTGCCGTGTTCCTCCACCAGCGTCAGCCCCGTCGCGTTGAAGATGCTGCAGGTGAAAAACGCCGACGGCAGCTTCTACTTTCCCACCCACACCAGCTTCGGCGACCCATTGAGCTTCAACAATCCGGCGCCGTTTAGCGAGGATCAATACATCGTCAATGCCGACTACGTTGTGAACGCCAAGAATACCCTGGCGATGCGCTATTTCTATAGCAACGATCCGCGGACGTTTAACTTCAATACGCCGATCGGCGGTGCGCTTCCGGGAGCACCCAATCCTGTCGAGTACTCGAACACGAATGCCGCGCTCAGGCTGACCACGGTGGTCACCAACTCGTTTGTGAACGAGGCGCGCGTCTCGTTCCAGCGCTTCTTTTCACAGGCCACGGATCAACTTCCCGCCGGGTGGACGCCCCAGAACCTGGGAATTACCCCCATCGTCCCGAGCCAAACGCAAGGGCCGGCTATTTCCTTCTTGATTAACGGCTTCGGCGTCGGCGGATTTCTGGAACCGCAATTCAGCCCCACGAACCAGATTCAATATTCCGACCAGATCTCGTGGTCGCACGGAAGGCACACCATTCGCGCCGGCTTCGAGCTTGAAAAAACGCAATGGAACCTCGACTTCGCCGGACTGGAGCGCGGGTGGCTCTTCATCGGAAGCTTTACGAACCTGCTCGCCGCGAACAATCCCGGAAACATCTTCCAGTGCCTGTTCTGCGTATCGAGCGGCCCTCCCGCGGCCGGAGGCATCATTCATGCGTATCGCGAAACCAATCTGAATTCCTTTGTGCAGGACGATTGGAAGGTGAGCTCCAAGCTGACTGTGAATGCCGGCGTGCGGTGGGAATACGACGGCACGTTCTCTGACAAGTACGGCAACTTGACCAATACCTGGGTGAGCAAGCTGGCGCCGAATTCGCAAGTGCCAACCGGACCGTTGGGCCTTCCCGCCAACTTCGCGGGCTGGGTGACCGCGGGCAACTATCTCGACCACTATCCGCAGCCGCCGAACGGGGTCTTCGTCAACACCAGCGGCACGGGAGCGATTCGCGAGCACCCGCCCCTATCCAATTTCGGCCCGCGCATCGGATTCGCTTATCAGGCTTATAGCAAATTGGTAGTCCGAGGCGGCGTTGGAATGTTCTACGACCGCGTTGGCGCCGACCGTTTTGTGCACGGCATGGAGCAAGGCAATCCATACTCGACCACCCTCGATTACAGTGGCGGCGCTGCAGCCCCATTTACGATCCAGAATCCGTTCCCCAATTTGCCCTTGGGCACCTTCGTTCAGCGCTGGGCAAACCCTGCCACACTGACGAGTTCCAACCTGAGTGTGCCGTTTCTGGGCGAGGTGATACACACGCCCCTGATTCGCCAGTACAATTTAAATCTCCAGTATGAATTTGCCCCCAGCTGGGTGCTGGAAACCGGGTATGTCGGTTCTAGTGGCATCAACTTGCTGGATTACAACCACAACATCAATACCGCGTCGATCGCATCGGCCGCGAATCCGGTCAACGGGTATACCACGACCACGGTGGCGAACACCGCATTCCGCGTGCCTTACATCGGGTACGCTCCGGCGGGTCTCCAAGCCACCGCCTTCGACGGCAGCTCGAACTTCAACAGCTTGCAGATCACCGTCCGGAAGCAATTCACCCACGGCTTCTCATTCCAGGCCGCCTACACGTGGAGTAAGTCTCTTACCAATCTCCTTGACGACGCCGCCAACAGCAACAATGCCACCAATTTGAGCCAGCAGTACGGCCCATCGTTCTTCAATCGGCCCCAGCGATTCATCCTCTACTATTCCTGGGACATCCCGACCGGCAACTTGAACCGAATCGCGAAAAAGGCCCTGGGCGGCTGGAATCTCTCGGGTGTGACCACGATTCAGGACGGCGTTCCGTTTACCTTTGTCGACGGCGGCGCCGGCACCGCGTTCGGAACCAATGGCACGGGTCCGACGTCCGGCTTCGGACGCGCGCAAATGTGCCCGGGCAAGACCTATGCCGATATCAAGACTCCTGGCGGCATCGAAGACCGGTTGGGAGGATTCAGCGGCGGTCCGGGTTACTTCAACGCCAGCGCATTCTGCGCCGCTCCGGCGATTATGCCGGACGGCGTGACCGTAACGACGCAAGCCGCGTGCCCCACCTGCGCGACTCTATTCGGGAACTCGGGACCTGGCATTCTGCTCGGGCCCGGCCAGGTAAACTTCGACGCCAACCTGCGGAAGCAGTTCAACCTTACCGAGCGTGTGAATCTCCAGTTCCGCGCCGAGTTCTTCAATTTGCTCAATCATCCGCAATTTAGCGGACTGAGCCCGGCAGGTGGAACGGGCGGGGTTACGGGTTTCGTTCCACAGCCTCTGAACGCCGGCGCGAGCACCATCACGTCCACCAGCGTGAACCCGCGCGTTATTCAGCTCGGGCTGAAGATCCAGTTCTGAGTAGGGCGGCACAAAGAGATTCGGCCCGTGGCGCTGGGACTGCAGGCCCAGTCTTTCCCGCACAAATGGGCGTGGTAGTAGGCTAGTATGGAGCCGCATGCCATGACCCGAATACCCGCGATAACTACGTTCCTATTGACGATCGGCGCTTTCGGCATCGCCCCTGTTTTTGGCGCTGCTACCTGCGAAAGCCTGATGGGGCTGAAGCTGAAGAACACGACCATCACAGCGTCGGAGCCGGTCGCGGCGGGGGCTTTCACGCCACCAGGGCCAGCGGGCGGGAAGGGCAAACAAGCCGCGGCGTTCCAAAATCTGCCAGCCTTCTGCCGGGTGGCGGCCACACTCACGCCGTCGAGCGATTCCGAAATCAAGATCGAGGTCTGGCTGCCCGAGACCGGGTGGAACGGGAACCTGCAATCGGTGGGCAACGGGGCTTGGGCCGGGACCATCAGCTATCCCGCCATGGCGACGGCTCTCACGGCGGGCTACGCGACCGCCAGCACCGATACGGGCCATACTGGCGGCAATCCGGCGACATTTGTTCCGGGACATCCGGAGAAAGTGATCGATTTTTCGTATCGTGCGGTGCACGAGATGACGGTCGCGGCGAAGGCGATCATCGCAGCGCGCTATGGGAACGGTCCGAAATATTCTTATTGGAATGGATGTTCCACCGGCGGCCGCCAGGCGCTGACGGAAGCGCAGCGCTATGCAGCCGATTACGACGGGATCATCGCCGGAGCGGCAGCGATCTACACCACGCACCTCCAGGGCGCGCAAGTGTTTAGCGCGGCAGCGGTCCACAAAGACGAAGCCAGTTACATCCCGCCCGCCAAGTACGCGGTTCTGCATTCCGCGGTGCTCGAAGCGTGCGATGAGCTGGATGGCGTGAAGGACGGTGTCCTTGAGAATCCCACCAAGTGCCGCTTCGATCCGCAAAAACTCTTGTGCAAAGATGCGGACGGTCCGTCGTGCCTTACTGCGCCACAGGCAGAGGCCGCGCGGCAGATCTACGCGGGACCGGCGAACTCGCGCGGGAAGTCGCTGTTTCCTGGCCTCGAACGTGGCAGCGAAACCGGCTGGGCGACGCTCTCCGGGCCGAAGCCCATGGCGCTCGCGGATGAGACTTACAAATTCCTGGTGTTTCAGGACGCCAACTGGAACTATCTGACGTTTAATGCCGAGCGCGACATGGCGGCGGGGGATAAGACGGCCGGCGCGCTGATGAACTCCATCGATCCAAACCTGAATCCGTTGTTCAGCCGCGGCGGGAAGGTGCTGATGTACCACGGCTGGGCGGATCCTGGAATCGCTCCGCAGAACAGCGTGAACTACTACAACAGTGTCATCGAAAAGCTGGGCAAGGCGGCGGTGTCAAACTCGATGCGCCTGTTCATGGTGCCGGGCATGGGGCATTGCGCGGGCGGCGACGGCACCAGCACGTTTAGCATGATCGACGCGATGAGCGCCTGGGTCGAGCAGGGCAAGGCGCCGGATCGTATCGAGGCGTCGCGCGTACGCGCCGGAAAAACCGACCGCACGCGTCCGCTGTGCCCGTATCCGCAGGTGGCTGTTTACAATGGGTCGGGCAGCACCGACGAGTCGGTGAATTTTTCTTGTAAGGTTCAGTGAAGAGGAGCAATATGGGCAGGATTCTGATCGTCTTCGTGTTAGCGCTTGTTCCCGCGTTTGCCCAGATCGATTTGTCGGGCGAGTGGAATCCCGTGTTCCATGAGGATCAGCCGGAACGTATTCCGGGGCCGGAGATCGGCGACTATCTGGGGCTTCCGATCACCGACGCGGCTCGCCTGCGCGCCGAAGCCTGGGACGCGGAGATCCTCACGCTGCCCGAGCACCAGTGCAAGCCGCATCCTTCCGACTATGGGCCGCGCGGACCGTTCAATCTGCGGATCTGGAAGGAAGTCGATACGGCCACGCAGCAGATTATCGCCTGGCATACGCACGGCTCCTGGCAGGCTCCCGAGCGAACCATCTACATGGATGGCCGGCCGCATCCGCCGGAATATGCGGCGCACACCTGGCAGGGATTCTCGACGGGCAAATGGGACGGCGACATTCTCACCATCACCACCACGCATCTCAAGATCGGCTGGATTCGACGGAACGGCATCCCGCGCAGCGACCGGGCTACTCTGACTGAACATTGGATCCGGCACGGCGACCACCTGACGTGGGTCAGCATCGTCAACGATCCGGTGTATCTGACCGAGCCGTTCATCCGATCGACGGACTTCGAGTTCGATCCACACCAGCGGATCGATCCGTATCCGTGCGAATCCGTAACCGAGGTTCCGAGGCCAAAAGGCGAGGTGCCGAATTTTCTCCCAGGGACGAATCCTTATCTAAGCGAGTTCGCCATGAAGCACGCGCTCCCGGAGAAGGCTACTCGCGGGGGCGCGGAGACGATGTATCCCCACGGCGGGGCGCCCGCTGTTGTGAATCGGCCGGTTCAGGTGCCGAGCCTGATGGACGACGGTGAAATCCACACTCTGCAGGTCCAGGGCGACGTCTACATGCTGGTCGGAGGCGGTGGAAACACGACCGTGCAGGTGGGCAAGGACGGCGTGCTGGTGGTGGATACGAAGCTGGCAGCGCAGGCCGACAAACTCATCGCGGCCATCCGTAAGATTTCCGACAAGCCAATCCGGTATGTAATCAACACCAGCGCCGATGCGGATCAGACCGGCGGGAACGAAAAGGTGGCGGACGCGGGCCGCACCATCACGGGCGGCAACGTCGCGGGGTTTAACGCCGACTTCCCCGCGACCATCATCGCGCACGAAAAGGTGGCTGCTCGCATGCGCGAGGCTGGCGCGCCTCCCGCGGGCTGGCCGATGGATACCTACTTCACCGACGGCAAGGACGTATTCGTGAACGGCGAGGCAGCCCAGGTTCTTCATCAGCCGGCTGCGCACAGCGACGGCGACAGCCTGGTGTTCTTCCGCCGGTCGGACGTGGTGAGCACCGGCGATATCTTCGTTCCCGACCGCTACCCGGTGATCGACGTCGCCAAGGGCGGCAGCATCAACGGCGTGGTGGCCGCGATCAATCGCATCCTGGACATCACGGTTCCCGCGGATAAGGAAGAGGGCGGCACGATGGTGATCCCCGGTCGTGGGCGGCTGTGCGACGAGGCCGACGTGGTGGAGTATCGCGACATGCTGACCATCGTCCGCGGCCGGATCGAGGACTTGGTCAAGAAGGGCCAGACGCTGGAGCAAGTGAAGGCGGCAAAACCCACGCAGGACTACGATCCGCTGTACGGGCCGTCGGATGCGTTCGTGGAGGCGGCCTACCGGAGCCTGGCGAAGAAGTGATCCTCGTTTGGCCGTGGGATTGGCGATATAGTGTAATTCATGCTTTCTCGACGAACAATGCTTCTCGCACCCCTGGCGGCCCCCCTGATTGACGTGATGCCCGCGGCAGGCGCACCCGGCAAGATGGTTCTGAGCATCCACCAGACCACTTCGCAACGCGCGGGATACCGCAAGATTCTAGAAGGCTGGGCCAAGGCCGGCATCAAGTATGTCGAGATCACCGACCGCGTGCTGGACGACTTCCTGAAGACCGACAGCATGGCGGCCGCCAAGAGCGTGATCACCGATAACGGGCTGACGATGGTTTCTGGCGCCTCCGTGCTCCAGGATTTCTGGAACAAGAATGCGGGTTTCGCCGCGCAGATGGAAATTTGGAAGAAGCGCTGCGAGCAGTTTGCGTCGCTCGGGTCGACCAAGATTTATTGCCCAAGCACGACGAACCGGATGGTCAAGGAAGAGGACTACAAAACGGTGCCGGACGCGATCCGCGAAGCCGGCGACGTGGCCAAGCAGTACAACCTGACCGGCATGATCGAGTTCGCGCGCAGCTCGACGCTGATCGCCACGCTGAGTACGTCACTCAAGTTGATCCGGGAAGCGGGGCATCCCAACGTCCACCCGATGCTGGATTGTTATCACTTCTGGTCGGGGATGGGCAAGTTCGAGGATCTGGATATGCTCAAGCCCGGCGAACTCGCCCACGTGCATTTCCAGGACACGCCGGATATTCCTCGCGAACTGTTTGGGCAGACTACGCGTTTGATTCCGGGCGACGGCGTCACTCCTCTGGTCCGCATTCTGAAGAAGCTCGCCGAAAAAGGCTATGACGGCGCGCTGTCTGTCGAGCTGTTCATCCCCGAGCTGCAGGCGGGCGATCCGCAAGAGGTCGCGACGCAGATCCGTACCAAGTGTGAAAAAGTGATGCGGGAGGCCAATGTTCTTTAACAGAGCTCTACAACTGCTCCTGTTTGGGATGGTTAGCGCCCCTTTATTCGCTGCCGCGAACGACTGCGACCGAGCCTGTCTCAAAACGACTCTCGATCAATACCTGGCCGCCGTCATCAAGCACGATCCTGCGGCGACTCCGCTGTTTGTGGGGTTTAGGCAGACCGAAAACTCGGTCGTTGTGCGGCCCGGCACGGGAGTCTGGAAGTCGGTCACCGGGCTGGGGAAAGTGCAGCGCCGTTACCTGGATCCCGTCAGCGGTCAGGCTGGCTACTTCGGCACGGTGGAAGAAGGCAGTAAACTCGCGATCGTTACTGTGCGGGTAAAAGTCGAGAACCGCAAAATCACGGAAGCGGAATGGCTCATGGCGCGCGATGGCGATCCGGGACTCAATGGGCCAGCGACCGCGACGCAGCGTGCGGGTAATTTCTTCGAGCCGGAGAATCTTGCGGCGAATCCGCCTCCGGAGCGGACGGTGCCGAAAGCCGAAAGGCTGTCTCGTGAGGCGCTGGTCGCCATCACCAATAGCTATTTCGACGGACTCACGACGCGCGATGGGTCCGTCATCATCGCGCATCCCGGATGCACGCGCCTGGAGAACGGCAACACCGTGACAGGCCGCGCAGGACGCGGCGGCGGTAAGGGACAAGAGGCGGTGAGCGACTGTACCTCGGGCTTGACGAATTTTAGCGCTATGGTCGCGGCCCGGCGGTATCCGGTGGTGGATGAGGAGGCGCAGGCGGTAATGGCGATCGGCGTGTTTGTCCGGCGCCCTGGTGTGAGCACGCGAAGAAACGTGTTCAGCGAGTGGTTTTTCATAGATAACGCCAAGATCCGCACGATTTATTCGGCGATGTTCTACCCGCCCCCGGAAGCGTTTGTACCGAATTGGCCGCCTTACGAAGGGAACTGGCCGCTACCGGCTTCATTCGCACAACCGGCGCAATCAAAACAATAGTCTCAAGGCAAACTGGAGCTGGCGGGAATCCTGCGCGCTCGAGATGCGGCCGAAGTTGGGCGTGAACGCAGTCCGGTTGGGGATATTGAAATTCGGGTGGTTGAGCAGGTTGTAGGCCTCGGCGCGGAACTGCAGGCGGAGCGGCTCTTTCAGCACGATGTCCTTCTGCAGCGAGAAATCGAATTCCTCCAGGCCCGGGCCGGTCACAGCATTGCGAGGCGCGTTGCCAAAACTGTAAAGCGCGGGCAAGGAGAACACCGCGGTGTCGAACCACTGCTCCGGTGTATGCGGACCGCTGTTCGGATCTGCTGAAATGTTGGGGCGCTGGGCGGGCCCGGTGCCGATATTAGCCTGATCGCTCGATATGTTGACGGTGAACGGCGCGCCCGATTGCGCCGTGAAGTAGCCTCCCGCCTGCCATTGTCCCAGTACGGCCTCTGCCCATCGCACTTTCATTGGAGCAGGGATTTGGTACACCAGGCTGACTACCGCGCGATGCCGGTGATCGAAACTGGAGGACGCCTTCTCCGCGGTCCTGTCGTACACATTCTGCGGAAGATTCGCTTCGTTGAGCGTGGCCCCGGGATCGGATGCATCGTCGATGGAGTGAGACCACGTCCAGTTCGCGTCAAAGGTCAGCCCCCGGTTGAGGCGCCGTTTGATGCCGAGAGCAAACGCGTGATAGGTCGCCCATCCATCCCAGCGAATCGTGTTGAACTGGCTCAACTGAGGAATCGGGCGGCGCGAGCCAATGTTGCCGGGGCCGGGTTCGGGCACGTTGAGCACCGTAGAGCTGTCGGCGTGCACGGTGCGCGAGCCGATGTAGGCGAGCGACAGAACTGTGCTGCGCCCGAGTTCGCGCTCCAGGTTGAGGTTCCAGACTTCGTTGTACTCGATCTGGAAATCGTGATTCAGGTTATTGCCACCCACCGTGCCCAGACTGGTGGTGGCCAGCGCATTTTGGATTTGGAAGCTGGGCGGCGCGGCGGCATTCGAACTCACCGTCTTGGTGACGAAGAACGGCAGATTCTGAGCGAAGGCCGTCACGATGCTGTAGGCAGCCTGGTTGGGATAAATCCCGAAGCCTCCGCGCAGAACGGTGTTCGGATGTCCCGGCAGCGTCCAGGCAAACCCGCCGCGCGGAGCCAGGCGGAGAGGTCTGGATGCCAGCAGGCTGGTATTCCAACCCGCCACGGCGGATGTTACGTAGGGAATGGGCAGAAACGGCAGCAAAGCGTTGGCCGCCGGGGAAATTTTTCCCGAGGCGTCGCTCGCGATGACGAAACGGCCGCCCGGCACCGAGGGGTCGATTGTAGCCATCTGATTGTTGGCGTCCGTCATGTTCTGGTTGTACTCGTAACGAAGGCCGACATCGAGTTTCAGATTGCGCGCGACCTGCCAATTGTCCTGAACATAGAAATGCCCCCAATTGGCGTTGGCGTCCATGGCGGCGCGTCCCAGGCCCACTTGCGCGGTAGTCGGATCCCCCAACAGGAAGTCGGCGAACGCATTCCCATCCCCGAGCCCCGGCGCCGACGAAGTGAATCTTGGCGTGAACGAGAAGTTTCCCCGGGCTCCGTTCGGATTCACTGGCTGCAAATCATAGTGCATGAGGTACGCGCCGAACTTGATGTTGTGCGCCCTCCAGTGGAGGTTGACGTTGTCGAAGAATTCGAAATCGCGGTTGTTACGAAAGGTAAAAAGCGCCGGATCTCCCATGGTGGTGAACTGTCCGCCGAAGGATACTTGCGGAAAGCCAGTGTCCAGCGGGTTCGCCGTCACGCCTTCCAGGCCCGCATTTGCGGCGAACTGGTTTCCGGCATTCGGGCTGGTCTGTCCGCCAGCCACAGTTAGAAATGCGAATCGCACTTCGTTCAGGAACTCCGGGGAGAAGACGCGGGTCCAGCCGGCCACACCGTTCAAGGTGTGGGTGCTCAGACCGCGGCCGAATCCGGGCAACAGGTTCTCCTGCAATACTCCCGATCCAAACGGGTCGACTTGGCGCGCATCGAACAGCGAAAAGCGTGCGTAAGCCGTATCACTCATGGAAAACTGGTGATCCAGCCTCGCGCTGAAATTATTGCTGTTGGCTCGCTGCCTCTCCGAAGCGAGAAGGTTTTGGGCGATTCCGGTGAGGTTTGCCCGCGGAATGCTAGCCAGTAAAGCCGTTGATACGGGGTCCAGGTTCTGAACCGGAATGCGGTTGCCCGGAAACGGCTGACGCGAATTCCCGGAGGAATTGTTCGGATCATAGACCTGCGGCAATCCACTGAAGTCGCCGATCCGCATCGCGTCCGTAGGGACCGAGAACGTGCTGGTGAGCGACTTGCGTACTCGCTGGCCTTCATAGTCGGAGAAAAAGAAGGTTCGATTCTTGATTACCGGTCCTCCCACGCTTCCGCCGAACTGATTCTGGCGGAAAGGAGGGATCGGCGCAGTGGGCGAATCGAAAAAATTCTTCGCGTCGAAAACGTCGTTGCGCACGAACTCGAACAGGCTGCCGTGAAGCTCATTCGACCCCGACTTGGTGACGACGTTGATCACCGCTCCGGACTTGCCTCCGAACTCGGGAGCGTAGGAAGTTTTCTGGATGTTGAATTCGCTGATGGCGTCGATGGAAGGCGCGACCACCATGTTGTTGAAGTGCTCGTCGGTCACCGTCGCGCCGTCGATCAGATACAGGTTGTGACCGCTGCGCTGTCCCAGGACGTTCACGAGTGTCCCGGCCTGTTGCATGGCGTCGCCGCGAGTTCCGCCGGGTGGCCGCACGACGCCCTGGCTCAACATCGCCAGATCCAGAAACTGCCTGCTCTTCAAGGGCAGGTTGACGATCTGCCTGTTCTGGATCACGTCCTTGATCTCGGCGGATTCCGGCTGGACGTCACCGGCATTCGCCTCCACTACGACCGTTTCATTGGCATGGCCGATCTGGACGGTGAAGTCATGGCGGAGTGACTCGCCGACATGCACCTCGACGTTCGATAAGACGGACTGCTTGAAATTCTGCGCACTCACGGTAAGAGAATAGACGCCAATGGGTAGCTGAGTCAGCAGATATTGGCCGGAGCTGTTGGAAGTCGTCGAAATCCTCTGCCCAGTCCGGGCCAGCTCGGCGACTACCGTCGCCCCAGGTAGCGCTCCTCCCAGAGTGTCCTGCACGCTGCCGGCGATTTCCCCAGTGTTCATCTGCCCGAGCAGGCAGAGTGCTCCCAGCAGCGAAAGCAGGGCCAAATTTGAAGGCTTCGACAAGCTTCTATTGTTTCAGACCGGCGCCATAGCTGCTCAAAAGGGAGGGCGCTAGGCAAGCGCAGGCATTCAGCGATAGAATCACGTGGATAGGATAGGAGACTCAATCATGCGCTTTACGTTCGTAGCTCTTGGCGCCCTCGCGCTCACCGCGGCGGCCGTCCTTACCGGCACCTTCGCGCCCCACGCCGAAGCCGCCACTGGGCCCATTCCGCTCAACTGCAACCGGGCGTGCCTCGAAAATCTGGTCGACCAATACTTAGCCGCTCTGGTCGCTCACGATCCTAAGCGCCTGCCGCTTTCTAAGGACGTCAAGTACACCGAGAACAGTCAAGTCATCGACCTGGGCGACGGGTTCTGGAAAACCGCGGAGGGCCGCGGCAAGTACACGCACATCTGGGTCGATCCGGATTTTGGCCAGGTCGCCTATATGGGGACCATGCGTGAAGCCGGCGGCCCGCTTCTTATGAGCTTGCGGCTACGTGTTGAACTGGGCCGCATCACGGAGATCGAAAGCGTTTACTTCAAGCCCGGCGGCGGGGGTCCGAACAACATTGCTGAAATGGACGCGCCTCACAAGCCTGAGGACTTCTGGTTCAAGTCCATTCCTCCCGCCCAACAGATGTCCCGTCAGGAATTGATCGCGGTCGCTGATGGTTACTTCACGGGTCTCCAGCATAACGACGGCAAGGGGATCAACGGAACGGGCACGTACCCCTTCACCAACGATTGCTCGCGCATCGAAAACGGCAGCCTCACCGCAAAGGCTCCCCCGCGCAACCCCCCGCCCGCCGACGGTATCGATGCCTTCGCCATGGACTGCATGGGGCAGTTCAAGCTGGGCTACTACTTCGTAGTGCAGAACATCCACGGGCGCCGTTACCCGGTGGTCGACCGCGAGCGCGGAGTGGTCTGGTCTCAGGTGGTGTTCGACCAAGGGACCGTCAATAAGGGCGTCCTCTCCGATGGCAGACCGTACGAGTTCAAGGGCTTCAACCGGCCTTCGAGCATCCTGGTGACGGAGGCGTTTCTCATCGAAAACGGCAAGATCCGCCGGGTGGAGATGGTCGGTACTACCGCGGCTTATCACATGAATTCGCCTTGGCCCGGCGGGCTCAGCGGAAACTAAAGGACAACACATGAAACGATTTGCAATTTTGCTGGTCTGTGCCGCTTCCATCTGGGCGCAACGCCCGTCGAATCCGGCTCTGCTGGTACCCCAGGAGGCGCCGCCTCTGGATTACGTAGCGGTGCCGAACCCGCTTCCAGTGCCCGATGCTGCCGCGATGGGAGCATCCTCCGACGTGACCTTCGATGCGAAAGGCCATCTCTACGTTCTCAGCCGAGGCGCGAAGCCGCTCACCGAGTTCGACGAAAACGGGAAATTCATCCGCGCCTTCGGCGACGGTCTGTTCACGCGCAGCCACGGCATCCGTATCGATAAGGACGGCAACATCTGGGCTACCGACGTCGGTGCGCACACCGTCATGAAGCTGAGCCCGAACGGCGATGTTCTTCTCACGCTCGGCACCAAAGGTAAGGCGGGCGAGTGGAATGAAGCCGCCGGATCGCAGCTCTTTAACGAACCGAACGACATTGTCATCGCCCCCAACGGTGATCTGTTTATCACTCAGGGCCACACGCCCGGAGCTGGGAAGGGCGATCCGCGCGTCCTCAAGTTTGACAAGAACGGGAAGTTCATCAAGAGCTGGGGCGGCAAGGGAACCGAGCCCGGTAAGTTCGACGTAGCTCACGGGATCGCCATCGACGCCAAGGGCTTGCTGTGGGTGACCGACCGCGAGAACCAGAGAATCCAGATTTTCGACCAGGATGGCAAATACATCCGCGAAATCAAGTACGCCGGCTTACCGTGCTCGCTGGATATCGGCAAGCAGTATATCTATATGGTCAACGGATTCGCAGGGCAGTTGCTCAGGATGGACCTGGACGGCAAAGTTCTCGCCGCGACGGGAAAACCGGGAGCAGCGGGAACCTGGGGTGAATTCGGGGAAGCGCACTTCATCGCGGTGAGCCCCAAAGGCGAGATTTACGTCGCCGATTCGGTGAACCGCGCCGTACAGAAATTCGTAAAGAAGTAACGCGCGCTTACGCCCGCTGTACCGCCGACTTCGTGATCTGCTGGATGGCCGGCGTCCCGCACTGGCGCATGATTAGGTGCAGTTCCCCGTGCAGGATATCAAGCACGCGCTCGACGCCGGGTTGCCCGAACGCAGAAAGCCCCCATAGATAGGGGCGGCCGATGCCGACGCCGCGCGCACCCAGCGCCAGGGCCTTGTAAACATCCGTGCCGCGCCGGACGCCGCCATCGAGCAAGACCGGTATCGTGCCGGCGCCATCCACGACTTCGGCCAGGCAGTCGATGGTGGCCAGACCGCTTTCCTCCGCGCGCCCGCCGTGATTGGAAACGATGATCCCGTCCGCGCCGTGCTGGCGCGCGAGCATGGCGTCCTCGCGGGTCACGATCCCTTTGAGCACTACTTTCATGCGCGTGAATTTCTTCAGGCGATCGACCGCGGTCCAGGTGAGCGCCGGATCCACCAGGCCAATGCCGTTGGTATCGATCCCCGCGTACATCGGCTTGCCCTGCTGGCTGAACGTGGCGGGTCCGCCGCCTTCGTGGCAAGCTCCACAGTTGCGCGTATCCTGCGGGCGAATCCGCGCCTGGGTTTCCGTGTTGCGGCCGGCCTGCTGATCCACGGTGAACACCAGAACCGGGCTTCCCGAATCCTCCGCGCGCTTCACCAGCTTTTCGGTCGCGTCCCAGCGCGAGGTGGTGTAGAGCTGAAACCAGACCGGCTTTCCGTAGGCCTTGTTGACATCCTCAATCGGCACACTGGTTTGCGTGGACAGGATCATCTGCGTCTGTTTAGTCTTGGCGGCGCGCGCCGTAGCCAGCTCGCCGTCGTTGTGGAAGGCGCGCTGCGCTCCGCAGGGGCAAATGAAGATCGGCGACTCCCAGGTTTGTCCGAAGATTTCTGTGCGGAGATCGGGCTGGCTGACATCCACCAAGCGGCGGACACGCAGCCGGTAGTGCTGGAAAGCCTCGTGATTCGCCCTGAGCGTGAAGTCGTCGTCGACCCCACTTGCCATATAGCCCCAGTGCGCCGGCGGGAGCGCGCGCTTGGCGGCTGCTTCGAAATCCATGACGCTTAAGGCGTCGTCAGCTTTCGGCGATTGCTGCGCGCGGAGATGCGGAAGCAACGGGCTGGCCGCGAGAAATTGCAGGAACCGGCGGCGGTCCGGAGTCATGACCCAGCCACTGTATCACGACTCTGACGCAGCAGGCCCTCCTGGTTACTGGGCCACGGGAAGGATCGTCGTGAACGGTCCTGTAAAGTTGAAGAGCAATCCGAGTACGGTGAGATTCGTCGTGTTCGGCAAGGCGGGATTCGTCGCTTGGGAAATCCGCAGAATCCCTTTCTTCCCTGCCAAGGCCGGATACTTGTCTATGGTGCTGAACGCCATGTGTTGCAGCGCCCCCAAATTCAGGGTATCCGTCACCAGCGGAGTATTGAATTGGTCGTCGAACTCGATCGAAGCCGTCTGGGCGGTATTCGTCGTATTGGCGACCGCCATCGACGTGATGTATTGGCCGGATGTGTTATCGAATGGAATTACCAGGACGGGCGCCGTCGGGAACGGAATAATGCACTGGGTTGATCCGGATGTGCTCAGCGGCACCACTGCCTCGGAGTCCTGTCTCCCTAAAACGTGGAGGCGGAACGAGCCTTGCCCGCGCACGACCACGCCTCCCGCGGTAGTCATGTTGGCCCACCCCTGCGATGTGACGGACTCCGAGCCTGAGAGCACGACGCTCTGGGCGCCGCGTGCCGGGATCGTGAATGTATAAGTAGACAGGGTTCCGACGCCTTGTACCGGAGCACTGAGCGGCGAGCCGGCGTCGCTATAGAAAGAGAGAGTCACGCTGGCCACGTTTAGCGGGTCCAGGTTGAGCAATGTGAACGTCGTTTGCCAGCCGCCGCCAAAAGCAATCTGGCCGAACGTGCCTTGCCCGAACGCGCCAGCGGCGCACACGATGCTCAGCGCAAAGAATCTAAGAATGGACTTGGGCATGAAGCCTCCTTATCTCACCTTAAGTGAGTCCCTGATCTCTAATCGTCAGTCACTGGCGTAGACATCACAGTCAAAATAACAGCCAATGAATTTGGTTCGGACGGTTCCCGGAGGGCGGTCAGACGCGAAAACTCACCCCTTCCTACAAGTGTATACAAAATCAGTGGTAGCGCCACTTCAGGGCGGGTACCCGATATCGTTATCATCAATACGTCTTGCACTGAAAGGCCCTCTGGCAGCATGAAAATAAGTCCACGCGCGGGAAAGCCGGCCCAAGCATCCATGCTGGTGAATGTACCTAGACTCCTTACGGCCTATTCCACGGGGATCCCTGACCCGGCAGTGCCGGAACAGCGGGTTGCCTTCGGTACCTCGGGGCATCGCGGCTCCTCATTTGACACGGCTTTCAATGAATGGCACATCCTCGCCATCAGTCAGGCCATTTGCCTGTACCGGGAACAGAAGGGGATCGATGGCCCGCTGTTTCTCGGCATGGACACGCATGCGCTCTCCGAGCCGGCTCTGGCCAGCGCGCTGGAAGTGCTGGCGGCCAACGGCGTGGAGGTCATGCTGGCGGAAGGCGATGAATACACCCCGACGCCCGTGATTTCTCACGCGATTCTTACCTATAACCGTGGGCGCGCCAAAGGACTCGCCGACGGCATCGTCATCACACCGTCACACAATCCGCCGCATGATGGTGGTTTCAAGTACAACCCTCCGAACGGAGGGCCTGCGGACTCAGGCATCACCGACTGGATCGGAGCAAAGGCAAACGAATTTCTTGAGAGCGGCCTGCGAGGGGTGAAAAGAATTCCCTTCCAGAAAGCTCTGCACGCTTCCACGACACACCGGCATGACTATCTTGACGCCTATACCGGGGACCTCGGGAGTGTGATCGACATGGATGCCATTCGTAGCGCGAAGATCAGCATGGGGGTCGATCCGCTGGGTGGCGCCGGAGTCCACTACTGGGGGCCGATTGCCGAACGCTACGGTTTGGACCTCCAGGTGGTGAACAAGGCAGTCGACCCGACGTTCCGCTTTATGTCCGTGGATTGGGACGGCCAGATCCGCATGGACCCATCCTCGCCCTATGCGATGCAGCAGCTCATTGACTTGAAGGATCGCTTCGAGATCGCCTTCGCCTGCGACACGGACCACGACCGGCACGGAATTGTCACCAGAAGCGCAGGACTGCTGCCGCCCAATCACTATCTTGCAGTCGCGATCTTCTATCTCTTCCAGCACCGCCCGCAGTGGCGCCAGGAAGCGGCTGTCGGCAAGACGCTGGTCAGCAGCCAGATGATTGACCGGGTCACCACCAAGCTTGGCCGCAAGCTCTACGAGGTGCCGGTCGGTTTCAAGTGGTTCGTGGATGGGTTGCTCGACGGCTCGCTTGGATTTGTCGGAGAGGAAAGCGCGGGCGCGTCGTTCGTCCGCCGGGACGGGAGCGTCTGGACGACGGACAAGGATGGCATCGTCCCGGCTTTGCTGGCGGCGGAGATCACGGCGCGGCTGGACCGCGATCCCGGCGAGATTTACCGCGAGCTTACGCGCGAGTTCGGCGAGCCTGTTTACGACCGCGTGGAGGCTCCAGCCAACCCGGATCAAAAGGAGATGCTGAAGAGACTCTCGCCGCAACAGGTCCGGTCCACGGATCTCGCAGGCGAGAAGATTCAGGCAGTCCTCACCCGCGCACCGGGGAACGACGCTCCTATCGGCGGGTTGAAAGTGGTGGCGGAGAGCGGATGGTTCGCGGCGCGCCCGTCCGGAACTGAGAATATCTACAAGATCTATGGCGAGAGCTTCCGTGGAGCGGATCATCTGCGCCGCATACTGGAGGAAGCACAGGCGATGGTCGACGCTACCTTGGCGGCCACACCGGATCGGAGCGGCAAAACATGAGCGAACGATCCCGGGTCAGCCATCCGATCTACAATCTTTTGCCCACCGAAATCGAGGGCTTCGATTCCCTGGCGGAACTTGCCCTGGACATGCGCTGGTCGTGGAATCATGCCACCGACCACGTGTGGCGGCAGCTTGATCCCGAACTGTGGGAGAGCACGAATAATCCTTGGGTCGTCCTTCAGACGGTCTCGCGGGACCGGATAGAGCGCGTTCTAGCAGATCCTGCTTTCCGTACAGGTGTGGATGTCATGGTGCAAGCGAAACGGCAAGCGGCGGAGGCGCCGGCTTGGTTTCAAAAGAATCATGCGGACGCTTCTCTGACCTGCGCCGCCTATTTCAGCATGGAATTTATGTTGAGCGAAGCTCTGCCCATCTACTCTGGCGGGCTCGGCAACGTGGCCGGCGATCAACTGAAGGCTGCCAGCGATCTGGGCGTGCCGATTGCCGGCGTGGGACTACTCTATCAGCAGGGCTATTTTCGCCAGGCGATTGACAAAAACGGAGAGCAAGAGGCTCTCTACCCGTACAGCGATCCTGGACAGTTGCCGATCACGCCGTTGCGTCAACCAAATGGAGAGTGGTTGAGGTTGGAGATCGCCTTGCCTGGATACTCTGTCTGGGTGCGAGGCTGGCAGGTCCAGGTCGGCCGAACGAAGCTTTATCTGCTGGACAGCAATGACGCGGCGAATTTTCCCGCTCACCGGGGGATCACCAGCGAGCTCTATGGGGGCGGTCCGGAGTTGCGCCTCAAGCAGGAACTCCTGCTCGGAATCGGCGGGTGGCGGTTGCTCCGCGCGCTCGGGATCCAACCCGAGGTCTGTCACCTGAATGAAGGACATGCTGCTTTTGCCGTGCTGGAGCGCGCCCGCAGCTTCATGGAGGAGACCGGCCAGCCCTTTGAAGCGGCGCTCGCCGCGACTCGAGCCGGCAATCTCTTCACGACTCATACTGCGGTGACCGCGGGCTTTGACCGTTTCCCTCCGGCGCTCATCGAACAATATCTCGGTGGTTACGCCGAGCAGAAACTCGGCATCGCGCTCCACGATTTACTGGCTCTTGGGCGCCAGAACCCGGACGACGCATCGGAGTATTTCAACATGGCGTATCTGGCGCTTCGCGGCGTAGGGGCCGTCAATGGCGTGAGTCGCTTGCACGGCAAGGTGAGCCGCCACATCTTTCAGCCGCTCTTCCCGCACTGGCCGGAGGATGAAGTCCCCGTCGGACACGTGACCAATGGGGTCCACATGCCGACCTGGGACTCGGCTCCGGCTGACGATTTGTGGACGGAAACCTGCGGCAAAGGGCGCTGGTTGGGGACGACAGAAACACTGGAGCAGGACATTCGCCGCGTCTCCGACGCCAAGCTCTGGCAACTGCGAACGGACGCCAGCAAGTTTCTGATTGAATACGCTCGCGAACAATTGTCGCGGCAACTGGCTGTTTCTGGCGCGCCGGCTGAGGCCGTCGATGATGTGAAGCATCTCTTTGATCCCAACGCCTTGACGCTCGGTTTCGCCCGACGCTTCGCGACGTACAAGAGACCGAACTTGCTGCTGCACGACCCGCCGCGGCTCCTTCGTCTGTTGAGCAATCCTCAGCGTCCGGTGCAGCTCATCCTTGCCGGCAAAGCGCACCCGGCGGATGAGGAGGGGAAACGGCTGATTCTGGAATGGATTCAATTCATCCGGCGGCCTGAGACGCGCCCTCACGCGATCTTCCTGAGCGACTACGACATGCATTTGAGCGAGCACCTGGTGCAAGGAGTGGACGTTTGGATCAACACGCCCCGGCGGCCGTGGGAAGCTTGCGGCACCAGCGGAATGAAGGTGCTCGTCAATGGCGGTATCAACCTGTCGGAGCTGGATGGATGGTGGGCGGAAGCCTATACGCCGGAGGTTGGCTGGGCGCTTGGCGACGGCCAAGAACATGATGGCGATCCGGCATGGGACGCTGTTGAAGCCGCCCAACTCTACGACCTGCTGGAACGCGAGGTCATCCCAGAGTTTTACGCGCGCGATGAGCATGGGATTCCAAATGCCTGGGTTGCGCGCATACGGGAGAGCATGGCGCGATTGACTCCGCGTTTTTCCGCCGCCCGCGCGGTGAGCGAATACACCGAGGAGCACTATCTTCCAGCCGCCGAAGCCTACCGTGAACGCGCGGCGAACAAAGGCGCAGTGGGCAGGCAAGTAGCCGATTGGCAGCATGCGGTGGACCGGAAGTGGGGCTCCATGCGGTTCGGAGATTTACGCGTCGAAACGAACGCGGGCCAATACCTGTTTGAAGGCGAAATCTTCGTGAACGATCTCGACCCGAATGCCGTGCGAGTCGAGCTGTATGCGGACGGGACCACGGGCGATTCCTTGCGCGTCGAAATGAAGTGTGCAGGACCACCGGATGCAGCCCGCCGCTGCGTCTATCATGCAACGGTACCCGCTATACGTCCAGCGGGCGATTACACGGCGCGAGTCATACCGCAGCACCCCGGCGTGGCGGTTCCGCTGGAGTCCGCCCGAATCCTATGGCAACGATGAGTCAATCTGAGAATGACGTCATTTATAAAGCCAGCCAGGCCGCGCATCTTGACGATCAATGGCGGCTCGTCGAGCATCAAGTTCGCGCTGTTCGAGGTCGGCGACTCGCTCCGCCGGATTCTGGAGGGCGGGATTGAGCGGATTGGACTGCCCGAGGCGGCTCTGCGGGTGAAAGGCTTGAACCAGGCGGACAATGTTTCGCGGTCAGTCGCAGCGCCCAATCACAAAGCGGCGATGGGTGCTCTCATTGACTGGATCGAGGAACGCAGCGAAAGTGACGCATTGACCGCGGTGGGGCATCGCGTAGTGCACGGCGGGCCGAAGTATAGTAAACCGGAGCGAATCACTGTCGGAATGGTCGACGAGCTGCACCGGCTCAGTCCATTCGCTCCTGAGCATCTGCCGGAGGAGATTTTGTTGATCGAGGAATTTCATCGCCGATTCCCCGGTCTGCCGCAGGTCGCGTGTTTCGACACGGCGTTTCACCATGATCTGCCGCGCGTGGCCCGGTTGTTGCCGATCCCGCGCCGCTACGAAGCGCAGGGAGTCCGGCGGTACGGGTTCCACGGATTGTCGTATGAGTTTCTCATGGAAGAACTGGCCAACCTGGACGGAACGGAAGTGTCACAAGGCCGGATCATCCTCTCGCACCTCGGCAATGGCGCCAGCCTGGCGGCAGTGCACCGCGGCACATCCGTGGACACCAGCATGAGCTTCACCCCGATCGCCGGCGTGCCGATGAGCACCCGCTCGGGTGATCTCGATCCCGGACTGCTTTGGTATCTGGCGTGCTCCGAAAAAATGACTGCGAAGCAGTTCAACGATATGGTTAATTTCCAATCCGGGATGCTGGGGATATCCGAAACCAGTTCCGATATGCGCGACTTACTGGAGCGTGAAGCGGAGGACGTGCGGGCAGCTGAAGCAACCGCGCTATTTTGTTACCAGGTAAAGAAATGGATCGGCGCATTCGCGGCGGCGTTAGGCGGACTGGACACACTGGTGTTCGCAGGCGGCATCGGAGAGAATGCTCCCCTGATCCGCGAACGGATCTGTGACGGACTCGGCTTTCTCGGCATCGAACTAAACCAGAAGGGTAATGCGAAGAATGCGCCGCTGGTTTCATCAGACTCCAGCCGCGTCACGGTACGGGTTATTCGTACCGACGAGGAGCTCATGATCGCAAGGTCCGTCACCCGTATCCTCAATCTGGGCACAATTCGGGAGCCATGATGACCAGCACGCTCACGGTGGAACTGCTCCATAAGATGGATGCCTACTGGCGCGCCGCCAACTATTTGTCGGTCGGCCAGATCTATCTCTCCGACAATCCGCTGCTGAAACGACCGCTGACGTCCGCGGACGTGAAGCACATGCTGCTGGGACACTGGGGCACGACCCCAGGGCAGAACTTCATTTACGTGCACCTGAATCGAGTCATTAAGAAACTCGACCTCAACACGATTTACGTCTCCGGCCCCGGGCACGGCGGCCCCGCGGTCGTGAGCAACACCTACCTTGAAGGGACCTACAGCGAAATCTATCCCAACATCAGCCAGGATGAAGCCGGGCTCAAAAAGCTCTTTAAGCAATTCTCGTTTCCAGGTGGGATCCCCAGCCACGCATCGCCGGAGTGCCCGGGCTCGATCCACGAGGGCGGCGAACTGGGGTATTCGCTGAGTCATTCGTTCGGGGCGGTGTTCGACAATCCCGATCTGATCGTCGCCTGCGTTGTCGGCGACGGTGAGGCGGAAACCGGACCGCTGGCCACGGCGTGGCATTCCAACAAGTTTCTCAATCCAGCTACCGACGGCGCGGTGCTGCCGATCCTGCATCTCAACGGCTACAAGATCGCCAACCCGACGATCCTGGCACGCATCACGCACGAGGAATTGGAGCAGTTGTTCCGCGGCTACGGATGGACGCCCTACTTCGTCGAGGGCCATGAGCCGGAGCGAATGCACGAGGCCATGGCCGCTACGCTCGACACCGTGGTGGAGCAGATCAAGCGTATCCAGCAGGAAGCCCGCGGCCATGGTCACTCAGGGGGCGACCCGGCGCGCCCGCGCTGGCCGATGATCGTTCTCAACTCACCCAAGGGTTGGACGGGGCCGAAGATGGTCGATGGCGTCCAGATTGAAGGAACGTTCCGCTCCCACCAGGTCCCGCTGTCCGACGCGGCCACCAATCCCGAACACCTTGCGCTATTGGAGAACTGGCTCAGGAGCTACCGGCCCGAGGAACTCTTCGATCCAGGGGGGCGCCTGAAACCGGAACTTGCGGAACTTGCGCCCAAAGGCTCACGACGCATGGGCGCGAATCCCCACGCCAACGGCGGCCTTCTGCTCCGCGACCTGCGAATGCCGGATTTCCGTGACCACGCGGTCGAGGTGCCCCGGCCGGGGACGCGCGGCATCGGCGACACGCATGTGCTCGGGCGTTTCCTGCGCGATGTGACGGAACTGAATAGCGAGCAGCGAAATTTCCGGATCTTTGGTCCTGACGAGACGCTCTCGAACGGCCTCGAAGCCGTCTTTGAAACGACCAACCGCCAATGGGAGGCTGCCACCGTACCGAACGACCAGTTTCTCGCGCCTGCCGGGCGCGTGATGGAAATGCTCAGCGAACATCAATGCGAGGGCTGGATGGAGGGCTACCTGCTCACCGGGCGGCATGGACTGTTCAACTGCTACGAGGCGTTCATCCACATCATCGATTCGATGTTCAACCAGCATGCCAAGTGGCTGACGGTTACCTCGCACTTGCCGTGGCGGCAGAAGATCGCTTCATTAAACTACCTGCTGGCCTCGCACGTCTGGCGGCAGGATCACAACGGGTTTACACACCAGGACCCCGGTTTTATTGACAACGTCGTGAACAAGAAGGCCGAGGTCGTGCGTGTTTACCTTCCGCCGGATGCCAACTGCCTGCTCTCCGTGATGGACCACTGCCTGCGCAGCCGCCATTACGTGAATGTCGTGATCGCGGGCAAGCATCCCGCGCCGCAATGGTTGACCATGGACGCCGCCGTCAAGCACTGTACCCAGGGCGTCGGCATCTGGCAATGGGCCAGCAACGATCAGAACGCCGAACCCGACGTGGTCATGGCCTGCTGTGGCGATGTGCCAACGCTCGAAACACTCGCCGCCGTCTCGATCCTTCGCGAGCATCTGCCTGACCTGAAGATCCGCGTGGTCAACGTCGTCGATCTCATGAAGCTCCAGCCGCGATCCGAGCACCCGCACGGATTGAGCGACCTGGATTTCGACGAGCTCTTCACCAAGAACAAACCCGTCATCTTCGCCTTCCACGCTTACCCGTGGCTGATCCACCGGCTGACTTACCGCCGCACCAACCACGACAACATCCACGTCCGCGGTTACAAGGAAGAAGGCACCATCACCACTCCCTTCGACATGACGGTGCTGAACGAGCTGGACCGCTTCCACCTGGTGATGGACACCATCGACCGCGTGCCGCGGACTGGCCACCAGGGCATCTACCTGAAGCAGCAGCTCAAGGATAAGCTCATCGAGCACAAGCAATACATCGACGAACACGGCGAGGATCTGCCGGAGATTCGCAACTGGAAATGGTTGGATCGCGCGTAGCTGTTATTGCACACTTCATGCCTTTTGCGAAGATGGCCTTGGCGCCCGTTCACAATACCTCCGTCCACGATGGCGAGGCTGCGAAGGCGGCATGGATCAGTCCTACGTGTGAGTATGTTTGCGGAAAATTGCCCCACATGCGCGGAGGCGATGGCTCGTAGTCTTCGGAAAGAAGTCCCAATGGCGAGAGCGCTCCGCGAATCCGCTCGAACATCGTTAACGCCTCATCGCGGCGTCCCGCCGCAGCCAGGGCCTCGATCAACCAGAAGGTACAGATGACAAAGGCGACCGTGGGTTTACCGAACCCGTCGTTCAGGCTGTAGCGCTGCAGCCAGCCGCCGCGCACCAGGTCTTTGTGAATTGCGTCGATGGTGCTGCTCAGCCGCGGATCTCCCGCTGGAAGAAAACGCAAGCGTACCATCTGCAGCAGCGAAGCGTCCAGGTCTTCTCCGCCATAATGGCCGACGAAGCTTCTCTTACCGGCATTCCAGGACTGGGCGACGACTTCGGCATGAATGCGCTCGGCCGCCGTGTGGAACTCCGCCGCGCCGGACGGTTCAAGCCGGTCCGCGATTCTCGCCCAGCGGTCCGCCGCGGCCCAGCACATGAGGCTCGAGAACGTCTGCGGCTTCCATTCCGTACGATACTCCCAGATGCCCGCGTCCGGCACACCAGCCAGCGAGATCGCCTTGCGCGCCAGCCCCTCAATCAACCGTAATGCCGCCGGTGAACGCTCCGCGCTCATGCGTTCGTCGAGGAAGATCGGCGCCAGCGCCAGCACCATTTCCCCATAGATATCGTGCTGGGAATGAAGCGCCGCTGCGTTGCCGATGCGCACCGGCCGCTCGCCATTATAGCCGGGCCAGTTCTCAAGGATCGATTCTTCCAGGTTCTGCGAGCCGTCCACGCGGTACAGCGGCGCCAGAACGAGCCCCGGAGCCCCGCCGGCGACGTTCAGCAGGTACTGGACAAACTGCTCGCGCTCTTCGAATTGCCCCAAGAGTCCGAAGGTGCTCAGCACGTAGTAGGAGTCGCGCAGCCAGCAATAGCGATAGTCCCACGTTCGCCCGCTTCCGGGCGATTCCGGGATCGATGTAGTCATCGAGGCGATGATCGCCCCGGTGTCCTCGAAGCAATGCAGCTTCAGCGTCAGCGCGGACCGGATCACTTCCTGCTGGAACAGCGGGGGAATGTCGCACTGCTTCACCCAATGCTGCCAGTAGCGAGCCGTCTCCGTCCAGAAGCGCTCGCACAGAGTCGGGAGAGGCTCTTCCACCGGCGCACCCCAGCTCAGCACCAAGTGCTGCCGCCCGGTGAGGGTAAATGGTTGGCCCCCCAGGTAAGAAATAGGTATGTCGGTCGTGAGCCGCAGCTGGCTGGCGAATCCCTCGAACCGGACATGATGCGAGCCTTGCAGCACGGAGGGCCGTTCTTTAGACCAGCCCAGCCTGGGTTCGCAGATTACGGTGATGCGCGGTGCGCCTTCGATCGGCTCGACGATCCGGACCAATTGCGTCGGCCGGAAGGTGCGGCCGAACTGGCGGAACCGCGGCGCGAAATCAATCACCCGGAAGGAACCGGTCGAGGTTCGAAATGTAGTCTCGAGGATGTTTGTATTGGGCTGGTAGCGCTGCGTGCCGGTCTCTCCGTTTGCCGGACTGATGCGGAAGCGGCCGCCATCCTGGCTGTCTAACAGGGTGGAACACACCGGTTCGGAATCAAAGCGGGGAAGACAGCACCAAACGATCTCGCCGCTGTTGTGTATCAGCGCGGAAAATTGGCAGTTCCCAATGACTCCCAGATCCTCGAGCCGCATATTTGGCACCTTAGCACACGGGGAACATGCTTAAATGAAAACAGCGACATGCCCCGCACGGCTCAATTCATTGTGTACCGCTGGGCCGGAACAATGTTGGCGGCAGCGGTCTGACGATGCAATACCTTCTTTCCAGGGCGTCCCGCTCGATTTTGAAGCGGCTAGCCCGGAAGCCAATCCTGTGCGCGTTCGATTTCGATGGAACGCTGTCGCCCATTGTCGAACGTCCTGATCGGGCTCGCATGCGCGTCCAGACCCGGAAACTGCTCCGCCGCCTGACGGCGGTGTATCCGTGCGTCATCGTCTCGGGGCGCGCCCGTGCCGACGTTCTCGGCAAACTGGGCGGCGTGAAGGTGGCGCGTGTCATCGGCAATCATGGCGCGGAAACGGAATCGACCGCCCGAAAGCGGCGCAACCGGCGGGTGGCGCAATGGAATGCCGCCCTTAAACTCGGGCTAGATAACTTTCCGGGAGTGTGGGTGGAAGACAAGGGTCTCTCCTTGGCCGTGCATTACCGCCAATCCCCCCAAAAAGCGGAGGCCCGCCGGCGGATTTTTGCATTGGCGCGGACCCTGGAGCAGGCTCGCGTGTTCGGGGGCAAGCAGGTGGTGAATGTGGTGATGGACAAGGCGCCTCATAAAGGAGAAGCTCTGGCGGCCGAACGGAATCGTCTGGGGTGCAGCGGTGTCTTGTACGTGGGTGACGACGAAAACGACGAGGATGCCTTCAGCTTGGATGGCAATATTGTTCCGGTCCGGATTGGCCGAAAGCGCCGGTCCCACGCGCGCTACTACTTGCGAACACAGGCGGAAATCGACCAGCTCCTCGAACTGCTGTTGCTGGATGCGGCCGCGCGGAAAATCTGACCGGCGATATCTGTCCGATTAGTTGAAGACGCCATCGACCGGAACGATCTGAACATCGGCGGGGCGTAACCCCAAATCAAACTTTTCGACCAGTTTGTCTTCGGCTAAGATCTCGGCTGGCTTCGCCGAGTTGTACTCGATCGGCGTAGGCCCCACTCCGGTTAGCTGCTGCTTGAGCTGCTCGGCGTTCGCGGAGACCGCCACGATCTGGATCCGATCGGCTCGCAGATGCTTGCGAATGGCCGTATTCACCTGCTCGACGGTGAGCTTCGCAATCCCGTTCTTGATGTAGCTGTTGTAATCGGGAATCCCGTAGTACAAGCTGTCGATCGCATAGCCGAGCTCCGCGTTCTTGGTTTTCGTGAGTACGTTCACGTACTTGGTAAGAAACTCTTTGGTTCGGTTGAAGTCCTCGGCCGGGATGCCGTTCCTGATCAGGTGATCCAGCTCGAATAATGCCAGACGCAGCGCAAAGGCCGCCGCAGGCGGCTCCACCGGCCGGATCCAGATCTGGAATATCTGACTGCGGCGCGCCAGATTCGGGGAGGGTTCCATCAGAAACATCCCCCGCGGGAAATATTCGATATATGCATAATCGCCGTAGTTGATCCCGCGAATCTCGCGAATGCGTTGGAACAAGCGTCCGCCGCTCATGCGGTGCGGGCCCAGGTACGACTGCATCAGGAGCAGTGCCGGATAATCCGGATCGCCTCGCTTCACGTCGATCGGGAAGCCCAGCGAATAGGCCACCGATCGCGTATTCTTTTCTACGATCCGCGCTCGGGTGTGGTCCATCGGCTCGGGCTTGATCGCCGGAACCGAGGTGCCGTCCTTTGCCGGCAGAGCCGCGAAGTCCTTCTTGATCTGTTCGAGGAAATCCGCCGGGTAACCGCCAGCCAGCCCGACAATCAGATTTGATTGCGTATAGTGCTGCTTGTAGAACTGCTTCAAATCGTCGAGCGTCATCTTCTCGATGGCCGAAATTGTCCCGAGGCTGTAGTGGCCATAGGGAGTGCCGCGATAAAGCATCGAATAGAGGACTTCTTTCCCAAGCTCTTCGTCGTTGTTACCCCGCAGGCCCACCCGCAGCGAATTGATGGCATCGTCCTTCAGGCGCTTGAAGTCGTCTTCGCGCCAGCCCGGATCGAGTAGCATGGATCGCACCAGCTTGTAGTACGCCGGCAGATTGTCCACGTGGGTGGTTCCGCTGAACGCCGTCATTTCCTGGTCCGTCTGGCTGTTCAGAGCCGCGGCCATGGGGAACATCGCGTCGACCACCTGCTTATAGGTGAGATCCTTCGTGCCGCCGCCCGCCAGCATCGCCGCAGTCAAGTGAGCCAGGCCGGGTTTATCGGCGGGATCCATCATCGCGCCGGTGGCAAAGACGATCCGGACATTGACCAACAGGGATTTACTGGGGAGTGTGACGGTTCTCATCTGCGCCCATCCATTAGCCGCCAGAAGAATTCCCATGACACCTGCGCCGAGCTTCACTTGCCACCTCCGCCGGCCGGACCCGTAAGCGTAACGATGGTCCGGTTATTCTCAATGAGGTATTTCCGCGCTGCCGCTCGAATGTCTTCCGGAGTCAGTCCGGAATAGAGCGCGTAAACCTTGTCGATGGTGTCCGGTGTTCGCCGCAGCGCAATGTAACGCGCCACGGCCGCCGCGACAGACTGGCTATTGTCGAGCTGCATGGTGAAGCCGTAGCGCTCGCGGCTCTTGACTGCGTTCAGCTTCTCAGCCGGCACGAGCTCGTCCTGGAATCGCTTTATCGTCTCGAGAATCTGCGCGCGAACATAGGACAGATCCCCGGCGTTCTTCACCCGGGCATCCACCGAGAACAGATTCGGGTCCACGCTTTGGGACATATCGCCGACGAGTCTGTCGACCTTTTGTTCGCGGACGACGAGTTTTTCATACAAATCCGAGTTGCGCGAGAAGGCTAGAGTCGCAAGAGCGTCGAGTGCGGCCCAATCCTTGTCCGAATCCGAGTACGCCGGACCATGAAACGCGATTTCGAGCAGTGGAAGAGTCGGCGAGGGCCAGTCGATTTTGTTTTCGCGCGGGCCTTGCTGCGCCGGCTCGGGGGGGATGTCCGGATGATAGCTGCCGCGCTTCCAGTTGCCCCAATACTGGTCGACCAACGTGCGGACCTTTTTGGCATCCACGTCGCCGGCCACCACGATGGTGGTGTACTCCGGACGATAGTAGCGGTCGAAGAATTGGAGGCTGTAATCGTACTGGTTGGGCATGTCCTGCACGTCCTTCAGAAAGCCCATGGTGGTGTGCTTGTAGGTGTGGCGATCGAAGGCTGTATCGTGCAGCACTTCATCCAGCTTTTCTTCCGGATCGGAACTGTTCTTGTTGTACTCGCCCAGTACCGCTCCGGTTTCCGTCTTGAAATTCTCGGGCGTGTACTTGAGGGTTTGGAAGCGATCGGCTTCCATGGCCAGGATTTCCGCCAGATCTTCCTTCGAAAAGGTGGTGTAATAGGCGGTCAAATCGTCGCTGGTGAACGCGTTCGAGGCTGCTCCCGCGCGCTGCAGGATCTGATTGTATTTTTCGGGTGGATACTTTGCAGTGCCTCGGAACATCATGTGCTCGAACAAATGGGCGAATCCGGATTTGCCGGGTTCCACCTCGTTCCGCGATCCGGTCTGGACCACGATATAGATGGAAACCAGGTTAGGCGAATCCGTCGGGATCGTCACGAGTCGAAGTCCGTTGGGGAGATCCTGCTGCGCGTAGGCGAACGGGAAGGTCTTGATTTGGGCGTTGACGGCTACAAACGCGCCAGCCGTCAGAATCAGGAGTAGAAGCTTCCAGATCATACCCCGAGAATATCATCCGAACTTCCGGCCGGGCATGGATTCCCGCCGCGCCTCCGGCATTTAGTACCTTACTCCCATGCCCAAGCGCAGCGCCGGCGTTCTCCTGTTCCGTCGGAAAGAACCCCAGCCCGAAGTGCTCCTGGTCCATCCCGGTGGCCCCTTCTGGAAGAACAAGGACGATGGATCCTGGTCCATCCCCAAGGGCGAATACGGTGCCGGCGAGGATCCCCTGGCTGCCGCGAAGCGCGAGCTTGCGGAGGAAACCGGACTGACCCACTCGGGTGTTTTCATCCCGCTGGGTGAGATTCGTCAGCCTGGCGGCAAACTGGTCACGGCGTGGGCCCTGGAAGGCAATCTAGACGCGTCTTTCGACTCCCAAAGAATGCGCAGCAACACGTTCTCCATGCCTTGGCCCCCCGGCTCGGAAAAATTGCAGGAATTTCCGGAAATCGATCGGGCGGAATGGTTCCCTCTGGAAATCGCCCGCGGCAAAATCTTAAAAGGGCAGGTCGAGTTGTTAGACCGTCTGGCCCAGTACTTGCCCAAAGTGCGCTAAGCCTGGCGCATCATGCATTTGCACCGCAATTAGGACAACCTGTACATTTAGGGGGGGTTACTTTCGATGATCAAACAATCTTGCCGGCGGCTGCTTTGGGGTTCCGCCATCCCGTTCGTTCTGTTCCTGGGGGGCTGCCAACGGCAAGAACAAACTCGAACCGAGTATTCCATGGGAGAACGCGTCCCCATTGGACAGATGACCTACTCGGTGGTCGAGAGCACCTGGCGAACACAGTTGGGCGAGTCCTTCCGGGTTCGCACTCCTGAGCAGCGTTTTCTGCTCCTCAGAATTTCGGTCACCAACGGCACCGGCAAAGACGCGTCGATTCCCCTGCTGACCTTGGAGGGAACCAACGGCCAGACGTATCGCGAGTTAGCCGAGGGCGCAGGCGTGGATAACTGGTTCGGCCTGCTGCGGACGATCAGTCCCGGGCAGACGCAGCAGGGAAACGTACTGTTCGATGTGCCTCTGACGTCCTATAAACTCCGCGTACCCGATATCGGCGATACGGGGTTCGAGACGTACGCCTCGGTCCAGATTCCTTTGCAGCTGAATTCCGATGTGCCCATCGCATCGCCCATCAACCCGGATAACCTAAAATAGTCGGTGTGGTTGTAAGAAGCTGGATCCCGCTGGCGCTGCTCACGGCTGCGCTTCTGCCGGCGGCGCCTAAGCTCGCCTTCGAGCGCCTGGCCCTGCACCAGTACGAAGATGGTCCACTGCTGCCGGCGTCCCACGAGTTCCTGCCCGGCGAAACAATTTGGTTCAGCGCCCGAATCGGGGGTTTCGAGAGTCAGCCCGCCGGCGACAACCGCAACGTGAAACTGTCCTGGCAGGTGCGGATCGTGGATCCGGGCGGGGTCGCAGTGGAACCCGCGAAAACCGGCCGCTTAGAGGAATCGCTGCGATCTCAAGACAAGGACTGGGTCCCCAAATTCGTCGTTTCGTTCCTCTTGCCATCTTTCATCCCGGGTGGAAACTACCACATCCCGGTGATGGTGAAGGACGAACTGGCGGGCTCGGAAATCAGTGGTGACCTGGAACTGCATGTACGGGGGGAGAGCATCGAGCCGAGTGAGTCCTTCGTGATTCGTAAATTCCGTTTTCTTCGCAATGAAACCGATGCGGAGGCGTTGAGGCCGCCGGTGGTATACCGGCCTGGCTCCACGTTGTGGGCCCGGTTCGAGATGGCGGGGTATAAGTTCGAGACGAATAACAAGTTCTCAGTGAATTACGGCTTGGCCGTACTGAACGCGGAGGGCAAGGAACTCTTCGCGCAGCCGGATGCTGCCGCGGAATCCAAAGAATCGTTCTATCCGCAGCTGCGCGTTCCTGGTGCTTTGAGCCTGAACCTGGATCCTAATGTCCCGGCCGCGACCTACACGCTGGTGGTCACGGTGAGGGATAAAATCGGCGGCCAGATGGCGGAACAGCGCGAGACATTCCGCGTCGAATAGCTTACACGAAGGTCAGCTCCACCGAGCCGACGGGTCCGAAATCGGCTGTGATGCGATCCTCACGCTCCCCCATGTAGACTTCCGTGGTGACGCCAGTGGTGACGTATTGGCCCGCCTTCAAGCCGAGCCCGCGCGCGCTCAGGCTGTGGACCAGCCATTCCAGAGCGTGGAGCGGGTGACCGAGCACGTTGCTTCCGGTGCCCTCGCGCAGCACTTTTCCGTTGACAGTCACGCGCACGGCCTGCCCGGCTAGGTCGATGGACTGCCAGTCCGTCACCAGACGGCCTTTGACCCAGGCGGCGTTGCAGGCATTGTCGGCGATCAGCGAAGGCGCGCCGATGGTGGTCCAGTCATCGAACCGGCTGTCGACGATCTCGATGCCGGGGAGGACTCCTTTGACTGCAGCGGCGATTTCCTGGCGCGAACGCGGCGTAGCCGTGGGAGGCAGATCGCGCGCCATCTCAATTGCGAATTCGGCTTCCACCACGCGCATGAAAAACTTCGCGGCGTCGACGCGCGCCGGACTCTCGAAAAAGAACGCTGAGAGCAGCCGGCCGGCGAAGGGCGCATCCACGTTCAGCTGACGCTGCGCGGTTACATTGGTGCAGGCGATTTTGTACCCGATCACGCTGCCGCCGTAGTGGGCGAGTAACTGGTCGATCAGGGCGTCCTGAATGACGTAGGCCTCGGCTGGAGTTTTGGGCCGGATCGCTGCGGGAAGTTCCGCCAGTCGCTTATGGGTGATCCTGGCCTGGGCTAAGAGTTCCGAAGAATTGCTCACCAGAACATGGTAGCTACTGCCAGTAATTGCGGTCCAGGCTGCGATACTGCACGGCTTCGGCCAGATGCTTGGCGCTGACGCCATCCGAGCCGTCCAGATCGGCGATGGTGCGGGCGACTTTCAAGATGCGGTCGTGCGCGCGGGCCGATAAACCCATCCGGCGCACGGCCAGTTCGAGGGTGCGCTCGCCCGCGTCATCCAGCGCGCAGATTTTCCGGAGCTGGCGAACCGGAATCTGTGAGTTATAGTAACCGCGGGCGTGTTGCACGCCGCGGACGCGCTCCACGCGGGCGCGCATGTCGGCCGAATTGACGCCGCTGGGCTGGCCGCGCAACTCCTGGTACGCGACGGCGGGAACTTCGATGTGCAGATCGATGCGGTCGAGCAGCGGGCCGCTGATCTTGCCCAAGTACCGCTGAATGATGCCGCCAGTGCAGCGGCATTCCCGAGTGGGATCGGAGAAATGCCCGCAGGGACACGGGTTCATGGCCGCAATCAACATGAAATTCGACGGGAAGGACAGGGTCATCTGAGCGCGCGCCAGCGTGACGCTGCCTTCTTCCAGCGGCTGGCGCAACTGCTCCAGCACGTTGCGGGGGAACTCCGGCAGCTCGTCCAGAAACAAGACTCCGTTGTGCGCCAGGCTCACCTCGCCCGGCCGCGGCATTCCCGATCCTCCGCCGATCAATCCCGCGTCAGAGACGGAGTGATGCGGCGATCGGAAGGGCCGCTCGGCGAGCAAGCCGATGCCCTTCGGCAATAATCCCGCCACACTGTGGACCTGCGTGGTTTCGAGCGCCTCGGAATAGGTCAGCGGCGGCAGGATCCCTGCCAGACGTTTCGCGAGCATGGTCTTGCCCGACCCGGGTGGGCCGACGAGAAGCACGTTGTGGCCGCCCGCCGCCGCGACTTCCAGAGCGCGCTTGGAAGTGGTCTGGCCGCGCACGTCGCCGAAATCCAGGGTCGACCCGTTCACGGCCTGGGCGGTATGGGCGTCCCGCACGTGTGGCGTGAACTGACCGGGGTTGTTGAGGAACGCGACTACTTCACTTAAATGGCGCATGCCGAACACTCGCAAATCGTCGGCCACGGCGGCCTCGGCAGCGTTGTCGGCGGGCACCAGCAGGTTGGCGATCTTTTGCCGGCGGGCGCAGGCCGCGATCGATAACGCTCCGCGCACCGGCCGGATGGCTCCGTCGAGCGACAGTTCGCCGACAAAGAGATGCTCGTCGCTGGGACCCACGGTCCCCATCGCGCCCAGAATTCCCAGCGCCATCGGCAAATCGAACCCAGCGCCCTCTTTTCGTACATTGGCCGGCGCCAGGTTGATGGTGACGCTTTTGTTGGGATAGCCAAAGCCGGAGTTGAGCAGCGCCGATTTAATCCGCTCCCGGCTCTCCCGGACGGCCGTATCCGGCATCCCCACGGTGATGAAATTGCCGCTCGTGCCGGGATACATATCCACTTCGACGTCCACAAGGTAGGCGTCGATTCCATACACTGCGGCCGATCGCGTCCGGAACAGGGCCATAAGATGATTAGTGGTCCCAACCGGATGTTTTTCGCACTGTGTTTAGATGAATAGGTGCCGCACACGCGGCCCCAAGGAGCTTACGTGAAAGGTATTGTGCTCGCCGGAGGAACCGGAAGCCGTCTGTTCCCTCTGACCAAGATCACCAACAAACACCTGCTTCCGATCTACGACAAGCCCATGATCTTTTACCCGATCCAGGCTCTGGTGGACGCCGGAATCCGCGATATCCTGCTGGTGACAGGCGGGCGCAACTCGGGTGATTTTCTGCGCCTGCTCGCCAACGGCAAGGAATTCGGGCTCGCTCACCTGAACTACACCTACCAGGAAGGCGAGGGCGGCATAGCCGATGCCCTGGCCCTGGCGGAACACTTTGCTGATGGTGAAAAGATCTGCGTGATCCTCGGCGATAACATCATCCAGGGTTCCATCGCCCCGGCGGTCCAGGCCTTCGAAAAACAGGAGCGCGGCGCCCGGATTCTGCTCAAGGAAGTCCCCGATGCCGAGCGGTTCGGCGTGGCCGAGCTGTCCGGCGACCGCATCCTGGGCATCGAGGAGAAGCCTGCGAACCCCAAGTCTCCATACGCGGTGATCGGGATCTACCTGTACGACGGCACGGTGTTCGAGAAAGTACGCAAGCTGGTGCCCAGCCGCCGGAACGAGCTCGAGATCACCGACGTCAACAACGCCTATATCCAGGAAGGAACCATGAGCTACTCATTCCTGGACGGGTGGTGGACTGATGCCGGGACGTTTGAATCACTGCTGCGCGCGGCGAACCTGGTGGCCGGCGAACGTCAAGCTGCAGAGTCCGCGAGTAGCGCCCCCCAGTGAAATCC
Source organism: Terriglobia bacterium (assembly GCA_020073345.1). Taxonomy (GTDB): domain Bacteria; phylum Acidobacteriota; class Terriglobia; order Bryobacterales; family Bryobacteraceae; genus Palsa-187. Next base: position 93,254 of record JAIQFI010000015.1, read on the forward strand.
CGCCCCGAAGGCGGAAAACACAATCGGTCCGCGAACGGAGGTCGTTTCGGACCACTCGGACGCCGCAATCAGCATGGATGCGGATGATGTGTTCCCGTAGCGTTGCACGTTGCTGAAAACCTTCTCTGGGCTGACGCCGAGAGACTTGGCCACGCGGGTGAGCAGGTTGAGATTGGCCTGGTGCAGCAGGAAAACGGCAACCTGCTGAGCGGAAACGTTCTGGCGTCCCAGCACTTCCGTGATGGACGAGGGAATCTTGCGGGCGGCTTGCAGGATCACCGTCAATCCGTTCATCCGTAACGGGCCAGTCCCCTGGAACGCCAAGTCCTCGCGATATTTACCGTCGCTATGAAGCACGGCGTCCAACATCCGCCAGCGGCCTGGCCGTGCGGACACCAGTGCCGCTCCGGCGCCGTCGCCGAACAGGATCGCGGTATTCGGGTCCTGAGGGGCGGCTTCGATCACAGCCGACATTTTTTCGGCCCCAACCACCAGCACATCGCCCTGCGTCTCGGCCAAGCGCATCGCCAAGGCCAGCCCGAATAAGCTACCCGCGCTAGCCATCGGCAGATCGAGCGCTGGCGTCGAATCCAATCCCAGGCGGGCTGCGACTTCTGCCGCAGGGCCGGGAAACCCGCGCGCACCGCTACCGCTGGCGACGATCAGCATGCCGAGCGTGTTTGCCGGCACGCCCGCCTTCCGCAGACAGTCCTCAGCAGCCGCGACGCCCATATCGGAGACCGTGGCCTCCGGCGCCGCCCACCGGCGCTCCTGGATTCCCGAAACGCTTTCGATCCACTCACTCGTACGGCCCAGGCGTTCGGCCAATTCAGCGTTCGCGACCACTCTCTCGGGCAAATATGCCCCGAAGCCGTGCAGATAGGCAGGTATCACAGGTGATCTGAAAGGTAGGCGTCCATCCTGGCGATGGAATCGAATTTCCGAGGGTTCAGATCGGAGTCCGGAACCTTCACGGCGAATTCCTTCTCAATGGCGCTCACCAGATCGGGAAGAGCGAAAGAATCGAGCAAGCCGCTTTCGAACAAGGATTCCTGGTCGTCCTCTGGCGCGGGCTTTCCGGCGATTTCCTGTACCAGCTTGCGCAAGCGCTGGCTGCGGCTCGAATCGGGCATGTGACTATCGTGCCATAGCCTGAAATACAATAAGTTTTGCCCCGGCTTTCGATCGTGGTCCCGGCCTATAACGAGGCTGCCCGTCTCCCTCTGACGCTTCCCAAGCTGGCGCAATTTTGCGAACGCCATGGATCCGTCGAGGTTCTGATCGTGGACGACGGATCCAAGGACTCGACGGCCGAGGTGATCCAGGAGTTCACCGCCCGGCATCCCTTTGCACGCTTGCTGCAGAATCCCGGCAACCGCGGTAAAGGATATTCGGTGCGCCACGGAATGCAGGAGGCTCAGGGAGATTGGATCCTCTCTACCGACGCCGATCTTTCCAGCCCGCTGGAAGAAGTAGGTAAGCTTTGGGCCGCGGCGGACCGCGATCAAGCTGCAGCAGCCATCGGATCGCGGGCGTTGGACCGCTCGCTGGTCGGTGTCCATCAGGCGGCGATGCGGGAATGGAGCGGGCGCGTTTTCAACGTGATCATGCGCGCCGCCACGGGACTGCCGTTTCGCGACACTCAGTGCGGATTCAAGCTGTTCCGGAACGACGCGGCCCGCGTCATCTTTCCCCGCCAGCGGCTGGACGGATTCGGGTTCGACGTGGAAGACCTGCTGATCGCCCGTATCCACGGATTCAAAGTAGTCGAGGTTCCGGTGCGATGGGACAACGTCGAAGGGACCAAGGTCAGCGCGCTGACTGGAGCGCGCGCGTTCTGGGATTTGCTGGTGGTACGGTGGCACCAGTTATGCGGGCGTTATCGCTAGGCCGATTCAAGTAACGCCAAGCAGCGGGGTGACCGCCTGCCACACCTGCTCCGCCACAGCTTCGCGCGTCTGGCTTCCGTCGATCATTCGTACGCGCCCAGGTTCGTCGACGGCCAACTGGCGGTAGGCATCCCGCACGCGGCGGTGAAAACCGACATCCTGATCTTCCATACGGGTTTCAGGATCCTCGGTGTGAGCGCTACGGCGGCGGGCGCGTGCCAGTCCGGTTTCCGTATCGATATCGATCACCAGCGTGAGATCCGGAACCAATCCGCGGCAGGCGATCCGGTCCAGTTCATACACCAGGTCGGCTCCCAGGCCGCGGCCCACGCCCTGGTACACCAGGGTCGAATCGGTAAAGCGGTCGGAAAGCACAGTGCGCCCCGCCGAGAGGGCGGGCAGGATCAGCTGGTCCACGTTTTGCGCCCGGCTGGCGAACATCAGCAGCAGTTCGGCGGTGGGGCACAGCTCGCGATTCTTGGTATCCAGCAGGACGCGCCGGATCTGGACACCGATGGCCGTGCCGCCAGGCTCCTGGGTTTCCAGCACGTCCTGCCCCGCTTTCCGCAAACGCTCGCCGAGCACGCGGAGCTGCGTGGATTTGCCGCTGCCTTCCGGACCTTCAAAGGTAATGAACCGGCCGCGCCCACTCATAAGCGAGGTCATTCGCGAGTTCAGTCGTACACAAAGTGCAGGACCTTCTTCAGGTCTTCCCACGCTTCCCGCTTCGCGTCCTGATTGTACGGACGCAGCAAATAGGACGGATGATAGGTCACCATCACTGGGAGGTCGCGCCACTTGTGCCACTTGCCGCGCAGGCGGGTGACTCCTTCTTTGGTGCCGAGTAGCGCCTTGGCGGCGGTAGAACCCATGGCGCAAATCGCTTTGGGCCGGATCGCCATCAGCTGGCGGAACAGAAATTGGCCGCAAATTTCCATTTCATCCGGCTGCGGCGTGCGATTCTCAGGGGGTCTGCACTTGACCACGTTGCAAATGTAGACATCGGGACGCCGGATCGGAATGCCTTCTTTGCTGGCGGTGTTTTCGATCATCTGCGTCAGCAGCTGCCCTGCGCGGCCGACAAAGGGGAAGCCCTGCGCGTCTTCATCGGCCCCCGGCCCTTCGCCGACGAACACCAGGCCGGATTGCTCGTTGCCCGATCCGAACACGATCTTCGACCGGCCTTCGCACAGACGGCAACGGCGGCAGTCGTCTCCGATGTCCTGCTGGATCTTGAGGAGCGTGTCTCCTTCCGGGGCGAGCGAGGGTAGGGCAGCAGAGGCGGAGGGCAAAGCGGCTCCTTGATTGACGTTTCCTTGCGGGACGTGGACGTCGCTGGCAGGCGACGAGATCGCCCGCCGCACATATAATTCGTCGACGCCCAGGTCGCGGTAAAACTCTAGTTTCTCCCGAAGCTGGGCAGTATTCATTGGGCGCTGTGCAGAGCCAGACGCAGCTTGATCATCTCGTCGAAGATCCGGTGCGCGATGGCGCTCTTTGAAGCGCGCTCGACGGGGATAGTTTCACCCGTGCGCAACACCAGGGTCACTTCGTTTTCATCCGAGTCAAACCCAATGCCCGGCTGCGATACGAGGTTGGCAACGACCATATCGCAATTCTTGGATTGCATCTTGCGGCGGGCTTCCTCGATCAGGTTCTCGGTCTCGGCCGCGAAGCCCACCAGCAGCCGGTCGCCTTTCTTGCGGCCCACCTCGGCCAGGATATCCGGAGTCGGATCGAGCTCCAGCGAAAGCCGCGCCGCGGTTTTCTTGACTTTCTGCTGAGGCGGGTTCGCGCGGTGATAATCGGCGACGGCGGCGGCCTTGATGACCAGGGTGGCCTGCTCGAGATGATCCATCACGGCTTGGCGCATTTCGACGGCAGTTCGCACGGGAATCAGCTCGATACCTGAAGACAGCGCGGGTGCGGCCAACGTAACCGGTCCGGAAACCAGGATGACCCGGGCTCCCCGCTCCGAGGCGGCCTCGGCCAGCGCATATCCCATCTTCCCGCTGGACCGATTGCTGAGATACCGTACCGGATCGAGCGGCTCCTGGGTCGGCCCGGCCGTGATCAGAACGGTTTCCCCTTCCAGATCCCGTTTGGCGCTGGCGCGATTCGCGCCGCTTAGAGCGACTTCGGAGACCGCCTGCGCGATAACCTCGGGTTCGGCCAGCCGCCCCGGCCCCACGATGCCACAGGCCAGAATGCCTTCGTCAGGCTCGACGATGACGTGGCCACGCGCGCGCAAAATACGAAGATTCTCCTGCGTGGCCGCATGATTCCACATGTTGGTATTCATCGCGGGCGCCAGCACCACGGGCCCCGTGAACGCCAGATAGGTGGTGGTGAGGAAATCGTCGGCCATCCCGTGCGCCAGCTTGGCGAGAAGATCGGCCGTGGCAGGCGCGATCACCAGAATCTGATTCTCCTGCGCCACGCGAATGTGCTCGATCGCGCTGTCCAAGGTGTCCTCGGGACTGACGGCGCCAAAGAGGTGCGTAAGCACCTTGCGGCCGGTGAGCGCGGCAAAGGTGAGGGGCCGAACGAACTCTTCCGCGGACCGCGTCATCAGCACTTGCACGGAGAAACCACGCTCCATCAGGGCGCGCGCCAACTCCGCGGCTTTGTACGCGGCGATGCCTCCGCCAACTCCCAGGGCAACGTTCGTCGTCACCGGCATAGAACTCGTCTATTCTTCGGGCGGCGGCTCGAACATGTGCTGAATCGCGATGTCCTCATACTGGACCAAGCCGCGGCGGACTTCTTCCATCGCCATCACGGTGGGCTTCTTGGACGTGGTGGGCAGGAAGCTGCGCGCACCGTTCTGCAACTGCCGCGCGCGCTTGGCGGCGACGATGATAAACCGGTAGGCGCTCGCCTCCGGATCGTCCGGGATCACGCTCTGAGCGATCTGCTTAAGATTTGTTTCGGCCATCTTCAAAAGTCTCCAGAATCGGGCGAATCTGCTGCTCCATCCGGTCGCGGCGGCTGCGCACGGATCTAACAATCGACACCAGCGTATCCGTGGAAGCTTGCACCTCCCGATTCACCAGCAGGTAGTCGTACTGCGAATAATTCCGAATTTCCTCCGCGGCCTCTTTGAGCCTGCGCTCAATCACCGTTTCGGAGTCCTGAGACCTCGCCCGCAAACGCTCTTCCAGAACTTGGCGGCTCGGCGGAAGAATAAATATAGATACCGCTTCGGATATTCTCCCTTTTAATTGTCGCGCACCCTGCACATCAATGTCGAGTACCAGGTCGGCCCGGGCGGCGCGGGCCCGGTCCAGCTCGCTGCGGTGGGTTCCATAGTAATTCCCGAACACCTCGGCCGATTCCAGGAACTCGTCGTTGGCCAGACGCCGCTCAAATTCAGCCCGGGAAATGAAATGATACTCGTTGCCGTCTGTTTCCTGGCCCCGCGGGGGTCGCGTAGTGTAGGAAACCGAAAAATACAGGTCGGGGATACGTTTCATGAGCTCGCACACCAGCGTCGATTTGCCGGAACCCGAGGGCGCCGAAATGATAAAGACTGTCGTGATGCCCGTGGCTCTATTCAAGGTGGCCGTTTTACTCAAGGTTTAACGCCTGCTCCCGGATTTTCTCGATGGCCGCCTTGGCGGCCAGCGCCAGTTCGGTTATTTTGAGGCCGATTTCGCCCGCGCCGCTGGTTTTCGACAGAATGGTATTCGTCTCGCGGTTCATCTCTTGTAAGAGGAAATCGATTTTCTTGCCGCTTTCGCCACCGGCGTCGAGCAGCGTCGCGAGTTGCCCGGCGTGGATCTTCAGCCGGGCCAGCTCTTCGCCGATATCGCTGCGATCCGCCAGAACCGCGGCTTCCTGGGCCAGCCTTTGCGGATCGAGTTGCACGCCCTTGAGCAGGTCCTTCAGGCGCTCGGCGAGCCGGCTTTGAAAAACCTCCTGCGCATTGGCGCGGATCTTTTCCATCTCCTCGGCGAGCACGCCGAGCTGGGTATTGTGCCCCGACATTTCCTTGGCGATTTCGGCGCCTTCGCGCGCGCGAAACTGGTTCAGCTCGTCGAGCGCTGCTCCCAGCGCATCGAGCATCGCCGTTTCAGTTCCGGGGGGCAGCTCCGAACCCTCGGAAACCTCGCCGAACATCCCCGGAATCCGCAGCGCCGCGTTCAGATCCGGATGGGCGTCCAGACCGTGTTCGGCCGCAGCCTGATTGAACGCGCTCAGGTATTCTTCGAGGAGCGTGCGGTTAAGCGCTGTTGAGCTTCCGTTCATCGCGCCCGGCGGAAGGGCGATCCGCACTTCCACGTGCCCCCGCACCAATCGGCTCTTCACGAGTGATCGCACGGCGTTCTCGAACGGATCGGTCACGGAAGGGGCGTGCACATGTACGTCCAGCGAACGATGGTTCAGCGTCTTCACGCTCACCACCAGTTCGCCGTCGCCTAGAGGGCGGCGGGCACGGGCGAATCCGGTCATGCTACGCAGGGGAGAGTTAGCCATCTTTACTTATTCATGTCGGCGGGATTCACATCCGCTTCGAGGAATTGTAACTCGTATAGCCGCTGGTACAGGCCGCCCCGATTCACCAGCTCGTCGTGACGGCCGGTTTCGGCGACGCGGCCGCGGTCGAGCACGACGATCTTGTCAGCCCGGCGCACGGTAGATAGCCGGTGCGCGATCACGATGACGGTGCGGTTCGCCATCAAGGTTTGCAGGGCTTTCTGCACCAGCACCTCGGATTCGGTGTCCAGATGCGACGTGGCCTCGTCCAGGATCAGGATCGGGGCATTCTTAAGTAGAGCCCGCGCAATCGCGAGCCGCTGCCGCTGGCCGCCGCTCAGCTTGATTCCGCGCTCCCCGATAATAGTGCCGTATCCCTGCGGCATGCGCGAGATGAATTCCTCGGCCAGGGCATCACGTGCGGCCTGGTATACCTGTTCGGGTAAGGCGTGCCGCAATCCATAGCCAATGTTGGCTCCCACCGTGTCGTTGAACAGGAACGTATCCTGCGCCACGATGCTGATCTTGTCGCGCAGGGACGCGAGCTTAAGCTCGCGCAAGTCCTTTCCATCGATGCGGATGGCGCCGCCGGTCACATCGTAGAAGCGCGGCACTAAATTGGCCAGCGTGGTCTTGCCCGCGCCGCTCGGTCCCACCAGCGCCACAACGTCCCCGGCCTTCACCTCCAGATTAATTCGATCAAGCACCAGGCCCTCGGGCCCCTCCGGTGACGTCGGGTAACGGAAATTCACGCCTTCGAACACGATGGCTTTCTCGAAGCGAGTCAGCCTGGCGGCACTGGGCTCTTCCTTGACCTGCAGCTCGCGATTCAGATACTCGAATACTTTCTGCGACGCGCCCAGCGCCTGCTGAAAGATGTTGTGGATGCCGGTAAGCCGTTTCACCGGCTCATACAGCACCAGCAGCGCGATCACAAAACTGGTGAACTCGCCGGTACTCATCAGGCCGGCCTTAATCTGCGTCCGGGCGTAGGTCAGGAGGCCCACGATGGTGATGGCCGCGAAGAACTCGATCAGCGGCGACGCCACGGCCTGCTGCGCGACGTAGCGCAGATTACTGTTGCGCAGGCGTTCGGCGCGGTCACGGAAGCGGTTGGACTCGATGTCCTCGGCTCCAAACGATTTCACCACCTGATGGCCGCTCAAAGTCTCTTGCAGTACCTGGTTGAGTTCCGCGGCATTATCCTGCGCGCTCCGCGTCGTGCGGCGAATGCGGCGGCCCAGCCGCAGGGTCGGCAGCAATACAAAGGGAAGCAGGGTCAGGCTTCCCAGTGCAAGCTTCCAGTCGGTTTGCAGGACCACCAGCAACAGGGCGAGGGCGGTGAAGCTTTGCCGCAACAGATCGGCAAGGATGTGGGACATCGCCACCTGGATCTTTTCAAGATCGTTCATGATGGATGACATCACTCGCGCCGTCGAGTTGGACTCGAAAAAATGTGCGTCCTGGTGGACCACACGGTCGAAAACGTCCTGCCGCAAGTCCGTCACCGCGGAGAGTCCCACATAATTCACCAGGTAATTTCCGGCGTAGTCGCACAGCCCCTTGATCGCGAACACCGCCAGGATTCCGGCCGCCACCATAGTCCAGACATTGTGGACCGAGGCGGGCATGAAGCTGTCCAGATAGACTTGATACTTCCACCCCGGAATGGTGAACAGCAGCACCGGCGCGTCGGCTGAGGCCGGATTGAGGACGCGGTCGAAGATCGGGCCGATCAGCCGCACGGTGAGCGCCTGCGCCGCGCCTACGCATGCCATCAGCAGCACCGACAGCAACAGATATCCGGCGTACGGCCGCGAGTAACGCAACAGCCGGGCGAGGTCGCTCACGCGCGCACCTTCAGCGTTTCGGCGGCCGCCAGGACTTCCTCGACCGTGATGTGGCCAATCGATTCCGGGGCGGTCAGTACTCTTGCTTCCGTCTTCCAGGGGGCCCACGTGACCGGATCGCTGGGGCCGAACAGAACCACCGAGGGAACGCCGAAGGCCGCCGCGATATGCGCCGGGCCGCTGTCATTCCCCACGAAGAGTTGCGCGCCCGCCACGACGCTTTTCACCTGAGTCAGCGGAGCATTGCGGATTACACGAAACTTGGCGAATGCGTCAGGGTCGTCGGCCGGACCGGCCAGGAACACAGGCTCCAGGCCCGCCTTATCCCGGAGGTGCTCGGCGACCGCAAGGAAACGCTCCGCCGGCCACGTCTTTTCGGGTGTCGAGGCGAAGGGATGAAACACCGCGTACGCGCCCGCGAGCGGCGTTGGGCCGGCATGCAGTTGCGCGCGCGGGATCTCAGTTCGAGGCACGCCCATCCAGAACATCGCCGAAGCGATATGTTCGGCCGTGTGCACCCGCCGCTCCTCGCCCAGAATCTCCTGAGCACGGGGAATTTTCGCGTTGTAAAGAAAACTGTAGGTGTGGTGCGCGAATCCAGCCCTGATCTCCGCGCCGGAAGCGGCTGTCAGCCACAGGCTGCGGGATCCACCGTGAAAATTCAGGGCCATCTTGGACCGCCACTGCGCTATGGTCCGCGCCACTGGAGGCAGAATCTCATCCACCAGCGAACTGCCTTCGAACACCGCCCGAAACCGGTCCTCAACCACCACGCCAATTCGCACATCCGGGCGATGGGACTTCAGCAGAGCCAGCGCCGGCGTGGTGAGTACGCAGTCGCCCAGGGAGCGCAGACGGATCACGGTGATCCGCGAGCCAGACGGCAGCCGCTCCAGCAAATAGGCCACGCGTGTTTATTCTTCGATTCGTGCCTCGTCGACCAGCATCACCGGGATGTCGTCGCGAATAGGATACACCCGCTTGCACTCGACGCACTTCAGGCCACTCTGATCCTGCTTCAACTCCACTGGCGCCTTGCACAGCGGGCAAACCAGGATTTCCAGCAGTTCTTTACTGACGGCCATAGAAAACGTTAGTGTAACAGGCCCGCAAGCCTTACGGGCGCCGTTAGGGGCGCGACGCCGGCCCCTTTGGCGTAGCCAGGTACCCGACGATCTGGTCCTTCCCGATCTCGTTGACCACGAGTTCGTGCGGCTGGCGGCTACCGCCCACGTAGAACTGCACCGGCTCGTTCGCGGACCTGTCTTTCTTTTCGATCTTGCGGTCGTCCACCTGGAGTTCCAAGGTGTAGCGGTTGGCTTTGGCGTCCGCCTTTTTCAGCAGGATCGAAATGTCGGCCAGCCGGATTGGCTCCTTGCCCTTGTACAGCGTGAATTCGGTATAGTTCCGGTCCCCCAACTGTTTCAGCGCATCAATCTCCCGGGAGTTGGTCGCGATCAATCCGCTGACTAAGCCCATATCGCCGGTCGCGCGTTTCAAGTCCGCGATGGTTCGCTCCAGATGGGTCTGTGTTTTGGCGACTTCGGTCCGCACCTGTTTCATTTCACTGGATACGTCGGTGATGTTCGATTGCGCCGACTTCGTCGCCTGCTTCAGACTGGTGATCTCAGTAGCTACCCGCTTGTCCGCTTCCTGCTGCTGCCTAAGCCTGGATTCACTTTTGTCCACGCGGCTGGCGAGATCTTCCACGCTCCTCATGGTTTCTTCCTTGACTTTGCCGGCGACACCGCGCGCCTGGCGGCGGGCTTTGTCCACTTCGTCACGCACTGCGTCGATCGCCTTCTGGCGTTCGGCGGCGGCCGATGCCGCGGCCGTCGCGGCAGTTTCGCGCAGCTCGGCGACCTGCCCCTCGACCATCTCGCGCACCTTAGATTGATCGGCTTGGACTGCGGCCAGACGGGATTCAGTCGTCCGCAGGCTCTTGATGGTGAAAACCTGCGCGACAAAGAGGCCGGCGAAGCCCGCGATCAGGACTACCGTTGCCAAGCTCAACCGGGACTGCGGCTGGTTGTCCATAAGTATGATCCGCCCTCGTACCATTGTGACGGAAAGTGTGCGCCGAAAGAAGCGTCTCAGCCGATGAGCTGGTCGAGTTTGGACCCGGTGCGGATGATGGTCTCGGTCCGTTCCGGACCCGTCGAGATCGCGCCAATTTCGACGCCCGAGCGCTCTTCCAGAAACTTCAGGTACGCGCGAGCTTTTTCGGGAAGATCCTCGTAGCGCGTAACGCCGCGCGTCGAGGTCTGCCAGCCCGGCAGCTTCTCATACAGCGGCTCCACGCCTTCAAGCGACCGGTAGGTAGCCGGCATTTCCTCGACTTCCTTGCCGTCCAGCCAATACCCGACACATACCGGAATCTTGGCCAGCTGGTCCAGCACGTCCAGCTTGGTGATGAACAGAGAATCGAAGCCGTTGACCATCGCGGTGTAGCGCAGCAGCGGCGCATCGAACCAGCCGCAGCGGCGAGGACGGCCGGTGACCGATCCGTATTCGTTGCCTTCGCGGCGCAGCAGATCGCCCGCGGCGTCCTTGCTCTCGCTCGGGAAGGGTCCGGTTCCTACGCGCGTGATGTACGCCTTGGACACTCCAATCACGCCCTGAATTCGCGTGGGAGGAACGCCCAGGCCGGTACAGGCTCCGCCGGCCGCGGCGCTCGAAGAAGTGACGAACGGATAGGTACCGTGGTCGATATCGAGCATGGTCCCCTGCGCGCCTTCGAACAGGACGCGTTTTCCGCTTTCCATCGCGTCCGCGAGAAGGACCGACGTATCGCAAACCAGCGGACGGATCTTCGCGGCCAGCGCTTCGGTTTGACAACGAATGGCCGTGTAATCGATGGGTCCTTCCAGGTGGAACGTTTCTGCCAGCGTGTTCTTGTCTTCGGCCAGGGTGTCGTAGAGCTCGCGGAAACTGGCCGGATCGTAGAGATCCGCGATGCGGATCCCGCGGCGGCCGATTTTATCCTCGTAACACGGCCCGATCCCGCGCGCCGTGGTGCCCAGCGGAATGCGGTTCTCGCGGGCTTCCGACATCTTTTCCACCAGCCTGTGGAACGGAAAGATCACATGCGCGCGATTGCTGATGCGGAGATGCGATTGGACGTCAATCCCTGCGGCTTCGAGCATGGCCATTTCCTCGGCCAGCGCGGCGAGATCCACGACGACGCCGTTGCCGATCACCGCGGTCACGCCCGGGCGGAGAATCCCGCTGGGGATCAGCTTGAGAATGAACTTCTTCTCGCCGATAAACACCGTGTGACCGGCGTTGTGTCCGCCTTGGTACCGCGCCACGATGTCGAACCGCTCCGCCAGGAGATCGACTACTTTACCTTTGCCCTCGTCGCCCCACTGCGCGCCCAGGACGATTACGTTATTCATTAGCTGAAGAGATCCACACTCCAGCGAACCATTGTAGCAATGCAATGTTCAAAAGCCGTTACTGCGAGACGGGCGTCTCGCTTAATTGGGTTAAGCCGCTACAATGACTCTGATGCAGCTTTCCGACATCTTTCTCCAGTTGGGCGAGGAGAACTTCAACAGCCTGCTCCGCAGCATCTCCATGGGCCGCCTAAAGACCTACCAGCTCTTCGACCGCGTGAAGACCATTTTGTATCTCAACAAGCTGAATTCGGAAACGCTTCGCAAGGCCTCGCCGCGCATCTGGGCGCGCATCGGGGAACGCGACGACGAGTTCGCGGCCGAGGTCTCACAAGCCATCCTGATCTCGCATCTGGACATGATCCGCGCCGTGCTGGACCACCAGGGAATCCCGCATGAAGACGGGTTCTTCGCCAAGGACGCCGACGTCGCCGGTCATCTCAAAGATGGCTGGCAGCAGCAGGTCTGGGACAAATTCCGCGCCGTCTATCCCGCGCCGGCGCTGCTATTCTATATCAATCACCTGGGTTGGGAAATTGCCAAGGCCGAACAGGTGTTCCAGCCTGCCGCATGAAGGAACTTTTCGAGGCCGCGCGTGCCGGGGATCTCGCGCGTGTCCAGACTCTGGTGGATGCCGATCCCACGCTCGCGATCTTCGCCGCGGCCATCCTGGGAGACGCCAAGCGTCTGGAAGAGCCGCTGACCGGCAACCGCTCCTTGGTTTTTGTAATGAGTCCCGATGGCTGGACGCCCTTGCACCTGGCGGCATTTTTTGGAAAGGGCGCCGCCGTGCGTCTGTTGCTGAATAAGGGCGCAAGTGTGACCGCACGATCCACGAATCAGATGGAGAACACGCCCCTGCATGCCGCCGCAGCCGGCAAACACGCTGAAATCGTCAAGCTTCTGCTCGATCATGGCGCCAACGCGAATGCTCGCCAGCACGGCGGATGGGCGCCGCTGCACTCCGCGGCGATGAGCGGCGACCTGGAGTCCGCCCGCGCCCTGATCGAAGCGGGCGCTGACGTTTCCGTCCGCGCCGATAACAACCAGAAGCCTCTCGATCTCGCCCTCACCAAGGCGCAGCAGGCCATGGTCGAGTTCCTCGAAGCGAACGGAGCGGCGTTGTAACGTGTCGGATCGGAGCCCAGAACAGATCATCTCCGAGTTGCACGCCGCGTCTCTCGGCGCGCTGGAGCGAGCCACCACGCTCGACGCGCTGGAGGCGATTCGCGTCGAGGCACTGGGCCGCAAGGGAAAACTCGCCGAAGTGAGCAAGACTTTCGGAAAGCTCCCGCCGGAAGAGCGCGCCCGCGTGGGTAAGCTTCTCAACGCTGTGAAGCAGGAGCTCGAAACCCGCCTCGACGAACGAAAGGACGCGTTAGCGTCTGTGGCACAAGACGCGCGCCTCGAATCCGAGTGGATCGATCTCACCGCGCCCGCCCCCGGCGTAAGGCCCGGCAGCCTGCACCCGACTACCCAGGTCCAGCGCGAGCTAGAGGAGCTGTTCGTATCGCTCGGCTTCGCGATCATGGATGGTCCCGAGGTCGAGACCGAATACTACAACTTCGACGCCCTCAACATCCCCGCCGATCACCCCGCGCGCGATGCGCAGGATACGTTCTGGCTTAAGGACGGCCGCCTTTTGCGGACGCACACCTCGCCGGTGCAGCTGCGGGCCCTGGAGAAATTCGGGCCGCCGCTCAAGATGATCGCCCCCGGACGCGTGTTCCGCAATGAGGAAGTCGACGCTTCGCACGAGCACACTTTCTATCAGCTCGAGGGCATGATGGTGGACCGCGACGTCTCCGTCGCGCACCTGCTGTACTTCATGAAGACGCTGCTCTCGGCCATCTTCCACCGCGACGTCACGGTGCGCCTGCGGCCCGGTTTCTTCCCCTTCGTCGAGCCCGGCTTCGAGCTCGATATTCAGTGCCTCATCTGTGGCGGCAAGGGCTGCGCTGTTTGTAAACAATCCGGCTGGGTAGAGCTGCTGCCCTGTGGACTGGTGAATCCGGCGGTGCTGCGCTATGGCGGCGTCGATCCGGAACAATGGAACGGCTTCGCCTTCGGCCTGGGGCTCACGCGCTTGGCCATGATGCGCTACGGCATCGACGATATTCGTCTGTTCGCCGGTGGCGATCTTAGATTCCTGAGGCAGTTTTAGGCGATGAAGTTTTCCTACAACTGGCTGCGCGACCTGGTGGATCAGCTCGATGCGCCGCCGCACGAACTGTCTCAGCTCATTACTATCAAGACGGCCGAATCGGAAGGCGTAGAGCAACACGGCAACGATTACGTCATCGAAATCGACAATAAATCGCTCACTCACCGGCCCGATCTGTGGGGTCACTACGGCATGGCGCGAGAAGTAGCCGCGATTCTGGGCCGCAAGCTGGTCGATCCGGTGAAATCCGCGGAATTCCCCGGCAGTGCGCCTGTGCGAGTGTCTATCGAGGACCATGCGCTCTGCCCGCGCTACTCCGCGCTGGTGTTCGAGAATGTTACGGTTAAGCCGTCGCCGCAGTGGCTTCAGCAGCGGCTCGAAGCAGTAGGACTGAACCCCATCAACAACATCGTCGACGTCACCAACTACGTGCTGGCAGAGCTCGCGCAGCCCATGCACGCCTTCGATGCCGCCAAACTCCAGGGCGATGAGATTATCGTTCGTTCGGCTCGCGCTGGGGAAACCATCAAGGCGCTAAACGAGGAAAGTTACGCGCTCGACCCCTCGAATCTGGTGATCGCCGATCCCGGAGGGCCGGTGGCTATCGCCGGTATCATCGGCGGCGCGGACAGCGCCATTTCGAATTTCACCACTAGGATTGTTCTTGAAAGCGCGAATTTCAACGCGTCCAGTGTGCGCAAAACTTCTGCGAAGCTCAAGCTCCGCACCGACGCCTCCATGCGTTTTGAAAAAGCGCAAGACCCGGTGAACACCATCCGCGGCCTGGAGCGGGCGTTTGCCCTGCTGCAGGAAGTGTCTCCCGGTATCCGCCTAGTCGGCGGCCTGGCTGATAATTATCGGCCGATGCCTGAGGCGGCTCCGGTGGTGCTGCCAATTGACTGGCTCGATCGCAAGCTGGGCCGGGCTGTCTCCGGGGAAGAAGTGCGCCGCATTCTGGAGTCGCTCGAATTTCGCGTGGAAGAGATCGCCCCGCGCGTCTTCTCCGTGTTTGTGCCGACCTGGCGCGCCACCAAAGACGTTTCCATCAAGGACGATCTGGTGGAGGAAGTCGGGCGGATGATCGGCTACGATTCTATTCCGCCGGTCGCTCCACTAACGCCCGCGCGCGTCCCTCCGGGGAGCCCCGAGCGTGAGTTTCACCACCGCGTTCGCGAGATGGCCGCCGCGCAGGGTTTCACTGAAGTCCACAACTACTCTTTCATCAGCGAGGAAATGGCGCGCGTCTTTTCCGTCGATTTGTCCGCGCATGTGCACGTCTTGAACCCCATCGTGTCGGATCAGAATCTGCTGCGCACCAGCCTCTTGCCGGGCATTTGGAAGAACATCAACGATAACGCGCGCCATTTCGACCAGTTCCGTCTGTTCGAAATTGGCCGCGCGATTTATCCGGATCGTGAAGTGCCGCACTTCGCGGCGGCACTATATGCGAAGGACGACGGGGCATCCTCGCTGTTCGAACTCAAGCGTCTGGCCGAATGCATGCTGCCCGGAGTCTCGGTGCGCCCTGCAGACGCCACGCAATCCTACGAGCATCCTGGCCGCACCGGAGACGTCTGGCATGGCGACACAAGATTAGGTCGCCTGTTCGAATTTCATCCAAGAATGGTCGAGGGCGGCCGCGCCGCCGTGCTGGATCTGGATCTGGCTCGGCTCATGTCTCTACAGCCAGCCACGGAGCGCTATCAACCGTTGCGCCGGTTCCCCGAGAGTGCGTTCGATCTCTCGGTTCTCGCGGGACCCCGGACGCTGATCGCCGATGTGCAATGGGCTCTGGAAAAGTTGGCTGGCGGCCCGTTACTCTCTATCGTTTTCTTGCGGGAATTCGCGCTAGCTGACGGGGCACGCAGTCTGTCCTACCGGCTCACGGTCGGCGCTCCGGACCGGACGCTTTCCGCCGAAGAAGTCGGCGCGGTTCGCTCACGGATCATCGACGGAATGCGCTCGGCGGGATACGAATTGAGACTCTAACGTTACCTCGCCGACATGCCGAATTCGCGAAGCAGCTCTGAGTCCGCGCCGTAAAGGCGAACCCAGTACATGCCGTTTGAAAGCGGCTTTGACATCGACGTGACCAGTTTCCCACCGGCTTCCGTAACCGTTCCCTTCCAAACCGGATTTCCCGTAGCATCCACCACCTCCACCCGGTACTGCGTTCCAGATACCAGGTCCGGTGCAAGGTCGGGAGATTCGATGTTGAGTTGAAGCGGTTTCCCGGCCGGTGCGGGAGACACGGGATTGGCGCCTCGCAGCGAGGAAAGGCTCACGGCAACCGGCACGAGCGGCGCTTGGGGGTCTTTCTGGAACTTCAGGAGCGCTAGCAGGGCCAGGACGACGACGGCCGCCATACCCGTCCCGTTGATGGCAAAGCCGGGGAGTGCTTCCAGGGAATTCCGCCAGCCCCGACGAGCCTGCCTGAGGGCCGGAGCTGGGTTGTGCGCTAAATCCGGATGTCTCCCCGCGAGCTTCAGAGCGGACACGAACTCTTCGGTTTCCGCTACCGCGTCTTGACAGCTATGGCAGATCAGAAGGTGTTCTTCGACTTGGGCGGCAAGTTGCTCCGAAAGATGATGGAGTACGTACTCTTCGAGGATTTCCTCGGTCGGGTGGGTCGGGCCGCGTTTGGTCGGATCTAGCACGATTCCCATAACGGAGCATGTCTGAAAGCGCTGAGATAATCAAGCTCTTTTTTCGTTCCACCGTTGCGCAAAACTGCTGTTGCGGATACACTACAAGCGGCCGGAGCGGAGGATAAGCCTCTGCTGGGAAGCAAGCTGAGCGCCGACTCCGGGGCCAAGACCAGGCTGGGGTTCGGTTAAAACTGAGCCCCAGCGGCAAAAGTGATTCACTGGGATTGGCATCCAAGCGATAAATCCCAGGGGTCTGGGGACTGAGTCCCCAGAGAAACATCCCTCCTTTG